>JABJAB010000068.1 GCA_018666235.1 Ilumatobacter sp.
CCGACCTCGGCGTGAAGGAAGCGCAGGAACACGGCTTGATCGCCGGACCGCGGATGCAGTTGTCGATCACCATCCTCAGCCAGACCGGGGGCCACGGCGATGGATGGGAGGTGTGCGGAGCACACATGCCGGGGATGATGGATGAGCATCCGGGTCGGCCGCACAACATCGTCGACGGGCCCGAGGAGATGCGCAAGAAGGTCCGCGAACTGATCAGAGCGGGCGCTGACGTGATCAAGGTGTGCACATCGGGCGGTGTGATCTCGACGCGAGACGATCCTCAGCATGCGCACTTCATGGCGGACGAACTCGATGTGCTTGTTGCGGAGGCCACGGCTGCAGGTCGTTTCGTGATGGCTCACGCTCAGGCGACCGATGGGATCAAGAACGCCATTCGAGCCGGGATTCGATCTATCGAGCACGGGATCTATCTCGATGACGAGGCGATTCAGATGATGCTCGATGCCGGCACGTATCTCGTCCCCACTCTGATCGCACCGCTCGGCGTGCTCGAGGCAGCGGACCGCGGCGTCGAGCTTCCCGCCGTCATTCTCGACAAGTGCCGTGCTGTGATCGACGTCCATCACGAGTCGATCCGCAAGGCCATCGACGCGGGCGTCAACATCGCGATGGGGACCGATTCTGGCGTCACCCCGCACGGCCAGAACCTGCGCGAACTCAGGGCGATGGCCGAACTCGGGATGTCACCAACTGCCGTCTTCGAGTCGTCGACGCGGGTCGCCGCCGAGCTGATGGGAGTGGATCGCGACCTTGGCACGCTCGAAGTCGGCAAGCTCGCCGACGCCGTCATGTTCAGTGGCACCGACCTCGACGTCAGCGATCTGCATCCCCGAGTCGAGCGTGTGTTTCAAGCCGGCGAACGCGTGGCCTGACGCTCAGTCAGTGTGAGCGTGTCAGTAGGCCCCGAGGAGGTCGACGACGATCACAACATCGGTGTCGGCCGGCAGTCCGATCGTCGGGTTGCCCTCGTCGCCGAAGGCGAGTGACGGCGGGGCGGTGATCGCTCGACGGCCACCGACATTCATGCCTGGCATGCCCTGGACCAGTGCCGGGAATCCGGTCGGGTCCATCGGAATCTGAATCGGCTCGTCTGTCCAGGTGCTGTCGAGTTGGGCACCATTGTCCGCTCGGAAGAGAACGAGATGGAACACCGCGGTCTGCCCTTCTTCGAGTACCGCGCCGTCGCCTTCGATGAGATCTTCGAAGGACAGTTCAGTGGCACCTTCGGATGCCTCCACGCCGGACTCGGTCGGTGCATCAGCAGGATCGGGCTGCTTGATAATGGACCGGACATCGATCACGAACGTCAGTGGTTCGTTCTCACGGATGACCTCACTCCGCGCTGCCTCGCCGTAGGCCAGGTCGCTCGGGATGTCGAGTTGAAGTTGTGCACCGGCTTGCACACCGATGAGTCCGTCGTTCCACCCGGCGATGACCTGTGCGTTGCCGAGCGGGCCGACGGCGAAGGGCGTTCCTCGGTCGTAGCTGTTGTCGAATTCCTCGCCATCGAGGCTGCGCACACCGATGTAGTCGACGATGACGGTGTCACCAAGTTCTGACTCGGGCCCGTCGCCTTCGGTCAACACGGTGACCTTGAGCTTCGTTGGCGCCTCTCCGGGAAAGGCGATGTCGGTCGGCTTATCGGGGCTCGTCGGCACGGGAGCCGACTCGATGGCGTCATCGGTGACGGCCTCGTCGGCAACCGCTGATGAGTCGACGACATCGTCGACTGAGTCTTCGACTGCGGTATCCGGAGCGGCTTCGGAATCCGAGCCGGCACACGCGGCACCGAGCAGGGAGAGGATGACAAGAATGGGAATCGTCCGACGCATGGCTGGCACGCTACTGGCGCGACTGCCAACGATTCGTTCACCCTCCCGGTGTGCAGATTTCAGAGGACTTCTTGCAGGTCGAGGCCGAAATCGAGCACGCGAGCCGAATGCGTCAGCTCACCGACGGCGATGAGATTGACGCCGGTCTCAGCGACCTGTCGAGCGGTGTCAACGGTGAGACCGCCACTCGCTTCGAGCCGAACATTTGGGTTCATCTCATTGCGGACACGCACGGCTTCGCGCATCTGATCCGGTGTGAAGTTGTCGATCAGCACATCGTCGGCTCCTGCGTCGATGGCAAGGCGCATGACGTCGACCGAGTCGACCTCGATCTGAACGGGGATGCTCGCTTCCAGGGCTTTGACGCGCGTGTACGCCTCGACGACCCCACCCGCGGCGGCGACATGGTTGTCCTTGACCAGGGCCATGTCCGACAAACCCATGCGATGATTCACACCCCCGCCACAGCGCACCGCGTACTTCTCGAGCGCTCGCAATCCGGGAGTGGTCTTGCGGGTGTCGCGAACTGAGGCCGAGGTGCCCTCGAGTGCATCTGCCCACTTCCGGGTCAGCGACGCCACGCCGGAAAGGTGACAGAGCAAGTTGAGCGCGGTTCGTTCCGCAGTGAGCATGAGCCGTGTCGGCGCTGTGACTGCGACCACCTTCGTGCCAGGCTCGACTCGCGATGCATCGCGGACGAGGTACTTGAGTTCACTTGCCGTGTCCCCGCAGACGGTCTCGACCACCGCAGCGACGACAGGCAAGCCCGCCACAACACCGGCCTCGCGTGCCCCGAAGGTCGCAATGCTGCGCTGCTCGGCCGGAATCGTGGCGGTCGAGGTCACGTCGATGCCGCCCATCAAATCCTCGGCGATCGCGTGGCGGATCAAGCCTGACAGCGCATCGGGATCGAGTCCGGCGTCGAGTAGGTGTCGTCGCGTGGTTTCCGACAGCGGATGGAAGACGAACATCGCGGCAGTGTACGACGGGTCAGGAACCGGTCAGGAACCCCGGGGGGTTCCCGTGACGTCGATGGTGCCGGTCGCGTCGAGCGCCACGTCGAGATGCGTGCGCCACACGTCGCGTCGCTCGGGGAAGTCGGTGCGACGATGGCAGCCGCGGCTCTCGGTGCGGGCCTGTGCGGCGGCCACGATTGCTGTGGCGATGGTCAGCAGGTTGGTGCCCTCCCATGAACGCCGCGAGGGCTCTGCTGTGTCGTTGCCGGTGCCGAGAGTGTGAGCAATCGATCCGAGCGCGCCCGCCGCTGACGCCAGCGACTCGGCGCTGCGCAACACGCCAACGTGACGGGACATCACCGAGCGAACTTCGCGCAGCCAGGATGGGTGCAGTAACGGAGCCGCCATCGGGTCGTTCGCAGCGGCCTGAATGTCGGGGTCGGGCCGCACAGCGTCAGGCAGTTCCCAAGCGAGATCGCGGCCGACTCTGGTCCCGGCGACGATCGACTCGGTCAAGCTGTTCGACGCCAGCCGGTTGGCGCCGTGGACGCCAGTGGCGGTGACCTCGCCCGCGGCGTAGAGGCCACGCAATGCCGTGCCACCGTCAAGGCCGGCGCGGAGACCGCCGCACGCGTAGTGCGCGGCCGGTGCGACAGGGATGCGATCGGTCGCCGGGTCGAGCCCAATCTCACGGCATGCGGCGGTGATTGACGGGAACCGCTCGTAGAAGCGCTCGCCCAGATGGGTGGCGTCGAGGTAAACGTGATCGTCGACACCGGCCGCGGCCTCGGCCATGCGCCGGCTGATCGCTGCAGCGACGACGTCACGCGGCGCGAGATCTTCTTGGGGGTGCACTCCCTCCATAATCCGTTCACCTGCGGCGTCATAGAGGATCGCCCCCTCCCCTCGAACTGCCTCGGACACCAATGCCTGCTGTCCGGTGGCATCTGCGCCACGCCACATCACTGTCGGGTGAAACTGGATGAACTCGATGTCGGTCACCGGCAGGCCTGCCCGGAGGGCCATCGCCACGCCGTCGCCGGTCACCGCTGGGGGGTTCGACGTGGAGGCAAACACTTGGCCGTACCCGCCGCAGGCCATCACCACCGCTCGGGCTGTGATCGTTCCGACCGATACCAGCGCTCCACTCTCGTTCGTTTGACCAATTCGGACGCCGACGACTTGGCGCTGTCCGTCAGCTGCCGTGCCCATCACCAGGTCGAGGGCAAACGCTCGGGCCATCACATCGACGCCTGCACCGAGCGCGGACTCGTCGAGTGTGCGTTGAACCTCGGCGCCCGACTGGTCTCCGCCTGAGTGCACGATTCGATTGTGACTGTGCCCACCTTCACGGGTCAGCGCAATATCGGTGCCACCGTGCTCGGGGTCGAACGCTGCACCGAGCCGCATCAGGTAGCGGATCGACTTCGGTGCTTCGGTGACGAGTTCGCGCACGACAGCCTCGTCGCAGAGACCCGCGCCTGCGGCGAGCGTGTCTCGGACGTGATTCTCGATCGTGTCCGACGGGTGGAGTACACCGGCCAAGCCACCTTGGGCCCATTGTGTCGATCCAGCTGACAGCACGTCTTTGGTCACGACGAGCACGCTGCGCACCGGGCGGCACGCGAGCGCCGCCGACAATCCGGCGGCTCCCGAACCGAGCACCACGACGTCAACATCGCGTTCCCATGTCGAGGCGGGCGCGGCAAGTCGGCGAGGCAGCATCAGATGATGTTCGCGATCTATTCGGCGGTCGGCGACGTTGTGCCGATGGCGATCATCCGCTCGACCGACATGCGCGCTTGATCGGCGATGTCGGGATCGACCGTGACCTCATCGGTCAGGGTCCGCAGGCAGTTGAGGAGCTTGGCAGGGGTGATCATCTTCATGTACTTGCACACCGCTGCGCGGTTGACCGCTTCGAACTCGACGTGAGGTGCCGCCTTCTGGAGTTGGTGGATCATGCCGGTCTCGGTGGCGACGAGGACCTTGCTTGCGGTGGTCTCGCGGGCAGCGGTGATCATCCCGCCGGTGGACAGGATCTTGGTCCTTTCCTCAGGCACAACGCCGGCCCCCACGAGGTAGAGGGCGCTGGTGGCGCAGCCGCACTCGGGGTGTACAAACAGTTCGGCATCGGGTTCGGCCTCGACGCGTTCCTTCAGATCGGCGCCGTTGATGCCGGCGTGCACATGGCACTCGCCCATCCAAATGTGCATGTTCTCGCGGCCGGTGATGCGCTGGACGTGGGCGCCGAGGAATTGATCGGGCCCGAACAACACCGGGGTGTCGGCGGGGATCGAGTTGACGACATCGACGGCGTTCGACGACGTGCAGCAGATGTCGGTCTCGGCTTTCACCGCCGCGGTGGTGTTGACGTAGCTGACAACGACGGCACCGGGATGTTCTGCCTTCCAGGCTCTGAGCTGGTCGGCGGTGATTGTCTCGGCGAGGCTGCATCCGGCACGTTCGTCGGGAATGAGGACCGTCTTGTCCATGCTGAGGATCTTGGCGGACTCGGCCATGAAGTGGACGCCGCAAAACACGATCTTCGATGCTTCGACTTCGGCGGCCACACGACTCAAGCCGAGCGAATCGCCGGTGTGATGCGCGATGTCTTGAATCTCGGGCAGCTGATAGTTGTGCGCCAGAATGACGGCGTCTTTTTCCTCGGCGAGCTGCAGCACCTGCTCACGCCAGTCGGAGGGAAGCAGTTCCACATTCGTTGCGGTGTCGGTCACGAGGCCCAGCGTAGGCCGCCCGACCGGCCACGTGATCAGTTCACCGGTTCGAAGGGGGTTGGGATTGCGGGCCGCGCCTCACCGCGCCTCGCCGCGCCCTGCTGCCCGCTCGTTCCCGGCAGACTGCGCTCATGAAGATGAACCCCGCCCCACCGTCGGCAATTGCAGCCGGCATCGTCTTCGCAGGTGCCGGCGTCGCCCACTTCGCGAAGCCCGACTTCTTCGAGGCGATCGTGCCTGACTGGTTTCCGGGCGCCGCGTTGGCCAACCGGGCAAGCGGAGCCGCCGAGCTGCTGCTTGGGCTCGGCATGTTCAACACCACGACACGGAAAATCTCCGCACTCGGATTGGTCGTGCTCACGATCGCCGTGTTCCCGGCGAACATCGATGCTGCGGTCAACAAGGTCGAGCCAAAACTGGTCGACGGCCGATTCACCCGGAGCGTTGGTACTGCAGCTGGCCCGGCCAACTGGGTCCGCCTCCCGATGCAGCTTCCGCTGCTCTGGTGGCTGTGGCGCGAATTCCGCAACGCAGCGCCTGCAGCTTGACGGAGCGCTACAGCCGGATCTCGCTCGCCGCGGCCACGACCATGGCTCCGAAGCGTTTGCCAGGCTGCTTGGTGAGACGCTCGACCGGCCCGCTCACCGACAGTGCACCGATGATGGCGCCGTCGGCGGTGTGAATCGGAGCGCTCACGGAGGCAACGCCGGCCTCGCGCTCACCGACGCTCTGCATCCAGCCATTGCGGGCCCGCTCCCCTTCGAGCAACCGGCCGGACGAGCCGACCTCAATCGGCAGCAAGGATCCCTCGGGAACAATCCACCGCAAACCATGCGCTGATTCGAGTGACAACACACAACGTCGCTGGTTGCCCTCCCGCACGAACACCTGAACGGCCTCACCAGTTGCATCGCGCAGCGCAGTAGCGACCGGTCGAGCAACGTCGACGAGCGGAAAACGATCGGCCGACAACTGTCCGAGGGCGACCAGACCATGACCGAGTTCGAAGCGGCCAGCAGCGTCACGCCGGAGCAGGCCGTGCGCTTCCAGGGCACTCGCCAGACGGTGTGCCGTGGCCCGGGGGAGGCCGGTCGAGGCCTGCAGCTGGGCGAGACCACACGGCGCATCGGAGACAGCTCGCATCACGACCATCGCCTTGTCGAGCACACCGACGCCAGTCACTGGCACGGGCGCAGCATTTTCCGATACCCTGTCCATATCTCAAGAACAGTATCTCACAATGTGGGATCCTGCAACCATCGAGGATCAACAGGAGTTTGCAATGGGGAAGACCTTGCCAGAAAAAGTGTGGGACCGCCATCTGGTCCACTCCACCGAGGGTGAGCCGGAACTGCTCTACATCGACCTCCACCTCGTCCACGAAGTCACCAGCCCGCAAGCGTTCGACGGCCTCCGGCTGAGCGGTCGAGGCGTGCGCCGACCCGACCTCACGATTGCGACCGAGGACCACAACGTCCCGACCGAGAACATCGACCAACCGATCGCTGACCCGATCTCCGCCAAGCAGATCGACACGTTGCGAGTCAACACCGCCGAGTTCGGCATCACGAACTTCCCCATGGGCGACCCCAACCAGGGCATCGTCCATGTCATCGGACCCGAGCAAGGTCGGACCATGCCGGGCATGACCATCGTGTGCGGCGACTCCCACACCGCAACGCACGGTGCGTTCGGTTCCATCGCCTTCGGCATCGGCACCAGCGAGGTCGAACACGTGCTTGCGACGCAGACACTCCCCCAAAGTCGCCCAAAGTGGATGTCGGTCACCGTCGATGGTGAACTCCAGCCCGGCGTCACGGCAAAGGACGTGATCCTCGCGATCCTCGGCGAGATCGGCACCAGCGGCGGCATCGGCCACATCATCGAGTACCGCGGATCGGCCATTCAGGCACTCTCGATGGAAGGCCGCATGACCGTCTGCAACATGTCGATCGAGGCCGGCGCCAAGGCCGGTCTCATCGCTCCTGACCAGACCACGTTCGACTACCTCGAGGGCCGCGCACAGGCACCGCAGGGCGCCAACTGGGATGCAGCCGTTGCCGACTGGAAGACCCTGTACACCGATGATGACGCCGTGTGGGACAAGGAAGTCGTGCTCGATGCCGCGCAGATCGCTCCGCACGTCTCGTGGGGCACCAACCCCGGCCAGGTCGCGTCCATCGACACACCGATTCCTTCACCAAGCGATTTCGACAGCGAGACCGCCCAGGAAACCGTGCAGCGAGCGCTCGACTACATGGGCCTCGAAGCCGGCCAAAGCATGCGCGACGTCAGCGTCGACACGGTGTTCATCGGTTCGTGCACCAACAGCCGGATCGAAGACCTCCGGGCTGCCGCCGCGGTGATGGAAGGCCGCCAGGTCACCGTGCCGCGCGTGATGATCGTTCCGGGCAGCCACAAGGTCAAAGACCAGGCGATCGAAGAAGGCCTCGACAAGATCTTCACTGCTGCTGGCGCCGACTGGCGCGAACCCGGGTGCTCGATGTGTCTCGCGATGAACCCCGACAAGCTCGCCCCCAAGGAGCGCGCCGCCTCGACCAGCAACCGCAACTTCGAGGGCCGCCAAGGCCCCGGTGGTCGAACTCATCTCGTCTCGCCGGCCGTCGCTGCGGCAACGGCGGTCAAGGGCACATTCTGTACGCCTGGCGATCTGGAGGCAACGTCATGAAGGCTGTGCAGGTCATCACCGGAACCGGTGTGCCATTGAAGCGGTCCGACGTCGACACCGACCAGATCATCCCCGCCGTGTGGTTGAAGCAGGTCGAACGCACCGGCTTCGAGAAGGGCCTGTTCTCTGCGTGGCGCGATCAGCAGGACTTCGTCCTCAACGACGAGCGTTATGCCGGCGCCAACATCCTGGTCGCGGGCCCCGCCTTCGGCGTCGGCTCTTCACGGGAACATGCGGTGTGGGCCATCCAGCAGTACGGCTTCGACGCTGTGATTGCGCCGAGCTTCTCAGACATCTTTCGCAACAACTGCACGAAGAACGGCCTCGTGCCGGTCGTGGTTCCTGAAGTAGTCGTCGAGGCGATCTGGGCCGCCATCGAGCACGACCCCCAGACGTCGATCGTCGTCGACATGGAGCAACGCAAGGTCGAAGTGCCCGCTGCAAACATCGACGAACGATTTCCGATGGATGACGCTACTCAGCACCGGTTCCTCAACGGCCTTGACGACATCGCCTTGACGATGACCCACGTCGACGAGATCACCAGCTTCGAGACGACCCGCCCCGCCTGGATGCGCTGAGACGACTTGGTGCCAGGCACCAACTCGTCTCAGCCTCGCTCGTCCACGCCCGTTCCAGATTCCAATGCCGCTGGCTGACTCGTCCTTGACCTGAGCCACTGGCGAGACTTCGGCATGGCCAAGATCTCTGGAACGTCGACCTCTGAATATGCGCGGCTCGGTGACTTGCTGAGCGAGACGCTCGACAGCGGCAAGGACGTCGGTGCGTCGGTGTCGGTCACCGTCGAGGGCGAGACCGTCGTCGATATTTGGGGCGGTTGGGCCGATGAGGCCCAGACCACGCCGTGGGGTCGCGACACGATCACCAATGTGTGGTCGACGACCAAGACAATGACGTTCCTGTCGACACTCGTGCTCGCTGAGCGGGGGTTGCTCGATTACCACGAGAAGGTCTCGACGTACTGGCCCGAGTTTGCCCAGAACGGCAAGGCCGACATTGAGGTCCGCCATCTGATGGGTCACACCTCGGGGGTGAGTGCCTGGGAGCAACCCGTGGCGGTCGAGGACATCTACGACTGGGAGAAGTCGACGGCGATGCTCGCCGCCCAGGCACCATGGTGGACGCCAGGCGAAGGCTCCGGCTACCACGCGCTCAACCAGGGCCACCTGCTCGGTGAGGTCATCCGCCGAATCGATGGTCGAATGCTCGGCCAGTTCTTCGCCGAGGAGATCGCCGGACCGCTCGACGCCGACTTCCACATCGGGCTCGACCCCAGCGAGTTCGATCGAGTGTCCAACGTGATCCCTCCGCCGGCGCTCGCAATCGATATGGCAACGATGGATCCTGACAGCGTGCTGATCAAGACCTTCACCGGCCCCGCACCGGATGCCACCGAGTCGTGGACGCCAGAGTGGCGCCAGGCAACGATCGGCGCGGCAAACGGCCACGGCAACGCTCGCTCGGTCGCGCGTATCCAAGCGATCGTTGCCAACGGCGGAACCGTCGACGGAGTCGAATTGTTGTCGCCCGACACGATCAAGATGATTTTCGAAGAGCAGGCCAACGGCGTCGACCAGGTCCTCGGCCTTCCGGTGCGCTTCGGGATGGGTTACGCCCTGCACTCCATCGCCGTCCCGCACCTCCCCGAAGGCAACTACGCCTACTGGGGCGGTTGGGGTGGCTCATCGATCATCGTCGACATCGATCGCAAGATCACCTTCGCCTACGTGATGAATCGAATGGACGAAGGACTACTCGGCGACACACGCGGCATCGACCTCGCGACCGAAGTGTTCAAGCACTAACCAAGAAACTCAAAATTCGACGACCATCTTGCCCGTGTTCGCCCCGGCGAGCAGACCGATGAACGCCGCTCCGGCATTCTCGATGCCGTGCATCACGGTCTCTTCGGACTTGATCGTGCCGTCGGCCAGCCATCCGCCGACTTCACGGATGAAGTCCGCGCGCATCTCGCCGTGGTCGCTGACGATGAAACCGCGGATGTTCAGACGTTTGCCGATCAAGAGCGTCAAGTTGCTCGGACCGGGCGCCGGTTCGGTGTTGTTGTACATCGAGATCGCACCACACATGGCAACTCGACCATGCATCTTGAGTGCGTGGATTGCCGCCTCGAGGTGGTCGCCGCCGACATTGTCAAAGTAGACGTCGATGCCGTCGGGCGCTGCAGCGAAGAGCTGCTTGGCGACCGGGCCCGACTTGTAGTTGAACGCTGCGTCATACCCAAGCTCATCGGTGAGCCAGGCGACCTTCTCGTCCGACCCGGCAGAGCCGACGACGTGTGATGCACCCTTCAACTTGGCGAGCTGGCCAACCAGTGAACCGACAGCACCGGCTGCGCCCGACACAAACACGGCTTCACCCTCCTGAAACGATGCGACGTCGAGGAGCCCCGCGTAGGCGGTCATGCCCGGCATCCCGAGCACACCGAGGTTCGCCGAGAGCGAGACCCCGTCGACCTGCGCAGCGGGTTGAGTCTGTGATGCAGGCATCACGGCAATCTCGCGCCAACCGAGGCCGTGGACGACGTGATCGCCAACGGCGATGTCGGGTGAGTTCGACTCGATGACTTCGCCGACGGCTCCACCGTCAAGCGGCTGGCCGATCTGGAACGGCGGAACGTACGACTTCACGTCATTCATCCGGCCCCGCATATAGGGGTCGACCGACATGAACCGATTAGCGACGACGATCTCGCCGTCCTGCGGCTCACGAACCTCGACTTCGACCACTTCAAAGTTCTCGGCAACGGGCGCGCCATGGGGGCGGGAAGCAAGATTGACGTGGCGTGAGGTACGAGTCATGGGCTGACGATACCGATACCAGCCGCTGACCGGCCCGGGCCCGGCTGCCGGTCAGCGAGTCGCGTGCGCGTTGAGCAGGTGGGCAACGGCCATCGTGAGCTTGCGAGCAGTCGGCACGTGCAGATATTCATTCGGGCCATGCGCGTTCGCATCCGGACCGAGCACCCCGGTGATGACGAACTGCGCCTCGGGGAACTTCTCACCGAGCATGCCCATGAATGGGATCGAGCCACCTTCACCGAAACTGCGCGCTGGTTGACCAAACGAGGCATTGGACGCTGCATCAAGGCCCACCTCAAGCCATGGCGCAGTTGCCGGAGCATTCCAACCCGGCGCAGCGTCAGTCTCGTGAAAGCGGACTCGCGCGCCGTACGGCGGGTCGGACTCAAGAGCTGCGATGATCGCTGCCAACGCGACATCCGGGTCCGCTGTCGGCGGGAGGCGGAACGACAGCTTCAGCGTGGTGGATGGCCGCAGCACATTGCCCGCTCGGGCTGCCGGCGGCAAGCCGTCGGCGCCGACCACGCTCAGCGTGCCACGCCATGTTCGAGCAAGCAGCTGTTCGGCAGGGTCGTCAGTGGTGGGACCCGCGCCATCAACGAATGGGTAGTGAGTCGCGATCGCGCCGATCTCCTCCGCCGTGGACTGCGCCTCGGCCAACCGCCCCGCAGGGACCTCGACCTGCAGTTCAGGAAGCAGCAACTCGCCGCTGCTCGAGTCTTCGATCCGTTCGAGGAGTTGCCGAGCAATGCGGAACGTGGACGGAATCATTCCCGAAGCGTCCCCCGAGTGCAGGCCCTCGGTGACAATGTCGACGGTGAGCTTGCCCATCACCATGCCGCGCAGCGAGGTGGTCACCCACATGCGGTCGTAGTCGATGCAACCCGAGTCAAGACACACAACCAGGCTGGGGGTGCCGATGGTGTCGGCGAGCGCGTCGATGTAGGCGGGAAGGTCGGGTGATCCCGATTCCTCGCTCGCTTCGATCAAGACCACGCAACGGGTGTGGACGCCTCCGGCGGCGTGCACCGCCTCAATGGCCGTCAGGCTGGCAAACGCCGCGTAACCATCGTCGGCACCACCGCGGCCGTACAGCCGATCGCCCTCCAGTACGGGCGTCCACGGGCCGAGGTCGTCACGCCACCCCTCCATCTCAGGCTGCTTGTCGAGGTGTCCGTACAGCAGCACGGTGTCATCTGCCGCTCCGCCGCCCGCTGGCGGTATTTCGATCACGATCATCGGGGTACGCCCCGGCAGCTCCATCACATCGAGCGTCATGCCCGGAATGGGCCGGTCGCGGCACCACCCGGCAATGAGGTCGACCGCCTCAGCCATGAATCCGTGTTCACGCCATTCCGGGTCAAAGTCGAGGGAGACATTCGGGATCGCGATGTAGTCGTGCAACACCGGCACGATGCCTTCCCATGTGTTGTTCGCGTGATCCGTGACCGCTTCGGCATCCAAGGTCGTCATGTTCGGCAAGCTACTGCCGAACCATCGCTACGTGAGCAGAAGGCGTTCGATTCGACGGGACGCGACCGTCGCGCCGACAACGGCAAGCACGACCAGCACTGCTGCGTGGCCGATCAACGCTGGCGACCACTCGCCGAGGTTCGAGGCCCGGACCAAGACGACACCGTGATACAGCGGGCTCAGCTGGACCAGCCATGCCCAGTCCCCGTACTGGGACACCGGGTAGAACGTGGCAGAAAACAAGAACAGCGGCAACGTGATCGCCGGGACATATTCGAAATCCTCCCACGACCGCATGAAGGTCGTGAGCGCCATGCCGATTGCTGCGAACGAGAAGCCGATCAGCACACAGATCGGCACGGACAACACAATCCATGGTGACTGCACCATCCCAAGTGCCCACATCGCCAGCATGAACGCGGTGGAGTACAGCGCTCCACGCAGCACCGCCCAGGCGATCTCGCCGAGGGCGACATCACCTGCCGACATCGGTGTGGTCAGCACCGCGTCGTACAGCTTCGAGTGCTTCAGCTTGAAGAAGACATTCATCGTCGAGTCGAACACGGCACCGTTCATTGCCGACGCCGCCATCAGGCCTGGAGCGACGAACTGGTCGTACGGCACCAACTCGCCGCCGACCTCGACATCACCGACCAGCGCAGACAGACCGATACGGATCGACAGCAGGTAGAAGAACGGTTCAAAGAATCCGCTCAACAGCACCATCCACGACCGGCGCGCGACCATGATGCTGCGCTCGACCATTCGCTGTGGCCGCTTGATGTCAAACACCACCGCGGGCACGATTCGGGTGTGTGCCGCCGGATTGAGCGTGACGCTCATGGCCGCAGCCTCCGCTCGAACGTGACGCGGGCGGCGAGGATGCCGGCGGCGAAGAACGCGAGCAGCACGGCGAGGTGCCCGAGTCCAGCGCCAAGGCTCAATCCGCCGAGCACGAGGCCTCTGCACAGCTCGACGCCGTGCCAGAGCGGCGTGCACCAGGCCACCGGCTGCAGCCACGTCGGCAATTGTTCGATCGGGTAGAACGCGCCGCCGAACAGGAACATCGGGATGATTCCGAACCGGAGGATCGCCGGGAACGAGTTGTCGGTCGTCCGCGTCGCCGTCCATGCGGCGATCGGCATCGCGAAGGCCAGCCCCGTGAGCATTCCCACGAACGCGGCGGGGATCAGTCCGAACGAGCGTGTATCGGCGAACAGCGCCAGCACCAGGGCAACGCCACCACTCGTGACGATGCCGCGCACGGCGTAGTGCAACATCTTGCCGAACACGATGTCGGTCGCGTTGAGCGGCGTGCTGATCATGGCCTGATGCGCGTTCGACCAGGTGAAGCCATCCATGGTCGGCCACAACGATTCCTGTGCAAGGACGAACATTGAGGTCGTCGCCAAGAGCGCCGTCGCATAGAACGCGAAGTAGGAGGTGTCACCGAGCACGTTGGCTGCCTCAGGGCCTCGGTCAACGAGTTCGCCGACTCCGAGGCCGACGCCGAGCAGGAACATCAGCGGCTGCACGATCGAGCCGATCAGCACCGACCACCACATGCGCTTGAAGTAGATCCAGTCGCGCAGGTAGACCCGCGACGGCCCCCACGACGAGATTCGATGCTGCACGGTGACGTTCACTCGACGAGTGTCCGTCCGGTGAGTTTGAGGAAAACGTCTTCGAGGCTGCTCCGCCTGACCAGCGCACTCTCCGGAACGATCTGGCGCCGGTGCAGTTCGGACAGCGACGCATCGCCGTCATCGGTGTAGATCAGCAGACGGTCAGGCAGCACCTCGATGCGATCACCAACCCCATCGACAGCGGGCAGCATCTCAATGTTTCGGCCGTACCCGAAGCGGACTTCGAGCACCTCGCGACGAATGTGTTCGGCAATGAGACCTTGCGGCGATCCTTCGGCAACGATCAACCCACCGTCCATCACCACCAACCGATCGCACAGCTGCTCGGCCTCGTCCATAAAGTGCGTGGTAATTACCTGCGTCGCGCCCCGCTCCTTCAGCTGGTACAGCCGGTCCCAAAGCACGTGCCGCGCCTGCGGATCAAGGCCTGTCGTCGGCTCGTCGAGCAGCAGCAGATCCGGATCGTTGATCAGCGAACGAGCGATGCTGACACGACGCTTTTGACCCCCGGACAGCGGGTCGACCTTGCTGCCAGCCTTCTCGGTCAGCTGCACAAACTCGAGGAGCTCCTTTGCCTTGGCCTTCACATCAGATCGCGAGATGTCGAAGTACCGGCCGTAGATGACGAGGTTTTCCATTACTGTGAGCTCATTGTCGAGCTGGTCCAGTTGCGGCACCACCCCCATCCGGGCACGGATCTGGCGGCCGTCGGCCACGGGGTCGAGCCCGAAGATTCGAAGTGACCCGCTCGTCGGGGGCGACACGCACCCGATCATCCGCATCGTCGACGTCTTACCTGCTCCGTTCGGGCCGAGGAACCCAAAGGCCTCGCCCGGTGCCACTTCGACGTCGATTCCGGCCACCGCAGTAAAATCACCGAACTGCTTCACGAGCCCGGTCGCGACGACGGGCGAAGCGATGGCATCCATCCGTGCGACATTACGTCCCGCCCCAGCGTTTCCTGGCATAGGTTCGACTGGACACACGGCGCATCAAGTGTTGGCCTTCGGCGGTGTCATCCGCGTTGGCGGCTCCGTCCGGTTTTAGCCGTTGGAGAACCGGAAGCCGCAGCTGACGTTGGTGAAGTTGTCGAGACGCAGCGATGAGATCCCCGCGCGGCGCGCCGCGTCTTCCATCTGCGGGGTGTTGAAGATGCCCTCGAGGTCAGCGAGATCGCTCGCCGATTCGATCTGACGGTAGGCAGCCGCCAGCTGCGGCGTCAGAATTGCCGTTCCGTCCGCAACGGCGCGAATCTCAACAGCGACGTCAGCCGGCGCCGCAGCAGCCGCACGGTCATACGCCGCCAAGAGTTCGGGCAGGCCGTTCTCGACGTCGTCGGCGAGCGACACGAACGCCACAAGCGTGTCGGCCGCGGACGCATCGGCACCAGCTTCGGCGAGCCCAATCAAAATGTCGTTCGTGGCATCGGTGATCCCGTCGGACAGGTCACGAACGGTCTCCAGCTCGGCACATGTCTGCTCAACGTCACCGGGGTCATCGGGAGCACGTTCCACGACGGTGGTCGGCGCGATGGTCTGCGCGATCACGTCCGATCCCTCGCTGCCGTCACCGGCCGATTCGCTTCCTCCACACGCAGCGAGGGCAAGCGCGTACGAGAGGGAGACAAGGACACGTGCTGACTTCACGCTGGCTGACGCTAGGGCATCGCCGCCTACGATCAACCTCATGCCACTCACCGGAACGTACGTACCAAGCACGATGGACTGGGTCCGCGAACAGGTTGACACCTACGAAGCGACAAACGGCCAAGCAGCCAACACGTTGCGTGAGACCGGGATTCCGATCATCGTTGTCACCACCAGGGGCGCTGCCAGCGGCAACCTTCGCAAGTTCGCCTTGATGCGCGTTGAGCATGACGGCGAGTACGCGCTGGTTGCGTCGATCGGCGGCGCGCCGAAGAACCCGTCGTGGTTTCACAACCTCGTTGCTGAGCCGATGTGCGAGATCCAGGACGGCCCGGCACCCGCCGACTACACGACGCGCATCGTCGAGGGTGATGAGCGGCAAGCCTGGTGGGACCGAGCCGTCGAGGTCTTCCCGACCTACGCGCAGTACGCAGAGAAGACCGATCGCACCATCCCGGTCTTCATCGCCACTCGTGCCTGAGTGTTCGCTCTGACACCTTGACGTCCAGGTCAGACCTGCCAGGCTGATCGACGTGACCACAACGGAAACCGGCGTCGAGCGCCCAGCGAACGCAATCACGGTTCGTCCGTTTCGGCTCCTGTGGCTCAACAACATCTGCTTCTTTCTCGTCTCGAACGCCCAACGTTTCGTCTTCGGGTGGCTCGTCCTCGACGGCCTGAACCGCAGCGAGAGCGACCAGGGAGTGGTCGTGTTCACACTCGGACTGCCCTCGGCGCTCCTGGTCCTGCAGGCTGGCGTGTGGGCCGATCGCTGGGATCGCCGCAGCATGCTGATTTGGACGCAGGTTGCCGGCGGCGCCGTGATGGCCGTCACCGCTCTCCTGATCCGCGCCGACGCGCTGTCCTTCAACTGGGTCATCGTCGTCACCCTTTTCGCTGGCGCCGCGTCGGCGATCGGCCAACCGGTGCGGTCGGCCCTCATCCCCGCACTCGTCCACAAAGACCAGCTCTTCAGCGCAATTGCCATCAATGCCATCGCGATGACCCTGTCGCTCATCCTCGGCCCCGTGCTCGCCAAGGTGGTTGGCGACCAATGGGGCTTTGATGGAGCATTCTGGTTCCAAGCCGGTCTGATGTTTGCCGGGGTCCTCTTCCTGCTCCGCCTTGACGTCCCGCCCCACGCCGACCTCGCACCGAAACGATCTGTACTCGCCGAGACGAAGGACGGATTGCGCCATGTGGTCGGCGACGACAACCTGCGCGTGTTGTTCGGCCTGCTGGTCGTGGCCAGCCTCACCGTCAATCCCGCCATCATGGTCACGCTGCAAGCACACGTGAAGGACGGCCTCGGGCGCACGGCCGGCGAGGCAGCGGCGCCGTTTGCCTTGATGGGCCTGGGTATCGCCATCAGTTCGTTTGTCGTGATGCGAAAAGGCAACATGAAGCACAAGGGCGCCGCGTTCCAGCGGGCACTGATCTGCGGATCGACCATCACGATTCTCACGGGCCGTACCACTGAGATGTGGCAAGTGCTCGTCCTGTCCTTCGCGATGGGGCTGGCGGGCGGTTTCTACATCAACATGAATCAGGGGCTCATCCAGGCCAACACGCCACAGCCCCTGATGGGCCGCGTCATGGGTCTGTATGCCCTGACATCGTTCGGCATCATGCCGTTCGGTGCGCTCCTCCTCGGCGTGGTCGCATCCTGGACCAGCCCCGGCGCGGCGATCAGCGGTGCTGCGGCAGTGTGCCTCGCGGTCGTGGTGACGACGTACGTCCGTCAGCGCGAACTACGCGAGCTCGCCTGACATCACCGAGGGCAGCAAGCGCCGTCCCATTGCATTGAGGCGCGGGTTGTCTGCCGAGTTGGCCAGGTACATCAGCGCGAAGTGCAACGCCCACGCAGCGCCACGGGACCATGTCGCGCCATCAGCATGGGGAAGCGCCCGACGGAACTCTTCGAGTGCCTCGGCCTCGAACAGCATCCATCCGACGGCGAGGTCGACGGCTGGGTCACCACTGGTGATGTCGCCGAAGTCGATCACCGCACTGATAGCCCCGTCGTCGACGAGCATGTTCGCCGCGTGCAAATCACCGTGGAGCCACACGGGCGGTCCAGCATGCGGATCGACGTCAACCAATGCAGCGAAGCGAGAAGTGACCAGCTCGACAGTCGTCGACCCGTCGAGGTCGATATGTACCAGGTTCCCTGCGACGCGCGGCGCAAGCACTCTGGCGTCTTGACCGCGCCACTCGTTGCGCGGCGCGTCATCCGGTGCAGCGACGTGGAGCGCCGTCAGGAACGCACCAAGGCGGCGAGCCTCACGAATCGGATCGGCAAACAACGCATCGGCGGCAAGCACACCAGGAAACCACGGACAGATGCTCCACGGCATCGGGAACCGTTCGGAAGGAACGCCGTGGTGCACGGGCACCGGGACAGGAATCGGCAGCTGTGGCGCGAGTAACTCCAGGCAGCGCTGTTCATGCTCAATCAACGGCACGGCCAACTTTCGCCGTGGCAGGCGGACGGTGAGGTCAGCGCCGAGCCGATACATCACGTTGTCCCAGCCGTTGGCGAGCATTGCCAGCGGCCGATCAGCCAGTTCCGGAACCTGCGCGGCGAGCAGCTCCCGAACGAGCGTCTCGTCAATCTCCCACTCCGCCGCCGGCATGTTGCTCATCGGTTGAGTGTGCTGGGTTCAGGTGGTGACGACTTCGTCGAACTCGTTGAGGTTCATGAGCTTCGAGTTGTTCGAGAAGACCTCGATCGGCTTCGTCGGCTCCATGCGCATCATTCGTTGCAGGATGCGGACCTGCGTCATCTGGTTGTACTCGACCAGCGTGACGGCCCAACCGTCACGACCAGCGCGTGCGGTGCGGCCCGAACGGTGCAGGTAATCCTTCACGTCCTTCGGCGGCTCGTAATGGATGACGCCACCGATGTCGTCGATGTCAATACCGCGGGCAGCCACATCGGTGGCTACCAGCACCTGCAACTTGCCTTCGGCGAACTTGCGCAGCGTGCGCTCACGCGAGCTCTGCTGCATGTCGCCGTGCATGGCCTGCGCGTCGATGCCCAGTTCTTCCAAGTTGCGCGCCACGCGATCACAGTTGCGTTTGGTTTGGCAGAAGACCAGCAGCTTCGGGATGCCCTTGCCGATCGAGCCAATGACCTTGTCCTTGTCCATGTGATGGACGCCAAGGAACAAGTGGTGCATCGTGCCGACCGTGTCGGTGGCTTCATCGACGGCAATCGTGACCGGATCGGTCTGGTACGCACGAATGAGGTGGCCGACATCGCCGTCGAGCGTTGCGGAGAAGAGCATCGTCTGATCGCGGCTGTCACAATGCCGCAGGATCCATTCGACCTGCGGGGTGAACCCGTCATCAGCCATTCGGTCGGCTTCGTCAAGCGTGACGATCTGAATGTGATCGAGGCTGATCTCGTTCGACTTGATGAGATCGATCAGACGCAGCGGCGTCGCAACGACAATCTCGACGCCCTTGGCCATCTCTTCGACCTGGTGATGCCGTGAAGCGCCGCCGTAGACGGGCAGCACGGTCATTCCGGCGTGATTGGCGACCGGCTGCAACACCTCGGCCACCTGAACGGCCAGTTCGCGGGTCGGCACCAGGACGAGCCCGAGCGGACGCATCGGCTCAGCCTCATCGGTGATGCGAGCGAGCATCGGCACGCCGAATGCGAGCGTCTTGCCCGAGCCGGTCTTCGCGCGACCGCACACGTCGTTGCCTTGCATGGCAACGGGGACCGCTTCGGTCTGGATGTTGAATGGCTGGGCGAACCCGCACGCGGCGAGTCCGTCGTCGATGCGGGCAGGGACGCCGAGCTCGAAGAAACCGGTTGGTGCCTCGACGGGCGGGAGTGAGTTCGTCGTCGTCAGGTTGGACTTGTTGACGTGGTCCCGGCTCGACGAGTCATCAGAGCGACGCGGCGGTCGCTTGCCGCGGGGAGCGCCCCGCCGTGCTGTTGATTCTGTCATGTTGTCGAAGAGCGTACCCTCCAGTAGATGGCATAGGCACGGGCCCCGGTCCGTGCTATCGTTTGTCCTGTGAACGACGGGCGACTGCTGCTCCTTATGTAGGGCGAGTGCCGATACGCCGCGCTCGCCCGCACCCTCCGCCCTCCGGCCGGGGGGTTTTTGCTTTTTCGGCCGACGCTCCCACGAACTGAACTTCCAGACACACGAGAGAAACCATGCCTCCTGAAATCCTCAGCCCCGAATCGATCACGGCCCAATCGCCATCACGGATGCCGTTCGACAAGTACCAGCCGTTCATCCCGATCACGCTCACCGACCGGACCTGGCCCAACGTGGTCATCGACGCCGCGCCACGTTGGTGCTCGGTCGACCTGCGCGACGGCAACCAGGCCCTCATCGACCCGATGGACCCCGCCCGAAAACTGCAGATGTTCACCGAACTCGTCAAGATGGGTTTCAAGGAGATCGAGATCGGCTTTCCGTCCGCGAGCCAACCCGACTTCGACTTCCTCCGGCAGTTGATCGAAGAGGATCTGATTCCTGACGATGTCTGGATTCAAGTCCTGGTGCAGTGTCGACCCGAACTGATCAAGCGCACCTACGAAGGCCTGCGCGACGCTCCTCGAGCAATCGTGCACTTCTACAATTCGACCAACCCACTTCAGCGCGAGGTCGTCTTCAACCTCGACCAGGCTGGCATCAAGGACGTCGCCCTCACCGGCGCGGCCCTCTGCAAAGAGCAAGAAGCACTCCTGCCTGCTCGTTCCGACGGCTCGGCGACCCAAATTCGCTACGAGTACAGCCCCGAGAGCTTCACGCTGACGGAGCCCGAGTACGCGATCGAAGTGTGCGAGGCCGTGATGGGTGTCATCGCGCCGACCCCGACCGCCCCGATCATCCTCAACCTGCCGGCAACGGTCGAGTGCTACTCCCCAAACGTCTACGGCGATGTGATCGAGTGGTTCGGACGTTCGATTTCCCAACGCGATTCGGTGATTATCTCGCTGCACCCCCACAACGACCGCGGCTGTGCCGTCGCCGCCGCCGAGTTCGGCGTGATGGCGGGCGCCGACCGTGTCGAGGGCACATTGTTCGGCAATGGTGAGCGCACGGGCAACGTCGACATCGTCAATCTGGCGATGAACTTGTTTATGAACGGCGTCGATCCCCAGCTCGACATCTCCGACATCGACGCACTGCGACGGACAGCGGAGTACTGCAACCGGCTGCCGGTCAGCCCACGCCATCCCTACGTCGGCGACCTCGTCTACACCGCGTTCTCCGGCAGCCACCAAGATGCGATCAAGAAGGGCATCGACGCGCTCGATCGGAGTCGCGACAGTGCGACGGGCGAGTACCCCAAGTTCGCCGTGCCGTACCTGCCGATCGATCCGAAGCACGTGGGGCGCACCTACGAAGCGGTGATTCGCGTCAACAGCCAGTCTGGCAAGGGCGGCGTGGCCTATGTGATGAAGACCGAGCACGGCTTCGACCTGCCCCGTCGACTCCAGATTGAGTTCTCAAAGACCATTCAGCACATCACCGAGGACTCCGGCACCGAAATTGGCCCCGGCGTGATGTGGGATGCGTTCCAACTCGAGTACATGCCGTCTGAGCCGAACATGCGCCTGCGGAGCCACGAACTGCACACCGTGTCCAACGACGACACCACTGGTAACACGTCGATTCAGGTCCAGCTCGACGTCAACGGCTCAGCTCATTCGCTCGACGGCCAAGGTGATGGTCCCGTCGAAGCGTTTGTCGCTGCGCTGGTCTCGGAGTTTGGTTCGTCGGTCGGTGGCGACTTTGACGTGCTCGACTATGCCGAGCACGCGATCGGTCAGGGCGCAGACGCCAGAGCGGTTGCCTACATCGAAACCGTCGACGCCAACGGCAACATCCGCTGGGGCATCGGTACCGACCCGAACATCACGACCGCCTCGCTGCGCGCCGTGCTCGCCGGATTCGAACGCCAACGCCAATAAGCCACCGTGCAACCCGAGCCCGGCGCTACCGTGACCCTCATGTCGTTGATGATCACTGCGATGCGCCGCTCGATTTGGCTGCTCCTGATCGGTGCAGTCGGTGGGGTGGCATGGGGATGGTGGCGCGACCACAACGCGCCACCATCGCCGTCCGCTCCCCCAGAGTGGCCACCACTGGAGCCTGCGACTGTTGCGCCGACCACCGACGTCGCCCATTGGGTCTCGTCGAACGACGATGGATCGTGTCCGCCAAGCCATCCAATCAAAGCCAACGACAACTCAAACATCTTCCACGTGCCGGGCGGCCGCTTCTACGAACGCACCCGGGCCGAACGCTGCTACGCGACTGCTGAAGCAGCAATCGCTGACGGCTACCGTCAAGCCAAAGCCTGAGACGCACTCACTGAAGACAGGGGAACAGCACATGAAGGTCACCGTCGATTTCGACAACTGCGCATCCACCGGAGCCTGCATGCAGGTCTGCCCCGAAGTGTTCGAGGTCCGGACCGACGGGTATCTCCACATCCTCCAGGAGAACCCCGGCCCCGAACTGGCTGACAAAGTCAACCAAGCTGCGGATATGTGTCCGACAGCAGCAATCACCGTCGAGTGACGCTCAGGCGCTGAGGGGCGGGCCGGGGTACATTCGGGCGCGTGGGATTTCATGCGCAGCTCGAACGGTCGTGGACCGCGTCCTCTTCAATGTTGTGTGTCGGTCTCGACCCCGACCCGGCGCGTCTGCCCGCTCCGCTCGACGGAGCACCCGACGCGATCGAAAGGTTCTGCCGGGCGATTATCGACGCCACCGCTGACCTCGTCTGCTCATTCAAGCCACAGTTCGCCTACTTCGCCAGCCAGCGCGCCGAGCACGCGCTCGAGCGCATCTGCGTGTACATCCGTGAGACCTACCCCGATGTGACGCTGATCCTCGACGCGAAGCGCGGCGACATCGGATCAACAGCTGAGCACTACGCACGTGAGGCCTTCGGTCGGTACGGCGCACACGCGGTGACCGTCAACCCGTACCTCGGTACGGATTCAGTCGAGCCGTTCTTTGCGCACGCCGGAAATGACGGTGGCGGCGTCATCGCCCTGTGTCGGACGAGTAACCCTGGTGGGGACGACTTCCAATCGTTGGTCACCGCACCCGAGCACGGCGGCAAACCGATCTACATGCACGTTGCCGAACGCGTCGCGAACGAGTGGTCCCAGCTCGGTGATTGTGGCCTGGTCGTCGGAGCCACTTACCCAGCCGAACTCGCCGAGATTCGGGCAGCAGCCCCCGGTCTTCCGTTTCTCGTGCCAGGTGTCGGGGCACAGGGCGGTGACGCCGCAACCGTCGTCGAGCACGGCGCCGACGCGACGGCTCGCGGACTGATCGTCAGCTCGTCGCGCGCCGTGTTGTACGCCAGCAGTGGCGAAGATTTTGCTGATGCGGCCCGGGCTGAGGCCAAGCGGACTGCCGAAGCACTCGCCCTTGCCGATCCGGGTGACGACTGACTCAGAGTGTCTTGACGTCGAGAATGCCCGGCGCCTCCCGCAGCGCGAGCAGCGTCTCGTCGGGGACTTGCTCGGTCGGGGCGATCAGCATCACGGCAGTACTGGAGCCCTCGACGCGGGCCACGTCCATGTCGGCGATGTTGACTGCTGCGTCGCCGAGAATCGTGCCGACCGTGCCGATGACACCGGGACGATCGTCGTTGCTGACGACGACCATGTGATCAGCCGGTGGGACGTCGAACGGCGTGCCATCGATGTTGACGATGCGTTGCTCGTGACGAGGGCCCGAGAGCGTGCCCGAAATCGAGTGCTCGCCACCACGCAGGGTCAGCAGGTTGACGTAATCCGCAGATGTGGCGCAATTGACGTCACGAACTTCGATGCCATGATCCTGAGCGAGCTGCGGGGCGTTCACGTACGTCACCGGCTCATCAGAGATCGCTCCGAAGAAACCCTTCAAAACGGCGAGTTCGACGATGCGCGTGTCGTAGCCGGCAATCTCGCCCTCGGTGCAAATCTCGAGCGTCTTGGGCATTGACCCGTTGAGTGCGACGAACAGACCGCCGAGCCGCTCGGCAAGCGGGAGGTAGGGACGGAGGGTCTCGTTGGCCTCTGCAGCATCGACATTGACAGCGAACGGAACGAAATCGCCGGCGAGTGCCAGTTCGACCATGGTGGCGATGGTGTCGCCGGCCTTGTCCTGAGCTTCGTTGGTGCTCGCGCCGAGGTGTGGCGTGACGACGATGCTGTCGAGTCCGAAAAGCGGGGACTCGGTCATCGGCTCGGTGGAGAACACGTCGAGCGCAGCGCCGGCGATGACACCATCACGAACGCAATCAGCGAGATCCTGCTCGTGCACGATGCCGCCACGGGCGACGTTGATCACTCGCAGCGACGGCTTGGCCTTGAGCAACAGATCACGGTTGATCAGACCCAGGGTCTCGGGGGTCTTGGGAAGGTGCACCGTCAGGAAGTCCGACTCGGCGACCAGTTGGTCGAGCGCCAACAGTTCGACCCCCATCTTCTTCGCACGGTCCTCCGACACGAAGGGGTCGTACGCCACGATGCGCATCCCGAACGCCCGAGCGCGGTCGGCCACGAGCTTGCCGATACGGCCAAGGCCGACGACACCGAGGGTCTTGTCGACCAGCTCGACGCCGGTCCAGCGACTGCGCTCCCAGCGGCCCGCAACGAGCGCTGCATGGGCTTGGGGCACATTGCGTGCCTGCGCGAGCAGGAGCGCCATCGTGTGCTCGGCTGCGGAGACGATGTTGCTCTGGGGTGCATTGACCACCATGACGCCCTGCTTGGTGGCTGCACTGACATCGACGTTGTCGAGGCCGATGCCGGCTCGCCCGACAACCATGAGGTCGTTCGCTGCGGCGAGGAGTTCTGCAGTGACCTGTGTTGCGGAGCGAATGATGAGCGCCGCGGCGCCAGGGACGATCGACAGCAGCTCCTCGGCGGACTTGCCGACCTGAATGTCGACGTCGTGACCGGCTTGTCGGAGGCGTTCAAGCCCTCCGTCGGCGATTTCTTCAGTGACCAGGATGCGAGCCATGCAACATGACTATCGGCATTCGTGACCAGGTGGCACACAATTTGACGAGACGTTCAGCTCAGGTGCCACGGCAAGCGCTGTGATCGCCCCATTGACGGGGATCGGCGCACAGCGCCGAGATTCGTGAGGCGTTGGCAGTGCCCAGCGCCTACCGTGTGGAGCGAGGCACCCATCCCCATCGTCCGGTGTCGACACAACGAGCATTTTTCATGAACCCCACTCTGACACCCAACGACGGAGCACCCGAACCCGGAGAGGTTCCGTCGACCCCGGACGGCGCCGTCGAGATCCGTCTCCTCACTGACGCCGACGACATGGTCATCATCGGCGAGGTGTTCCAACAGGTCTGGGGCTCGATGACTGAACTCGTCCGCCTCGAAATGTTGATGGCGGTCTCACATGCCGGTGGCTATGTTGTCGGAGCGTTCGACACTTCCCGCCGAAGCGACAATCACCCGAACGGTCAGATCCTGGGTGCGTCAGTGGCGTTACTTGCCACCCACCAGGGCCAGCCCGCACTCCACAGTCACGTCACCGGCATCTTGCCGGGGGCACGGAGTACTGGTCTCGGGCGAGCCATGAAGTTGCACCAACAGTCGTGGGCCCGCGAGCGAGGCATCGAGTGGATTGTCTGGACGTTCGACCCGCTGGTCCGCCGCAACGCCTGGTTCAACATTGCGATCCTCGGCGCCGAGGTCCACGAGTACCTCCCGCGGTTCTACGGCACGATGACCGATGCCATCAACGCCGGCGACGAGTCTGATCGCCTGCTCGTGGCCTGGTCGACTGCTACCGACGCCGCCGCTCCCGTCCGTGATGGCACCGGCAGCGACGCACACTCGCTCATTCCCACACCCGACGACATCGTCACGCTTCGCCGAACTGACCCTGCAGCGGTCGCCACGTGGCGCGCCAGCAGCCGCAAGGCGCTCACGACTGCGCTTGACTCCGGTCGGCACGTCGTCGGATTTACCCGCAACGGAGAGTACGTGATCGGCTCATGACAAATTTCCAGCTTGGTCTGGTTGAACTGCGGCGGATTGCCATGCCGCTCGTCAGCCCGTTCCGTACGAGCTTCGGGTCGCAGTCCGCTCGAGACATCCTGCTCGTCAGAGTGGAATTGGCCGCTGAGGACGGCTCGGTGACCGAGGGCTGGGGCGAGTGCGTCGCGCTCTCTGAGCCCAGCTACTCGCCCGAGTACGTCGAAGGCGCACAACACGTGATCGAACACCACCTGCTGCCGCAGCTGCGCTCGACGGGCCGTCTCGACGCAGCTGGCGTCGGAGCGGCGCTGTCCAAGCTGCACGGGCATCCGATGGCGAAGGCGGCCATCGAGATGGCCGTGCTCGACGCGCAGTTGCGCTCCACCGAGACGTCGTTTGCCAGCTACCTCGGCGCCACCCGCACCACGATTCCCAGCGGCGTGAGCGTCGGCATTCACGATTCAGTTGACGACCTCCTCAACACCGTGCAGGGCTACGTCGACGACGGATACGTCCGCATCAAACTCAAGATCGAACCCGGCAGCGACATCGAGCACGTCGCCGCTGTGCGCGAGCTCATCGGCCCCGACACGCCTCTGCAGGTCGATGCCAACACGGCCTACCGCCGGACCGATGGACAGCATCTCCGCCAACTCGACCCGTTCAACATGCTGCTGATCGAACAGCCACTGCCTGAGGCTGACATCATCGGCCATGCGCTGCTGGCCGCCGAGGTCGACACGCCGATCTGCCTCGATGAGTCGTTGGTGTCTGCGAGCGGCACTGCTGACGCAATCGAACTCGGAGCGTGTGAGATCGCAAACATCAAGCCAGGCCGCGTGGGCGGGTATTTGGAAGCTGTTCGCATTCACGATCTGTGCGTCGCGAAGAACATTCCGGTCTGGTGCGGCGGAATGCTCGAGACCGGCATCGGACGAGCCGCCAACGCCGTGCTCGCAGCGCTGCCCGGCTTCACCCTCCCCGGTGACATCAGCGCATCGACACGCTTCTACGCACAGGACATCGTGATCGACCCGATCACGATCACCGACGGTCACGTCACGGTGCCGACGTCGCCCGGGCTCGGCTTCGAACTCGACAAGACGTTCCTCGATCAGGTCACCACTCGCACGACCACGCTCCGCTGAGCGTCAGGGCTATCGTGACAGCCATGACGCATGCCTTTCTGAGCAACGACTGGATGGACGCGGCGCGGGGCATCCGTGAGAAGTACTCCGATCAGGTCCCCGAAATTCCCACGGTGATCAAGATCAACCTGGCAATCCTCGAGGTGCCGTTCGACGAAGACATCGTCAACGCCTTCTTCGACACCTCGTCCGGCGGGCTGCAGCTCGAACTCGGCGAACTCGACGACGCAGATGCGACCATCACCACGGACTACGCGACCGCTCAAGCCCTCTTCGTCGAACAGGATCAGACCATTGCCATGCAGGCTTTCATGGCCGGCAAGATCAAGGTCCAGGGCGACATGATGAAGATGATGGCCATGCAGACGGCCATTCCGTCGAACGAGTTCACCGACACGATCGCCGAAGAAATCAAGTCGATCACCGCTTGACGGCTCCGCGTTGCGGGCGGTCAGTTCATGTCGGCGTCGACGGGTGGCTGCAGCGTCATCGGCTGCATTGCCTCGCGCAGTTCATCGACCGTCCATGCCCCGACTGTCTCGATGCGATCGGCCATCTCCCAGGAGGTCACGCGCTTCACGACACCGCCCTTGATGTAGAACGTCTCGCCAGAGAACGGACAGTCGGGCGTGCTCAGGTAAGCGACCAGCGGTGCCACGTTCGCAGGATCCCAGTTGTCAAAGCCGGCGTCGGCCGGCGTCATGATGTCTTCGAGGCCCGGGGTGGCGAGCGTGAGCCGCGTCCGCGCGCCGGGGGCGATGCAGTTGCTGACCACGCCATATCGCCCCAGCTCTTTGGCCGCGATCTGGCTCATCGTTGCGATGCCGGACTTGGCGGCGCCGTAGTTCGTTTGGCCTGGGTTCGCGAACAGCCCCGACGTGCTTGAGGTATGCACCAGGTTCCGCGGCGCCGCACGGCCCGCCTTGTGCTCGTCACGCCAATACGCAGCAGCATGACGGGTGGGAGCAAAGTGGCCCTTGAGATGCACGTTGACGACAGCGTCGAACTCGTCCTCAGTCATGTTGACGAGGTAGCGGTCGCGCAGAATGCCCGCGTTGTTGACGACGACGTCGAGTCCACCAAAGACTTCAATGGCCTGATCGACCATGCGCTTGGCGCCGTCCCAATCGGCGACGTCGTCGGCGTTGGCAACGGCCTGGCCGCCAAGTGCCCGAGCTTCAGCAGCGACTTCGTCGGCCGGTGTGGCGTCGTCGCCGCTGCCGTCGTTGTCGCTGCCGCGATCGTTCACGACGAGTCGAGCGCCTTCGTTGGCCATGAACAGCGCGTGCTCGCGTCCGAGGCCGCGACCCGCACCAGTGATGATGACCACACGCCCGTCAAGTGATGTCATCCCCCGAAACTAGCGATCACCATCGCAGCGAGACGATTCCCGATTAGAGGAAGATGAGATCGACGGAGGTCCCGCGTCGATACAGATCACCGATCGGATCAGCTGAGATGCTGATCGACAAGAACGTGCCTTCGGTCGTGCCGAGCAAGCTGCCGATCGTAAACCCGGCGTCGGTCAGCACCTGCTGGGCAGCGGTATAGCTGAGTCCCTCGAGCGCCGGCAGCGCAATGAGGTCGGGCCCCTTGGATCGGATCACCGTGATCGTTCCGTCGCGAGGCAACTCGACGCCGACTGCGGTGTCCTGGCGGAAGATGATGCCAGCCGGGACGTCGTCGCTGAAGGCATCCTCACCCGCAACCACGTTCAGTTGGACTTGCCCTGCGACGGCCTGCGCTTCTTCGAGCGTCAGGCCGGTCACGTCGATGACCACCCGAGGTGCTGGACCCTTTGACACCGTGAGCGCCAGGTTGGTTCCGGGGAGCACCTCGTCGCCGGCAACGCTTGCTTCTGCACCGATGACACGCCACGACAGCACCACGCCTGATTCGGCGACTTCGTCGAACCCTTCGGCATCGACGATGCTCTGCAGCTGCAGATCGGCGAGCGTCGCGGCGGCCGCTTCAGCGGTGAGCCCAGCGACTTCGGGCAGCACGCGAAAGAGCGGCCCGTCGCTGACGAACAGCGTGAAGTCGGCGCCTTCTTCGAGCACAGCGCCCGGCAGCGGGAACGTCCGAATGACTTCGCCGACATCAGGTTCGTCGTCGCTGCGTTCGTACTCGACACCGATGACCCAGTCGTTGCCAGCGATCTCGTTGAGCGCGACTGCCTTTTCGACACCCGCCAACTCGGGGACCTCATATGACTTGGTGCGCAGCAGGTAGAACGCCGCGAACGCAATTGCGGCGACCCCGGCGATGACGAAAAGCGCCAGCATCACCATGGCGCCCGTGCGGCGTCGTGGTCGTTCGTCGTCATACAACTCGCTCGGCGCTGACGCGAGCGGCATTGCCGTGACCGGCATCTGTTCAGTCGCCGGGGCCGAGTCAGGTACGACCTCGTCCACCACAGTGGTCGGCACAGCTGCCACATCCGTTTCCGCGACATCTGTGACCTCGGCATCGGAGACGTCGCTCAGAATGACGAGTCCGTCACCGTCGCCAGCCGGAATCGGAGCATCGGCAGCACCGGCTGCGGCGATCCCGGCTGCGGCAGCAACAACGACAGGCGCATCCAGGTCAGACTCCGGAGCAGTCGTGCTCGCCACGATCTCAGGTTCTGCGATTGAATCCACCGGGCGTTCAACGCCTCCAGTCGGGTCGCTCGGACGACGCATGTCCACCGGCTCAAGCAGTGCGGCCGCCACGATCGGAATGGGCTCCGGCCGGGGCAGCTTCTCGGCCGCCTGCACCAAGGCCCGGCCGTATTCACCAGCGGTGAAACGATCCTCTGCTTCCGGCCGCCCCGCACGTTCGATGACCGATGCCAGCGAGCCGATGTCGGCCGACACGGGCATCAACTTGCCGACGCGGGCAGCAAGCGTTGAGACCGTCGAGTCCGAGGCGAACGGCACGGTCCCCGTGACGGCTTCGAGCAGGCAGAGCGCCAATGCGTAGACGTCGGTCTTGGGGCCGACGTCGAGTCCCAATGCCTGTTCCGGCGACGCATAGCGGGCGACGTGGGTGGCCACGGTTGCCGGCTCGGTCCACGCTTCGCGACCAATGAGTTCGGCCATGCCGAAATCGACGATACGTAGGCGGCGATCCGTTCCGAACACCAGCTTCGACGGGGTGAGTTCAGTGTGGGCGATCCCGCGTTCATGAGCGGCAGCGAGTGCACGGCACGCTTCGAGGCCAACGACCAGCGCCTGAGAAGGCTCGAGGAGTCGGCCACGATCGAACAGGTCTCGCAGGCTGCCGCCGCCGAGGTGTTCCACCACCCAGAACACCGTGGATGCGCCATCGAGTTCGATGTCGCCCCAGTTGAGCACGGCGGCGATGTTGGGATGCCCGAGTGCAGCGGCGACCTCTGCACGCGTGCGGAACTCCCGGCGGAAGGCCTCGTCCTCGGCCAGATCCGGCTGCACGATCTTGAACGTGACCGGCTGGTCCGTCTCAATGTCAAAGGCCGAGCAGATCACGGTGTTGGCCCCCGCTGAGACGACCTCAACGACGCGGTATCGATCGACGAGCACGCGATCAACGAGGTCGTCGACGCTGTCGTTTCCAAATGTCTTCCCAACCGCCACCGCGAAAAGCTACCGCCTGGACTCAACCGAGTGGTTTCAGGTGTGTGGCATGCGGACTTGCCCGGCATGATAAAGGCGTGACCGACCTCGACGATCCTGTTGAGCATGACGAAACACCATCGTTGGCGCCCGCCAAGCGGCGCAGGCCCGACCGTGGGCTTCTGATTGCCAGCTTGGTGATTGCCGCTGGCCTGACGCTGATCGTGTGGGGCTTTTTCAGCGCGATCACCGGTGATGAAGGTGTGAACCGGCCTGCCGAGATCGAGTCGATCTCGCCCGTCGAGAATGCGGTGCAGGTCCTCCAGCAGGAGGGCATCGCCGTCGATCTCGAGTTCGGCTACGAGGCGGTCCTCATCGTCGATGGCATCGAACTCGAGACCACCAACATCGGCGAGCTTGAAGCTGAGCCGGGCCAGCTTTTGGCATTTCCACCGACGGCAATCTTCGATCCGGGCAACTCGATCATCTCGTTCACACCGTCCGACGATGCACAGATCACCGAATTCGTTCAGGGGCGCCACCAGGCACGGGTGCTGTATTGGCGCGTCGACGAGGGGCGCGACAACGCCCGCTCGTACAACTGGTTCTTCGAAGTCGTCTAGTTCGCCTCACCGGCGCCGGGCTCGGGCAGCTCGACTCCGGGCACTGCACCCGTTGCCAGGAGCTCTTCGAAGTCAGCCGCCGCGACGATGGGTACGCCGAGCGTTTCGGCCTTGGTGAGCTTGCTCGCACCGGCGTGGTCGCCGACGACCAAAGCGAGGGTCTTTTTGCTGACGCTGCCAGGGCTCTTACCGCCGCGCGACGTGATGGCTTCAGCTGCTTGCTCTCGGCTGTAGCCCGGGACTGTTCCGGTCACGACCACCGTTTGCCCCTCAAGCGATTGGGGGATGAGCGCTTTCGCCTCTGCAGCACGAACTGCGTCCTCAGGATCGCCGAAGTTGAGCCCAGCATCTCGGAATCGCTCGACGAGCGCACGGTTCTCCGGCGCTGCAAACCATTCCGTGATTGTGGAGGCAATGACTCCGCCCACGCCATCGACGGCGGCCAGCTCTTCGGTGGTCCGTCCCATAATGGCATCGAGTGTGTGGAACTCAGCGGCGAGTGCCTGCGATGCCGCCGGACCAAAGTGCCGAACGCCGAGCGACCGCATGAACTTCTGAAGTGGCCGGTCCTTCGATGCTTGGATCGAGTCGACGAGGTTCGTGGCACTGGTCGCGCCGATGCGGTCGAGCGCCACGAGTTGCTCAACGGTGAGGGAATACAAATCAGCTGCGTCGGTGATCAAATCAGCGTCGATGAGCTTCTCAATCATCTGCTCACCGAGTCCCTCGATGTCCATCCCACCACGCGAGGCGAAATAGGCAATCTTCGCGACCTGTTTTGCTGGACACGTCGGGTTGAAGCAGCGCGTGTCGGCCTCACCGTCGGGGAGGACGAGCAGCACGCCGCAACTCGGGCAGCTGACGGGGAACTCCCATGCCACGCTGCCCTTCGGACGCTTGTTGGCTGGTGCCGGGCCGACAACCTCAGGGATCACGTCGCCGGCCTTACGAACGATGACCGTGTCGCCTGGTCGCACGTCTTTCACGGCGACCTGCTCACGATTGTGAAGTGTCGCCATACCCACGGTCGATCCGCCGACAAAGACCGGGTCGAGGACTGCGAATGGCGTCGCTCGACCGGTCCGCCCAACCGAGACGCGAATATCGAGGAGGGTTGTGGTCCGTTCCTCAGGTGGGAACTTGTAAGCGATGGCCCACCTCGGAGCGCGCGAGGTGAAGCCGAGTAGGTCTTGCTGGACCGGGTCGTCGACCTTGATCACGACGCCATCGATCTCGTAGTCGAGCGTGTGTCGATGATCCTGCCAGTGCAGGCAGTGGGCGGCGACCTCATCGATTGTCCGGAAACGTTGCACATGTTCGTTCGTCGGAAAACCGAGCTCGCCGACCCAGGCCAGAGTGTCAGCATGGCTCGAGAAGACGGGTCCGCCGTCCACATCACCAAGCTGGTACGCCCAGAACGAGAGCTCCCGCTCGGCAGTCTTGGCCGGGTCCTTCTGCCGGAGACTTCCTGCAGCAGAGTTTCTCGGATTGACGAACGGCTTATCGCCGGCGGCAATCGCCCGCCCATTCAGCCGCTCGAAGGCCGACGTGCCCATGTACACCTCGCCGCGGACTTCGACCACTGCCGGGACGTCGTTGCCTGATGGCTTCGAGAGTTCGTGTGGGATGTCGGCAATGGTCGCCACGTTCGCCGTGACGTCTTCGCCGACGGTGCCGTCGCCGCGAGTTGCCGCCTGCACGAACTGCCCGGCCTCGTAGCGAATGCTCATCGCCAGCCCATCAAACTTGAGCTCGCAGACGAACGTGGGCACCTGACCGTCGAGGCCCTTCACGACACGATCGGCCCACGCGACGAGTTCGTCGCGATTCATCGCATTGTCGAGACTCATCATCGGCACGCGGTGCACCACAGGGTCAAACGTCGCACTGGTCGCGCCGCCGACTTGCCCGGTTGGCGACGTGTCAGTCGCCAGGTCTGGATACTCGGCCTCCAGTGCGCGCAGTTCACGTGCCAGATCGTCGTAGTCGGCATCGCTGATCTCGGGGTCGTCCAGGGTGTGGTAGCGCTCATTGTGGTGAGCGACCTGGGCCCGCAACGATTCGACGCGGACTGCTGGATTGGGTGGTGTGCTGGCTGACGATTCGCCGGAGGACATCAGGGTGGAGGCTATTCGGCCGGGCCCGATGATCTCGCCAGGCAGATCAAGCGCCGAGGGCGAACCGCGTGGCGTTGGACTGGTCGCGGACGCGCTTGGCGACCTCTGCGGTGAGTCGAGCCAAACGTCGTGCGACCGACACGGCATGAGCCTCAAGGCCGCCACCCGGGGTGACCATGCTCTGCCGACGAAGAGCAACGGGATCACAACCGCGACGCACGAGTTCGCACCAGACGTCGCTCAACGCTCGCCAGTATCGATCAGCACCGGCAGCGATCGGCCCGCCGGTCGGCACAACACCCCACGCAATGACGCCGCCGTCGTCGAGGAATCGGTCGATGTAACCAGCCCAGTCGACAAGGTCATCGGCAACGGGTACCGAGATGACGGCTGGGCCAGACGCCAGCATCGTCGCAATGTCGCATTGCAAGTTGCAGTGGATTCCGGCGACCACGTCATGCGGCAGTGCAGCCATCGCGCTCGACATCACGTCGACAGCGTGATCCGGAGGGATCGGAAAGTCGGGCCGCATCAGATCGGCAAGTGCCGGCTCGTCGATCATCACGAGTTGCGGTGAATTCGGGAGCACGCGACTCACTTCCGCCGCGATCTCGACCAGTTTCGAACCGACGACCTTGCCAGCGAGCGCGAAAGCCTCCGCTGGCTCGAGGCCAGCGTCGCACAGCGACACGCCGACCGAGAGCGGGCCGGGCAGGTGCCACGTAATCGGCTCACCGTCGAGGTTGACCAACCGGCCGAGCGTGAGAAATGCATGCAAGCCGTCAAACGACGAGTCGTCGAGCTCGTTGGTCGCGAGCGCCGCAGCAGTCATGCCGGCCACGTTCGGAAGTGACGGAATGGTGGCGATCTCAAATTCGCCGATGGCGAACGCCGCAGCAGCAGCGGCATCGCGATGCGGAAGCCCTCCGATGCTCGTCGCTGCGCCATTGGCGAAGCGACTGTCTTTCGCAATCATCGTGCCATCGTTTCACGCACCACCGTTCACAACCGAATCCAAGGGTCGCATCGCTCTCGATCAGCTGGCAACAAAGTTCCGCAGACTCGCCTCTGCCGCAACAGCACACGCGTGTGGCAGGGTGAGGTATGGCGTTTGGACAGTCGGCAGGCCCACCGGCAACCGGAAAGCAAATTCGCGAGCTCCTCGAATTGCTTGAGGCGGCCGGCCACAGCGACTTTCGCGATGCCCGCGGCCCAATGGGTTTCACCCAACGGCAGGCCGGCGGCAAGTTCACCCGCGACGAAGCCGATGAGTTCATCGAGCAGCTCGAGACGGAAATCCACGGCGACGGCCCCCCGCCCGGCTCGCATGCACCTGCCGCAAAGCGCACTCCGAAACCACCGCCGAGCGCCCCGAAGTCAGCGCCGCAAACGAAGGCCGCTGACCCACCGCCAAAGAAGCGTGCAACCTCCGGCATTGCGCTCGACACTGTGCCGGTCGAAGACCTCGCCGCCGAGCTACAGCGCCGTGGCTGGGTCGTTCTCGAACCCTGAGCCAGCACCGCCAGCCCAACCGCGACTTGGACCATCACCGACCACAACGGCGAAGCCGTCGGTTGGCACCTCCACGGTCACCGACGCAATTGTGACCGTTGCACTCAGATGCGATTGGACCGGTTCGCCAGGAACACATCACGGCTGATCGTTCGATCGACCTGGTGCTCAAATCCGCGGGTCGCGACCGCATCGAATCCGGCTCGGTCGAGCAGCGCCGCCATGTCGCTGGCGCGCAGCGTCTTCGTGTTCCACGACAGCGCCACTGAGCCGCCGGTTCGAATCTGCGACGGCCACCGCGCGGCGACGTTCTCCACGAGATCTCCGACCGACGTCGGCGTGCGGTTGCCGTCCGACCTGGCCTGGTGTTGAATCCCATACGGCAGGTCGCTCACGATCATCGCGTGTCGACCCACCGCCACCGCGCCGCTGTCTGCTGGCGCATTGAACGCGCGAATGTCGGGAACCGTCTTGCCCGAGAGACCTGCCCGATCGACCGCCACGGTGAAGTCGAAGTGACGGCACTCGCTGTTCTGTTTCTTGTATCGCTGCATCTTGTGGGGGTAACGATTGCTCTTTGCCCACTGCTCGAGAAACGTTGCGTAGTCATCGAGCGCACGGCGATCGACGTCGAGCCCTGTTGCCCGAGCTCCGTACAGCAGGGCCCAGTTCAGCGTCGTGCCGCGCCCACACATCGGGTCGAGCACCGAACGGTCGTCGGCCGCCTTCGACGCGTCCGCAGCGCTCGCCACGTTGAGCATCAGGCGGGTCAGCCGCTCGCTCGTCTTACCCTTGTATCGCTGCGCTGTCACGACCTCGGTCCCGAACGCGAGTTGCTCGCGCAGCGGCAGCGGTTCGAGTGATGACGTTGAGTGCACTGCAAACGCGGCAGCGGTGGCCGAGAGTCGTCCGAGTTGCTCGACGAGCGGCTCGCGCTCGCCGTCGAAATCGAAGTCGAGATATGACGTCCGGCCTTCGTCGACCTGGGAAATCTTCGTCTCCGGAGTCCCCAGACGGTGGGTGAGGATCACATCGAGCTCCGCTGCAGCAATCGCACCCAACGACTTCGTGAACACCCGGTTCAGGTCGGTCTCAAGGTAGATCCGGAACTTCATCAGCGGTCAGAGTAGGTCACCGAAGGTGGCTCGTAGCATGTTGTGATGGCAGCGTGGATCGCTCGAGGAGCATGGGTACTCGTCGCAATCGTCGGTGGGGCAGCCATCGACGGCGCGCTCGCAGATCGCAGCGACGCGGTGCGGTGGGTTGCAGGTGTCGGGTGCTGGATGCTGTGGGGCATCGTGATGGCCGCCCTCGCTCTTCCGGCCGTTCGGTCGCTCACCATCGCTCGGGTCGGTGCACCGTTGTCGCTGGTCGTTGCAGTCGTCGCCGCCGTTGCTGGAGCTCCGGCGCTCGATCTCGCGCTGCTCGCCGTGCCTGCTGTTGTTGCGTGTGCGGCGATCTTCACCGCCGACTTTGGCCGTGTCTTCGTGCAAGCCTCGTCATACGGCGACGAGGAGCGGCTTCCGCTTCGCTTCCCGGTGGCTGCCGGCTCAGCCGCAGTCGTGATGTGGGTCATCTGGGCGCCGGCACTCCTGCTCGGACCCATCCTCATCGCGGCCAAGAACCCCATCGGCGGCGGCATCCTCACCCTGCTCGCTGCCGCAGGGATCGTGCTCCTCGTTCCCAAGTGGCATCGCCTCTCACGACGCTGGCTCGTCCTCGTTCCGGCCGGACTCGTCGTGCATGACCCGGTCGTGCTCGCCGACACCTTGATGGTCCGCACGAATCAGCTTGCCGGGATGCGTCTCGCTCCCGCTGACACCGAAGCGGCCGACCTCACGGGGCCCGCAAGCGGTTTCGCAATCGAAGTGCAGGCGTCGGAAACCGTCACCACCGTCTTCGCATTCACGCCGCAGGAGCCAAACGGTCGGGCCATCCACATGACCGGATTTCTGATCAGCCCGAGCCGCCCAGGTGAAGCGCTTCGCACGGCAGCGGCACGGGGTATCCCCGTCTCGTAGCTGAATCTGTTCAGTCGGCGATGCCGCCACCGAGCACGCGCTGATCGCTCAGGTCATAGAACACCACGCTCTGACCGGGAGCGATGCGGCGTTGCTGCTCGGCCCACACCACTCGCACCGAGTCCTGGGTGCATTGAATGGTGGCTCGTTGGGTGGCACCGTGGGCGCTTGCCTGCACGAGCACCTCTCCGGACACTTCCTCGTCGACCCACGCCATGGAGTGCACCGTCAGTTCGCTTCGCAACAGATCGCTGTCTGCGCCGACAGTGACGACGCGTGCAGCGGTGTCGACATCCACGACGTAACGTTTCGGCCCGCCTCCCGGCAGTCCGATCCCCTTGCGCTGGCCGATGGTGACCATCTCGACGGACTCAACCTGACCGAGCGGCGTACCGTCAAGATCGACGACCTCGGCGCGATGAAACGGAATACGGTCGCCGAGGAATGACGTCCGCCCACCAGTCGAGGTGATGAAGCACACGTCTTGACTGTCGGGCTTGTCAGCGGTCCGCAAGTCGATCTGCGCTGCCAGCTCGCGCACCTGCGACTTCTGCATTCCGCCAACCGGGAACATCGTGCGTGCAAGCTGGCCCTGATCGAGCATGTGCACCACATAGCTCTGGTCCTTCTTCGGGTCGTCGCCGCGCAACAACGTCAACGTTCCATCGTCATCTCGACCGATGTTGGCGTGGTGTCCGGTGGCGACCGCATCGAAACCGAGCAGGTCGGCGCGCTCGGCGAGCCGGGCGAACTTGACCGATCGGTTGCACTCGATGCACGGGTTCGGTGTCACTCCATTGGCGTGCGCTTCGACGTACGGCTCGACCACGTGCGCGTCGAAGTCGTCACCGAAGTTGAAGACGAGATGATCGATGCCGAGCTGTTGCGCGACTCGCCGAGCGTCATCGACATCACTGACTGAGCAGCAGCCGGTGTCGCTGTCGCCGCCCCACAGTTTCATCGTGACGCCAACCACTTCGTGGCCAGCGTCGCGCAGCAGGAGTGCGGCAACCGACGAGTCAACGCCGCCACTCATTGCGCACATCACCTTCATGACGCCACCTGCGCAGAGCGCTGACGGAGCCGGTCGACTGCGGCGACAACGACCTCGATGCCTCGTTCCACATCTGCTTCGGTCGTGGTGTGGCCGAGTGTCAGACGTAACGCACCCAGCGCGCGCTCATGCGGCACGCCCATGGCAGCGAGCACATGCGATGGTTCCATGGCTCCGCTTGCACAGGCTGAAGCTGCCGAGGCACACACGTCGGCTTCGTCGAGGAGATAGAGCAGCGACTCGCTCTCGATGCCCTCGATGCACACGTGAGCTGAGCCCGCCACTTTGTCGGCGCGAGACAGCGTCTCATGCACACCATTGAGGGATGCTTGCAACCCATCGACGAGCCGGTCGCGAAGGACGCTCACGCGGGCAATCTCTGCCGTCCGCTCGGCGTCGGCCAGTTCAAGGGCCACGGCTGCGGCCACGATTCCCGCAGTGTTGTGAGTGCCACTCCGACGCTCGCGTTCCTGGCCGCCGCCGATGATCAACGGATCAATCTTGGGCCCACCGTTCTCGACGAGCATGCCCACACCCTTCGGGCCACCGAACTTGTGCGCGCTCAGCGACATCAAGTCGACGTGCGGCGTCACATCGCGCAGGTCGAGCCAGCACACAGCCTGAACGGCATCGGTGTGAACCAGCGCCCCGGGAGCGTGGCGGCGCGCGACCCGACCGACAGCTTCGAGATCGTTGATCGAACCGACCTCGTTGTTGACCGTCATGACGCTGACGATCGAGACATTTCGACCCTCGAGCTGCGCTGCCAGGTCATCGAGGTCGACCCGGCCAGCAGCATCAACACCGACGACGATTCCGCCGTGATGTTCGACGACTTCGAGCACAGCGTGATGTTCGACGGCCGCGCACACCGCTGCACCACCAAGGCGTTGCACCGCACCGGTGATGGCCATGTTGTCACTTTCGGTACCACACCCTGTGAAGACCACGTCGTTGGGACGGCACCCCAGCACCGAGGCGACGCGGTCACGTGACTCGTCGACGGCTTGACGTGCCTGTCGCGCGAATCGATGCGACCCCGACGGGTTCGCGTACTGATCTCGCAGGTACGGCAGCATCGCCTCGATCGCCTCATCGCGCATCGGCGCGGAAGCAGCGTGATCGAGGTAGGTCACCATGGCGGCAAGGCTATCGGTGCGATACTTGGCGGCGATGAGCAAGGTCCGCAGCATTCAGTTCAAGAAGCAGCACATTATTGCGTTGGTTGCTGTGATCGCTGCGGGCATCATCGTGGGTCAGGTGGTTGGTCTGTGGGCCGGACTCGCCGCAGCCGCCCTGGTGCTGGGCGCCAACGAAGTCATCGAACGTCGCCTGCGAGCCTGACACTTCGCTGATATCCGGGCCCGATGCGCGACACTGCGGACGTGCATGGCTACGAATCCACCTCCTACGGCGACGGTTTCGCCGAGGTGTACGACGACTGGTACGCGGATGTCACCGACGTTGACGCCACAGTCGACAGGATGGTCACCGTGGCTGGCGCCGGCGGCGCTGTCCTCGAATTGGGTGTCGGCACGGGCCGTTTGGCCGTTCCGATGGTCGAAGCGGGCCTCCGGGTCACGGGCATCGACTCCAGCAACGCCATGCTCGCGCAACTCGCAGTTCGCGACCCGTCGAGCCGCGTCACTTTGATTGCTGGTGACATGGTCAACGATCTACCTGGCGGCCCATTCGACGCCGCGCTTGTGGCCTACAACACCCTGTTCAATCTGCTCGAAGACGGAGCTCAACAACGGTGTTTTGATGCCGTCGCCGCTCGATTGTCACCCGGTGGGGCCTTCGTCGTCGAAGCGTTCGTTCCCGACGGTCGAGACAGCAGCGGGTCAGACGTGTCGGTCAGGTCGATGGCGGTCGACCGAGTGGTGTTGTCCGTGTCGCAGCACTCGCCCGACACGCAGCAGGCAAGCGGCCAGTTTGTCGAGTTCACCGAGACGGGCGGTGTGCGCCTTCGGCCATGGATGGTGCGCTGGGCGACGCCCGAGCAACTCGATGCGATGGCCGCGGCCGCCGGGTTCTCCGTCGAGTCGCGATGGTCGACGATGGACGGCGAACCCTTCACCGAAGAATCGGCACAGCACATCACGGTCTACCGACGCCCGGGCTGATGCTCAGGAATTCAGAAGGAATGGAACCCGCCGTCGATACGGATGATGTCGCCCGTGTGGTACGTGCTCGCCGAGCTGGCCAGGTAGGTGGCAATGCCTGCGAAGTCTTCCTTTGTGCCCCAACGACGCGTCGGGATGCGCGGCATCACCTTCTGCACGAAGGTGTCGTAACCGAAAGCCGGTGCGGTCATGTCGCTCTCGATCCAGCCAGGCAGAATCGAGTTGCATCGAATGCCATGTCGAGCGTGCGCTACGGCGATGCCGCGCATCATTGCATTGACCCCCGCCTTGGTCGCACCGTACGCCTGCCCCGAGGCCGCTCCGAACTCTGACGATCCCGATGAAGTGAACACGATCGAGCCACCGGCGGTGTCGCCTTCTTCGTGTCGAGTAACCATGTGTTTCGCCGCCTCCCGAGCGGTGTAGAACGCACCGTCGAGGTTGACCGACATGACGCGCCGCCAGTCCTCGCTGGTCATCTCGAGGAAGCTCGGCGATGATCCGCTGACGCCCGCATTGACAAACACTGCGTCGATCCGACCGAGTTCGTCGGCAGTGTCGGCCATCGACTGAACGACCGCTTCTTCGTCACTGACGTCACAGATGATCGACAGCAACTCGACGTCGTACTGGCTCAGCACGTCGATCGCCCGCTCGTTCTTCTCAGAATTCGTCCCCCAAATCGCCACGTCGGCACCATGCGCAGCCAGGCCTTCGGCCATGCCCAACCCGATGCCGCTGTTACCGCCGGTGACGAGCGCAACGCGTCCTGTGAGATCAAACGGGGAACTGCCAGACAGGGTCATGGCTCGACTGTAGGTGAGCGAGCACGACGCACGATCATGCCGCTGGCCACGAGCGAGATATCGTCAGGGGCGTGACTCTCGAACAGGTCAACTCTCCAGAGGACCTGCGCGGGCTGTCCTACCCTGAACTCGATGACCTCGCGGGCGAGATTCGCGACTTCATCGTGAGCGCCGTCTCCGAAAACGCTGGCCACCTCGGGTCCAACCTGGGTGCCGTCGAACTCACGCTCGCCCTCCATCGAGTGTTCGAGTCACCGACCGATGCCATCTTGTGGGACACCGGCCACCAGGCCTATACCCACAAGATCGTCACGGGGCGCCAGAAACAGTTCGAGCAGTTACGTCAGGCCGGCGGCCTCTCCGGGTATCCGAGCCGCGAAGAATCCGAGCACGACTACGTCGAGAACAGTCACGCCTCCACGATCCTTTCCTACGCCTATGGCATGTCGGTCGCTCGCGATGCAGGCACCGATCCGCACCGACACATCGTTGCGGTTATCGGCGACGGTTCGATGACCGGCGGGATGGCCTACGAGGCGATCAACAACATCGGTCATGGCAAGAAGCGCGTGATCATCATTCTGAACGACAACGGTCGGTCGTACGCACCCACCGTGTCGAATCTGTCGGCCAACGTGCAGGGCCATGACGAGCGAGCTTCTCACCCCACGGCGCAGGTCGAACCTGCCTCATTCACTGATCGCGTCACCGGCAAGCTGAGCCATGCGCTGACCGATATCCGACTCAACCCGGTGTACGTCCGACGCCAGCGACGCCTCGAGAGCTATCTGCACAGCCTGCCACTCGTCGGCAATCAGGCAGGGTCGGCAATGGATGCATTCAAGGCAGGCGTGCGTGAGTTCCTCCAGCCGCCATCATTCTTCGAAGCGCTCGGCGTGCGTTATGTCGGCCCGTTCGACGGGCACAACATCGAAGAGATGGAGCACGCGCTCCACAACGCGATCGAACTGAGCGACGAGGGGCCAATCCTCGTGCACATGCTCACCCAGAAGGGTCGCGGCTACTCCCCCGCCGAAGACGACGACGAAAAACACCTGCATGATGCCCCGGTCTTCGATCCAGCGGTCGGCCCGCCAAAGGCAGTCACCACCGGCTATACCCAGGCCTTTGCCGAGGCAATCGTCAAGGAGGGCGAGGCGGACTCGCGACTCGTCGCGATCACCGCTGCAATGCCCGGACCCACGGGGCTGATCCCGTTTCAAGAACGGTTTCCCGATCGGTTCTTCGACGTCGGTATCGCCGAGCAGCATGCGGTCACGGGTGCGGCCGGGATGGCGATGGGCGGCCTCCGTCCGGTCGTTGCTGTCTACTCCACGTTCCTCAATCGGGCCTGGGACCAGGTCGTGTACGACGTGGCACTGCATCGTCTGCCCGTCATTTTCTGCCTCGACCGCGCCGGCATCACCGGTCCTGACGGTGCCAGCCACCACGGCGTGTACGACATGGCGCTGATGTCGAAGGTGCCGGGCATGCGGGTCTTCGCTCCGTCGAGCGCACAGGAGCTCGCGCAAATGCTGCACGATGCGGTCGATTTGGTCGACGAGGGACCTATTGCGATCCGCTACGCACGCGGCGCGGCGCGACAGGTCGGCGAACACGAAGTCGGCGAGGGTTTCCATGCTCGGCACGTGGTGTCGTCCGACGATGCCGAGGTCTGCATTATCGCCGTTGGCAAGATGCTGGAAATTGCCGAGCAGGCTGCGGCCAAACTCGCCGAGGCGGGTACCACCGCGAACGTCTGGGATGCTCGCTGCTGTGCCCCGCTCGACCCCACGATGATCGCTGCCGCTGCTACGCACCGTCGCGTCGTCACGATCGAAGACGGCATCCGAGCTGGCGGCATCGGTATGGCGATTGCCGACGAGGTCACCACCATTGCCCCATCAACGGTCGTCAACGTGATCGGCATCCCGACCAAATTCATCCAGCACGATCCGAAGTCGAACAACATCCACGCGAAGTTCGGCCTCGACGTTGCCGGAATTGTCGCCGCCGCGACGCAGTAGGACATGGCCTTCGAGCCCATCACGACCGAACGACTTCTGCTCCGTCCACCTCGACTGAGCGACGCGGCCGCGCTTGCCGAGCGGCGAAGCAACGCGCTGGTCGCCGAGTACCAGAATTGGGTGCCGCCATATCCGCTGGAGCAAGCCGAGGACATGCTCGCTGGGCTCACGAAGTTGGATGGCCCAGTCAGCAACAGCTGGTGGATGCTCACGATCGCCGATCCGCATGACACCGCGATCTTCGGGGACCTGGCAATCCATCCCACCTTCGAGGGGCGTTCGATCGAGATCGGCTACACCCTGAACCCATCGGCCTGGGGCCGCGGCTACGCGACCGAGGCAGTCGATGCCTTGGTAGAACGTCTGTGGTCCGACGACCAGGTGACCCGAATCTCGGCCATGTTGCACCCGGACAACGTGGGATCTGCACAGGTACTCGAACGCACTGGCTTCCGATGTGAAGGACACACGCGACTCTCCTACTGGGTTGGCGACGACAACTCCGATGACCTGCTCTACGGGATGACTCGCAACGACCGAGCGGATTGGCTGACTCGCCCCCGGAACACGCCCACTGACGTCCGCCTCGTCCACGTCGACGCCGACAACGTGCACAGCCTCCGCAAGCTGGAGCCTCATCGATCGCAGCAACGCTTCGTTTCATCGATGGCGACGTCGCTTGCTGACGCGCTGCGTCCCGAGGTCCACAACGGCGGACTCACCGTCGCCTTGCCGTTCGGGATCGAGGCTGACGGCGAACTCGTCGGATTCGTCATGATCACCGCGATCACCGAGCACCATCCCGACCCGGAGTTGTGGCGATTGCTCATCGACCGCCGACACCAGCGACGCGGTATCGGACGACTGGCTCTCGATGCAGTCGTCGAAGAGTGTCGGGCAATGTCCGCCGCTGCGCTCCAGACGCACTGGTGCGAAGGCCGCGGCTCACCGCGCCCGTTCTACGAGCAGTACGGATTCGTACCGAACGGCAAGATCGTCAACGGCGAGACCGAAGCGGTCCTGCCCCTCGAGGTCACGTGAGACGCCTCGCCCTCCTGGCGCTGGCTGGCACAACGGCACTCACTGCCTGTGACACTCCTGCCCAGGACACCAACGCGTCGACCGTTGGCATCCTCGCCACCGGGTGCGGGCCAAGCGCCAACGCCGGGAGCGGCGTCGTGGTGGGCGCACCCGGCCAGATCGTCACCGTGGCGCACACCGTGGCCGGAGCGACCACCATCACCATCGTCGATGCTGCCGGCGTCGAGTGGCCTGCGCAACTCATGACCCTCGATGCATCTGCGGATCTTGCAGTCCTCTCCGTTCCCGGCCTCGATGCCCCGCCGCTGGCGACCGGCGACGTCGCGCTCGGCGCTGCCACCGCTCACCGGTGGTCACTCGACGCCGGCGTCAGCGGCCAAGCCGTGGACGTGACCACGCGCTTGGCCATCACCATCGACGACATCTATGGCGAACAGTCAGCGCAGCGGAGCGGGATCGAGATCTCCGGCGACATCGAAGTTGGAGACTCAGGCGGCCCCGTCGTGGCGAAGGATGGGACCGTGATGGGCATCGTGTATGCGCGCTCTCGAACGCGAGCCGGCACCGGGTTCGCCACCGATGCCACCGAGATCCAGCGCGTGCTTGCTCTGACCTCGGACGCCCCCGCGAGCACTGGCCGTTGCGTCTGATCTCGTAACGTGCCCATCGTGACCACCGACATCGACCTCTCGATCTACGAGCAGTACACCCGCCTGCGATTTGAACAGCCCGCCGACGCAGATGGCGTGCTGTTGATCACCCTCGACGACCCAGAAAAGTACAACGCCACCGACGGCGCGATGCACTTGCAACTCTCTCGGGTGTTCCGGACGATCGACGACGACGAGTCGGTGCGTGCCGTGATCGTCACCGGCGCCGGCAAAGCGTTCTCGGCCGGCGGCGACCTCGACTGGATCAGCGAACAGGTCGGCGATTACGCACAGACCATCCGTGTCATGCGCGAAGCCGGAGACATCGTGCGCACGATGATCGACTGTGACACGCCGATTGTCTCGGCCATCAATGGCGTCGCCGTCGGAGCCGGACTCGCTGTCGCGCTGATGGCCGACGTCAGCATCATCAACGAGACAGCCAAGTTGACCGATGGCCACATTCGCCTCGGCGTTGGCGCCGGCGACCATGCGGTGGCGATCTGGCCACTGCTCTGCGGGATGGCGAAGGCGAAGTACTACCTGCTCACCGCCGACTTTCTCGATGGCGCCGAGGCTGAACGCATCGGTCTGGTCTCCAAGGCCGTCCCAGCCGACGAAGTGTTCGACACAGCGCTCGGTGTCGCCCGAAAGCTCGCCGCCGGGCCGGTCGACGCCACTCGGATGACCAAACGTGCGCTGAACCATTGGATCCGCCAAGCGTTACCGAACTTCGAGGCATCCCTCGCCTACGAAATGCTCAACTTCCTCGGGCCCGACGCCGCTGAGGGTCTCGCTGCGCTGAAAGAGAAACGCGCACCCGACTTCCATCGAGCGGTCGACGCCGATTCCAACTCGTGAGCGATCTGGATCTTCAGGCCGACCTCAAGTTGGCGCTCGACGTCGCCGACGTCGCCGACGCATTCACGCTGCCCCACTTCGTCGATCGCGACTTCACGGTCGATTGGAAGACCAACCAGACCGAAGTGACCGAGATCGACCGGCAAACCGAAACCTTGATCGTCAACTCGTTGGTCGCACAGCGACCGGATCACGGGACCTTCGGTGAAGAACACGGGCTCGGAGGCAACGAGACGTCGCTGTGGCGATGGGTGATCGACCCGATCGACGGCACCTCGGGATTCGTCCGCGGCATTCCCGTGTGGGCATCACTGATCGCGCTCACCCACGACGACATCCCCGTCCTTGGCGTCGTTTCGGCACCCGCTCTTGGGTTCCGATGGTGGGGTGGCGTGGGCCTCGGTGCTCACGTGTCCGTTCGTGGCGCCGAACGATCGATTTCCGTCTCAAGCGTCACTGCACTCGGAGATTCTCAGGTTTGCGTGACCCACAATGCTGGGTGGGATCGTCTCGGCCTCACCGAACGGCTCGTCTCGCTGCAGCAGCAGGCGCGCCGCTCGCGTGGACTCGGCGACTTCTGGCAGCACATGCTGGTCGCCGAAGGAGCGATGGACGTTGCCGTCGATGCGGTCGGCGTCGCCCCGTACGACCTTGCCGCCATCCAGCCCATCGTTGAAGCCGCCGGCGGGACCTTTACCGACCGCCACGGTGAGGCCACCCACCTCCACGACACCGCAATCAGCAGCAACGGCCACATGCATGACGAGGTCATCGCCCTCCTCAGCTGACCCTGCGCAGCCGCACGGCCATGGATGTACATGTCGACTCGGAGACCGCGGCACTTCGGTCGGTCATCGTCGGGTACCCCGACAAGTTTCTCGACGTTGAACCGAGATCGTCAATGAGACGCAACGCAGGTTCTACCACGGGCCCGAAGCGCCGACGAAGGAAGCAGTCACCGAGCAGCTCGATGGTTTCATCGCGGTGAGCACGTTCAGGAACGGCCCTGCCGGTTCTCCGTCAATCGGTGCCGTCGCGCACGTCGGCGACCGCCCGCCGAGCCCGCCGGGCAGCCCGACCGACCAGCCCCACGGGGCGTTCGCCACGATCGACTGCCGACAGTACGCGCACCAGCTCAAGTTCGACTTTGTCGGCGTGACGCGAGCCCGATCGCATCACCGAAAATCCACCAACGAGGAGCGGAACGGCGAGGAGCGGTCCTGCGACCATGGCACCGGCGGTCGCTCCCGCGACGCCGACGCCGACCCCGGCAACACCAGCCATGGACCCAGCACCGAGCCGGCGACGACGAGACCCCTCGCGAACGGCAATGAAGCGGACGAGTGTGCGCGGCGCCTCGTCGGACGCTCCCAGTTCCAGGGGCTGGACAGCGACGATGAGCCGTTCGACCGCTTTGATGTTGGCCTCGCCCGTCGCTCCTGCCATCGAACGCCCCGCAACGGCGGTGATGCCCGATCGGGGACGGCATTCGAGTTCGCCGTCGGCAGTTCGGATGCATCGCATGCGGTACGTCACCGCCAACCAGGCTTCTGCGTCGGCAACCGCCGCGTCAGGCTCGCGGCGCACCACGCGCTCAACGGCCACTGCGCCCGGCCCGGCCAGTCGGTCGAGTCGACCTCGTTCGGGCAGGTCGGCGTCGAATCGTTCGAGTGCCAGAGCATCTCGCACGCTGTCCGGATCGATGCCGACTTCGGCCGCTGCCTCGACGAGTGCCTGGCCGGAAACGCCCGCACCACTCACTACCGCGTCGGTGTCATCATCGACGCCGTGTTCCGTTGCAAGCCCTCGCGCTCGGCGCAGGACGCGACCCGCTTCGTCGGCGTCGAGTGGTGCGTCCACGTCGCCCATCGTAACGTCGACGAAAGTTGACCGCGCTGGTCGGGTATCGTGCTCCGCCATGGTGACCCCGCCCAAACAGTCCCCTGCTACGCAGGCCATCACGGCAGGGCGCGCGCACAGCGGGAAATCATTGGCCCCCGCCCTCTGGGCATCAAGCACCTGGGAGTCGGACGGACTCGACGACGCCAACCGACGGGCCACCTCGACTCGCCACAACGACTTCTACAGTCGGTATGCCAATCCCACGGTCGAGCAGTTCGAGCACGCTGTGGCCGAACTCGAAGGAGCCGAAGCCGCACTCGCATTCGGCTCAGGAATGGGCGCGATCGCCGCCACGGTCTTCGCACTCTGCGGAACCGGGAGCCACATCGTTGCCCAGCGGCAACTGTACGCAGGCACGCTTGCCTTCCTGCAGGGGCCGTGCCAACGCATGGGCATCGACGTGACGTTCATCGATGTCAGCACTCCGGGAGCATTTGCCGAGGCAGTGATTCCCGGTCGCACGATGCTCGTGATCGCGGAGTCACCCTCAAATCCGCGACTCGAACTCGCTGATCTCGACGAGCTCGGCAGTATTCGTGGGCCGTTGACGCTCGTCGACTCGACCTTTGCCACACCGCTCGGCCAACAGCCCCTCGCCCACGGCGTCGACATCTCGCTGCACTCCGCGACCAAAGGCATCGCCGGGCACAACGACGCCACGCTCGGGGTCATCGCCGGTGACTGCGATCTCCTCGACGACATCTGGGCCTATGCCGTCCTCCACGGCTCCACCCCTTCCCCGTTCGATGCGCTCAATGCACTACGCGGCATCCGCACGCTCGGGGTTCGCACTCGTCAGCAGAACGAGTCCGCCAGATCCGTCGCCGTGATGCTCGCCGATCACCCGATGGTCTCGGTCGTGCACTACCCCGGGCTGTCTGAACATCCGCAGCACGCTCTCGCGTCGCGACAACTCCTACAGTACGGCACGGTGCTCTCATTCGAGGTCGCAGACCGAGCTGCTGCTCAACGATTTCTTGCGTCGGTGCAGATCGCCCGGTGCGCCACTTCGCTCGGCGGGCCCGAGACACTCGTCTGCCACCCCGCGACCACGACCCATGCAAGCCTGACGCTGGACGAGCAGGTGACGACGGGAGTCACCGACGGGCTGATTCGCCTGTCGGTCGGCCTGGAGGAAACCGTCGACATCCTCGCCGACATCGAGCAGGCCCTCGCAGCACAGCCGTGACGACTCAGCTGCGAGCGATCAGGCGCCGGTGTCGGTGCCATCACTTCCGTCATGGCGAACCAGCACAGAGCCAACGGCACGTCGCCCGGTCCGCCCGCCTTGGCACTCCCACCCACTGACGATTTCTTCCTCGACACCACGGACGAACCAATCGCCGACATCGCACACCGATGCGGCTACTACGATCGGCGCGCGTCAGTGCGGGTGCACGTCGTCGGCGCAGTCATGGCATTCGAGCTGCAGCGTCGCGTGGCCGATCAGGTGCTGCTGTTCGAGCAGTGCACTCAGGCGTTCGACCGTGCCTTGCGCATCATGCACCGACCGCGCACCGTCGACGACGACGTGGGCGGTCACGCTGACGTCGCCGCCGCCGGTCGGTCGCACATGCACATGGTGCACGCTGCTGACCCCTGGCTCGGCGCACAGCGCGTCCACGATGTCGCTCGTCTCGAGATGCCGGGGCACACGATCGAGCAACAAGTGCGACGCCGACAGCAGAATCCCGCGGGTCGACCACAGCACAGCTGCCGAAAGAACAAGGGAGGCAACAGGATCGATCCATGCGGGGCCACCGATGGAGAGCAGCACCCCGGACACCACAACAACAACTGAGCCCGCAAGGTCGGTCAGCAGGTGGAGCCGGGCCGCCCGGAGCGAGATGTCGTCATGACCGTGCCCGTGGCCGACCAGCAAGACGCTCGCGCCGTTGACCGCGACGGCGATCGCGCCGATGACAATGACGCCCCCGCCGTTGACCTCCTCCGGTGCAAACAATCGGTTGACCGATTCCCAGATGATCCAGCCAACCGACACGAGGAGCAACAACGCGGAGACGAATCCGCCGAGCGCGTCCGACTTGCCAAGACCGTAGGTCCACTGGTCATCTGGCACGCGTCGGGCCACCCGGAGCGCAATCATCGCGGTGACCAGACCCAACGCATCGACTGCCTGGTGCGCTGCGTCGGCGAGCACCACGACTGAGCCAATCGCCAACCCGACCGCGACCTGGACGACCGCGAAGCCAACGTTGGCCACGGAGGCAACCGCCAGTCGCAGCACCGAGTTGCGTGGTCTATTCTCACTCATTGAGAATCAATGTAGCGGATGGGAATCGGACCGATCACCGTGCGACAATGAGGCATGAGCGAACATGAGCAACTTGAGGTCGTCGACCTCGGCGCCGGGCACCGTTACGAACTCCTCCTCGACGGCGAGCGCGTCGGGTCAGCCGACTACCGAGTGAGCGACGGCGTGATGACCATTCCTCACGTCGAGACCGAACCGGCCCACCGCGGCAAGGACTTCGCAGCCCGGCTGATGGCCAGCGTGCTCGACGATGTGCGAGCGCGCCAGCTCACGGTGCAACCCACATGCTCGTACGCCGCGGCCTACATGCGCCGTCGTCCCGAGACCCACGACCTGCTCGCGACCTGACCACGCGCCGGAACGTCAATGCCGCGCAAGCAGCGCTGCCACGAGTGTCTCGATGTCACCTTCGTTCGTATGAATGTGTGGCGATGCCCTGATCGCACCACGGCGTTGGTCGACGGCGATGCCCTGCCCCGACAGCACCTCGACAGCGCCTTCGCCAGCCCGGATGACGCACGTGCCACTGCGCCGTTCCGGCCGAACAGGACTGAGGACTCGATCACCCAGTGCGTCGACGAGCTGATCGACCATCGCCAGGTTGTGTTGCCGGATGACGTCGACACCGACGCTCCGGATCGCATCGATCGAGTGCCGTGCAATCACGAAAGGCAACACCGTGGGAGTGCCACCCCAGAATCGCAATGCGTCACCGGCGTAGCGAAAGTCGTGGATGTCGAACTCAAACGGGTCATCGTGAGAGAACCAACCGACGTCAACTGGCGCGCACCGCTCGATCAAGTCGGGGCGAACCCACAGCCACCCCGCACCGGGGCCGCCGCTCAGCCACTTGACGCAACTCCCCACAACAACATCGACATCCCAGGCTCCGACGTCGACAGGCAGCACACCCACCGATTGCGCGACGTCCACAATCGAGAGCACGCCCTGCCTGTGGGCAATGCCGGCGATGTCTGCCACGGGAATTTGTTCACCGGTGTTGGAGTGCACGTGCGTGATCAGCACGATGTCGACGTCGGCAGTCAGTGCTGACTTCCACACCGCTGGATCAGTTGCGTCGAGATCCGCTGCGATGTAGCGCACCACATAGCCGGCGTGCTCGCACACGTAGCCGAGTGACGGGAACGCGTCTTCGGTGAGCAGGATCGTCGGAGCATCAAACGACTGATGCAGCGCCCCGAGCATCTTCGACAAAGCGCTCGACACGTTGCTCTGGGGGCAGATCGACGCCGACTGGCCACCGATCAGCCGACTCAGGGTCTCTCTGAAGCCATCGATCGCTCCGAGCCACTGCGGCCACGCATGCGACGTGTCCGACTCCCAGACCTCAAAGTAGTCAGCGGCAGCGTCCCGCGCCCCGCGCGCTGGAAGCCCAATCGAGTGGCTCAGCAGGTAGATCCCCTCGTGGTCGACGAAGACGTCCGGCAACGCGATCACGTGCGAAGCGTGGCGCGCAACGTCGCGAGGTCATGATGCCGGGTGGGAAGATCATCACGATCGGCAGCGAGCCGGCGATCACGCAAACCTTCGAGAGCGCGCAGGAGGACGTCGAGTGGCGGGCCGCTGGCCGTGATGCCGTCAAGATGTTCGACGGGGATCCGCTCAGCGGGCCCTTTGATGAACCCGACAACGAGCTCGTCGTGATGATGCGCAGCGGCACGCCCGTGTGCTTCGCAGACCTCGAGGAACGTGGCGACATGACGCTGGAACCAGTCCTCTTTGGCGTGGTTGATCTGAGCGAGCAAACCATCGAGGAGGTTGGGATGGCGAAACGAGTCGTGGAGACGTCGCTGTTCATCGGGCGTCAGGTACGGGATCTTCTCAACGACGACCTGGCTGTACGCCAGGTCGGTGGGGCTGCACAACCCGAGCAACATGTCGATCTGGTTGAACGCCGCGAAGTCGCCCGCGTTGGCGCCGCGGTATTCCGTCGAACCCACGCGATAGGGCTTGTAGTACGGGCGTACCGAGAAGAAGAATTCATCCACGTCGAGGAGCGCACCAAGTTCGGTGTTCAACGCCAGCGCGTCTTCAAGCGCCCGCTTGGCGTCGCGCAGCAAGTCGTCCGCAGCGGGATGGGACACCCCCATCGGATGGATTCGGCCGAGTGCGTCAGCTGCACGCATGTACGCGAACGCCGAGCGCGTGTTGTAATCGAGAAAGATCTTTTCATCCCGTCCGTGCGTAAACGTTCGGTACACCCCGTTTACGGCCCGGTTGAAGGTTTCCATGTGGCTCGTGACGAAGCGGGGCACGGTGCCCACGCTGGCGCCAAGATGGAGGGCGAGGGCCGATGCCTCGACGAGGGGAGAAGTTCGCTCACGTGACGGCTCGGTGATCTCGTGGCGCCGACACGCTGCCATGTAGTAGCCGACGTTGCCGAGCAGCTCGAACGTCACGTCAAATCCCTCGTCGGTGTTGCCTTCCTCGATGAGCGGAATGATCAGCTCGCGTCCTTCATCAAGCAGGCACTGCTTCAGGGCGTCGCCGACCCCTTCGACGTTGGACCGATTCTGCTGACGTGCGTACAGCGTTTCAAGCTCGGTGTTGAGATCCGCGAACCTGCCCCGGATCCAGCGGTCGAATGCGGCGACCCGCGGCGTGGTCATCGAATGGGGCTGCGCATCGACCGTCGTCATCCCGGAAAGCGTACATGAGAATCTCCTCTCATCTCGGAGCGGCGGTGCGACAGCTGCCAGATATCGTCGAACGGGTGAGCGCCGACCCCCACGACCGGGACAACCTGGCCGCACTTGCCGGGCGATCGCCGTCGGAGCGCGCCGATACACGACGCACTCGCGAGCGACTGGTCCGCGCAGTGCACGCCTGGGTCCACGAACACGACGCTCCACCGACGCGACTTACGGACGTCGCATCGCTCGCCGGTGTTTCCACCGCCACGGCATACCGCCACTTCGCATCGGTCGACGATGTCATTCAGGCGGTCGTACTGCAACTCCCCATGCGGGCCGCTGAGCTGTTCGATTCGTCCGGCGGCGCAACGGACGACGAACTCGACTCGTTTGCTCGGTGGAATGAAAGTTGGATCAACGCATGCCTTGAACACGGTGCGCTTGCGATCCACCTTCGATCGTCCCGGGGATTTCTCCAGCGTCGCCGCGAGGGGGACCCGGTGATCGCATTTGCGTGCGCGCTGATCGAGCCGCTGCTCGACGCTCTCGACGGCGACACCCCGTTGATGTTGTTCACATGGAACGTCACCAGCGACCCGAGAGAAGTGCTTGATCTGCGTCGGATGGGCTGGGAGACCCGCCAGATCGCCGACTTTGTCACGCGTTCGGTGCTCGCTACGCCGAACGCAACATCGCCGCCGCGATCTCCTTGACGAGCTTCGCGCCGACCATCGCCGTCATCGCGACGAGATCTCGCGTCGGATTCAGTTCAACGACGTCGGCCCCGACGAGCGGGCCCGGGAGTGAGTCGATGATGTCGAGCACTTCACGAACCGTGAGTCCGCCGGGTTCGTGGTGCGAGACGCCCGGAGCGACCGACGGATCGAGGCCATCGAGGTCAATGGTGAGATAGATCGGCCCGGACAGTGTCGACGGATCGAACTCGCCGAGCTGGCGTGACGACAGCATGGTGACGCCCCACTTCGCCGCTTGCTCGCGCTGATGCGGTGTCGCAGTACGAATCCCGAGCTGCACCAGCGTGGTCATGCAGCCGGCCTCAAGCGCTCGGGCGAACGGTGATGCGTGGCTCAGCGGATTACCGTCGAGGTCGTCGTACAGGTCTGGGTGCGCGTCGATGTGGACAACGGTCAGATTGTCGTGTTGCGCCCGGAACGCACGCAGAATTGGGAAGGTGATCGAGTGGTCGCCCCCGAGCGTGATGATCTGGCGGCCGTCGTCGAGTTGCGCGGCGACCGCGGCGGTGATGGCGTCGGCGTCGGCATGGGATCCGCGCTCGTTGACAATGGCAACATCACCCACATCATCGAGCTGGTCGACGACCTCGACTGATGCTTCTGACGAGTGATTGCCGGACCCAGAATGCAGCGCGACACGAATCGCAGCCGGGCCGAGCGCAGGGCCCACCAGGTGTGACGAGTTCGCATCCAGCGGGACGCCCAGTAGCGAGATCATGCGCGCAGACTAACGTCCGGCTCGTGAGTCAAATGAGCGGTGTCGTGCTGACTGGACACGGCGGGCCCGAATGCCTCGAATGGCGCGACGACCTTCCCATGCCAGTTCCCGGACCCGGCGACGTCCTCATTCGCGTGGGCGCAGCAGGCGTCAACAACACCGACATCAACACGCGTGTCGGGTGGTACTCGAAGAGCAACACGGGCAAGGACGACGCAGGGTGGACCGGAGATGCGCTGTCGCTCCCCCGTATCCAGGGCATCGATGTCTGTGGCCGAATCGTGGCGGTGGGCGACGGAGTCGACCCAGCTCGCATCGGCGAGCGAGTGCTCGTCGAGCCATGCATCTGGGAAGCCAACGGACAGCCGTTGGCGAGTCCGTGGTTTCTTGGCTCCGAGTGTGACGGCGGCTTCGCCGAGTACACACGCATCGCCGCGCGTCATGCACATCGGGTCGACAGCGTGTTGAGCGACGTCGAGTTGGCATCCTTCCCGTGCTCGTACTCGACCGCCGAGAACATGTTGACGCGTGCCAACGTGCGGTCTGACGACACCATCCTCGTCACCGGAGCATCGGGCGGTGTCGGGTCGGCAACCGTACAACTGGCCAAGGCACGTGGCGCTCGAGTCATTGCGGTCACGAGCGCAGCCAAGCAGGAACAACTCATCGAACTTGGCGCTGATGTCACCGTTGAACGCGACGCCGACCTCATCGATGAGCTGGGTGTAAACAGCGTCGACATCGTCGTCGACCTTGTTGCGGGGCCGGCATGGCCATCCTTGCTCGAACTGCTCCGGCCCCGAGGACGCTATGCGGTGTCAGGAGCGATTGCCGGCCCAATGGTCGAACTTGACGTGCGCACGCTCTATTTGAAAGACCTGAGCTTCTTCGGATGCACAATGCTCGACGCCGGCGTCTTCAGCCGTCTCATCAAACGAATCGAATCTGGCCAGATCCGCCCCCTCGTCGCAGCGACGTACCCTCTCAGCAAAATCGGTGCAGCACAAGCAGCGTTTCAAGCCAAGACCCACGTCGGCAAGATCGTCTTGCACGTCGCTGAGGGACGCCCTCAGGAGTAGAAGGGGGATTCGCCTGTGGTGTGATCGGTGAGGTCTTTCACCCGTTCGACCGCAGGCAACGCCTCGACGAGCATGGTCTGCACACCGTCGAGCATCGTCATCTTGCTCATCGAGCAACCGTGACAACCGCCCCCCATCGTGAGGAACGCCGTCCCCTCACCGTCATGACCGATGTAGGTGACGAAACCGCCATGCGCCGCAAGCGCCGGGTTGACCTCGGTCGCGACGAGTGCCTCGATCTCAGCTGAGAGCTCGTCGTCATTCGTCAAACCCTCGACACTTGGCGCTTCGGGCTTGTTCGGATTGCGAATGACGAGGCCCTGTGTCGTGGTGTAGTCGAGCGTCGCGCCAGTGAGCAGTTCCAAATCGGTTCCGGGAATGATCACCTTGAGACCGTCGTGTGTGCGCACTTCGTCGTCGAACGCCGCAGTGAGAAACTCTTCGAACGAGAGGTCGTAGCGGAAATCTTCGCCGGCAGCTGACGCAATACCGAGGCGCAGACCGAGCTGCTCGCCGTCGGCTTCGTCGTCACGCAGTTCGGTGAGATGTTCGAGCGCTTCGGGCGTGACCGTGACGATCGGTTCGCTGGTGCGGCTTGCACCACTGTCGCCGGCAAGGGCTTCGAGGGGACTCATGTCGAAAAGGCTACCGTCAGCGCGATGAGCACCGACATCAACCCCGTCTCGGCGGCGCTTCGCTCCGACGCCGACCTCATGTCGTCGGTCGTCCGCACTGCCGATCTCGACTCGCCGGTCGCGGCGTGCCCCGGTTGGGATCTGCGCCAACTCGTCGAGCACACGGGTTCGGTCCACCGTTGGGCCACCCACGCCATCATCCACGGAGGCCAACCTCCGAGGGATGCCGACTTCAGTCCAGCACCCGACGACAACCTCGCCGTGTGGATCGTCGACGGCGCCACGGCACTGATCGACGCGCTCGACGCTGCCGGCCCGGAAGCCGACACCTGGCATCCATTCCCGCTCGAACAGAAGGTGTGGGTATGGGGACGCCGTCAAGCGTTGGAAACAGCGATGCACCGATGGGACGCCCAAACCGCGGCAGGGCTCGAGGCAACGCTTGACCCGGAATTGTCAAGTACCGGGATCGGCGAATACCTCGAAATGGGTCTTCCTCGGGTCCTGGCACGGGCAGGCGTGCCGCCGCCCTCGGCCAGCCTGCACGTGCACTGCACCGACGTCGACGGGGAATGGCTGGTCTGGTCCGACAACGGCACGTACCGGATGCTTCCGGTACACGACAAGGGCGATGCCGCGCTCCGCGGTCCAGCAGCGGACATCTGGCTCGTGCTCATGGGCCGACTCGATCGCAGCGAGGTCGACATTGTCGGCGATCCGGCTGCGGCCGACGCATGGCTCGACCTGCCCGACTGGTAGCAACGTCACCGTGAACACTGCAGCGGCGCGTCCGCGTCCAATTGGATTCGTCGCGGTCGCGCTGGCGGTCCTCAGTTTTTCGATCAGCTCCGCAGCGATCAAATGGTCTGCATCCACCGGCTCTGTTGTTGCGTTCTGGCGCATGATCGGCGCCGTTGTCGGCTGGTGGGTGGTCGTGGTGGTGGTTCGGCAACGGACCGGGCGACCATGGCCATCGCGTCAGACCTGGAAACTGGTGCTCCCGGCCGGCTTGTTCTTCGGCGCGAACATCGCGATCTTCTTCACCGCCATCACGCGCACCAGCATCGCGCATGCCGAGTTCATCACCACCCTGACACCACTCGTACTGCTGCCGGCCGGAGCGATCTTCTTCGGCGAGCGGCCGAATTGGTCCGCCTTGAAATTCGGCCTGATCTCCGTTGTCGGCATCATTCTCGTCCTTGCGTTCGGACCTGACGGCGGCGAAGCCACACTTGGCGGCGACTTGCTCATGGTCGTGGTCATCGGCACCTGGACCGGTTACATGCTGACCTCGAAGCGCGCTCGCAGTCAGGGCGTCGACGTCCTCGACTTCATGGCGTGCATGATGCCCCTGGGGCTGATCACCGCCGGGCCAATCGCCGGATCGATTGCCGGAGGCGGACTCTTCTCACTCTCCGCACGAGGCTGGTTCGTCGTTGCGCTGCTCACCTTCGTCACGGGGATGCTGGCGCACGGCCTGATCATCTTCGCTCAACGCCACCTCCCAGTGGCGACGATCAGCATCATGCAATCTGGCCAGCCGGCCCTGTCGGTCTTCTGGGGATTCCTGATCCTCGGCGAGTCAGTCCGCGCTCCGCAGATCGCGGGGATGGCGCTCGTCGTGGTCGGCCTGTCATTGTTCAGTTGGACAAGTCAGCGTCCAGTCCCGACGACTCCAGCCACGTAGCGCTTGGCGCCGCAGCGTGCGAGGATGCGCCGATGCGAATTCTCGTGACGAATGATGACGGCATCGACGCCCCCGGGCTCCATGCCCTGGCAAATGCAATGTGTGACCTCAACGGGGGACACGAGATCGTCGTTGCAGCCCCCGACACCGAGTACTCCGGAGCCGGAGCAGCGCTCGGCGCACTCCATCTGATCACCCCGGTCATTCGCCGGGTCGATCTCCCGAACGTCGGCACCGATGACACCTGGTCGGTCAGCGGCGCACCGGCACTCTGTGTGATGTTCGCTCGGCTCGGCGCCTTCGGCGGCCCGTTTGATCTGGTGATTTCCGGAGTGAACCCAGGCGCCAACGTCGGGCGGGCCGTGTACCACTCGGGCACCGTCGGCGCGGCGCTCACTGCCCGCAACGGCAAGATTTCGGGCGTCGCCTTCAGCCAGGCGGTCACCGGCTACGGCGTGGAGGGCCAGGCATGGGACGACGCCGTGCGCGGCATGTCGTTCGAGGCGTCAGCCGACGTCGCTCGCGCCTACGTCCAAGCCTTCGTCGACGACATGCCGACCGAGCCGGTTGTCGTCAACATCAACGTGCCAGATCGACCAATCGGCGAGATTCTCGGCTGGCGACACACCGTCGTCGGGGTGCTGCCACCAAGGACAGTCACCGACGCAAAGCTCGAACCCGTCGAGGGCGATGAGGGCGCATTCCGGGTCGTGATGGACTGGGGCGAGAAGGTCAACGTGTTGCCGGAGGACACCGACGGTGGCGCCGTCGAGGCCGGCTACGTGTCGGTGAGCAATCTCACTCGCCTGGTTCACGAGGACCGCACAGACGTTGCTTCTGCCGAGGCTGCACTCTCGGCGCTGCTCCCGCACGCGCCGAGCTGACACCGTCACATTGGATCGCTGATCGTCGCCATGTACGTTGCGAGCCGTGAGTTCGGCAATCGCGGCGGTCAGCGAGTACCTCGGGGCGTTCACTCGCAACGACCCGGATGCGATCGCGGCCTACGTCTCCGACGGCTTTCGCAACGAGCACCTCAGCGAGTTGGGTTCAAGCTGTGTCGGCCGGGTCGAATATCGCCGGCGCCTCCCCCACTTCCTCGCCGCATTCGCCGATCGCCGCTACTCAATCGTCGATGTGATCGAGCAGCGCCGTGATTCGTGCACCGAGGTGGCGGTTCGGTACCGCTTCGAGGCGAAGTACGAAGACAAGCAGATCGAGATTCCCGGCGTCATGTGGTTCAGCGTCCGCGATGACCTGATCACCAAACGGATCGACACGTGGGACTCGCTCACCTTCTTGAAGCAGACCGGCCAACACGACTGAGCGCTGGCCCAGGGTCAGGGATCAGGGATCAGGGGACGAACAGCTCGGTGTCCGGATGGAACTGGGACCAGGCGAACCAGAACGCTTCGTGGGCCGCACGCTCGTCCCCGGTGACTACATCGACAGCACGGAGCCCGTCCCCAACTGATTCCAGGCGCACGCCGCCGAGTTTGACGACACCGCCGGCGGCGATAATCGCGCTGGCCTGGCCCGACGGAAACGCAATAGGCGTGCCATCGTCGGCGATAACGCCGACAACGAGTTCTTGCACGTCAAGCCGAGCATCAGCATCGCCGATCGCGAAGATCGGACCGTTGTCGTCGCGACCACCGAGCGGGTCGAGTTCGTACGACCGGCCAATGCCCCCATCCTCGGCGATGATCCGCGTGTTGGGGTGCGCTGTCTTCCACTCGCCCCAGGTCGAGCGGACGACCGTCGATTCTTCGAGCACGATCCCGGCGTCCTGAAGCGGACCCGACACGGCGGCACCCGTAAACGTGTCGAAGACCGACTGCGTCACGAGGTCGTACATCACTTTGTTGGAACGACTCAAGAGCCCTGTCGTGCGGAGTACAGGCTGCTCGGCGGCGCCGGAGTTGTCGGTGTAGTACGCCTGGGCCGAGCCGCACAGGGTGCAGTACGGCAGCCCGAAGCGCCTGCCGCCGAGGGTGAAGTTGAACATCTCGTGGATCTCGGCGATGTTCTTCGGGAACGCCAATGCTTCGTCACCCTCAACCAGCCCAAACACAATTCGGTCGTCCGGATACCAGGTGCCACCAGCTGCATCGGTGGTGACCGGATCGTCAAGGGACGGGATGCATCCACGAGGACGACAACGCTCAGGGTCACCAAGTTCACGGTCGTCGATGTAGACGCCACCCCAGCTCACGTGCCGCCAGTCGAGGTCAGCGTCCTCATCACTGAAGAACGGTTCCCACGCCGGTTCAAGCAGTGTGAACAGCTCACTCTTGTCCTGCTGATACTCCGGATAATCAGGCGTGTCCCATGCAATCAGGTGATTCCTGAGACTCCGGAATGGACTCGACTCACTTTCCGGATCATCCGCAATCGAGACACCACTGAGCTGTTCGAAGGCATCGACGATGACGACACCGTCGTCACCGGGGAAAAAATACAGCACGTCCGACAGGTACCAGCCGTAACGGATATCTCCGGTGTCACCGAGCGCCCGAACCGCCGCAATATCGAGTTCAGCCGCGCCGAGCCACAGCTTGACCGTCGCGACGGCATCGAGGGCGTCCGTCGCACTCTGCGCCTCCGCATCGAGGGCTGATGGTGCCGGCGGGTAACGGAACCGCGGTCGCGGGGTGGCTGGTTCGCTGTCATCGACGGCCACGGCGGTGGACGGCGAGGACGCTGTCCCACTGCCGTCTGCGGAGTTGCACGCTGCGAGCAGCAGCGCGCCAGCCACCACCGTTGCAAGCCGAGACCGAATCAAGCACGAAGCCATGACCTGAGGGTAGGAACATCAGCCTTGACGAAGGCGAACATCCACCGGAACAAGTCCGAAACTCGTCGCCCGACATCGACAATGCGGCTGGGACTTGGCAGGCTGTGTCCATGGCTGAGAACACCGAGACACCCGAACTCCCCGACATGCTGCCGACCGAAGCCGAGCTGCGCGAACGCCTCACCGCCGAACAGTTCCAGGTCACCCAGCATGCGGGCACTGAGCGTCCGTTCACCGGCAAGTACTGGGAGACGACTCGCGACGGCGTGTACCACTGCGTCGTGTGCGATGTGGCGCTGTTCTCCTCCGACACCAAGTTCGACGCCGGCTGCGGTTGGCCCAGCTTCTACGCCCCGCTCGAAGGTGAGAACATCGAGAACCGCGTCGACAACTCACACGGGATGACGCGGACCGAGACCGTGTGCGCCCGCTGCGGTGCCCACCTTGGCCACGTGTTCCCCGACGGCCCTGCGCCGACTGGCGATCGATTCTGCATGAACTCCGCGTCGCTCAACCTCAAGACCACCGACGACTGATTTCGTGGGGCGCAGCGCAGTTCGATTCGAGACACAGCGATCGGCTGACTAGCGTCGGCCCCGTGATCATCGACTGGGGCGAAGGCGAACGACGATTGACCGACACGGTGAGCGTGCTGGTCGGAGAAGCCAACGGTGCGTATCCATCAGGTAACACTCTGCTGGTGCGTGGCGCGGGCGAGTCCGTGGTCATCGATCCGTCGGTCACCGTGGTCGAACGCGGTGGCGCACCGGTCGAGGTCGATGCCGTCATCAACTCCCACAGCCACGAGGACCACATGGCCGGCAACGGTCTGTTCGCCGACGCTGCGCTGCACATTCACGATGCCGACATCATCGGCGCACAGAGCATCGACGGGCTGATGGAGGTCTACGGACTCACGGGCGAACCGCGTGCCGCGTTCGAGCAGACAATCCTCGACGAATTCCACTACACGGCGCGGCCCGACGCCCAAGGTTTCGCCGATGGCCACGTGTTCGATCTCGGTGGCGGCGTCACCGTGGACGCAGTGCACCTGCCCGGACACACCCGCGGCCACAGCGGTTTCCGGATGGACGGGGTGTTCTTCCTCTCCGACATCGACCTCACTGGATTCGGTCCGTACTACGGCGACGTGTGGAGCGACCTTGAAGACTTCGAGGCCAGTCTGACCAAGGTCCGCGACGAGGAAGCCGACTACTACGTGACGTTTCACCACAAGGGCATCATCGAAGGTCGCGACACCTTCGTCGAGATGATCGACGCGTTCACTGCGGTGATCGGACGTCGCCATCAAGCGATGCTCGACTTCCTCGCTGAGCCGAGGTCCATCGACGACATGCGCGCACACCGGTTCATCTACCGACCACACGTGGAACATTCCTTCGCCGACTCAGTCGAGGAGCGCAGCGCCACGATGCACGTCGACCGCATGCTGCACCGCGGCGAAGCCGTCGAAGTCGAGCCCGGCCGATACCAAGCGAGCTGAGCAATGCACGAATTCACAACACTGACCGCCGAGGTCACGGACCGCATCGGCCGGTTGACCCTGACCCAGCCCGACAAGCTCAACCCGCTGGGAACGGTGCCCCTCGCAGAGATCGCTCAGGCCGCCGCATGGTTCGACACCACCGACGCCGTCGTGGTCGTCGTCACCGGGCAGGGCCGCGCGTTCTCGTCGGGGTTCGATCTCCGTGAGTTCGCTGGGTCTGGCCCCGACGGTGTCTCAGCACGAGAGCAGGCCGATCTCGGTCGGCTCATGGCCGAGGCCATGGATCGCATGTCGGCCCTGAGCATCGCCGCGATCAAAGGTCCGTGCATCGGCGGCGGAGTTGTGCTCGCCGGCGTCTGCGACCTGCGCATCGCGGCCGACGATACGCACTTCGCGATTCCCGAAGTCGATCTCGGGATCCCACTGGCGTGGGGCGGCATCCCGCGCCTCGTCCGGGAGATCGGCCCAGCGATGACCCGCGAACTCGTGCTGACGTGCCGACCCTTCGACGCCGAGGAAGCACGGTCGATCGGCTTCGTCAATCGGGTGGTTCCTCGCGCCGACTTAGACACTGCCGTCAATGAACTCGCCACGTCGATCGCCAACAAGGCACCGTCAGTCGTCCGCGCGACCAAACGGCAGGTCAACGTCGCATTGGAAAACGTCGCGACCACGGTGGGGGCTTGGAGCGACGCTGACCTCCTCGGAGCAGCCATGGCCGACCCCGAGGCACGCGAGGCCGCCCGCCGCTATCTCTCCAGCAAGTCGCGGGCCACGTGATCCCACAGCCGTGTGGTCAGTGCCAGGGATTCAACGTCGATGCGTTCGTTGTTGCCGTGGAAGCGTGACCCGAACTCACTGGCATCGAGTGTTGGACTGAAGAGGCCAGCACCGTAGGACACCGCTCCGAGCTCTCGGTAGATCCGCGAGTCGGTGAAACCGACGACCAGCTGCGGCGTGAGGCGCGCGGTCGGAAACGGAATGTTGACCGCGCGCTGCAAAGAATCCCAGAGCGGCGTGTCAGTTCTGCTGATCGACGCTGCATCGTTCATCAGCGGCTCGACCTCGACATGGTCGGCCAGGTCGCCCAATGCGGAGCGGAGATGGGCTGCAACGTCTGCCTCGTCCTCACCGGGAAGCGTGCGGATGTCAACCTCGACCACCACCGTGTCCGGCACGGTGTTGGTTTTCATCACACCACCATCGACCAGGTTCGGCGAAAACGTGGTGTGAGTACAGGCATGCAGGTACGACGCGACGGCGGGCCCCGGCATCTCGTCGAGGAATTCGTCAATCGCTGCCTCATCGAGCAGGGATCGTTCCCAGTCCGGAGGCAGGTTCAGGGTCGAAACCCGCTCACGCCACAACTCGGTGAACTTCGGCTTGGCCCGATAGTCGGCCAACCGCTGCACCACACCAGCAGCCTTGACCAGGGCGTTGTCACCGCGAAATGGGCGCGATCCATGACCGGGTGTCCCGCGGACGGTCAACCGTCGCCAGGCAACTCCCTTTTCTGCGACGTTGATGCCGACGTGCGGAGCATCAGCCGGACCAGAGTGGATGCCACCGTTCTCGGTCAGTACGTAGTCGGCGTACATCGCATCGCGCTGATGATCAGCCATCCACCTGGCACCGTGGACACTCCCTGCTTCTTCGTCTGCGACACCGAAGTAGATGAGGTCGCCCTTCGGCTTGAAACGCCCTGCGGCCGCATCGCGCGCGAGACGGCGGAAAGCGACCGCCATCGACGATGTCAGGTTCAGCATGTCAACCGCACCGCGACCCCACACTTCACCATCGATCAACTCGCCACCGAACGGGTCGCGATCCCACCCGTCGGCGTTGACCGGAACGACGTCAGTGTGGCCCATCAAACAGAGGCTCTTGGCTCCAGGATCTGAGCCTTGGATCCGCCCGACGATCGAGACACGGCCTGGCGTCGGCTCGAAGCGCTCGACCTCGACGCCAGCACCCTCGATCAGCGTCTGCAGCACGTCGGCATTGCGGACTTCTTCGCCTGATTCCGGCGTGCCGTCGTTGACGCAGGCATTGCGGATCAGTGTCTGCAACAGGTCCACGGTCTCGCCGGTCAGGTCATCCAGTTCGCGTTCGTCCATGACCGAGTGTCGCAGGTCGAGTCACCCGCCGAGGCCGTCGAGGGACCGCGCGAGCTTCGTCGGACTCGGCTGGCCTTTCGCGCCAAGCGGCTGCGCGAACACGCTCACGCGGAGCTCTTCGAGCTGCCACGCCACAGCCGCCACTTCCGAGGTCACCTCACTTGCCGGCAAACGATCGAGCAACGCCGCGTAGCGCGCCTCGAGCGGAGCGACCTCGGCGATCCGACGACGGTCGCGTTCAACACCGCCGGCGAGGTTGTCGAGCCGGTGATCGATCGAGCGGACATACCGCTCGATCTCAGGGAGTTGGCGGAGCCCGGTGTGGAAGACGAAGCCGGGGCGGACGAGCCGGCCGAGGTGCAGGTTGGCATCGTCAACCGATGGTTGCAGCGCTGCGGCCCGCAACGACGCGAGCTTGGCGTGCACCGAGCCGGTGGCCGCGACCGCAGCCGTGGCCTGGACGAGGGCATCTCGCGCCAATGTCGGAACGTCTCGTGCGACCTGCGCGCGCAACGCTTCGAACTCGACCTCGCTCCAGGGGAGCGTTCCCCCGCGTGCCAGATGATCTTCGAGCAGATGGTCAACAGCCGCCGCAATGCAGTCGTCGGCGAGCGCAGCGACCGACACGTCGGCCGCACCGAGCGCGAGCTTGCCCGCGTTGGTCAGCAGTCGTTCGACCACCTTGCGACTCGGCGCTGCAGTGAGCAGAAGGAGGCGGCGTACCCCACCGCGCATGGCCCGCCGCTGCACATCGGCGCTCGTGACGACCCGCAGCGCAACGCTGTCACCGATATCGAGCAACGTCGGATAGCCCACGACGTCGAGCGCACGATCGTCGGACTGAACCGTGCGTGGGAGGTCGCCGATGTCCCACGCCACTATCCCCCGACGTTCCTCGATCGGCGCCGCAGCAGCAATCGATTCGCGTGCCTCGCCGACGCGGCGTGCTTTGATCGCAGCCAAATCGGTGCCGACGTCGCGGACCTCCCCGTGCTCATCGGTGACAACGAAGTTCATTCGGAGAAAGTTGTCGAGGACCTCGGTGTTGAACATCGACGGGTCGATCCGGATCCCGGACGCCCGAGTGAGCCCGACTGCGACTGCATGAACGAGCGGCATCGACCCTGGCTCAAAGTCTGCGACTCGCTCAACGGTGGCATCGATTGTCTCAGCCATCGGCGTCAGCTCGCGACGGATGTGTTTCGGAACGGAGCGCACCAGCATTGCGATGACCTCGCGGCGGTGTCCAGCGATCTGCCAGTCGAATCCGGTCGGCTCGATCTGGTTGAGTGCGCTGAGCGGAATGTGCACGGTGACACCGTCGAGCGGTTCGCCTGGTGCGTACCGGTAGGTCAGCGGCAGCTCGATGTCGCCTTGCCGCCACACCTCGGGAAAGTCGGCAAGCCGGATTCCTACACCGTGTTCGCGATCGGCAAGGAGCTCTTCGGTGAGATCGAGGAGTCGACCGTTGCGCTGGCGCTCCTCCTTCCACCATCGATCGAACCGACGGGTGTCAGTGACGTCGGCATCGAGACGTTCGTCGAAGAAAGCGAAGAGCATTGCGTCGTCGACAAGTTCTGTTCGGCGGACGCGAGCCGCCATGGCGCCGATGCCTTCGAGGAATTCCTGGTTCCGGGTGACGAACTTCTGCTGCGTGTGCCATTCCCCCTCGACCAGTGCCTTGGTGATGAACCAGGCCCGCGCTGCATCGATGTCGATCTTGTCGTAGCCCACCTTGCGATCAGACACGATGGGCAGACCGAACAGGGTGACCTGCTCGGTGATGACCGCCCGCCCCGCCTTGGCATCCCAGCGCGGGTCGCTGTGCGATTTCTTCACCAGGTGCGCAGCGGCTTGCTCGATCCATTCAGGTTCGATCGCGGCAACGCGCCGTGCATACAGGCGGTTGGTCTCCACGAGCTCCGCTGCCATCACCCAGTCGGGCTGCTTGCGACCGATGACCGACCCGCGGGCGATGACAAACCGGGCGTCTCGTGCACCGCGGTAGTCACGCGTCTCACGCTCGCGCATGCCCACCTGCGACAGGAGGCCAGCGAGCAGTGAGCGGTGCACGTGGTCGGGGTGGGTCTTGTCCACTTCAGGGGTCCGGTGGGGACGAATCTTCAACTCGCCAGCGACGCGCCGGAGTTGGCTGTACAGGTCCATCCATTCGCGAACGCGCAAGTAGTTGAGGTACTCCTTGCGGCACATGCGGCGGAACTGGTTGCCGGAGAGCTCGCGCTGCTGGTTCCTCAGGTAATCCCACAGTTCAACGAGGGAGAGCAGATCAGACCCGTCCACCTTGAATCGGTTGTGGAACTCATTGGCCTGCTCAATCTTCTCCTGCGGACGCTCGCGCGGGTCTTGAATCGAGAGCGCGGATGCGATCACCAGCACCTCTCGGACGCATCCGAACTCGTCCGCTTCAAGCACCATTCGACCGAGCCGAGGGTCGACTGGCAGCTTGGCGAGGTCGCGGCCGATGCGGGTGAGGTGCCGCTCGGGGTCGTCGCGATCCGCCGGTTCGATTGCCGCCAACTCGTCGAGCAGGGCATAGCCGTCGCGAATCATCGACCGTTCGGGTGGCTCGACGAACGGGAACATCCCCACATCGCCCAGCCCAATGGCGGTCATCTGCAAAATCACCGACGCCAAGTTCGTACGAAGAATCTCGGGATCGGTGAACTCCGGCCGTTCGACAAACTCATCCTCTGCGTACAACCGGATGGCGACACCGGGGGCCACACGTCCGCAACGACCCGACCGCTGGTTGGCCGAGGCCTGCGACACCGGTTCAATCGGCAGGCGTTGGACCTTGAGTCGCTTGCTGTATCGCGAGATACGCGCCGTGCCGGCGTCGACGACGTAGCGCACACCCGGCACGGTGAGCGACGTCTCGGCGACATTTGTCGACAGCACGATGCGACGACGCTTCGACGTCTTGAACACTCGTTGCTGCTCCACCGAGGACAGTCGGGCGTAGAGCGGAAGTATGTCGGTGGCTCGCCATGCGGCGGTGTCAATCTGGCGCATGGCCCCGGCGATGTCATGAATCTCGCGTTCTCCTGACAGGAACACGAGCACGTCGCCGTCGCCCAGCACGCTCAACTCGTCGACGGCGTCGATCACTGCCTGCACTTGGTCGCGCCGGTCGTCGGGATCGTCTTCGTTGTCCGGCCCGTACGGCCGATAGCGCACTTCAACCGGGAAGGTTCGACCTGTCACCGCGACGATTGGCGCCGGTACCGGGTCACCATTCGGGTCGTCCGCTGGTGGTGCGGAGAAATGCGCTGCGAACCGTTCGGTGTCGATCGTGGCGGAGGTGACGATCACGTGGAGGTCCGGGCGCTTCGGCAGGAGTTGCTTGAGGTAGCCCAGGATGAAGTCGATGTTGAGGCTGCGTTCGTGGGCCTCGTCGATGATCAGCGTGTCGTAGCGCCGCAGCATGCGATCACGCTGGATCTCGGCGAGCAGAATTCCATCGGTCATCACCTTGACCAGCGTGCGATTGCTCACCTTGTCGGTGAAGCGAACCGTGTACCCGACATCGTCACCGAGCGATGACCCGAGTTCCTCGGCGACCCGCTCAGCAATCGAGCGAGCAGCCACACGGCGCGGCTGGGTGTGACCGATCAGTCCGCTGACGCCACGACCGGCCTCCAGACACAATTTGGGAATCTGTGTGCTCTTGCCCGACCCGGTTTCGCCGGCGACGATCATCACCTGGTTGGAACGAATCAAGTCGAGGAGTTCGTCGTGTCGTTCGGTGATCGGCAATGAGTCCGGGTATGTCAGGCGCCCTTCGGCGAGCAGCGCAGCAGACGCCTCGGCGCGCGCGCCCGCATCGGGTCTCGATCGCTTGGAGCGAGGGGACGCGTTCGAACCGGCCATGGCCACCAGAGCTTGGCAGCGGGACGCACTGATTCCTGTCCCCCGACCTCAAACCCGAGCACACATTGTCGGCCTCTCTCTCGAACACACCCAGCTCCTAGGGTGCCAGCGGTGATGTATCGGACGCGAGTGATGGCGGTGTACGTCCTCGCCGTGTTCATGACCGTCATGGACGGCACGATGGTCAACGTTGCTCTCCCGACGCTCGCCGATGAGTTCGGTGTCGCATCAACGGACATCGAGTGGGTCGCCGTTGGCTATCTCCTCAGCCTTGCAGCTGTGATCCCCGTCGCCGGTTGGCTCGGCGACCGTTTCGGATCGAAACGGGTCTTTGTCACGGCGTTGATCGTGTTCGTGCTGGTGTCGATGGCCTGCGGCGCCGCGCAGACACTCGACCAGCTCGTGGTCCTTCGTGTCTTGCAAGGCATGGGTGGTGGTCTCTTGACTCCAGTGGGAAGTGCGATGTTGTTCCGTGCGTACCCGATGGCCGATCGGGCCAAAGCGGCCATCGGTGTGCTGAGTGTGGTGGTCATTGCCCCTGCCGTCGGTCCAGTCATCGGCGGCGTGCTGGTCGACCAGACGTCATGGAGGTGGATTTTCTTCATCAACGGTCCGATGGGTGCGGTGGCCATCGTGTTGGCGCTGTGGTGGCTCCGCGCGGATGACGGGCCAGAAACCAACGAGGCAGGACGGTTCGATGCGCCGGGCTTCGTCCTGTCAGCAGTGGCGGTGAGCGTTCTCATTTACACCCTGACGATCGGCCCCGAGCAGGGGTGGACTTCGCCCCGTGTGATCGGGTTCGCCATCGTCGGCATCTCTGCTGCCGTCGCCTTGGTCATCGTGGAGCTCAGGCGACGCGATCCCATGCTCAAGCTCCGGCTGCTTCGCGATCGGCACTTCCGCACCATCAACATCGCCGCACCGTTCGTCTACGCAGGGTTCTTCGGGTGGATCATCGTGCTGCCGCTCTACATGCAGACGCTGCGGGGCTTCTCTGCGACGACCAGTGGGCTCGTCCAAGCACCCCAAGCTGTCGGCGTCTTTCTCGTCTCGAATCTGCTCGGCAGGCGGCTCTACCGGGTGATCGGGCCGCGCCGCTTGATGATCGTCGGCTCACTCGTCCATGCCGGATTCACTGCCTCTTTCGCGCTGGCGACGTTGACAACACCGGTTGCGATGCTCGGTGCACTGTCCTTCGGCCGCGGCGCATCGGTCGGCATGGTCTTCGTATCGATCCAGACAGCGGTCTATGCGACAACGTCACTCGCCGACACCGGCCGCGCCACGTCGGTGTTCAACACCGTCCGCCAGATCGCGTATACGAGTGGCGTGGCGGTTGCCGTCACGGTGATCGCTGCCCGTCTGACCACGGTGGGCGGCGACAACGCGCCAGCAGTTGACCGGCTGAGCGCCTACCAGTGGGGATTCCTGACCTGCGGTCTCCTGATCGTGCCCGCGGCGATCGGCAGCTGGTTCGTGCGTGATGACGATGTCGCCGCGACTCGCGGCCTCGAACCATCTAGTTGATGTCGGCCCACGCTGGCGCGAAGGGTGCCTCGCCGGTGTCGACGTAGCGCGTGTGCCCGACGATCGCCGAGCCGTCGACGCGGAAGATCCGGTACCCGATCGGATCGCGAATGATCTGCACCGGACCCTCGGGAGCCAGTTCAAGGGCAACGTGCACGGCCGTTGAAATGCCGACCTCAGCCGACACCCCAGCGACCATCGAACTCATGGGGCGGTGCATGTGGCCGCACAGGATGCGGTCGACGGGAGCCTCCGCGATGACGGCAAGGAATCGATCGAGACCGACGAAACCTGAGGCATCCATCCACTCGATTCCGGTGACGAACGGCGGGTGATGCATCGCAAGCAGCGTTGGACCCGCGTGCGATATCGACAGCGCAGCGCGCAGCCACGCCTCGCGGTCCGGGTCGAACGCTGCGCCGGGCGCTCCCGGCACGGTCGTGTCGAGACCGATGATTCGGACACCGTCAAGCTCAACGACCCAGCTCAAGTGATCGCCTTCCTGCTGCGCAGCAGGCCACGGATGATCGGGAAAGCAACGCCGAAGCCCTGCTCGTGTGTCGTGGTTTCCCGGGATTGGCAGGATCGGCACGTTCAGCGGCGCCAGCACCTCGGCAAGCTTGTCGTACTCTGCATCAGTCCCCCACTGGGTGAGGTCGCCGGTGGCGAGGACCGCGGCAACTGACGGTGCCTCCTGGCCAATCGCAGCGACAGCAATCGCAGCTCGAGCGTTGTTGTCGACGTACAACACTTCGTCGGTGCCATCGGCAACGACGTGCGTGTCCGAGAGTTGCGCGAGGAGGACCGGCATGTGGCCGGTCAACATAGTCCATGGCCAATACGATCGGTGGATGGACCCGGCGCTTCCACCACTGATCTCCTCTCGGTTGCTGGCCGACCAGCTGAAAATCGGTGCCGCTGACGCGCCGGTCATTGTCCATGTCGGAACGACGATGGTCGGCACCGACCCCCACGCGAGCTACCTCGATCGGCGCCTGCCCTCAGCCAGGTTCGCGTCGCTGGACGACGACCTCGCCGACCCACCAGCACCCGGTGTCGGCCGCCATCCGTTGCCGTCAGCAGCAGCGTTTTCGGCAGTGCTCGGTCGCCTCGGCATTGCACTGGGGACGCCAGTCGTCGCTTACGACGACCGCAACGGGGCCTTTGCCGCTCGACTGGTGTGGATGCTGCGGATTATCGGTCAACCGGCCGCGCTCCTCGATGGCGGTCTCGACATCTGGTCCGGCCCGTTCGAGTCCGGCCCCGTCGAGCCGCACGAACCTGTGCATGACCGACCCGCAGTGCCATGGCCCGCCGAAGCCATCGCTGACGCTGATGATGTCGCGGTCCACATCGAGCACGGCGGTGTGGTCATCGACTCGCGCGAACCCCTGCGATATGCAGGCAAAGTCGAACCGATCGATGCTGTCGCTGGACACATTCCCGGCGCGATCAACATGCCGTTCACGGACAACCTTGCAGACGGGCAGTGGCTGGGTGCACCCCAATTGGCCGAGCGATTCGCCCGCCTCGACATGGATCCGCAGGCAATCGTCTACTGCGGCTCGGGCGTCACGGCCTGCCACAACGCACTGGCGGTCGAGTCCGCAGGCCGACCGCTCCCGCGCGTCTTCGTCGGCTCCTGGTCGGGCTGGTCAAGCGACCCCCGACGACCAGTAGCCACCGGCGTGACATCGGGCTGACAGCAGAGCTCCTCAAGAAATTTCTCGCCCCAGGGCTACAAATTCCTCAAGCTCGGACGGAATCGCGCCGATAGGCCGCTTATGGCTCTGCTTCGCCCACCGCTCCACGAGTTCGACCGGCTCGCGCAACCACTCAACGCATCGGAATCGGCGACCGCACGGGCCCTGGCACAACTTGACGACGACTGGACTGTGTACGTCCAGCCCAAGCTGGAGCTCGACCAACCCGATTTCATCGCCGTGCATGAGCTCCTCGGTGTCTGCATCATCGAAGTGTGCGATTGGAGCCCCGAGAGCCGTCAGCCCCAACACGACGACTCACGATTCATCGCTGCTCGCACGCGATCGGTGGTATTCGACCAGTTCGTTGCCCAACCGGGTGTTGCGACCCCGGAGACCGGTGTCGTCCGCGCTGTCGTCGTTCTCCCTCGTTGCACGCAGGAGCAAGCAGTTCAAAGGCTCGGCGCATCCACAGCACACGGCGATGAACGAAGCGTCGAGGTCTGGGGTGCTGACGGCCTGCGCGATCAACTCAACCGACTTGTACGCGGCACCGGCTGCGCTCACCCTGACCCCCAGTCCATCGAACGTCTGCATGCACAGGTCGTCGTCAACCAGCAAGGCGGTGTCGTCTCCAGTGTCCGCAGCGCTGCGGACACTGGCGCATCCTGTGCGATCGCCGCTCACGCCGCACATCTCGCAGCACAGGGCAACAGGGTGCTGGTGCTGTCGCTCGACGGCCCCGTCGCCAACCGTCTCCGATCGCTCATTGTCGATCGCTGTGCCGAGCACGACACCAACCCGATCCACGTCACGTGCGCCAGCTTTCATTCATTGACCACCCGCCTCGCCCAGAACGCCGAGCGTCTCGGCAGCGAGCCCCCCGTGTCAAACCAAGCGCTCGAGGAGAGCACCGAGAGTATGTCCAGCGCCTGGACATTGGAGCGCTATGACGCCGTACTCGTCGACGAAGGGCAGAACATCGAAGCAGGGTGGTGGGATCTCCTGCGCGACCATCTGCTCACTCCAGACGGCGAAATGTTCCTGGTCGCTGACCCCACTCCGAACCCCGATCACCACACAGGCGCCGCATCACCAGGATCGCTGCGGATGTCGCAGACCGTCGGGCGCGCCAGCGACCACAGCCAGGCCCAAGCGACCGGTCACCTGGTCAACAGCACGTCGACAACAGCAACCGACACGATGCAGGCGCCTTCCGTACGGGCTGTCGAGATGGAACCCGGCGATACCTCCGAGCTGCCCGGTGCCATCGCTCTCCCCCTGTCGCCTTCGACGCCGCTGATTGCACCGACTCCCCACGTACCGATGACGTCGATTGCCCCACCTCCGGTCGACTGAACGCTGCGCTTCCGGCGAGACTGCACAGATGTCCCACAAAGTTGGAATCATCGGCCTCGGCACCGTTGGGGCGCGATTCGTCGAACAGTTCAATCACCACGCCGATTTCGAACTCGTCGCTGCCTGGGACCCTGACGCTGCGGCCTGTGCCGCGCACGCTGCCGATGTCACGATCGTCGCCGACGCGGCTGGCGTGATCAGCGCTGCCGACGCCGTCTATATCGCCGTACCGCCGCTCTTTCACGGTGCCTATGTCGAGCAGTGCGTCGCTGCACGTGTCGCGATCTTCTGTGAGAAGCCCCTTGGCATCGACGTCCAAGAGAGCCGTCGGCTGGTTGACCTGGTCGAGTCGAGCGGGCTCCCAGCAGGGGTCAACTTTGTGTTCAGCGCCGCACCATCGGCGGTCGAACTGCAACGTCGAGTTGCGGGCGGCGAGATCGGTCAGATCGTGCGAGGTGACCTTCGACTGCACTTCGCTGAGTGGCCGCGTGCCTGGCACGCCAAGGCGCAGTGGCTGCGCCTGCGCGATCAGGGCGGCTGGATCCGCGAGGTCGCATCACACTTCGTCTTTGTCGCCCAACGCGTGCTCGGCCCGCTGTCCATCGACGCGGCAATGGTGACTCATCCGGACGGCCCAACCGGGACGTTGTGTGAGACGGATGCACTGGCGCGCATGTCCGGTTCCGATGCTCCGCTCGTCATGATCGGCACCAGCGAGGGCATTGGCCCTGACGTGAACGACCTCACCGTCCGTGGCACGGCTGGATCCCTCCGGATCTGGGACTGGTATCGCCTGCAACACACCACGGGAGGCGAGTGGACCGACGTCGTCGGCACAGATCGCGCCCAGCTCGGTGCCGATGCGTACGCGGCACAGCTCGATGAGCTGTCGAAGTTGCTTGACGGCACACCCTCAAGCATCGCCACGTTTGCCGAGTCGTTGGCAGTCCAAGAGCTGGTAGAGGCAATGCTGAGCGGCGTGAGCTGAGTTCCTTTGGGGTCGGGACCAGGTGGAACTGAGGACAGCAACGTTGGCCGGATCGACCTAGCCTCGGCTCCATGACTGACCTGTTGTCTGCGCCGCTGCTCGACACATCGCCCATCGCTGAGCGGCTGACGGCAGCACTCCCGACGGATGTCGACTACGCCTCCGCGCGATTGTTTGACGAACGCTCGGAGCATCTCACTGTCCGCCAGAACAACCTTGAGCCGATCTTCAACGCGTTCGACACCGGGGTGATGATCTCGATCTGGAACGGGGGCGGTCTCGGCTACGCGGCGACCGCTGACCTGTCCGCAACAGGCCTCGATCGGGCGGTCGAACGAGCACGATATTGGGCCAGCGTCACCGCCGGGCACTTGGTCGCCAACCGCGATGAGGAGACCGGAGCCATCGCCCCGCCGCCACATCATCCGATCGGCTCCTACGAATCGCCCGTCGACGTGAGCTGGGACTCGATGCCGCTTGAAGACCGACTCGAACTCTTGCATCAGCAATCGCGCTTGCTCGGTATCGACGACCGCATCGTCGACTGGTCAGCACGACTCACGCGACGAAGCGTCGACACGCTGCTGGTCACTTCGAGCAGCGACGGCCAACGGGGCGAAGTCGAGCAGCGGTTTCAGTTCGTGTATCCCGGCATGCGCGCCACAGCCAATGAGGGCATCAACACCCAGACCCGCACCTTTGGCGCCAACGCGTTCTGCGGCCAAGGTGGTGCTGAGGTGCTCGGCCGGTTCGGCTTCGGCGATGGCGCTTCGCGGGTGGCCAACGAGGCCCTCGAGCTCCTCACGGCTCCCAATTGCCCCTCGGGAGTCATGGACGTCCTCCTTGCTCCCGATCAGATGATCTTGCAGATTCACGAGTCGATCGGCCACCCGCTGGAACTCGACCGGATCCTCGGCGACGAGCGCAACTACGCCGGCACCAGCTTCGTCACGCCGGACATGTTCGGCAGCTTCCGCTACGGCTCGGACCTCCTCAACGTCACTTTCGACCCAACTGTGCCGGGTCAGCTCGCCAGCTACGGCTTTGACGACGACGGCTCCCCGGCGACCAAGCAATTCCTGATCAAGGACGGCATTCTGCAGCGCGGGCTCGGCGGCGCGGTGAGTCAGCAGCGCAGTGGACTCGAGGGCGTGTCGAACTCTCGAGCCGCCAGTTGGAACCGCCCACCGATTGACCGCATGGCCAACCTCAACGTCGAGCCCGGTGATGCGACGGTCGACGAGCTCATCGCCTCGGTCGAAGACGGCGTGTACATGCACACCAACAACTCATGGTCGATCGATGACAGCCGCAACAAGTTCCAGTTCAACTGCGAGTACGGACAGAAGATCGAGAACGGCGAAATCGTCGGCACCGTTCGCAACCCCGGCTACCGGGGCATCAGCCGGAACTTCTGGACCAACCTCTCCGGCGTGGCCGACAGCAACAGCTTCACCGTGATGGGTACGCCGAACTGCGGCAAGGGCGAGCTGAACCAGATGATCGGCACCGGCCACGCATCTCCCACCTGCAAGTTCTCCAACATCGAGGTCTTCGGAGGTGAGTCATGAGCAGTAGCCCCGAACGCCAGGCGTACTTTGACGAGCTCATCACATCAGCGACCTCCACGCTGCACAGCGATGAGGTACTCCTCGCCAACCTCGCTGGCGAAGCCACCGACTTCATCCGGCTCAACAACAACGAGGTCCGGCAGGCCGGTTCGGTCGATCAGCAGAAGCTCAGTGTCGATCTCATTGCAGGCCAACGCCACGTCGGCGGCACGATCAACCTCACCGGCGACACAGCGATGGATAACGCCAGAGTTGGCGCGCTCCTCGGCCAACTCCGCGCACAACGTCGTCTCGTCCCTGACGATCCGTACCTGCTGTACAACACCGATCCGACGTCGACCGACAACGTCAAGACTGGCGAGATCCCCAGCCCGGAGACGGCGCTCGCTGACATCCGCGCTGCGGGACAGGGCAAGGATCTTGTCGGCATCTACGCCTCGGGCGACACATTCCACGGTTTTGCCAACTCGCTTGGCCAGCGCAACTGGTTCCAGTCATCGACGTTCAATCTCGACTGGTGCTTCTACCTGCAAGCCGACAAAGCCGCCAAGAACCTGTACGCCGGCTTCGATTGGAACGACAATGCGTTTGCCCGCAAGGTCGACTGGTCCAGTCAGCAGCTGACAGCGCTCGCGCGCGAACCCAAAGTGCTCGGCCCCGGCGATTACCGCACCTACCTCGCACCGCGAGCGATGGAAGAGGTGATGTCGCTGCTGTCGTACTACGGCGCGTTCGGCCGTCGAGCACACGAGACCAAGCAGACGCCATTCCTCCGGATGCTGGCTGGTGACGCGCACCTGTCGCCGCAGATCACCATCAGCGAGAACACCGCTGGCGGCGTGGCACCAAACTTTCAATCATCTGGTTTCATTCGTCCCGACGAAGTGCCGTTGATCGTCGACGGCAAGCTCACCGACACGCTCGTCTCACCGCGGTCAGCCCAGGAGTACGGAGTGCCGACCAACGGAGCCCACGGCGGGGAGTATCCCGAGTCGATGGCGATCGCGCCGGGTTCCATCCCAGCTGACGGCGTCGCCGAAGCACTCGACACCGGCCTCTTCGTCGGCAACCTCTGGTACACCAACTTCAGTGACATGTCGGCGTGCCGCACGACCGGCATGACCCGGTTCGCCACGTTCTGGATGGACAGCGGCGAGATCGTCGCTCCGGTCAGCGTGCTGCGCTTCGACGATACGGCCTTCAACATGCTCGGTGACCACCTCGAAGGCCTCACCGACGACGCGGAAGTACTGCTCGACCCAAGCACGTACCTCGAACGGAGCACCGCCAGCGCCCGGCTTCCAGGCGCCCTGCTCCGCGAGATGCGCTTCGTGCTCTGACCGTGGCGTCAGTCCCCGGGCGATGAGCTGCCCGGAACGGGCGGCGGGTCGTTGACCACAGCAGCCGGATCGGGCGGCGGCATCTTTCCCCCGGCCTCATCCAATCGGACCTGGGCCTTGCTGAGTAGGCCGTTGGCGGAGCTGACGAGCCCGGCCATTGCCCTGGCCGCCTTGGCCTGCGTTTCGGCACGCCGCGCTTCGGCCTCTTCCTGTGACATCTCGGGCGCCGCGTCGGGATGGGCCCCGTGATGCGTCGCGCTGCTGCCCGCTGAATATTTGCGCGCCGCTTCCTCGGCCTTCTTCGACATGTTCGCAGTCTTGCCACCGGACGCCTTATCAACCTGCTCAGTGGCCTTGCCCACCATGTCGCCAACCTTGTGCCGGTTCTTCTCAAGCAGTTCTTTGGCCATCCGCAAGTTGCGTCCGCTGAAGAGTCCCATGAACCTGAGATTAGCGAGCCGTGCTATCAACGCGAGATGAAAAACATCGCTGACGAGACCCAATGGCTCGACGCCACGGCACAAGCCGCTCTGGTAGCAGCTGGAGAGTTGTCATCGCGCGAGTTGGTCGACGCCGCAATCGAGCGCATCGATCGTACTGACGGGGCCATCAACGCGGTTGTGTTGCACTGGTACGACCGGGCACGCGAGCAAGCCGACGCGATCGATGCCACGGGCGCTGGGACTGCTCCCGCCGGCCGTGGCAGCGGAGACCGGCCACCGTTCCTCGGTGTGCCATTCCTGTTGAAAGATCTCTGGGCTCCCGAAGCCGGGATGCCGATGACCAACGGCAACGCAGCGCTTGCCGCGAATCCACCACGTGCAGTACACGACATGACCTTGGTCAAACGGTTCCGCGACGCGGGCCTGATCAACCTTGGCCGGACCAACAGCCCCGAACTCGGCAGCCTGCCGGTCACCGAACCGATTGCGCACGGCCCGACGCGTAACCCGTGGGACACCGATCGCACGCCCGGAGGATCGAGCGGAGGCGCGGCCGCTGCGGTGGCGGCGGGCATGGTGCCGATGGCCCATGCCAGCGACGGGGGCGGATCGATCAGGATCCCCGCGTCGTGCAGCGGCTTGGTCGGGCTCAAGCCATCGCAGGGCCGCATCACACTGGAGCCAGACCGCGACGAATCTGGCCTCAGCGTCAACCTCGTCGTCAGTCGCTCGGTGCGCGACACTGCCCGCATTCTCGATGCGGTCCACGGTCCCGGAGTGGGCGACACCGTCATCGCCGCTCCCCCAGCCCGGCCGTACGAAGATGAGCTTGGCCATGACCCCGGGCGCCTCCGCATCGGGATGCTTGACCGAGACCCGCAGGGCAATGCGCTCCACAACGACTGCGTACTTGCGGTCCGCTCTGCGGCAACGATGCTCGAAGGCCTCGGCCATGACGTTGCACCCGGTCACCCTGAGGTGCTCGAAGACCAGTCCTTCACGCCCCGCTTCATGGCGATGTGGGCGACCAACATGGCGCTGGGCATCAAGAAGATGGAGTCGTGGATCGGCCGCGAGATGACCGCCGACGATGTCGAACCCGTCAACTGGGCTCAGGCTGAGTGGGCGAAGAGCGTCTCTGGTGTCGAGTACGGCGAGGCGTTGGGAGCCGTCGTCGAATACCGCAGGGCGATGCAGTCGTGGTGGACGCGAGGTTGGGACCTGCTGCTGACACCGACGCTCAGCGAGCCGCCAGTCAGGATCGGCGAACACGACGCTCTCGAAGGCGATCCGATGGCAGGGATGAAACGCGCTGCCCGATTCGTCGGCTTCACGCCGCCATTCAATGCCAGCGGGCAGCCCGCGATCAGCCTGCCGCTGCACTGGAACGACACTGGCCTACCGATCGGGGTTCAACTCGTCGCCGCCTACGGTCGCGAGGATCTGCTGCTTGCAGTTGCGAGCCAACTCGAAGCAGCACACCCGTGGGCGCAGCGACGCCCAGTCCTGGCCTGATCAGCCGTGGGGCGCAGCCTTGGCGGCTGTGCCGACGATCTGATGCCGGACCCACAGCGCGCCCCGCCCGCGGTCGACAGCATCAACCTCAACGGCGTCGAACGGCCCACCACGAATGGAGGCCTCGGTGTCACGAGTGATCTCACAGCCATTGAACATCCACCGGTGCGGCCGAAAGAGCACCCGTTGCACGCGTCGGTTCGCGGTTCGAGCAGGCGACGCAACATGCTCAATGAAGAAGTAGACCCCGCCGGGTTTGAGAATCCGATGCGCCTCGCGCAGGACCTGTGCCGGATCATCGACGCCGCACAGCAGCAGTGTGCCGACGACTCCGTCAGCCGACTCATCGGCGAGGTCGAGTGCGGCACCGTCCAGCTGCCGGATCTCCAGATCGACGTCGTACTCAGCTGCTGCAGACTGCAGCGGAGCGTGCATCACCGGGTTCGGCTCGATGGCGATGACCTTCGTGCCGGCTGCGTAGTAGCGCATGTTGACGCCGGTGCCGGGGCCCAACTCGACAACGGTGCCCTGCATCGCTCCGATGACGGCGGACTTACGCTCACCCCACGCCGCGTGGCTGTCGTCGGCGCCGGCTTCGAGCAATCGCGCCTCGAACCGTGATCGCCGCTTCTGTTTCGTCAGGTCCGGCACACGACGCACCGTATCGAACAGGCAGGTCTGCTCAGGTCAGTAGAGGGCGGCCACGACGGCGCCGGACGGCGTTGCGCAGCGGCGTGCGCACCGACTCCAGCCCGAGATAGAAGGCCGGGAAGCACAGGAGCACGAACACCGTCGAGCTGACGAGGCCGCCCATCAAAGTGAAGCCGAGTGACTCCCAGAACGGATCGCTCAATGCGAGCGGCAGCAGACCAACAACTGTCGTGATCGTCGTGGTGATCAACGGTCGGAAGCGAGAGGTGACGGCGTGCTGAATCGCCTCGCCGGCCGATGCACCAGCGCGTCGTTGCTGATTCGCGGAATCGACCAACAGGATCGTGTTGTTGACCGCCACGCCAATCAGCGCGATGAACCCCACCCCGGAGAGAAACGATTGCGGATTGTCGGTGAGCTTCAGGGCGCCGAACACTCCGAGGAAGCTGAGGGGGATCGCCATGAAGATCAGCAGCGCCTGCGCGACCGATCGGAACTGGATCGCGATCAGCAGGAGCATCAGTCCGAGGGCAATAATGCCGGCGACGATCAGTCCAGCGAAGTCGTCCTGATTGTCCGACTCCAACCCGAAGTCGAACGTCACGGCCTCGGCCGAGAGACCTCTCGATTCGATCTCGGCTGGGGGGAAGTCCTCTTCGACGAGCAACTGCGTGTCGTTCAAGATGCCGGAAATGCCCTGGTCTTCGTCGTACTGCGCGCGGACCTCGATGATTTGTTGCCCGTCGACCCGAGCGATTTCTCCATCGGTCGACACGATCGCATCGGTCACCGTGACCGTGCCGCCGCCAGACTCAAACTGCCGCCCCTGCAGACTGTCGCGGATGTCCTCGGCGAGTTGTTGCCCCGCGGCGATCGATGCGGCATCGCTCACCTCGATTTGGGTCGCGAACGGATACTCCAGCAGCGGCGGCCCATTCTCAGACTGTCCGGCTGTGAGGCGGAGACCGGGATAGGCCGAAACGATCGTCTCGAAGTCGGCCTCGATCCGATCCACGAACGTTGGCGCCTTGGTCGACCGCGAACCGATCGGCGTGAGGTCGATGAAGGTCTCCGTCACGCGCTCGTTCCCGCGAACATATTGCGAACGAGCGAGCTCCTCACCGAGGACCGAGAGGATGACCACGTCGACCTCGTCAGAAATGTCTTGTGCCTCTTCGATGGTCGTTCCCGAAGGGAACTCCGCTGAGATCGCCAACCCGGAGGCGTCCTTGCCGGCTGGGAAGATTGAAAACGGCAGCGAACCCGCAATCATTCCGCCGGCCATGATGGCGACGAGCGCAACGCTGGCCATGCCCAAGCCAGTGAATCGACCCTTCCAACCGTTCCTCCAGGGATATGCAGCGAGTCGACCAGCAGCACGCGCCACAGCCTTTTCGCCACGCACAATCGGGTTGTTACTCGGGCCGCCCTTGAGCAGGAACACTCGGGCGACCGCGGGGATGAACACGATCGAAAAGATGAACGACAAAATCAGCGTGATGATCACGGTTGCCGGGATGGAGCGGATGAACTCGCCAAGAATTCCGCCGACAAAGAGCATCGGCGAGAACACGACAACGGTGGTGAGCGTGCCGGCCAACGACGCCGACCCGACCCGTTCGAGCGCCGTGCGCACGACGCCGAGCCGGCGACCATCTTCCTGTGGACTCGGGTCGTCGCGGCTGGAGTCGATCGATTCGGAGATGACAATCGCGTCATCAACCAGGAGCCCAAGGGTCAAGATGAGACCGAACAGGGTGATCGTGTTGAGGGAGTAACCGAACACCCAGAGTCCGATCAATGCCCCCATCATCACGAGGGCCATGAAGCCGGTGGTCATCACGGCGACCCGCCAGCCGATGAGCAACAGGCTCACGAGGGCAACGGCGAACAGGCCGGTCAGCAGGTTGGTTGTGAGTGACGACAACTGCTGACGGACGCTGGTGGCGAAGTCGGCAGTGATTGCCGCCGAGAATCCATCGTCGAGCGGCGACTCGGCGCTGGCCAGCCGGCTCTCGATCAGATCAGAAAATTCGAGGACGTCGAGGTCCGAGGACTCGCTCCGGATCAGGCCGATCGCGATGGCGTCGTCGTAGCCCGAGCTGTCGAGTGCGACGCGCGTGAATCGGGTGAGGCGGGTTTCGGTTGCACCCGAGACCGGATCGATCGATTCCGTTTCGAGTTCGCGCACTGCAGCGACGCCAACATCGCCCTCCGCAACGAGGTAGACGCTGAGCTGCTCGGCCTGTTCCTGCAACTCCGCCGGGGTCGCGTTCGGCGGACCGACGATCGACACCAAGCTGTCGTATTGGCCGACCAACTTGGCGGCATTGATCGGGTTGTACAGGATCTCGGCGCCGTCGGGCACCTCAAGACCGAGCGCAACGAGGCGCGCCGTGCCAACGTCAGAGCTGATGTCAGACTCGAACTCGACGACCACGGAGTAGGTGCTGGGCAATGCAATCGACTCGGTCGAGACGACTCCTTCGACCTCGCTGAACGCAGCTTCGAGGGGAACGATGACCTCCTGGTCAACCACTTCGGCGTCATCGACGAAGTACGTGCCGCTGACGACGGAGATCGGCGTGTTGATCGGCGGGAAACCTTCTCGATCAAGGCCGAACCCAAACGCAGAAACACCAGCGATCAGCACAACGATCATCACCGCAAAAGTCGCTTGCCATCGGCGAGCGGCACCAGCAGCGATGGAGGCAATCACCGACCGGCGAGGCGCCGAGCGCTCGCCAGCGTCGGTTGATTCATCGGTGGTTGCCTCAGCGCGCATCCCCCGATTGTCAACGTCTGTTCAGCCAACCACAACGAGCCTCCAGTCACACACCAGCGAAAGAGACCGGCAGCGTGCGTCAGGTGCAGTCAGCAGGTCAGAGGGTGACGGGCAGATATTCGAGACCACGCAAGTTGATGCGACCGTTCCACTCGACGTCCCCTGACACTGCAGCGTCGGGGAAGCGCCGTAAGAACGTGCCGATCGCAATCGATGCTTCGAGCTTCGCCAGCGACGCACCCAGGCAATAGTGGGCACCGCTGCCAAATGACAGGTGCTGACCGGCACCATCGCGGCGCACATCAAGTTCTTCCGCGGTGGGGCCCCACTTCTTCGGGTCGTGATTGGACGACGCCAATCCGGCAAGGACGAACATGCCCTTGGGGATGGTCGTGCCCTGGAAGTCGATGTCGTCGAGGGTGATACGACGCGAGAACTGCACCGGGCTGACGAATCGCAGCATCTCGTCGACCGCTGTTGCGTCGAGTTCAGGATCGCCACGCCAGATTGCGGCCTGCTCAGGATGACGGAGCAGTTCATAGATGCCGGTGCCAATGAGGTTCACGGTGGTTTCGTGGCCGGCGATGAACAGCAGGTTGACCTGATCGCGCAGCTCGGCCGGCGTCAGGCGGTCACCGCCTTCCTCAGCAGCGATCAATGCAGTGAGCAGGTCGTCGCCTGGGTTTTCGCGCTTCCAGCGAATCACCTCGTCGATGTGTGCGTTCATCGCATCGGAGGCGGCCCTGATCTCGGCGTACGAATCGAGGGCCAACATTGGATCGAGCGACTTGACGATGGTCCCCGACCAGGCGGCAATCTGGTCCTTGTCACTCTCGGGCATCCCCAACATCTCCGAGATCACATCGAACGGCAACGGGAATGCCAGCTGCTTGACGATGTCACCGGTGCCCGCAGCTGCCAGCTCGTTGAGCGCGGCGTCGACCAGTTCCTGAATGCGGGGCCGCAGTGCTTGGATCGCCGCCGGAGTGAACGCCTTGCTCACCAAGCGGCGAAGCCGGGTGTGATCGGGCGGATCGGTGTTGAGCATCGATGAATCTTGTTCGAGTTCCCCTCCTGCCGCTTCGAGGATCTCGGCATATCGCTCCTCGTCACGGACTTCGATCTTGGCGTCCATGACACTCATCGATGGGTCTCGCAGCAGGCGGAAGACGTCATCGTGATCGAACAGCACCCACACATCCATCATGGACAAGTGGACGGGTTGACCATCTCGCATCTCCGCGAAGTGCGGATACGGATTCTCCATGTATCCCGCCTCGAGCGGGTTGAACATCGGAGTCTCAGTGAGTGGCGTCATATGACGACCCTAAACGAGTCCTGAGCGGTTTTTACATAGCTGCCATTGCGTACGCCACGCCGTCTCGACCACGACAATTTGCGAACTCTGTGGCTGCGGCAGTGCAGGATGGGACACATGCACGACCCGATGCTTGAGGCGCTCCGCTCGCTGACCGGCCGACCCGACGCCGACTTCCGCCCCGATCAGCGGGCCGCGATCGAGGCGCTTGTCGAACGACGCGATCGGGTGCTGGTGGTACAGCGGACGGGCTGGGGCAAGAGTGCGGTCTATTTCCTCGCCACCCACCTGCTTCGGCAGCAGCAGTTCGGACCCACCTTGCTGATCTCACCGTTGCTCGCGCTGATGCGCAACCAGATTGATGCCGCCGAGCGCCTCGGATTGCGCTGCATGACGGTGAACTCGTCCTCGGCAACCACGGTCGACGAGCTCAGCGCCCGACTCGAAGCAGATGACGTCGACCTCGTGCTGGTCTCGCCGGAACGTCTTGCGAACCCGGACTTCGCCGGCAAGGCGATGCCGATCCTCGGTCGCCGTCCGGGCCTCGTGGTCATCGATGAAGTGCACTGCATCTCCGACTGGGGCCATGACTTCCGGCCCGATTACCGCCGCATCGGCCGACTGATCGCGAACTTCGGCGACGGCAACGTGCCGGTCCTCGGCTGCACTGCCACCGCAAACAGTCGAGTCGTCGAAGACGTCGCCCAACAGCTCGGCGCGTCAATCACCACGTATCGCGGCCAGCTTGGCCGCGATGGCCTCGCACTCAGCGCCGTGCGCCTCCCGCGTCAAGCCGAGCGACTTGCTTGGCTCGCAGAGCACCTCGCTGAGCTCCCCGGCTCCGGGATCATCTACTGCCTCACGATCCGCGACGTCGAGAACGTAACGAGCTGGCTCAGGCGACAAGGCCACGACGTGGCGGGTTACACCGGCGCCACGATCAGCGACGACCGCGAGGAAATGGAGCGCCGGCTGCAGGCCAACGACCTCAAGGCGTTGGTCGCCACGTCGGCACTCGGGATGGGGTACGACAAGCCAGACCTCGGCTTCGTCGTGCATTTCCAGATGCCCGGTTCGCCAGTCGCGTACTACCAACAAGTTGGACGGGCAGGCCGTGCGCTTGAGCACAGCCAGGCGCTGCTGCTCTGCGGCAAAGAGGACGTCAACATCCAGGACTACTTCATCGACGCAGCCTTCCCCGACCCCCAAGACGTCGATGCGGTGCTCGCCATCCTCGACGAAGCAGCGGGCCCGGTGTCTCTTCGCGACATCGCGACGAATGTCGACGTGAAGTGGACACAAATCGAGCTCGTCCTGAAACAGCTCGACGTCGAAGGTGTTGTGCGCCGCGTGAAGGGCCAGTCCTACGAACGAACGCTCACACCCTGGATCTATCCCCACGAACGCGTTGCCGGCGTCACCGACGCTCGCCGATGGGAACAGCAGTTGATGTTCGACTACGCCGACACCTCGGGTTGCCGTATGCGTTTCCTCACCGACCTGCTCGACGATGACATGGCAGGCGGCTGCGGCATCTGCGACAACTGTCGTGGCGAGATGCTGCAGCCAAGTACCTCCTCGACGCTGATCGCCGACGCCGAGGCCTTCTTGCGCAACCGTCCGCTGATGATCGAGCCGCGCAAGCAGAGCATCCCCATCAGCGAGCGCAACCAGCAGGGTCGGACCCTGGCGCACTGGGGCGACAGCGGCTGGGGGCCGATGGTGCAGCAAGGTCGACGCGATGGGCACTTCGCCGACGAGTTAGTCGACGCGATGGCCGAGATGATCACCGAGTGGGCGCCGTCCCCGGCGCCCGAGTGGGTGGCAGCTGTGCCGTCAGATCGGACCACGTCGCTGGTCCCGGGCTTCGCCGCGCGTGTCGCTGCCCGGCTCGGGCTCGTCTTTGTTCCACTGCTTGAGCGCGCCGCGGAGCGCCCGCCGCAGGTTGAGATGCAGAACAGTCCCCATCAGTCGGCAAATGTGGTCGGCGCCTTCACGCTCGGCGAACCGCCGATGCCCGGCCCAGTGCTCTTGATCGACGATCTCGTCGACTCCGGTTGGACACTCACCGAAACAGGGCGGCTGCTGTCTCGCAGCGGCAGCGGTCCGGTCTACCCTCTGGTCCTGGCGATCAGCACCGGCCGCCGCACCTGATCAATCCGCTCCGATGACTGCTTCCAACGCCGAACAGACCGATACCGCTCGTGCGGCGTTACTCCTGAGCAACCGGCTCACGCGTCTCGACGTTGCGCCACTCAAGGCACGGGAGTTCTGGTCGCTGGTCGATCGAACCGATGGGCTCGGCATCGACCTCGGCAAGCTGCTCAGCGAACCATCGCTGTGCGACTCAGTCGCTACCGACGATGTTCCGGCTGACCGGCTCCGCTCGCTGCTCGACGCCATGCGGGCATTCGCGTTCGAAGTCGAGCGCCTCGACGAGGCAGGTGTGCACTTGCTCGCCGCGCTCGACACCAGGTTCCCACCGATGCTGCGCGACCGCATGGGCCACGGTTGTCCGCCGCATCTGTTCGCGGCGGGTGCCGTCGATGGGCTTGGGTTGCCTGCTCTCTCGATCGTCGGTCACGCTGATGGCGGCGACTGGGCACATGACGTGGCGCGGCGCGCCGTTGCTGCCGCGGTCGTTGCCGGTTGGTCGATCGCCACTCCCGACTCCAGCGATGCCTCGGATCTCGCTGCAACGACCATTGACGAGGCGCTGGCGTGCGACGCGGCCCTGGTCGCCCTCGCTGCGGCGGGCATCAACCAGGTCGCGCGCGAGCCCGCCCTTCGCAGGCTGGTCCAGAGCAATGCGATGTGTCTTGCGAGCCCGTTTGCACCCGACGCATCGGCAAGCGGAGCGACGGTTCGAGCACGAAACTCGATGTTGCACGCACTCGGCTCGTTGACGCTCGTCGTGTCGTGCGCGGATGGCACGGGCCCGACGTGGGCAGCCGCCCGTGAGGCAGTCGAACGCGAGCCTGGGTCAGTCGTCACCGTGGTCGATGCCCAGGCGCCAGCGGGAAATATGGCACTGGCCGACTTGGGTGCTCAACGGCTTGACACCATCGACGACCTGCACGGGTTGCTGGTCTGAGCCGAGACAGCATCGGGGTCAGACCATCAGGGCTTCGATGCCGCCATCTTCGCCCGAGCGTTGGCGGTGACGAGCAGGTAGACGCCGGCGACGACGAGTACGCCGCCGACCAGCTCGGCCGTTCCGAGCCGCTCGTCGCGTATCAACCATCCGAAGAACACTCCTGAGATCGGGATGAGGTATGCGGTTGCGGCAGCCTGTGTTGCCGCAGCACGCTTCACGATCGTGGCCATCAGCGCGAACGTGACCGCGTTCGCGGGAATGGCGGCATAGGCCAGCGGCACGAAGAGCCCCATCGACCAGTCGGTGTCATCGACCCCTTCGACGATCAAGGCAATTGGGATCAGCACCGCCGCCGACATCGGCAGTTGCACCGCAACGATCATCACCGGCGAGACGTCACTGAAGTCCCGCCACTGCATAAACACCGTTCCGAACGCCCAGGCCAGCGCTGACACCGCAAGTGCAACAATGCCGACCGCAGTGGTCTCTCCACTGAGTGACGGCCAGGCGAGAACCGCCGTCCCAAAGAACCCCACGACCAAACCAAGCCCTCCAAGGCGCGTCGGTCGCGTCCCCATCAACAGCAGTACCAGCAGCGCCGTGAACAACGGCATCGTGCTGCTGAGCAGCGACGCCACCCCGGCTGACACACGACTCACACCGAAGACAAGCAGACCACTCGAGATCGTCGTGATGGCCAAGCTGACGACGAAAATCTTGCCGAGCATCGCTCGGTCGGTCGGGATCCGTTCGCCACGAACCAACGTGACGAAACCCAGCAGGAATGTCCCGCCCACAACCGTGCGCAAGCCAGCGAGGAGGAGCGGCGTCGTGTGGTCGAGCGCAAATTTCAGGGCCGTAAAGTTCGCACCGATCAGCAGTGCGACGAGGACGACCAACGCAAGCGTGACCCGCGGGTTGGGTGTTGGTGCGGTCAACGACTGCCTCCTTTCTCGCAACACATGACCGCCCCGAGGATCAGGCAGCCATGACCTTCGAAGCGAAGCCAGCCATTTTGTCCGCGGCCTCACCGGGAGCACCGATGAACATGAAGGCGGGGATCACGAGTCGATGGATCCCCCACGCCGCGGCTTCCTCGACGGCTGCAGCCGGGTCCTCGCCAAAGATGCCGGGGTGCACACCGGTCATGTCGAGCGCCTCGGGGTCACGGCCAGAGTCGGCAGCAGCCTGTCGAGCAATGTCCATCAGCTCGGCCATGTTGCCCTTCGCAGGGAAGAAGCCATCCCCCATTCGGCCGGCACGCTTGGCCGCAGCCTCGCTGTGACCTCCGATGTGAATCGGGACCGAGCCGTTTGGCGGCTTGGGATTCGATGACAGATTCTCGAAGTTGATGAACTCACCGTCGTAGGAGGCCCCATCGGTCTTCCAGAGTTCGCGCATGACGTCCGCGTACTCCTCGGTACGACGAGTGCGGCCTTCCCACGGAATGTCGAGCGCCTCGAACTCTTCACGCAACCATCCGATGCCGATGCCGAGCATCAGACGTCCACCCGACATCGAGTCGAGAGTCGCGACTTCCTTGGCGTACATCACCGGGTGCCGCTCGGGGAGGAGCGAGATGCCCGTCGCCAGCTTCAGCGTCGTCGTGTGGGCAGCGGCGTAGGCCAGCCAGATCAGCGGGTCCGGAATCGGACTGTCGCCCGAGCCAGGCATCTTGCCATTCGGCGCATAGGGATACGTCGACTCGTACCCCTCGGGGTAGACGATGTGCTCGACGGTCCAGAGGGATTCAAATCCCGCGCCCTCAGCCGCTTTCGCGAGCTCGATCGCGCCAGCACCCGAGGTGAACGTCATGGTGTTGGCAAAGGCAATTCCGAACTTCATCCTCGCATCTTGCTCGACAATGTCGTCGCCACGTGCATCGGCACGACTCAACTTCAGGTCAGCCAGCGGCGAGAGCGCTGTCGAGACGCGCGAGCAACACATCGACCTCGTTGAGACCGTCGGTCAGCTGTGCGTGCACTCTCCCGAGCGCCACTCTGATGTCATCGAGGTCGTCGGGAGCGATCGGTTGGTCACCGTGCCCGATGATCAGCCACGAGAGGCTGACTCCCAGGATGCCGGCCAACGCTGTCAACCGATTGCTGCGCGGCGACGCGACGCCGCGCTCCCATTTCTCCATTGTCGACACCTTGACGCCCAACTGGTTCGCGATGTCGGTCTGTGTGCGGCCCGCTGCGGTCCGAGCGTCAGCGATTCGCGCTCCGAGGTCGCTCGCGGAGTCTTCGATTCCTCGAGGCTGTGCTTCGGGATCGCCATCGAGGAAGCGATGGAGCGAGTTGGTTGTGTGCTGATCAGTCATTCGTACGTCCAGTTGGTGCGGGCTGTCGACCATACGCAGCGATCCACACGCTGACAACAGAGAACGGACCTGGACCGCCAGCCCGCCTCCTCGTGTTTGGTGTCATCATCGGCGCTCAGCCTGTCGGTACGCCCGATCATCTCTGTGACCGTGCGCGTTCATGATGTCCTTCAGATCAATCGAAGGAGATCGACATGTTGGTGCTGGTGGCAACAAACGAACTGCAAGGAACCGTCGACGGTGACTATGCGTGCACCGTCGAGGGCGAATTGGTGACGCCAGTCGTTGCGGAGTGCGCATCACCCGCTCGATGCGGTTGCAACATGGGCTTTCCCGGCCTCGCGAGCTCACGGGCCGTCACCACCGCCCAGGTGGTCGACCTCCCCCACATTTCCGAAGAGCAGATGCGCGAGGTCGTCGAGGATTCGCTCGAGCGTGACGGCTGGTTTGATCTCGCTGGCGAAGCCTGCCAGCGCGAGCTCGTCGACGAGCACCTCGAGTGCATTGCGGCCGTCTGTGCAGCATTTCCCATCGGGACCGTCGTCGGTCGAAATGGCACTGAGGTGTTCAGTCGTTCACCTGGCCTGCCCGATCTCCGGGCGGCGTGAGTCGCAGTCACGAGTTGTCCGGCCTGGCTGACACACTGCCTCCGTGGACGGCTACCAACTGACGATCGTGCTCGTTGCAGTGGTGATCGGCTCCGTGTCGAAGGCGGTGACGGGCATGGGACTTCCTGTCATCGTCATTCCCGTCGCAGCGCTGTTCGTCGACATCGAAGACGCCGTCGTGATCATCGCGCTCCCCAACCTGCTGGCGAACGGCGTGCTCGCCATTCGGGAACGGGCCCATTTGCCCGACACTCGCAATCTGGGCGCGCTCGCCATCAGTGGTGTCATCGGCGCCGTGTTCGGCACGCTGCTGTTCGTCAACGTGCCGGACGAACCAATCGTGGTCGCGTTGATCGTCGCCATCGCCGTCTACATCACGATGTTCTTTCTCAAACCCGACCTGCGGACGTCGATGGAGCAGTCGCATCGTTGGTCGCCAGCCGTTGGTGCCCTCGCCGGGACGTTCCAAGGGGCGATCGGAATCAGCGGACCCATCGTCGGGTCCTGGATTCACAGCTTTCGACTCTCGCGCGGCGCACACATTTTGTCCGTCACGACGTTGTTCTTCTTCTCGGGGTTCGCGCAGTTCGGCGTCCTTGCGGCCAACGGCGAACTGTCGGGTCGAGTCGTTGCCACGCTGCTCGCGTGCATCCCCGTCTTGGCCACGATCCCAGTTGGCACCCGGCTACGCGATCGGGTCTCAGGCCGCGGCTTCGATCTCGCCATCATCGCGATGCTCGCAATGTCGTCGATTGCGCTGTGTGTTCGGACGTTCCTTTAGCTACTGTTGGGAGGACACAAACGGGGAGCTCACGGATCGGTGGGCTGAGAGGGTGACACGCTGTCATCGACCCGAGAACCTGATCCGGGTAATGCCGGCGGAGGAATCGAGTGCACGAACACATCGTTGTCATCAGTGGGTCGGCACCGCTCGCACCCCATGTCATCAACACACTCCCTGACGAGGCCATCATCCTGGCCGTCGACGGCGGACTTGACCATGCGCTTGCTGCCGGACTCGCGCCGTCGAGTCTGATCGGAGACCTCGACTCGGTGAGCCCTGCTGGACTGGCATGGGCTGAAGCGAACGCGACGATTTCGCGCCACTCGGCGGACAAGGACCAGACCGACACTGAACTGGCGCTCGCCTCTGCAGCCGAGATGCATCCCGCACGGATCACGCTCGTCGGCGGGGGGAATCGCCTTGATCACAGCATCACAGCGATTGGCGCCCTCGGACATCGCGGGCTGATGCCGATTCCACGAGTCGACGGATGGTGGAACGGCGAACATCTTGACGTGCTCCACGGCCCCGGCGAACTCCAGCTCACCCTCCCCCCTGTCTCGACGTTGTCGCTCGTTGCGCTCCATGGTCCCTGCGCGGGTGTCTCGGTCAGCGGCACGAGGTGGGCACTCGACAGTGTCGACCTTGCCCCGCTGGTCGGCTGGGGTGTGAGCAACGAGGTCGGCTCAGGTGGCGTCGTTTCCATTCACATCTCCGCCGGCGTCCTGACGATCTTCAACGCCCCGACTCCAACTCCTCCAACTCCCCCCGCCGAACCCCCGTACCCAACGGAGAACCACTCATGACCATGAAAACGCCAGCGTGTGCCATCTTCGCCGTGGGGTTGCTTGCAACCGCCTGTTCCAGCGATGACGCCCCGACGGCTGAACCCGCCGCGATCACGTTGGTCACGTATGACTCATTTCCAGATGCCGAGACGTCGATGAACGAGGCACTCGAAGCGTTCAGCACCGAGACGGGCATCGCCGTCGAGATTCTCGTCGCCGGCGATACCGGCACGATGCTGTCCAAGGCGGCGCTCACCGTCGGCAATCCGGAGGGAGACGTGATGTGGGGAATCGACAACACCTTCCTGTCGCGGGCACTGAACGAGGGCATCTTCGAACCTGCAGCGACGCCGGTCGGAGCCAAGCTCCCTGCCGCGTTCACCCAACTCTCGCCTGATGGACTGGCCGTACCTGTCGACTTCGGCGATGTGTGCATCAACTACGACCTGGCCTGGTTCGCGGACGCCGGCATCGAACCGCCGACGTCGCTGACCGATTTGATCGACCCGACGTACTCCGACCTGCTCGCCGTGCAGAATCCGGCGACGTCTTCCCCTGGCCTCGCCTTCCTGCTCGCCACCATCGACGAGTTCGGTGACGACGGCTGGCAGGGCTATTGGACTGCGCTGCGCGAGAACGGCGTGCAGGTACTCGATGGCTGGACGGAGTCGTACTACGGCAGCTTCACCGGCGCAGGAGGCAGCGATCGACCCCTCGTTGTCTCGTACGGATCGAGCCCGCCGGCCGAAGTGATCTTCGCCGAGCCCGCTCGCAATGACGCACCTACCGCCGTGGTCGAGTCGACATGTTTCCGTCAGATCGAGTTCGCTGGCGTGCTCGCTGGCACAGAACATCCTGACGAAGCCGCACAACTGCTCGACTTCCTGGTTGGAGACACGTTCCAAGCCGAGCTCGCTCTCAACCTGTTCGTGTACCCGAGCAACCCGGCAGTCGAGCTCCCCCAGGAGTTCATCGACTTCGCTGTTGTCCCCGAATCGTCCCGTTCGGTCGAGTCCGAGCGCATCGACGCGAACCGCAGCGACTGGATCGACACCTGGACCAGCCTCGTGCTGGGCTGATCGCAATCCATGACCGTGCTGCCGCGTCGGGTGATCGCGGCCCTGGCCATTCCGCCAGCGGTCGGGTTGGCCGTGTTCTATGTCTGGCCCTTGCTGGCCTTGTTGTCGCGAGCCATCGATGCTGGCGCGGTCCGCGCGACCCTGGGACGGTCGGCCACGTGGGAAGTTGCGTGGTTCACGCTGTGGCAGGCAGTCATCTCGACGCTGATCACCATCGTTGTCGGCCTCGCTCCGGCGTACATCGTGGCCCGATTCGACTTTCGCGGCCGGCAACTCTTGCTCGGATTGCTCACGGCGCTCTTCGTCCTGCCCACCGTGGTCATGGGAGCTGCATTCCTGGCGCTCCTTCCCGATGGCATCAATCGGAGTGTTACGGCGGTCATCGCTGCCCACGTCGTGTTCAACCTCGCCGTCGTTGTGCGCACCGTTGGCCCGTTCTGGGAGCAACTGCCCACGGACATGGAAGGAGCCGCCGCGTCCCTGGGCGCGTCGCCCTGGCGCGTGTTCACCATGATCACGCTGCCGCTGATCCGACCAGCGCTCGTCGCTGCTGCGTCGATCGTGTTCGTCTTTACGTTTACCTCGTTCGGAGTGGTACGAGTGATCGGAGCCGCCGGAACCCGCACGCTTGAAGTCGAGGTGTGGCGACAGGCAATCCAGCTGGGCGATATCGGAACCGCAGCGGTGTTGTCCGTCCTCCAACTGGTGGTGCTCGCCGCGGTGATGGTGTGGGCGTCACGGGCCCAGCGACGTCATTCCCGACCGCTCGGCCTGGAACCGAATGCCCGGCGAATTCCGCGGCGTGGGAGTGAGCGGCGTCGAGTTGCACTGATCGGCATCACGTCGTTCGCTGTGTGCGGGGCACCCTTGGTCGCACTCGCTGCCCAGTCGTTCTCAACGCCGTCGGGTTGGTCGACCGCGGCGTGGACACAGCTCGGTCGCACCGAGGTGCGGCCCGGCATCCGTCTCGGGATCGACCCGCTCGATGCCGTGCGCAATTCGGTGGAGAACGCGCTGTGGGCGACGCTGTTCGCGGTCGTCATTGGCGCACTCGCCAGCTTGGCGATCGCCGCAGCTCGCAATGCCGGCCGCATTCTCGACGTGGGAATGATGCTTCCGGTCGGCACATCTGCGGTCACGATCGGATTCGGCATGTTGATCACGTTCGATCAGGCGCCCTATGACTGGCGCGCTGAATGGTGGCTCGTCCCGGTCGGCCATGCGCTCGTCGCTGTGCCGTTTGTCGTTCGCACGACCGTCGGCGTGCTGCGATCAGTCGACCCTGAATTACGTGCTGCCGCAGCAACACTTGGAGCCTCCCCGACACGTGCCTGGCGAGCCGTGGTGGTGCCGTTCCTGTGGCGCCCGCTGAAGGTCAGTGCCGCACTGGCTGCTGCGATCTCGTTGGGCGAGTTCGGTGCCACCAGTTTCCTGTCGAGGTCAGGCGGCGAGACCGTACCGATCGCCATCGAACAACTGCTCGGGCGAACTGGTTCACTGCTCCAAGCCCAAGGATATGCGCTGGCCACAATCTTGGCGACCGTGACCATCGCCCTCGTCGTTGTGGTCGACCGCAGCCATGAACTGCGCACCCTCGTACGCCCCACCGCCAATCGACCAGACTGAGTGGTGATGGCTCATCTCTCCGTTGACAACGTCGACCTCTCATTCGACAAGGTGCCGGTCCTGACCCGGGCCACGATGGCCGTCGATCAGGGCGAGGTGGTGGCCGTGCTCGGCCCATCAGGGAGCGGCAAGAGCACCCTTCTGCGGGTCATCGCTGGGGTCGCGGCGCCCGACGCCGGAACCGTGACCCTCAGCGGCCACGACATCACCCATGTGCCCACTCACCAGCGCGGTGTCGGCATGGTCTTTCAGGACAATCAGTTGTTCCCCCACCTGACCGTGGGCGAGAACGTCGCGTTCGGACTCAAGATGGCCGGAACACCTTCAGTCGTTCGCCGCTCGACTGCAGACGACTGGCTCGCACGCGTCGGTCTTGCCGGGTTTGGCTCGCGCGACGTCAGCGCACTGTCGGGCGGCGAGGCGAAGCGAGTTGCGCTGGCGCGGACACTTGCGGTCGAACCCAGCGTCGTGCTCCTCGATGAACCCTTGACCGGGCTCGATCGCGAACTCCACGACCGGCTCGCCCACGACGTCGCAGCTCTTCTCGCCGATCTGGCAATCACCGCAATCCTCGTCACCCACGATCCCGATGAAGCGGCGACCATCGCCGTCCGCTCGCTCCACATGGATGACATCAATGGATGACGCGACCCTGATCGAACTGTCAGCTCAGGAGACTCACGATCTTCGTCGACGTGTACTCCGAGCCGGCACACCTTCGACGGTCGTCGAATGGCAGGGCGACGACCTCGACACCACCGCCCACCTCGGCGTGTTGGAAACGAAGACGGTCGTCGCAATCTCGACGTGGCTGACATCGCCATCACCGGATCTCGATCGACACCATGCCGGCATCCAATTACGCGGCATGGCGACCGACCCGGCCGCACGGGGGCACGGCTACGGCTCACTGCTCCTCCTCGCCGGTATTGACCGGGCTCGCAGGTCAGGTGCAGACCACGTCTGGGCCAATGCTCGGACTGCAGTACTCGACTTCTACGTCGCCCACGGATTCGAGGTCAGAGGCGGCGAATTCGAAAACGTTGAAACAGCGATCCCCCATCGGCGCATTCTGCTGTGTCTTCCACCGGCAGCCGACACCAACCCACTGGAGGGATGACGGCGCTCGAACGACGGTGCGCCCAACACGGGAGGCGCCATGTCACATCACTCTGCGCACGCGTTGCGGCAACGCGCGCGCCACCTCCGCCAGCTGGCCACCGAGATCGAACGCTCACCCGTGCTGTCACTCCATCTGCATGCTGGCGAAGCGACCTGGCGGGGCACCCATCCGCAGTTCTGCCTCAACCTTCTGCGGACACGGCAGGCACGGCTCCGCAACGACGTCGATGATCTGCGATGGCATGCCGATCTGCTCGAGCAGCGCGCCGCCGAAGCGGAACACCTCGCGGTGCTCCACGCAGGTCACGTGCGTTGACGGTCCCCGTCGGCTATCGCCTTGACCGCATCGAGGCACTCGATTGGCAGACGCGTCACACCATCGCTGACCTCCGCCGTCTGCGGGCCAGCGACCCCGCGGCGGCCAGCGCGATGCAGTCGATCTTTTCCACCGTGCGGGCCCTCGAGGACCACTGGATGCCCCTCATCGCTGCCATCCGAGCGACTGACATTATGGTCACTTGGACTCGTTCGGCGCTCGATACATCCGAATGGCGCACCTGCTCTGTGCGCTCGGACCGTTTCGTTCTGATGAGCGACGATGAGCTCATCGTCGAGCTCTTCGCGTTTGAGCAGCGCTGGGCAGCTACCACCGGCTGGTACGACGAGGCCGACGTTGGATACGGCGAACTCGTCACGTATGCCCCACTGATGCACGCGGTCGAGGCGCGAGTGGCCGACAACGCAGACTTCCGAGCGACGCTCCTCGCCACGGCAGGCGACACCGACGCACTGCTGCTCTTCCTGGCTCGTGGAGTGTTCCCGACTGGCCTGGTCGCCAAAGTCGCACGGGCTGTCGTCGGCCGGCCCGACATCGTGGGCCCAGCGGGCCTGCGCCGAGCGGTGCTCACTGATGCACTGCTTCGGCGCGTTGCCGACGATCCAGATGCTTCGCTCGACATGCTTCTCGATGTCGACGTGGCGCGCCAGATCCTTGCGTTCGACAACGGTCTCGACATCTGGGTCAATCGACCGGCGACACCCGGAGTTGCCGCACTCGTCCACGCCGGGTTAACGGAACCCCATCGCCGTTCCGACGGGTTCACGGCGTTCAGCTGGTTCATTGAGCAGGCCAACAATGCACCCATCGACCGCAGTGGGTTCGCACCCGGTGTCGCGAGCGGACTGGCGGTTGCCATGCAGCACTACGTCCCCATGTTCATCCACTCGATCGACGGCTCCGACAGCGAGGAACTGTTGACCAAATCGGGCATCCACGCCGATCGGAACGGAGATGGGGTCGACGACGCGCTCGCCAGCTACGAAGCAATGACCGACCTCTTCGGCGCACTGCTGCACAATGCTGAGGCTGTCTCGCTGCTCGGCATCTTGCTGGCTGCCACTGCCGACGACGTCGCCGCCGAACGCGCGACCTTGTCCGAGGCGTCGCATCTCGCCGGCCTCTTGCGCGACGCTGGGCACAACGAGGACCTGGAGGCTGCTCTCGTTGCCGCAGCACGCACTGCGCGGCAAGGTCAGATCATCGGCGTCCTGGCGTCGGCGACCAAGGTGGCGACCGGTGTCGGTGGAGCCGCCAGGGCAGTGTTCGACGTCTCGACCAAGTACGTCGCCGATCTGCTGAATGCGACGGACGGCAGTGGCGAACGAGCGGACGCAACATTCGACCCGGGGTCGGTCACGCGCCATCTGGTCCAGATGGCGTTGATCCGACGGCTGGCGAAAGACAGCAGCCATCGCCGAAACCGCGGGATTACCTCGCCAGCCGACGCGTGGAGCGACGTGTCCAGACGGCTCGACGAACTCGACCGACTCACCGTCAGCGGTGCGCACTCCACTGAACTGCAAACCGCGCGACAACGCATCTTCAACCGCGTCCGTCAGCTGGGTGGCGGTTCGGTCATCGACTCACTCGACGAGCACGGCACACTCGCCGGCCTTCCCAACCGCGACGTGCGGGGCGACTGAGCTGAACAGGCTGTGAAGTCGGGGACAACATGGTTCCGTTCGGCATCTTCCGTGGCAACCTGTCGACCATGAGCGACACGAACAACGAGCAACTCGGCATGGTCGGGTTGGGCCGAATGGGTGCCAACATGGTGCGCCGATTGATGGGCGACGGACACCACTGTGTCGTCTACGACCTCAACGAGGCACCGATTGCCGAACTTGAAGGCGAGGGCGCGGTCGGTGCCCGGTCGCTCCAGGAACTCGTCGATGGTCTTGAGACCCCGCGCAAGATCTGGATCATGGTGCCTGCAGCCTTCGTCGGTGACACGCTCGAACAGTTGATGCCACTGCTCGACGCCGACGACACCGTGATCGACGGCGGCAACTCCTGGTATCGGCTCGACGTCGACCGTGAGAAGCAGTACTCCGCGCTGGGTATCCACTACGTGGACGTCGGGACCAGCGGTGGCGTGCATGGTCTCGAACGCGGCTACTGCCTGATGATCGGCGGTGATGACACCGCTGTCGCCCGATTGGAACCGATCTTCAATTCACTTGCGCCTGGTCTCGGCAGCATCGACCGCACACCTGGACGCACGGGCGACCCCGCACCCGAAGAGCGCGGCTGGCTGCACTGCGGTCCGTGCGGCGCGGGCCACTTCGTCAAGATGGTCCACAACGGCATTGAGTACGGGATGATGGCCGCGTACGGCGAAGGGCTCAACGTGCTCGCCAACGCCAACATCGGCAGCGAAGATCACGCACAAGACGCCGAGACCGCTCCGCTCGACGCGGCCGAGTACTACCAGTACGACATCGACCTGGCGAAGGTCACTGAGGTCTGGCGGCGCGGTTCGGTCGTGACCTCCTGGCTGCTCGACCTCACCGCCGAGGCATACGCACGCGACCCGCAACTCGACGGGTACAGCGGCCACGTCAGCGATTCCGGCGAAGGCCGGTGGACCATCAATGCCGCCATCGACGAGGGCGTCCCGGTGCCGGTCCTGTCAGCGTCGCTGTTCCAAAGATTCTCGTCGCGAGGCCGCGACAGCATGGCCAACAAGGTGCTCTCAGCAATGCGGGCCGGATTCGGCGGGCACAAAGAACAGCAGGACTCAAGCCGATGACCGACACACCCGGATTCACACACGTCGACACCGCACAGATCAACGCGAATCAACCGACCGCCGATGCGCTGGTGCTCTTCGGAGCCACCGGCGATCTCGCAAAGCGCAAGCTCTTCCCCTCGCTGTATCGACTGGAGGCATCGGGCAGTCTGAATGTGCCCGTCATCGGCGTTGCGCGGAGCAACTGGAGCGACAGCGACTTCCGGTCCCATGCCCGCGATTCGATCGAGCAGCACATCGACAACCCTGTCCCGGGCGTGATCGACTCGCTGTGCGCACGCCTCGACCTCGTCCAGGGCGACTACGCCGATGAGTCCACATGGAACGATCTGACCTCGACCCTGGACAAGCACGATTCGTGTGTCGCCGTCTATTACATGGCAATTCCGCCGTCGTTGTTTCCGATGGTTGCTGAGAAGCTGGCATCAGTCGACCTGCATCATCGCGGGCGCATCGTCGTCGAAAAACCGTTCGGCCGCGACTACGACTCGGCCGTCGAACTCAACGCGACGCTGCACTCGATCTTTCCCGAAGACCGAATCTTCCGCATCGACCACTACCTGGGCAAAGAGGCCGTCGAAGATCTCCTCGTGTTCCGCTTCGCCAACACGCTGCTCGAGCCGATCTGGAACCGGCACTACGTGCGCAGCGTGCAGGTCACGATGTCGGAAGAGATCGACATCGAGGGGCGGGGCGCGTTCTACGACTCGGTGGGCGCGATCCGCGACGTCCTCCAGAACCACCTGCTGCAGGTCATCGCTCTCCTGGCGATGGAACCGCCGGCGGGTGCCGACGCGGGCTTCCTCCAGGATGAAAAGGCCAAGGTCATCGCGGCGATGAGACCCATGGACACCTCCGCGATGGTCCGGGGCCAATACGTCGGCTACCGCGACGAGCCCGGCGTCGCCGAGGGATCCGAGGTTGAGACATTCATCGCTGCGCGCCTCGAGATCGACTCGTGGCGTTGGGCAGGCGTGCCCTGGTATGTCCGCGTCGGCAAAGCACTCGAACAGTCCGCCACTGAAGCAGTCATCGAATTGCACTCGCCGCCTCGGATGCTCTTCGACGAGTCCGGCGGCCCGCCGCCCGGTCGCAATCTGATTCGGCTCCGGCTCGGCAAGCGTGACGGCGTCACCTTTGCGCTCCAAGCCAAGACGCCCGGACCGGACATGGACAGCGAAGAAATCGATGTCGACGTCGACTTTGCAGCTGCGCTCGGCGAGCGACAGGACGCCTACGAGCGATTGATCGGCGATGCACTGCACGGATCGCTGCGCCGTTTCGCCCGACAGGACGTCGTCGAGGGCACGTGGCGCGTCGTGCAACCGGCCCTGGATGACGGCGGCCCGATCCAGCCGTATTTCCGCGGCTCGTGGGGCCCGACCGAAGCCGGCTCCATCCTCGTCAACAACGACACCTGGTACCCCGTCTCGCCTGCCTGACTCCCGCCGGATGGACGAGCAGGGTCGACATGTCGGTACTCTCATGACATCAGGTGAGAAATGAGATGTGGATCCCGATCACCTTGGCGGCCGCCACGTTCCAAATCTTGCGCACGTCACGCCAGCACCGGTTGCGATCGATCCTGTCAGTCAATGCTGCCGGTTTCGTTCGCTATGCCTACGGCTTCCCGTTGGCGATGCTCGCGACGGTCGTCACGTTCGGCGCCTTCCGCGCCGACTTTCCGACAATTCCCGCACGATTCTGGCTGATCATCGCTGGCGGAGGCATCGCCCAGATCATCGGCACGATTGCGCTGCTCCGATCATTCGACTTGCGCGATTTCGCGATCGGCACGGTTTATTCGAAGACTGAGATCGTCATCGTGGCGGTGGCCTCGGCAGTACTTCTTGGCGAGTCGCTCCGACCTGCCGGATGGATCGCTGCCTTCGTGTGCATGGTGGGCGTGGCCTGGCTGGCAGCACGCGGTGACCTCCGCTCCGCCTTGCACAGTTCGCTCGATCCCGCCGCGTGGATGGGTATTGCTGCCGCCGCTGGGTTCGCGCTCGCCGCGATCGGCATTCGCGCTGCGTCGACGTCGCTGGGCGACGCCACAGCATGGAGCAGGGCCATCCTCACACTCACGGTGATGCTCGGCATCCAGACCGTGCTCAACGGGGCACAGCTCGCGGTGATCGACAAGCCCGCGATGGTGGCTGTCGCACACCATTGGCGCGCCGCACTCCCTGTGGGCATCCTCAGCATCTGCGGATCAACCGGCTGGGCGGTCGCCGTCACGCTCACCTCCGCAACCAAGGTGCGGACGTTCGGGCAGGTCGAACTCCTGATGGCGTTTGCGATTTCTGCGCTGTGGCTGCACGAACGTCACAAACCCAAGGAGTACGCCGCGAGCGCGTTGGTGCTGATCGGCGTGGTCGGCGTCGTTGCGCTGGGCTGACAGCCTCGCCGGCACGCGATGGATGCTGAGGTTCATGTCGAGGTTGAATGTTGCCTCTGCCACGGAATCCGCACCGGGAACTGCCAGAATGCGCTCGTGAGCCGATCGAAGACCACATCGATCAAACGTCCGGTCCTGCCCTCTTCCAAGGAAGGGTCATCGCGCCTGGGCGACATCACTCGATCGATTCCGGTTGACAAACGTCTCTCGCGCCGACCCAAGGTCGCGCTCTTCGCTGGCATCGCTGCGCTCGCCGTCATCGGCACGATGGCCGCTGCCGTCTTCGTCTTGCCGATCAGCACGTGGCGCGAACAAGACGACGATCTCGAGCAGCGCCAGACGCAGCTCGATGCACTTGTCAGTGTCAACGGCCAGCTCGCAGCCGAGGTCGATCGCCTGCAAACCGACGACGGCATCCGCGAGGCTGCCCGCGAGGAAATCGGCTACATGCAGACCGGCGAGCAGCGCCGCTCGGTACTCCCCACACCACCGCTCCCCGCTGATCTCCCCGACGGCTGGCCCTACAACGTGGTCACCGAGATCTTTGCTGCGCGCACGGCTGGGCCCGCACCCGCCGTCACCGACTAGGTTCAGTGCATTAGGACATCCACATCGGAGGTCCGCAATCCACGACAGGGGTATCACGTGGCTGGTGGCAGCATTCTTGGTAATCGCGTTCAGCGCAAAGAAGATCCGAAGTTCCTCACAGCGGGCGGTGAATACGCCGACGACCTGAAGGACCCTCGCCTCGACGGAGCCGCCCAGGTGGTGTACGTCCGCTCAGCGGTTGCGCACGGCACGATCGAGGCAATCGACATCGCCGGCGCACTCGACATGCCCGGCGTCATTGCGGTGCACACCGCCGAATCACTCGGCCTCGAGCCGATCGCGTCGCCCTTCAACCCTGCCGCAGCACGCACACTGCTTGCCAGCGACAAAGTGCGGTACGTGGGCGAGCCAGTCGCCGCCGTCGTGGCCGAGACCTGGCAGCAAGCCGCCGACGCAGCCGAGATGGTGTTCGTCGACGTCGAGTTCCTGCCGACGCACATCGACCTCGAAGCCGCGCTCGCTTCGGACTCGTTGATCTACGAAGCCGCTGGAAGCAACGCCGTCTTCGACACGACGGCGCTCGGCATGCCCGAGAACACCGATGCGGACGAGTACTTCGCCGATTGCGAGGTCACGGTCACCGGCCGTTTCATGAACCAGCGGGTTGCACCGTGCCCACTCGAAGTTCGTGCCTCTGCTGCCATGTGGGACGAGGGTCGTCTCGTCCAGTGGATCTCGAGCCAGGGTGCACAGGGCGCCAAGGCCGCCTTCATCGCAGCCAACGGCGGAGATGCCGATGCCGTTCACCTGATCACCCCTGACGTCGGTGGCGGCTTCGGCGCGAAGATCGACTCCTATCCCGAAGAACTTCTCCTCGGGCCCATCGCCAAGCTGCTCGGCCGACCAGTGCGCTGGCGTGAAACACGCAGCGAGTCGATGATGAATCTCGGCCACGGTCGCGGTCAACTGCAGTACATCACGATCGGCGGCACCCGAGAGGGCAAAGTCACCCACTACCAACTCCGTGCGATTCAAGACGCAGGCGCCTTCGTTGGTATGGGCACGATCCTCGCGCCGTTCTTCACCCGACCCATGGCGTCTGGCGTGTACGACATCCCCAACATCGAATGCCGCACCACGTCGGTCGTCACGAACACCACACCGACCACCGCATACCGCGGCGCTGGTCGCCCTGAGGCAACAGCGGCGATCGAGCGAGCGATGGACATGTTCGCCCTCGAGATCGGCAAAGATCCAGCCGAGGTTCGCCGCATGAACCTGATCGCAAAGTTCATGGAGCCGCACACCACCTCCATTGGACAGACCTACGACGTCGGCGACTTCGAAGGGGCCCTCGACAAGGCCCTCGACACCGCCGGGTACGCGGATCTGCGGGCAGAACAGCAGGCCCGCCGCGAGTCAGGCGATGCCAAGCAACTCGGTATCGGCGTCAGCGTGTACGTCGAGATCACGGGCGGTGTTGATCCCAAGCAGGAGGCAGCCAAGCTCGAAGTTCACGACGACGGAACCGCCACGGTCTACACGGGCACCTCTCCCCACGGTCAGGGCCACGAAACGGTGTGGGCGATGCTCGCCCACGACGAAACCGGGATCCCGATGGACAAGATCACCCTCGTCTGGGGCGACACCGACCTCGTCCCCAGCGGTGGCGGCACCATGGGCTCGCGTTCGCTGCAACAGGGCGGTGCGGCCGTCCACCAGGGCGCCATCGAACTGGTCGAGAAGGCCCAGGAACTCGCGGCCCAACTCCTCGAGGCCGACGTCGCAGACATCGTGCTCGACAAAGACAACGGCGCATTCCACGTCGCGGGAACGCCAGCGGTGGCAAAGAGCTGGGCTGAGCTCGCTGTCGCATCGAGACAACAGGGCAACGAGCTCACCATCGACACGCTGTTCGTCGCAGACATGGCAACGTTCCCATTCGGGGCGCACATCGCTGTTGTCGAAGTCGACACCGACACTGGACAGGTCAAGCACCTCCGCCAGGTGGCCTGCGACGATGCCGGTCGTGTCATCAACCCGCTGCTGCTCGACGGCCAGATCCATGGCGGCATCGCTCAAGGCACGGCACAGGCACTCCTCGAAGAGGTCCGCTACGACGAAGACGGCAACCCGATCACCTCCAACCTCGCCGACTACGGCATGATCAGCTCAGCTGAGCTGCCGAGCTTCGAAGTCGTCCACATGGAGACACCGACCTTCGTGAACCCGCTGGGCGCAAAGGGCATCGGCGAGTCAGGCACCATCGGCTCGACACCCGCAGTCCAGTCCGCGGTCGTCGACGCCGTCAGCCATCTCGGCGTCAAGCACATCGACATGCCCGCCACTGCCGAGCGCGTGTGGCAAGCCATTCAGGCCGCCCACTGAGAGCCAGGAGCACACCATGACCGACACACATCAACGCGCCTCGTTCACATCGTTCGAGGAATCAACCGCAGAGGATTGGGCGATCATCGCCCCGCAGCTCAGCGTGACGCAGAGCATGGTCGCTGACCGTGTCATCGACTTGATGCGCGCGCTCGAGTTCGACCACGGCGGGTTTCCCGTCAACCGTCTTGAGCACAGCCTGCAGACAGCGACACGTGCCGAGAAGGACGGACAGGACGACGAGTACGTGCTGTGTGCGCTGATTCACGACATCGGCGACACGCTGAGCCCGTACGCCCACCCCGACATCGCGGCGGGCATCGTCAAGCCGTTCGTGTCCGAGGCCAATCACTTCATGGTCAAGCACCACGGTGAATTCCAGGGCTACTACTTCTGGCACTACCTCGGCATGGACAAAGAGGCTCGCGAGGTACACCGCGACAACCCGTTCTTCGATCACACCGAAGAGTTTTGCGCGAAGTACGACCAGAAGGCATTCGACGCCGACTACGTCAGCAACCCGCTCGAGCATTACGAGCCGCTGATCCGTGAGATCTTGCGCGGCGCCGACTCTGCCAGCTGATCTGGCTGCGGGCACTGCATAGACTTGACCCGCCGATTCGCCCGGCGACGACTCGGGCCTGGAGAGACAACGGGTGCGACGGCGTGAACGCACTACGGTCGGCGCCGTGAACTCCACCATCGTGCGGCTGCGACTGGCGTTGGGCATGGTTGCCACGGTGTTCGTGGTCGGCATGCTCGGCTACTGGTCGTTCGGCCTGTCGCCGCTCGACGCCGCCTATCAAACGATCACCACGGTCACGACGGTCGGCTTCCGCGAGCTCGCGGTGTTCGGGACCGCCGAGAAGTGGTTCACCATGGTGCTGATCGTCCTCGGCGTGTCGACCGTGCTGTACACCTTTACCCTCGCCGTGCAAGTAGTCGTCGAGGGACAACTCCGAGAATTCGTCGGGAGGCGACGCATGGATCGCGAACTGAGCAAGATCAGTGGCCACACGGTCGTCTGCGGATGGGGTCGCGTCGGCCGGGCTGTCGCCGCTGACCTCGAGCGCTCCGGCCACCCGGTGGTGGTCGTCGATATCGACATCGATCGGGTCGCAGATGTCCTCCACCCCGTTGTGGTTGGTGACGCCACCCTCGATTCCACGCTCAGAGCAGCGGGGCTCGAGCGGGCCAGTTCTCTGATTGCGGCGCTCGAAGGCGACGCCGAGAACCTGTTCGTCACGCTGTCGGGTCGTTCGATCAATCCGAACCTGTTCATCGTGGCCCGCGCACGCCAGGACGAAAGCGTGCCGAAATTGGCCAATGCCGGCGCCGATCGAGTCGTCAACCCCCAGGAGCTTGGTGCGGCGAGGATGGCCTCATTTGTCGCTCGCCCACACGTCGCTGAGTTCATCGACGTGGTCATGCATGAACGTTCACTCGAGTTCCGAATGCAGGAATTCGATGTGCCACCGGAGTCGGTGCTGGCCGGCAGGACACTGAAAGACGCCAACCTCCGCGAGGCGAGCGGGGCGCTCGTGCTCGCACTGCGTTCACCCGACGGCGTCTTCACGACCAACCCGACCGGCGACACACACATCCAGCCACATCACATCATCATCGCGGTCGGTACTGCCGATGACCTGCACCGACTCGGCGAGCTCACCCGACGCCGCAGCTCATGAGCCGCACTCACGTCCTCGTCGACTTGGACGGCACGATCTCCAACTCGCTGCCCGGCATCGCCCGATCACTGCAGTACGCGTTCGCCGAGTGCGGATACGAGCCACCCACCGACGATGCGGTCCGTTCGATCATCGGGCCCCCATTCGAGGTCTCGTTTCCCATCCTCGGTGTGCCCGTCAACGAGATGGCCCCCGTCGTCGCGAAGTACCGCGAACGGTACAACGACATCGGCCTCTTCGAGAACGCGATGTACGAGGGCGTCCCCGAGATGCTCGAAGCTCTGCTGCGTGACGGTCTCAGCCTCGCACTCGCCACGGCAAAGCCTGAAGCGGTCGCACGGCGCATCACCGCCCACTTCGACGTCGCGCGGCACTTCGTCTACGAAGCCGGCGCCAGCCCAGCCCTCAACGACAATCGCCGTTCGAAAGACCAGGTCATCACCTACTGCTTGGCCGAACTCGGCATTGCGCCCGGGGATCATGTCGTGATGCTTGGCGATCGCGATCATGACGTCGAGGGAGCGCTCGCCAACGGCATCGACTGTGTCGGCGTCACCTGGGGCTTTGGCTCGGCCGACGAACTGAGCGGTGCCGGCGCTCACCGCATCGTCGACCACCCGGCCGATGTGCTGGCCGCTGTCTCCGCCTGACGATGTGCTGACAGACCGATCAGCGAGTACCGTTCTCCGACAGTGAGCGCGACGGCAGACACCACCACCGAGGCCTCGTCGGTAGCGCCTCGCGTGCAATCCAACTCGTCGGCCGACCGCTTCATGCGACGTCTACTCCGACTCCCCGAGGGAAAGACCTCCACGGACGCCGAGGCCCGATCAGCATTCCAGAAGTCGATCGTGATCACTGCCTGCCGCTGCATCGTGATGTACCTGGTGTTGCCGTTTGTGCTGCCGATCGTCGGGGTCGCAAGCGGCGTCGGCCCAGCCATCGGTCTCGTGATCGGGGTCCTCGCGATGATTGCGATCGTCTATTCGATTCGCCGCTTCTGGCGCGCCGACCACCCCAAGCGCTGGCATTACACGGTGTTTGCGTCGGTGATCATCGGCTTCTTGATCTACCTGTCGGTCAAGGACATCATCGAGCTCACCAGCTGAGCCGCATTCTTTCGATTGCCCAAGCGCCCGGTACGGTGTTCCGTTCGACGATTGAAATGAGAACGCCCATGGCGGTCAAGAAGCCCATCCTCAGCCCCTGGTTCGACGGCAACACGCCGTTGGAGGAGCTCCCCGCCAGCGATCAGGTCGCCCACGACATCGTGCTCGAATTCGGTGACCTGAAGCCGTCCGTGATGCGCATTATGGACGCCGAACTCGACGATGACCAACGACTCAATGCCATGGTCGCGTTCCGCGATTCACTGCAGGATCCGGGCAACGCGAATCGCGACCCGCGCGTCGCCATCGCCAACGCCAGCAAGTAGCTGTCGCCCAAGGCGACGACACCGCCGTTGGTACTCCCAACGTGTTGACTCGGCCGGCGGACGCAAGAACTTGCGCACGAGGGGACTCTCCGTGACGTTCGCCACCGCCGGATGAGGCATGATGGTGGGCACACGTCCGCACACGACAAACCTGGGGGATTCTCCGTGGAAGTTTCGATCAACATCAATGGCACACAGCAGACGCACGACGTCGAGCCGCGCACGCTGCTTGTTCAGTACATCCGCGAGCACGCCGGTTTGACCGGCACCAATATCGGCTGCGACACGTCATCGTGCGGCGCCTGCTCCATCCATCTCAATGGTGAGGCTGTGAAGAGCTGCACCATCCTTGCGGTGCAGGCCGATGGCCAGGAGATCAAGACCATCGAAGGCATGGCCGACGCCGACGGCACGCTGCACCCGATGCAGCAGGCCTTCATGGAGAACCATGGCCTGCAATGCGGCTACTGCACACCCGGCATGGTCATGGCCGCCACGAGCTTGCTCGACGAGAATCCGAACCCGTCCGAAGAGGACGTCCGGCTTGGCCTGGAAGGCAACCTCTGTCGTTGCACCGGCTATCACAACATCGTCAAGTCAGTCCTCGCTGCGGCGAGCGCCTGAGTTCACGAACAATCAATTGGGGGCGGCTTTGAACTGGATGGGGGTCCAGCAATGACAGTCATCGACAATCAAACCGCCAGCGACGAATCAATCGCCGCCGGCAACGGAGTGCTCGGCCAACGAATGCTCCGCAAGGAAGACCCAGCGCTCCTCACGGGCGAAGCGGTCTATACCAACGACATGGTGGTACCGGGGGCCCTCTACATGGCCGTCCTCAGGAGCCCCCACGCGCACGCGACGATCACCTCGATCGACACGTCAGCGGCCCTGGCATTGCCCGGGGTACACAGCGTTTACACGGGTGCCGACATGGCTGACCAGTGGGCCGCACCGATGCCGTGCGCGTGGCCGGTCACCGACGACATGAAGAACCCGGCGCACTATCCGCTCGCGGTATCAAAAGTCGCCTACGTCGGCGACGGCGTCGCCTGCGTGCTGGCCGAAACCGACTCGATCGCGCATGATGCGATCGAGTTGATCGACGTCGACTACGACGTGCATCGCGCAGTGATCGATCTCGAAGCGGCGCTGTCCGACGACGTCGTTATTCACGACGAACTCGGAACGAATGCCAGCTACACCTGGCCGCTCCTCATTGAGGAGAACGACGGCGACTGCCAAAAGGCCATGGACGAGGCTGCGTATGTCGTGTCTGAACGCTACGTCCAACAGCGTCTGATCCCGATGGCGATGGAACCACGCGCCGTCGTCGCGTTGCCGCAGCCCTTCGGTGGCGACATGACGTTGTACTCCGCCACACAGGTGCCCCACATCTTGAAGGTGATGACGGCGCTGACGCTCGGAATTCCTGAGCACCAGTTACGTGTGGTGTGCCCCGCAGTCGGCGGTGGCTTCGGTTCCAAGCTCGACGTCTACGCCGAGGAACTGCTGTGTGTGCAGCTGGCCCGCACCCTCAAGGTGCCGGTCCGCTGGAACGAAGAACGCTCAGAGAATGCCCTCGCCACGGTCCATGGTCGTGCTCAGATTCAGGACATCGAACTCGCTGCGGATGCTGACGGCAAGCTCACCGGTATGCGGGTGAGGCTCACTGCCGACATGGGCGCCTACCTCCAACTCGTTACACCTGGCATCCCGCTGTTCGGCGCGTTTCTCTATGCCGGCGTGTACGAACTGCCGAAGGCATACGATTTCTCATGTACCGGCGTCTTTACCACCATGACGCCGACCGATGCGTACCGCGGCGCCGGCCGACCCGAGGCCACCTACGCAATCGAGCATGCCATGGATGCGCTCGCCCGCAAGGTTGGCATCGATCCGCTCGAATTGCGTCGCCGCAACTTCATCCCGAAAGAGTCCTACCCGTACGAGGCGTTCACCGGTCTGGTGTACGACTCAGGCGATCACGACAAGGCAGCTTCCATTGCCGAGGGTCTCCTCGACTACGCCGGAATGCGCGCCCGCCAGACTGAACAGAACACACCCGGGTCGACGAAACGACTGGGGATCGGGGTATCGACCTACTTCGAGATGTGCGGCCTTGCCCCATCACGAGTGCTCGCGTCACTGAACTACTCAGCAGGCGGTTGGGAATCAGCCACCGTCCGAGTGCTGCCAACCTCGAAGATCCAAGTGGTCACCGGCACCGCCCCGCACGGGCAAGGTCACGAAACGGCTTGGTCAATGATCGCCGCCGACAGATTTGGCGTCGATCCAGCCGACGTCGACGTGCTGCACTCCGATACGGCCATCGCTCCACTCGGGCTCGACACCTACGGCTCGCGTTCGTTGCCCGTCGGCGGTGTTGCGATCACCATGGCCTGCGACAAGGTCATTGACAAGGCCCGCAAGATCGCGGCTCATCAGATGGAGGCCAACGAGGAAGACCTCGAGTTCTCCGGAGGCACGTTCCGCGTCGCCGGTTCGCCCGACAAGGAAATGCCGCTCGCCGCCATCGCGTTCGAAGCGTTCACGGCCCACGACCTTCCCGATGGCCTCGAGCCGAACCTCGAAGCGCAGGTCACCTACGACCCGCCGAACTTCTCGTGGCCGTTTGGGACGCACATGTGTGCCGTCGAGATCGATACCGAGACCGGCGATGTTGATCTGCTGCAGTATGTCGCCGTCGACGACTGCGGCAACAAGGTCAACCCGCTCATCGTGGACGGCCAGGTGCACGGCGGCGTCGTGCAGGGCATCGCACAAGCGCTCTATGAAGAGGCTCGCTACGACGACGACGGCACCCTGCAGTCGTCGACCCTGGCGGAGTACCTCGTGCCGGCGGCCAGCGATGTTCCTCCGATCACCCTCGGTGAGAGCATCACGCCCTCGCCCAGCAACCCACTCGGCGTCAAGGGGGTCGGCGAGGCCGGCACCATTGGCGCTGCCCCGTGCGTCATGAACGCCGTGGTCGATGCCCTCTCGGGGCTCGGCGTGCAAGACATCCAGATGCCAGCGAGTCCGCTGAACGTCTGGAATGCAATTCAACAAGCCCAAGCCAACCATCAGGAGACCAACCAGTGATCCCCGCACAGTTCGACTACGTCCGCGCCGAATCTGCTGAAGAGGCAATCAGCCTCATCGGCCAGCACGGCGACGAGGCCAAGTTCATTGCGGGCGGCCACAGCCTCCTGCCATTGATGAAGCTGCGCCTGGCACAGCCGTCGGTCCTGGTCGATATCGGCCGCTTGTCCGACCTGTCCTACATCCGTGAAGACGGCGACCACATCGCGATCGGCGCGATGACACGCCACATGGATGTCGAAACTTCTGACGTGCTCAAGCAGCATGCGCCATTACTCGCGCACGCCGCAGGTCACGTCGGTGACCCGCAGGTGCGTCACCGCGGCACTATCGGTGGCTCAATTGCGCACAGCGACTCAGCGTCCGACCTGCCCGCCACCACTCTGGCGATGGGCGCCACCTATGTAGCCCAAGGCCCGAACGGCACTCGCGAAATCGCTGCAGGCGACTTCTTCGAGGGTTTCTTGACGACCGCGCTGGCACCAGATGAGATGCTCACCGAGATCCGCGTCCCCAAGATGAACGGTGCCGGCTGGAGCTTCCAGAAGTTCAACCGCCGCGCCCAGGACTGGGCAATTGTCGGCGTGGCTGCGTGGCGCAACGGAACCGAGTCGGGTGTCGGCCTCGTCAACATGGGTTCTGTGCCGATTCTTGCGACAAGCGTCAGTGCCGCCATCGCGAGCGGCGCGTCCATCGAAGACGCAGCCGCCGAGGCTGCGGCACAGGCCGACCCAACGGGCGACCTCAATGCCAGCGTCGAGTACCGCCAGCACCTCGCACGTGTCCTGACCAAGCGTGCGCTGACCATCGCCTCCACCTGAGCACCGCAGGTTCACCCAATCGGTGAATTTTCAGGTGCTGGCTGCTGACGGTTGACCAGTAGCGTTTGCGGACCATGTTGCTGGCGATTTCGAACTCAGGCCTGTGGCGGGTGCTCTGGTATTCGCTCATCGGCCTGTCAGCAATCGCGCTGTACGCGGGCGCCTTGCGCACAGCAGGCATCGAGTGGGCAAGAATTCGCTGGTCGCTCATTGGCGTGTACGTCGTCGCGTACGTGTGGTGGTTCTTTGCCAACGGCATCATCATCGATCGCGTGTCGGTGCTGTGGTCGTTCGCAATTTTCCTGACCGTCGCCAGCGTTGGCCGGCCCTGGCGCGAGTGGGTGCGCTCTGCTGGCGACCTGAGTCTCTTCGTCGCAATGTGGCTGGCATACGACGAAAGCCGTGGCATCGCCGACGGTCTCGGCATGCCGATTCAGGTCGAGTCGGTGCGCGACCTCGATCGGTTCCTCTTCTTCGGCGCCGACCCGGTGGTGGAACTGCAAGCCGCGTTTCACCGAACCGAGGTTGCCGAGCGCATCGTGAACGGCGAGGCAGTCCTGCGCACGGTGACCGACGTGCAGTGGTACGACGTCGTCGGGTCGTTCGTCTATTACTCCCATTTCATCGTTCCCCCAATCGTGATCGGTGCACTCTGGCTGATCAATCGACACCAATGGGTTCGCTACATGCGACGATTCGCCACGCTGCTGTTTGGCGCGTGCGTGATGTTCATTCTTTTGCCGACCGCTCCACCGTGGATGGCCGCGGGCGGCACAAACCGGGTCGGACTTGACCTCGAGGCGCTTCCGCCGCTCTCACGCCACACCGGTGTCGGCTGGCGCTACGTCGGATTGGGGAGCTTCGTCCAGGCCTGGGATACCGGTCGCGATTGGGCCAATCAGGTCGCGGCGATGCCGTCGCTGCACTCGGCATTTGCGTTGTTCGTCGTGGTCTTTTTCTGGCCCTGGGTCCGCAATCCATGGGCCCGAGTCGCGATGTTGGCGTACCCCCTCGCCATGGCGGTCGCCCTCGCCTACTTCGCCGAGCATTACATCGTCGACGCCATCGCCGGCTGGCTACTCGTCGGCGCTTCGTTCTGGCTCTGGAACCGCATCGAAGTCTGGCTTGCCACACGTTCCGTGCCGATCGACGATGTAATGCTCGGCGATGACGAGGCGGACAAGACCCGCGACTCGCTCGTGTCTGCCGATGCCACCACGGCCTGAGAGCTCTCAGGCAACGCTGGCGGTGACCTGCGGAGCAGGTTCGCCGTACGCGGTCATCGTGGCGTCGATCTGTGCAGACAGTGGTGTTGCTTCGAGCCCGAACGTCGCGGTCGTCTCGCTGCTATCGAGTTCGAACGGTGCGGTGAACTGATACAGCATCTCGCCGATCTCCCGGATCGGCTTCGAGAACACACCGGCCAGTGCCAAGAGGAGGCTCGGGATCGTCTTCACTGTGGCCGAGCCGTGCCCGGCGATTCGACTCACTTCGTCAGCCAGTTCCTGGGCGAACATCGGCGGTTGGGTTGGAACGTGCCAGGCCCGACCGAGCGCGAGATCGTCGGTGCCGAGGACGACCAGCATGTCGCACACGTCGCCGACGTAGCTCCAACTGTGCGGCACGTCTGAGCGGCCGATGACCGAGACTGCCTTGCCTGCGATCAGCTTGGGCATCACGCGATCGCCGAAGTGGCCGTTCTGGCCGAGGCCGGGTCCGAAGTAGTCCGACGCTCGCGCTTCGGTGACGCGGACCCGACCCGCCTCATGCGCCCCGAGCGCGTCGCGCCACATCTGAGCCCTGATGGCCCCCTTCTTCGAAGGCGGGTCAAGCGGGTCGGTCGCCCGCATCGGAGAGCTGTCTGCGGCGTACATATACAGGTTGCTCATCGTCACCAGCCGGGCACCGGTGGTCTCGGCGGCACCGAGCAGGCTCGCCGCGAGTGGCGGCCAATCGGTCGCCCAACGGTGGTATGGCGGGTTTGCACAGTTGTAAATCGTTTCCGCCCCCACAGCGATATCGGTGAGTCGTGCCTGGTCAGCGGCATCAGCCGCGACCAGTTCGATGCTCGCATGGTCGGGGCCCGACCCCGAACGGGTGACGATGACGACGCTGTGACCAGCAGCAGCAAGGCGGAGAGCTGTTCCGCTCCCGATTGGTCCGGCGCCGACGATGACGTGGGTGGTTGAGTTGTTCATTGGTGCTCCTTGTCGAGTTCGAGAATCAGAGAGCGGTGCTCTCGCTTTCAAGTATGCGGGTTCGCGTCTCGAACTGCAAGAGCGGTGCTCTCTTTTGTGACATCTGCTCTCGATTCTGGACGTGAGCCCATCGGATCCAGCAGAATGCAGGGATGCCCGACGCCGTCACCCCAGATGACCTCGACCACGCACCCATGGGGGTTCGAGCACGCGCCCGCACCCAATTGCTGGCCGACGTCTCGCGCATCGCTCGCAAACACCTCGCGGAATCAGGCGCCCCTGGACTCTCTGTCCGGGCCATCGCACGCGAGCTCGGCCTCGCCTCCTCCGCGCTGTACCGCTACTACCCCAGCCGAGATGCACTGTTGACCCAGTTGATCGTCGAGTCCTACAACGAGCTTGGCGATGCCGTCGAGATCGCCGAGGCCGCATGCGAGCGCGCTGATGTCGCCGGCCGGTTCCGCGCGTCTGCGCACGCGGTGCGCAACTGGGCCCGCTCGAATCCGAACGAGTATTCGCTGATCTACGGATCACCGGTCCCTGGATACGCCGCTCCTCAGCACACTGTCGACCCTGCGACCCGGGTCGCTGCGGTGCTCAGCAGCATCCTGGCGGACATCGACCTCGACAGCCTCTCGCTCCGGCTGTCGCGAAACCTCCCGGCCTCGCTGCAGGACCAACTCGACGCAATGTCCGGCCCGCTCGGCGGCCGCATCGATCAGAACGTGCTGCTCTTGGGCGTGACGCAGTGGGCGAAATTGTTTGGGATGGTCAGCTTCGAACTGTTCGGTACCTTCAACACGGTGTTCGATGACGCCGACGCTCTGTTCGCCGCGAGTCTCGATCTCGACCTCACCGCACTGGGCGTCATCTGAGCTCTTGCTAGAGCAAGGCCGTGTAGGCGCCACCGTCGACGTGGAGTTGCAGGCCGGTGGTGAACTTGGCGGGCTCGCCGCACAGGAACGCGACATGTGCGCCGAAGTCATCGGCGTTACCAAGACGCATCGAGTCGAGCTGGTCAACGCTGTAGACCGCATCGAGCCGCGGGGTCCGGTGAACTCCCGGCTGCACAGTGTTGACCGTGACGCCCTCTTCTGCCACCTCGAGCGCCAGCGTCTTGAGAAAGGCGGTCGCTCCCGCCCGCGCGGTGTTCGAGAGAATGAGGTTGGCCATCGGCTGACGCACCGACAGTGACGTAATGGCGACGATTCGTCCCCAGTGCTGCTCGCGCATGGCCGGCACCGCCGCCTTGCACATTGCCACGATCGAGAGCAGGTTGAGTTCGAGCGCCGCCGGGTAGGCGTCAATGTCCGTGCTTTCGAAGTTGCCGGGAGGTGGTCCCCCGGCGTTCGGCACGAGGATGTCGACTCCGCCCAGCGCACTCCGAGCAGCGTCGACAAACCCTGACGCGCCCTCGGGCGTGGACACGTCGGCGACGATCGGTATGCAGTTGTGCCCGACCACTGCAGCGGCAGCTTTGAGCCGGTCCTCGTTACGTCCGCAGATTGCAACGTGCACACCCTCGGCAGCCAGGGCTTGTGCCGACCCGAGACCAAGCCCCGATGATCCAGCAGCCACAGCCGCACGACGTCCAGAAATTCCAAGATCCATACGTCGAGAACGTATCGCGCCCGCGCCCCGCCGATGTCCCGGATCCGATCAGTCGGTGCGGGCCTCGGCAAACTGGTCGCGGAGCTCACGCTTGAGGATCTTGCCGCTCGGGTTCCGCGGCAACTCGGTCACAAACTCGACTGCCTTTACCGCCTTAAACGGCGCCAGCTTGCCCTTGCAGAACTCGATCACCTCGTCGGCCGTCAACGACTCATCACTCAGCACAACAGCAGCGAGTGGCGATTCGCCCCACTTCTCCGACGGCACACCGATCACGCCGACATCGGCGATCTTCGGATGAGCGAGCAGCACACTCTCGATCTCGGCCGGGTACACGTTCTCGCCACCAGAGATCAGCATGTCCTTCACTCGGTCGACGATGGTGACGAAGCCATCGGCATCCATGGTGGCCACGTCACCGGTGTGCAGCCACCCGTCGACAAGAGCCTCTGCCGTCGCCTCGGCACGATTCCAGTAACCGACCATGACGTTCGGTCCCTTGATCAGGACCTCGCCTGATTCGTCGACGCCGACATCGGCACCGGCTTCGTTGATCACCCGGACCTGCGTGAAGTAGAACGACTTACCGGTCGACCCGGCTCGCTTGATCGCATCAGCAGAGCTGATGAGGCAGCCCGGGCCACCCGTCTCGGTGAGGCCATACACCTGGTGGATCTCAATACCGAGGTCGTTGTATTGCTCGATCAAGGTCTTGGCGACAGGCGCTGCGCCGCTCATCACCCAGCGCAGCGAGCTCGCATCGTGGACCTCGGGGTCCCGAACCGCCAGCATGAACTGCAACATGACTGGCACCATCAGCGTGATCGTGATCTGCTCGTCGCGGATCAGTTCCCATGACTGGAGTGGGTCGAACGCCTTGAGGATAGTGATCGAACATCCGCCATAGATGCAACACAGCACCGGATTCAGAGCGCCGACGTGGAACATCGGCAACGAGATGAGGTAGCGGTCGCCGGCTTCGAAGTCAGCGGTGGCAACAGCGGTGAGGATCGACCACAGCACCGTGTCGTGGGAATGCATCACACCCTTCGGGAGGCCGGTGGTCCCGCTTGTGTACATGATGAACATCAGGTCGTCGCCCGACCCGCTGGGAGCGGGCTCGTCGGTCGCGGCTGTCGACCTCCAGTCGTCGTAGTCGACTGCGCCGTCCATTGCATCGCCGCCGACCTGGATCCATGTGGTGATCGCGGTCTTGCCGCCGCGACCCTTCAACTCACTCACGACCTCTGCAAAGTCTGCGCTGTAGACCAGCACAGTCGCACCGGCGTCGGCGAGGATGAACTCGAGTTCATCCGCAACGAGACGCCAGTTGAGCGGGACATTGACGGCGCCGATCTTGCCAGCCGCAAAGAACGACTCGACGAATTCGACGCCGTTCATCAGGAGGAGGCCGACACGGTCGCCGTGTTGCACACCGCTCTGGCGAAGCGCGTGAGCGACCTGGTTTGAACGATCGTTCAACTCCCGGAATGAGAAACGACGATCGCTCGACGGTTCAAAGATCGCCTCGATCTCCGGTTCGCGGTATGCCCGCTTGGTGAGAAGTTGCCCGACGTTCTGCTGCACTGCCATGGCTCAGATGATCGCGCATTTCCACCCAATCTCCCGAAATGTGTGGGAAAAACGTCGGTCTCCGACGCTGACCCCACATTTTTCAGGATGGTCAGGATGGTGGGGCGGGAGCGTGGGAAGGCTGCGGACGAGTGGTGAGGACGACAATCGATCGGGCCGCGACCTCGACGCTGGCGCCGGCGGGGCCGCCGTCCTCGAGGAAGCCGACCGGGCGGCTGGTGTCAACGGCAACCTGCCACGGGCCGGGCGCCTGGACCTGAAACTCGAGCGGCTCCCACCACATGTTCGCCATCACGTAGAGACCGTCGACGTGCCACGCCAGCGAACGCGAGTGCGATGCCACGTCAGGCGGCCCGTCGGCGCCGAACCACTCGACGTCGCTCCCCCACGACTCGGCCTGCCACAACACCGGGTGCTGGGCCCGCAGCAGAATCAGCCGACGGACGAAGTCCTCGTGGTCGACAAATTCATTGCGTCGCTCCCAGTCGACCCACGATGTTTTGTTGTCCTGGTTGTAGGGGTTGTTGTTGCCGCCCTGGGTACGCCCGAATTCGTCGCCGAGCACGAACATCGGTGTGCCATGACTCAGTAGCAACAACGCCATCGCATTACGCATTTGCTGCCGACGTGTCGCCATCACTTCGGCAGGGACCTCGACGTCGCCCTCCCACCCCGAGTTCCACGATCGGTTGTCGTCGGTCCCATCGGTGCCGTTCCAGCCGTTCGCATCGTTGTGTTTGCGGTCGTACGCAACCAGGTCGTACAGCGTGAATCCGTCGTGCGCGGTCAGGAAGTTGACCGAGTTGAGCGGAGCGTCGAAGAGGTCGGGACTGCCCTGCACTCGCTGTATCAGCGCCGGAACCAGACCATCCTCGCCGCGCAGGAAGCCCCGCATGTCGTCCCGGAACTTGCCGTTCCACTGTCCCCACCGATCGTCGGGAAACTCGCGACCGAGGAGATACCGATGGAGATCCCACGGCTCAGCGATCAGCCGCACATTGCGTCGTTCCGCCCAGTCGCCGATGTCGCGAATGAAGTTGGGATCGCGCGCCAAAACAGCAGCCAGGTCGAAGCGAAACCCGTCGATACCGAGGTCTGCGAGTCGATCGAGACCCGACATCACAAGACGGCGCGCAGCCGGCGAGGTTGCGTCGATGATGTTGCCGCAACCAGCGTCGTTGAGGTAGGCGCCGTCCGAACCGCGGGCGTAATAGTCGGCGTCGGCAAGACCTCGGAGGCTGAGCGTCGGACCGTGCTCGTCCTCTTCGGTGGTGTGGTTGACGACAACGTCGACCCAGATCTCGATGTCGTGGTCGTGTGCAGTCGCCACGAGGGCCGCCATGTCCGCTGCGGTGCCGTACTGTCCGTGCACCGCCCCAAACACAAGCGGCATGTATCCCCAGTAATTGCCTTCCGCCGGATCGAACTGGTGCATCGGCAGGAGCTCGAGCACCGAGATGCCAAGCTCGGCCAGACGGGGAAAGTCGGTCGCCACAGTGGCGAGCGCGCCGGCATCGTCACGATTGAGACCCATCGTCATACCGCGCGCGTGTGCCTCGGCAACGACGATGGGTCGAGTCGTCCGACGCTGGGGTTGGGGTGGCGGCCACGCTGCCGCCACGGCCCAGGCATCCGGCACGTACCGTTCGTGATGTTCGCTGAACCAGACCTGTGTCGCCATCGGGTCAACGAGCCCGGCGCCACCATCGACGAGAAGCTGATATCGACTCAGCGGCGGAACGACGCCGACCCACTCGTCGCCCTCGCGCCGAAGGTGCATCCGGTCGCCGTCGGCCACCTGGACCTCAACCGTTTCGGCAAGCGGCGCCCAGACCCGCACGTCGAACATGCCGCAGTCTGGCCGCTGCGCCCCAAAACGTGACCGGTTTTTGGTGCGAATCTGGATGGTCCACGATCTGATCTACTGGGGTATCGTCGGGATGGTGACCCCAGTTGATGTCAGTACCGCGTTGTCGGCGCAGGGGTACCTGCCCGATGAGGGCATCTCAACCGCAGTGTTCCTGGCGATGACGCTCCGGCGGCCGCTGCTCCTCGAAGGCGAAGCAGGTGTCGGTAAGACCGAGCTGGCCAAGAGCCTGGCTGCGGCGACCGGAGGCGAGCTGATCCGTCTGCAATGCTACGAGGGCATCGACGCCGCCCAGGCGGTGTACGACTGGGACTACGCGAAGCAACTCCTGCACCTGCGCGCAGCGGAGGCCACCGGCGAATCGCAGCAGATGACCGCTGATGCACTCGAGTCTGAGCTCTACGGTGAGCGATTTCTCATCAAGCGCGCTCTGCTTCGAGCGATCGAACCGACCGAGGGCCCGCCGCCCGTCCTGCTCATCGACGAGGTCGACCGGGCCGACGACGAGTTCGAAGCATATTTGCTCGAGATCCTGAGCGACTTCCAGGTCACCGTCCCCGAAGTGGGCGTGTTCTCGACCGATCGTCCCCCGCTCGTGGTACTGACGTCCAACCGCACACGCGACGTGCACGACGCTCTCAAGCGGCGCTGCCTGTACCACTGGGTCGAGCACCCGGGGTTTGACCGCGAGGTCGCGATCGTCAAACTGCGCGTCCCGGGCATTGAAGACGGCCTGGCCAAGCAAGTCGCTGCGGCAGTCGAAGGCCTCCGCGAGCTCAACCTCTACAAGCCGCCTGGCGTCGCCGAGACCATCGACTGGGCCACAGCACTTGGTCGACTGGGCGCGAAGGAACTCGACAACACGATGGTCGCCAACACGCTGGGTGCCGTCCTCAAGTACCGCGAGGATCACCAGCGAGTCGAGCAGCATGGCATCGGAGAAGTCGTCAAGCAGGCGATCGAAAAGGGCCTGCTCCACGCCTGATGGCCGAGCTACTCCCACCCGGTCGGGCCGATCTGATGCGGTCGAACATCCCGGGCGCCACGATCGAGTTGTCGACCGGCCCTGCCGAAATTGCTGTCGCGTTCAGCCGAGTGCTGCGCGGCGCCGGCCTCCGGGTCCCGACGAGCTGTACGCACACATTCGCCGATGCACTCTGTGCGGTCGGCCTCGACGACCGCGACGCGGCCTACTGGTCCGGGCGCTCCACCCTGATCCGTCGTCCCGAAGACATCGCGCTCTATGACCGAGCCTTCGCCGTGTTCTTCGAGCACCGGCGCAGCAACGTCATCGACGACGAGCCAGAGGATCCGGCGACAATCACGATCGCAATCGACAGCGATGATGACGACGGCGCCGACGACGGGCCGGACGCCGCTGAGGGCGACGACGACGAGACCATTGAGTTGCGATTCTCGACCACCGAGATTCTGCGCAACAAGGACTTCGCTGACTACTCCCCCGACGAACTCGTTCTCGCTCAGGAGATGATGTCGAGCCTGCGACTCGTTGGCTCGCCGAGACGCTCGCTGCGACTCGGACCGGCGAAACGAGCGACGAGCCGTCCCGACATCCGGCGCACGGTTCGGGCGTCGATCAAGGCCGGAGGCGAGCCAATCGAGCGTCACTTCAAAGCGCCAACCGAGCGACTGCGCCGCCTCGTCCTCGTCCTCGATGTCAGCGGCTCGATGGAACCGTACGCGCGAGCGCTGCTGCGATTTGTGCACGCCGCTGTCGCCGGCCGCCAGAAAGTCGAAGCGTTCGCCCTCGGGACTCGCCTCACTCGGATCACGCGGGAGTTGAACAGCCGTGACCCAGATGTCGCGCTGCACGACGCTGGCCAGCGAGTACTCGATTGGAGTGGCGGGACGAAGCTCGGGGTCGGGCTCCGCCAGTTCAACGATGAATGGGGAGTGCGCGGGCTCGCCCGAAATTCGATCGTCGTCGTCCTATCCGATGGCTGGGACCGAGGCGATCCCGACGAGCTTGCGACCCAAATGCAGCGGCTGCAGCGGGTGACGCATCGGCTGGTGTGGGTCAACCCGCTCAAGGTCACGCCAGGGTACGCCCCACTCGCTCGGGGAATGGCCGCAGCCCTGCCGTATGTTGACGACTTCGTGGAAGGACATTCCATCCACGCCATGCAGGAACTCGCCCACGTGATCAGCAGATGAGGGAACCGTTGTGAAAGATCTCCTGGAAGACATCAATCGCTGGCGTGCAGCCGGCGAGCGCATCGCCGTTGCGCGAGTCGTCGACATCGAGGGCTCAGGTCCTCGCGATCCGGGCGCCGCAATGGCCGTCACCGAGTCGGGCGAGGTCGCTGGCAGCGTGAGTGGCGGTTGTGTCGAAGGCGCTGTCGTCGGTCAGGCACTTGCGATTCTTGACGGCACCGAGTCGGCAGGCATCACAACGTTCGGTTACTCAGATGACGAGGCGTTTGCCGTCGGTCTCACGTGCGGCGGCACCATTCATCTCTTCATCGAGGAACTCAACTGGTGACCGAGCCGTCGATCTTCGAGCAATACGAGGCGCTGCTGCGCTCCGAGTCACCGGTTGCGCTTGCCACGGTGATCGAGGGACCACACGTTGGCGCGAAGCTGCTCGTGCAACCCACCACAGCGCCCATCGGCTCGCTCGGTCATTCAGAACTCGATCGCGTCGTCGCACGAGATGCCGTCGCGGAACTCGAGGCCGCACGGTCCGGCGTTCGGAGTTACGGCCCGGAAGGCCAGATCACTCCAGAGGATCTCATTGACCAACCGACCGTGCGAGTCTTTATCGAGTCCCATGCACCACCTCCCCAGATGTGGATCTTCGGCGCGGTCGATTTCACCGCTGCGCTCGCGCGCGTGGCGAAAGTGCTGGGATACCGCGTCACCGTGTGCGATGCCCGCGAAGTCTTCGCGACGCGACGCCGCTTCCCGATGGCCGACGAGGTCAAGGTCACCTGGCCGTCGCCAGTCTTCGAGGAACTGGGGAGCGAGCTCGGTCCGCGCGATGCGGTCTGCATCCTCACGCACGACCCAAAGTTCGACGTTCCCGCCGTCCAAGGCGCGCTGGCCACTCGAGTCGGCTATATCGGCGTGATGGGTAGCCGTACGACCCATGCGAAACGGATGGAGCGTCTCACTGCCGTCGGCGTCACCTCTGGCGACGCAGAACGCCTGATGTCACCGATTGGTCTCGACCTCGGCGCACGAACACCAGAGGAGACCGCTGTCAGCATTTGCGCCGAGATCATCGCGCGCCGCACTGGGCGCCATGTGCCGAGCTTGCGAGACAGCTCCGGCGATATTCACTGACGGATCGCACCGACCAGCACCCCGGCCCCGTGCGGTGCAGAAGGTCAGTCGATTGGGTTGCCGAAGGTGACCCGGCTGACACGAGTCTTGGAGATCGTGTCGATCTCGACCGTTCGACCAGTGTTCACCGAGTGCACCACAGCATCACCGACACCGAGGTACATCATGACGTGACCGGGGTAGTGCACGAGGTCGCCAGCTGACGCTTCGTCGCGGTCGACTCTTGTTGCTGCGCGAATCTGGTCACCACTGATGCGATTCAGCTCAACGCCGGATGCTTGCCAGGCGTACGAAGTGAGACCGGAGCAGTCGAAGCCCTCGTCCTCGACGCTCGCATGGGAGCGATACGGAACACCAATCTGGGTCATCGCCGCGAGCACCGCACGTTGGTGATCGAGGCTGGCATCAGACCATGCATCGATCATGAGGAATTCGTCGTAGCCAAGCTGGCGGGCCGCCAGCCGGGCAGTGGCGATGCGATGCTTGGCGTACATCACGTAGTCCACCAGGCCTTCGGACTCGATGTAGACGTCGTAGGCCTCGACAGCGAGGTCGGCTTCGGTCGTGATCTCAGCGGCGAGGGCGTTGACCGCCAGCTCGGGCTGCTGCGCCGATGCAGTTCCGGCGAAGGCGACGACTGCAATAACTGCAGCGGTACTGGTGCCAAGCGCGCGCAAGAAGGTGTGAGGGGAGAAGAAAGTCATAGGCGAAAGAGGTCGTGTGGAACGTCGACTCGTCGTGACGAATCAGTAACATATCGTCATCAAACCGACACACTCAACCCCTTTTGACAAAATCTTGTCATCGAACCGACATGAAGAACACCGGGATCAATCGTGCGACACTGGGGTCGTGAGTGAAGAAAGTGCGGTGTCACCAGGCGCGACAACCGGCAATGTTGTCGTGGTCTTGCTGGCCGCCGGTGCGGGAAATCGGTTCAAAGAAATCGAGCACAAGTTGCTTGCCCGACTCACAGCAACCGGCCCGACCATCCTCGAACAGGCACTGACCCGGGCACTCGACGCCAGCCTCGGCCCCGTGTTGATCATCATCGGAGCGCTCGATGAAGCGGCGTTGCGGGCTGATCCCGCCCTTGCCCGACTCCTTGATGACGACAGAGTCACGGTGCGCCACAACCCTGACTGGGCCGCCGGCCAAGCCACCTCGGTGCAGGTGGCGGTCACCAGCGCCGCTGCGCTCGGTGCCGACGCCATCGTCGTCGGGCTGGCCGATCAGCCGTTCATCGACGTCATTGCCTGGCAACAAGTTGCCCAGGGGTTAGGGCCCATCACGGTCGCAACGTACGATGGCCGACGCAGCAACCCGGTCAAGCTCCACGCATCTGTGTGGGGACTTCTCTCGGCGAGCGGCGACGAAGGCGCTCGAGTTCTGATGCGTCAGCGTCCCGACCTCGTTGTTGAAGTACCCTGCCCGGGTTCACCAGCCGACATCGACACCGTGGAGGATCTGCACCGATGGCAGAACAACTGATCAACGAGTTCACCGTCAATCGACCCATCGACGAAGCATGGCCGATCATCACCGACGTCGAGCGCATCGCCCCGTGCCTACCCGGCGCGCAGCTGACCGAGATTCGCCAGACCGATGACGGCGAGGTCTACACGGGCAACGTCAAGGTCAAACTCGGCGCCATCGCAACCGAGTTCAAGGGCGACGCCTATTTCGTCGAGCGCGACGACGAGAACTACACGTGCAAACTCAACGGCAAGGGCCGCGACACCAAGGGCCGAGGCAATGCCTCGGCCGACATCTCCGCTGCTGCGGAGAGCCTGTCGCCGACCAGCACCAAGGTCGTGGTCACCACCGACCTCCACATCACCGGAAAGATCGCTCAGTTCGGGCGCGGCATCCTCGGTGACGTCAGCACCAAGCTGATCGATCAGTTCGCCCAGAACCTCAACGAGATGATCGACGCCGACGGCATCGACGACACCGCCAACGCCGCCCCCGAGCCTGAAGAGACCGCGCCAGCGGAGACCGCGGTCAGCGAGGGTGCGACGACCGAGAGCACCGAACCCACCGTCCGCAAGATCGACGGACCCGCTGCAGAAGCCATCGACCTGATGGAGATGGGTGGCTCGTCCATCGCCAAACGTGCCGCACCAGCGATTGCGGCGTTGTTGATCATTCTGTTCTTCCTTCGTCGCCGACGGAGCTGATGGACGATCGCAGTCGTGTCGAGGAACTGATCGGCCGACCACCGCAGAGCGCCTTCGACGTCGTCGTCCGTGATGGGTCCGGCGACCCCGTCGTGCTCCGCAACGCGCCCTTCCTCGACGATGGCACGCCGATGCCGACTCGCTATTACCTCGTCGGACCCGATTTGGTGCGAGCGGTCAGTCGCATCGAGGCGGCTGGCGGCGTGCGTTCAGCCGAGCGCGAGATCGACCCTGCAGACATCACGATGACGCATCACGCCTACGGCGCGGAACGCGACGCTGCGATCCCAGCCAACCATGTCGGCCCGCGCCCGTCCGGCGGCGTGGGCGGAACCCGCCAGGGCGTCAAGTGCCTCCACGCCCATGTCGCGCACCTCCTCGCAGGTGGCGATGACGCTGTCGGCCGGTGGACGCTTGCGCACCTGGGCGATGATCACAACGTCCTTGATGGGTTAGTTCCACCCGCACCGGTCGTCGCTCTCATCGACGAGGGGACCGCGTGAGTGCCGTAGCCGCCGAGAACCCGGACCTCGGTGGGCTGACCGTCGCCATTGCTGACCATCGCGTCGACATCGCGATGACGGGCGGCGGCATGTGGGAGATTCCGCTCGGACCGGTCACCTTGTGCGACAACGAGCTCCAGCGTGACCCACCACGCCCTGCCGAGCTCACCAACGCGCTCGGCTTCGTGCACGACTACTTCGACGACATCATCGTTGCGGCACCGACGGTGCTGGCAACACCGTCGGTCATGGCGATCGGGCACCACGCTGAGGCTCTGGCCCACGTGGAGATCGGCCACACGAACGTGCCAGCCGGCTACACCATGCAGCGAGCCGACGCCGACGAGGTTTTTCGGACACTGGTCGCCGAGCCGAGGCACGCGCGGCTCGCCAACCCCGGCCTCGAAGCTGAACATGTCGACACGCTCATCGGCGTGTTGTGCATCGTGCTGGCGATCATGCGACGATTAGATCTTGGCGAGATTGCCATCAACGCGGGCTGACTGTGAACGACTCATCAACACTCCACCATGACGTCGGGCACGACCATGGTCAACTCCTGAGGAGCGTGAGTCCGTGGCGCTGAGGCACCCGTCGCGATCGAATTCACCAATTCGGCTTGCTGGCAAACGCATCACCATGCGCCCATTGGCCGCGTCCGACTTCCGGGCGTGGAGCGAAGTGCGGGCCCGCAACGCGGACTGGCTCACGGTCTGGGAACCGCGTCGCCAACCCACGCTCCCTGACCCCACCACCGATCGGTCAGCATTCACCTCGCGCTGCGTCCAACGCGATCGCGATCGGGTCAACGGTGTTGCCTACCAGTTCGGCCTCTTCATCGATCAGCGCGTCGCCGGCGAGGTCAATCTGAACAACGTCGTCCGTGGCGCCATGCAGTCAGGGACCATCGGCTACTGGATCGACCGGCATCACGCCGGGCAGGCCTACGTTGCTGAAGGTGTCGGACTCCTGATGCAGTTCGCTTTCGAACAGTTGGGCCTCCATCGCGTGGAAATCTGCATCGTGCCGCGCAACACGAACAGTCGCCGCGTGATGGAGAAACTCGACATCCGCGACGAAGGGGTTGCCCTTCGCTATCTCGAAATCAACGGTGTGTGGGAAGACCACATCCGGTACGCCATGACCATCGAGGAATGGACGATCCGGCGCGAGGAAATCGCGGCCGCCTGGCTCTAAGAGCCAAGGGACCGCAACTTCGTCGAAATCAGTAGGTGACGAGGCCGGAGTTCTCGCGCGCTGCCCGCAGGGCCGCAGTTCGGTCGAGACGCAACTGCGTTCGCCGCTTCCACATCTTCGTCTTCCAGTGCCGCTTGGTCGCGGACCGTTTGGCCTGCTTGCTCTTGGCCACCTCGGCATCGTGGTGGTGCATCGGCTTCCACGCCTCACCGGGCTCGTGCACGTCGGCGGGGTCGATCCCGCCGGAGATGTCCTTCGCAGCTGACTGCAATTCCACGTGAATTCGATGCCGCTCAGAATGAGCGTGCGCTCGAACCTCCTGCTTCACTTGCATCGGAACATCACGATCCCGGTTGCGTTGGCTCATTGGCTACCTCCTGCTTTGCGGACTCTGCCGCGATGGTTTCGGTTGCTTGCACTCTTCACGGTAGCCGAACTCATGAACCGCTGAACAGGGAATCCGTGTAACGATTCTGCGCGAATTGGCTTGACGTGCGCCTGAGCCGGGGCGGCGCTCTCAGCGACGGGAGATCTTCGATTGCAGGGCCGCCAGGCGTTCGGCGAACCAGGGCTGCTTGGTGCTCCACAACTGCGGCCGCAGCTCACGCGCCACCGCATCAGGATGATTGTCGACGTCTGCCATGTCGAGGATGGTCTGCTTCGCCTCGATGGAGAGCTGCCGTGGCGCCATCGCAGCCTTCGCCGCAAACTCGTGGGCCACCTCAAGGAGATCGTCGGCCGGCACCGACTTGTAGGCCAGGCCCACACGCTCAGCCTCCTTGCCGTCGAGCACCTGACCAAAGATCACCGCAGCCATCGCTGCCTGCGGGCCGGCAATACGTCGGAACATCCAGGTGTGGCCGCCGCCCGGGTGAATGCCGAGCTGCAGGAAGCGGGTGTCAAGCTTGGCGCGGTCGCTCATGATTCGAACGTCGCAGCCGAGCGCGAGGTTCATTCCCGCTCCGACCGCTGCACCGTTCACAGCAGCGAGTGTCGGCAGTGGCGAGCGAGCGATCCGCAGAAACCCTTCGTAGATCACTCCGAGGCTTTCGCCCGTTGCCTCAGCAAGATTTCCCAAGTTGGCACCCGCGCAGAAGGCAGGCGGGGTACCCGTCACCACAACGGCCCCCACATTCTCGTCAGCTTCGAAACGATCCATGGCCGCAATGATCTGCTCGACCATCGGGTGGGTCATCGTGTTGCGTTCATCAGGGTTGTTGAGCGTCAACGTGGCGACGCCATCGGCAATATCGGTGAGTACGAGGGACATCGTGCGATCATGCCATTCCGGCGTCGCGCCCGCGGGTATCGAGAGCCGAGACCAATCGTCGTCTCGGCTCCCTGGCTCGACGCCGTAGCCTCGGGCACATGCTTGACCACGTCTTCACCGATGCGATCAGCGCGCTCCGCGATGCCTTCGAGTCGGCCTTTCTGGAGCGGCAAGCGTTCGAAGAGCATTTTCAGTCCGACGTGCTCTCCGGGGATCTGACCTGGGAGACGAGCTACGGCCTGCCCGGCGAAGGTGAGCCACCGCGGGTCGTCGCCCACATCACGTTCGAGTGGCCCGCGTGGAGCCAAGCGGCCTACCGCCACTGGTACCTCGAAGAGGTACTCGAACGTCGCCCGGCGATCGAGATCGAGATCGTGTTACGGGTACAGCAGCTGACGGACCCGGCAGATCCGGCAGTGATCTACAGCACTGTTCCCGAGATGAGCCCGCTCATCGGCGACGACCGACTCGAACGCGCCGGGATGACCGCGGAAGTCGCCCATCCGGATCCGGCCGACGACCCGCCGAACATTGGCGAGGCAAGGTCCGAACATGCCATCGAGATCACCTACGAAGGACTGTACGAACTTGCCGAAGCGACCGTGGCCGACGGCACCAACTCGCTCCTCGATGAGCACTTCGGTGCGCTCGGCGGATGGATTGCCTCGACGCTCGTGAAGCTCGGCGACCTCAGTCTCGACTTTCTTCCCGACCCCGACTGACCCGGCTCGGCGCCAATGGTGCGACACTGCAGGGATGGCCGACGACACTGTGCTCTACGACGTGACGGAGCGGATCGCAACAGTCACACTGAACCGCCCTGAGGCGCGCAACGCCCTGTCGAGCGACGTGCTGCGCCGGCTGCCTGCACTCATCGCCCAGGCAGAAAGCGATGACAACGTTGACGTGATCATCCTGACCGGTGCCGACCCAGCATTCTGCGCCGGCCTTGACCTGAAAGAGTTGGGGTCCACGGGTGGAAATTTGGGCTCATCATCAAGCAGCGAGCGCGGACCGTTTCCTCGCCTCAGCAAGCCGTTGATCGGTGCGATCAACGGCGTGGCGATCACTGGTGGCTTCGAGCTCGCCTTGAACTGCGACTTCCTCATCGCCAGTGAGCACGCGAAGTTCGGCGATACACACTCCCGAGTCGGCGTGATGCCCGGCTGGGGGCTGACCGTGTTGCTCCCGCAGGCGATCGGCGTGCGCCGCGCCCGCGAGATGAGCTTCACCGGCAACTTCATGCTCGCCGAGGAAGCTCTGGCGTTCGGTCTCGTTAACCATGTCGTGCCGCATGCCGAGCTGCTGCCGTTTACCCGATCGATTGCTCTGGACATCTGTGGGAACGAACAAGACGGCGTCCGCCAGATCCGGTCAACCTACGACGCCATCGCAACCGACGACGACGCCTGGGAATCTGAAGCACGAGATGGACGGGCATGGTCCCGCGTCCAATTCACTCCCGAAAAAGTCGCAGCGCGCAGAGAAAAAATCCAGCAGCGCGGGAAACAGCAATAGCGGCTAGATGCTTGCACCGCGGGCGCGGAGGTCATCACGGATGGCCTGGGCAATGTCAAGGGCGAGGATCTCGGCGCCGTTGACATTGAGATGGAAGCCATCATCGGCGCGCACGTCTTTGCCTTCGCCATCGCGTGGGTCGATGACGAACTCGGCCCAGTTGCCGTCGCGTCCGGAGAAACGAGCCCAGGTGTCGATGAAGATCACATCGGGTCGGGCCTCGGCAGCCGCTTTGGCCGCGCGATCCTGAATCGCAAGTTTGGCGGTGACGTCTGGATTGTCATCATTGGGAATACCGACCCAGATCACGGTCCGGCCCTCTTCGAGTAAAAGGTCCATCACGTCACCCGCCCGCTTGGTGTATTCCTCGGCCCACTCCACTTCATTGTCGAGTGGATCACCAACGACGAACTGCAACTCATCCTGGAAGGCCGACAAGCCTTGGGAGTCGTTGCCGCCAAACGTCGCAACGACGATGTCTGGATCAACCTCCGGGATCGCCTGTGCGAGCTCCTCCGGCCAGTTGTAAAAGTCCGGCCGCGCGAGCCCTGACGACAC
>JABJAB010000008.1 GCA_018666235.1 Ilumatobacter sp.
CGCATGACGCAACCGTTCATCCTCCGCCGGACCAAAGCCGACAAGCGACTCCTGCCCGACCTGCCCGACAAGATCGAGCAGATCGCGTACGCCAAGCTCACCAAAGAGCAGGCAACGCTGTATCAAAAGATCGTCGACCAGCTCCTCCACGACGCCGAACAAGAGAGCGGGATGCGCCGACGCGGCCTGGTGCTGGCCGCGCTCATGCGGCTCAAGCAGGTGTGCAACCACCCGGCACACGCACTGAAAGACGGTTCGCGCCTGGCAGGCCGATCCGGCAAGCTGACGCGATTCGACGAGTTGGTCACCGACTTGCAACACCAGGGCGAACGAGCCCTGGTGTTCACCCAGTTCCGCGAGATGGGCGAGCTCTTGAACCAGCATGTAACCGAACAATTCGGGTTCGATCCACCATTCCTGCACGGCGGCGTCACCCGCCTCAAACGCGACCTGATGGTCGATCAGTTCCAGGACGGCACGGGGCCCGCGCTCCTGCTCGTGTCACTCAAGGCCGGCGGCACCGGACTCAACCTCACGGCGGCAAGTCAGGTCATCCACTACGACCGTTGGTGGAATCCCGCAGTCGAAGATCAAGCAACCGATCGCGCCTGGCGACTCGGACAGCAACGCACCGTCAACGTCCACAAGCTGGTCTGCGAGGGAACCGTTGAAGAACGCATCGGCCAGGTCATCGACGACAAACGCAAACTGGCCGATGCTGTTGTCGGGACCGGCGAAGCGTGGTTGAGCGAGCTGTCAACCGACGACCTCCGCGACCTTGTCGTGTTGGAGCAGGAATCGTGATGGGCGTGATCGAATTATGAGTCGGCCCCGCAAGCCATTCGGCACAAGTCAGCCAGGCCGTCTACCGGCAACGATGATGAAGGTCCTCGCAGCCGAGATGAGCGACCCGACGCGGCATCGTCGTGGCAAGCAGTACGCAAGCGACGGGTCGGTGCTCGACATCATCATCGACGAAGGTGTGGTCACCTGCGAGATCCAAGGGTCGCGCTCGATGCCTTACGTCGCCACCGTTGAGGTCACCCGTGGCAGCGGGATGCCATTGCGGCGTGACATCACCTGCACGTGTAGTTGTCCGGACGACGACAACTGGGACGGGCATGCCTGCAAGCACGTCGTCGCCACGCTGTACACGTTGAGCAATGAGTTTCTGATCGAACCCGCGCTCCTCGACGTGTGGCGCCGGCAGGGAGCGGACGACAACGACCCGTCCTCTGACTTCGCCGACCCACCGGACTTCGACGACACGCCGACACGCGGGACGCGGCGACATCTCTCACTCGTGCGCGACGACGAGCACGATGACGAGCCACCGCCCGCACCCCCACCGCACGTCGTCGAGGATTCGCTCCGGCCGGTGCTCGTCCTTCAGCCCGGAACCGAATTGCCAGAAATTCCCGTGCTCGAACGCGCCGACTTACGACCGCCAAAGGACCGCGATCTGGCCGCGGTGCTACGCGATGCGATGCAGCACATGCGCGTGGACTGGGACTGAGCCGGCTGCGACGTCGTCAGGGATCGTCCTGTGCCAGGCCCGGACTGACCGGTTCAGGCAGGGTTGTCGGCGGCGAGCCGGAGGACTTCATCTTCGGGAAATGACCCGATCCAGCCAGTGATCGGCGTGCCGTCGGCTTTGAGCATCACTGCGGTTGGCTGCGAACTGACGCCAATGGTCTGCCACGAAATGAACGACTCGTCCCACAGCATGTCGAAAGTCGTGCCGAACTTATTATCGAAGTCGTTGGCCTGACCGAGGCTGTCCTGCGTACCGAGGCCAATTACTCGGACCTTGTCACCGTGTTCTTGAGCAAACTGCTCAACATCGGGAGCTTCCCGACGGCAGGTGGGTCAATTCGGTGCCCACATCCACAGCAGGATCGGCCTGTCGGTGCTCCAGTTCGCGCAGAATCGGCCGGCTGACCGATTCAACGACTGCTTCAAGCCCGGTGTTGGCCTCGCCGACCACGCGATCGAGCCGCGTACTCATCTCCTCATGACGGCGATTGGAGTGTGCGCCAATTTCAGTGAGTCGTTCCTCGAGTACACATTGGACTTCAGACTGAAAGCCCGTCTGGGATTGCTGTGCGCGTTCAAGGCCCTGAGCCAGCGCTCGGACCTGCTGGTCAGACTGCGATCGCGCGGCGCGCTCGGCGGAGATCTCGTCGCGTAGGGCCTGGACGGCGCTTCGAACCTGTCCGCTGTACTCGGTCAGCTGTTGCTAAACCGCAGCAACGATCTGCTGCTTCACGGCGTTGAGCTCATCAGTCATTGCTGCCTCCTTTTTCTCGTTGTGGCGGATGCGGGGTCGGGTGATTGGTCAAGGTGACCTCCAGACATCTATCGACCAATGACGAGCACCTCTTGAGGATTTACTGAGGGTCGTCAACTGTTCAGCGAGGAGGACCCGTGAGCTGGTGAAACGTCGCTGTGAGCGGCCGCGCTTACCGGCGCAGATCGTGTCGAAGGCGAGCGCGACGACCCACAATCGGTTGCGCCCACTTGGGCAGAACTTCACACAGCGCTGCCAGAGACATGACACAAACCACCGCCCTTGGCCGGCGTTCCAGGGGCTGCGTTGCCAGACGTAGGCTCCTGGGATGCGCGTGCACCTGGTCGACGGCACCTACGAACTTTTCCGCCAGCACTTCGGTACGGCATCTCGCCATCGCGACAGCCATCCACACGCAGCTGCCGCTGGTGTGGTCGCATCGACGCTCGCGCTGATCGAAGACGGCGCCACACATGTCGGGGTCGCCTCGGACCACGTGATCGAGAGCTTCCGCAATGCCCTGTACCCCGGCTACAAGACCGGTGAGGACATGGATCCTGACATCAAGGAGCAGATCCCCGTGATGGAGCGGGCCCTCGCAGCTGCCGGATTCACCGTGTGGCCGATGATCGAATTCGAAGCCGACGATGCACTTGGCGCCGCCGCTCGTATCGCCGGGTCCGACCAACGAGTCGAGCAAGTCCTCATCGTCACCGCCGACAAAGACCTCGGCCAGTGCGTCGAGGGCGACCGCATCGTCCAATTCGATCGGCGCAACCGCTTGATCATCGACGAAGCCGGGGTCACGGAGAAGTTCGGGGTCGGGCCAGCGTCGATTCCCGACTACCTCGGCCTGGTCGGTGACAGCGCGGACGGATTCCCCGGTCTTCCCGGTTGGGGGGCGAAAAGTTCAAGCGCGGTCCTCGCTCGATACGAACACTTGGAGAACATCCCCGCAGCCCCCGGACAGTGGGACGTACCCGGCCTGCGCGGCGCCGCGAAACTGGCAGCCACACTGCAGGCACAGTTCGACGATGCGTTGCTCTTCCGACAGATCGCCACCCTCGACTACGACGTCGAGGTCGGCAGCGTCGACGATTGGCAGTGGGGTGGTCCGACAGCGGACTTCGCAACGATCTGCGGCGAACTCGACAACCCCGAACTACTCGCGTACGCCGAGCGGCTTGCTCGCTGAGGTGGCCCTGAACCAGCCGTTCGGCGATCTCGGCGCGAGCTTCACCGAATTGCTGGGCAGGTCACGCCGAGATCGAAGCGCAACTTGCTGATGACATCTCGCCGACTGAGGTGATGACCAGGCGATCTGCGGCACACAGACGATGCCGATGAAGGCTGCTACCTTCCGGTCCTGACCTGGTTCACGGGCGTCCGTTGCACAGGACCCGGTCACCACCTCACTCGGCGAGATCGCCGTGACCGAAATGATAGCCGGTCCGGATATCCTTCCGACCGACGATCTCACTGAGTTTGTCCACCCGGGAGGGGTGCGAGAGCGGCCGAATCGGCACGCTTGGAAAGCGTGTGAAGGGCAACCTTCCGAGGGTTCGAATCCCTCTCCCTCCGCCATGGGGTCTTAGAAGAAAAACCTCGATCTGTTAGAAGAAAACCGATCCGCAAGGACGGAACACACTCGGCCTCTTCCGCTCCGGCGGGGCGGGAGCGCAGACCCCTGCGGCACCGGTTATGACCGTGGACCCGTCGAATCACATCAACAAACACTCGTGTTCGCCTCTCAGCGGATCACGCTGGCTTCGTGAGTTCATCGTTGCTTCGGGCTCAAGCTTCCTTCAATGTGCCCTGCGTCGACCACTCGTGCGTAGGGCCAAGGCCTCAGCCACGGCGATGGTGGCCAATGACAGCATGATGTCTTTGACGTCGAAGGGAATCACGTCGGAGTCGAGAGCTGGTATCGATAGAGCGACCACTCCCCAGAAGCGGTGGATCGCCACGGTGAGCGCTGCTCCGAAGGCTCGGATGGCCCATCGCTGGTGGCGTCTGATCTGGCGGCGGCGGATCATGACCAGCGCCATCACCGCTGTTGCGGTCAGCCATCCGCCGAAGGCCCAGTTGCTGAGGTAGTTCAGTGTGGTGTACCGCGTGGGGTTGATGACCGTAATCATGATTGCCGTGATCCCGGCACCGATCGCTGCCGGGAAGAAGGTGTAGCCGAGCCCGCGATGGGCTCTCGGCCAACGCCGCCGGATGACACTGTTGAACTGGAACGGGCCGACGAGCATCATGAGGCCGCTCAACACGATGTGAACTGGCAGCAAGACTCGGGGAACGATGCCGTCGCTCGACAAGAAGCGCGAGAGGAACCCACCGCCGACTTGAGCCTGTCCCGCTTCCCCGTCCCCATCCCCTTCGTGCTCTTCGTGCTCTTCGCTCAGTTCCTTGCGCTCCTCGGCCTCTCCCGGTTCGGCGGCGATTGGCCCGGGTGATTCAGATGTCTCGACTTCAGCAGCCGCCTCAGCGTCTTCCAGGGCAGCGGCGTCGGGGTCGGCCAGTCGCATGCCAACCGGCAGCGAAGCGAGCATGAACAACAGCGCCGTCACCAGCCACGGGCCGATGGATCGACCGGGCCGACGTGGCTGGAGCGACGTCTGAGGCTGGGGCAACGCCTGAGTGTTCATGTGGTGAACATGGCATCGGCGATGTTTGGAGAACGTTTGGTCAGCGTCCGTCGCGGGTGGCGCCCGCAAGATCGACAGGGTTCAACTCTGACCGGACGAGACCGCTGGTGCTGGGAAGTGAACCGACGCCCGAAACCTCTCGTCGTTCAGTCGCTCAATCGACAGAGTGGCATTGTGGGCCGCAGCGACGGTTTGGATGATCGTCAGACCGAGCCCGTGCCCGTGCCCACGTTCCGCGTGAAGACCGCGGCGGTACGGGTCGGTGAGGCTCGCGAGATCGTCATCGAGCCCATCGGCTTCGTTGCAGACGGTCAGGGTCACGGTGCCATCGGTTTCAGGCATTACGGACACTTCGACGCTCGTATCTGGCCGGGAGTGGCTGAGCGCGTTGCCGATCAGATTGAGGGCCATGATGTCGAGGAGAGCAGCGTCTCCATCGATCTGGGCTGTGTCCCCCTCGCCGAGATCCAATTCGATCTGGAGGCCAGCGCTCGTAATCGCCACAATCTGTCGTTGGACGACATCGCCGACGATCTCGCCGAGATCGACATCGTCCAGATGACGGATTCCAGCCTCGGCCTTCCCCAACTGCAGCAGCGCCGTGACCAGACCTTCCGCTCGGGTGGTGGCGCGGTCGATGGCCTCGGCAAACTCGAGCTGTTCTGGCGATGCGGTCGAGGTCGACCGTACGGCATCGAGCTCTGCTCGTATGACGGCCAAGGGTGTGCGGAGTTCGTGAGCAGCATTCGCAGAGAACTGACTCTGCCGCTCGAAGGACACTTCCAGTTGCTCGAGCATGTCATCGAACGTGTCAGCGAGACGTTTGAGTTCATCGTCAGGGCCATCGAGGCGGATCCGCTGGCTCAGGTCACCAACGGCTGCGTCCGCCGCCACCAGCGAAAGCTGCTCCACCGGGCCGAGCAGCCGATTCATCAGCGTCCACGCGACGGCGCCTGCCGCCAGGGTTCCGGCAACCGCCACGCCTACTGCGATCTGAGCAAAGAGGACGACCGTGGCATCGAACTGCTTCTCCTCCGCCCTGTCCAATGCCTCATCGAGAAATGCGTACTGAGCAGTATCAAGCTGGCCACCGCTCGCGACGTCGTCCAGCCCGACGGGTGCGTCATCGAGTGCCAAGTCCAGAAGAGGAGCAATCTCACTGGCGTCCACACCTCGCTCGGTCCCGAGTTCCCGCAGCGCCTCTGTCAAGTACTCGCCGTCGTCGCCTGCCTGGAGTCCGCCGGTGAGCAATGCCCCCGCCGCGGCGAGACAGACAACGATCGCAACCGCACAACTTGCCGCGAAACCAACCGCAGCTCGACCCCGTAGGCCGAGTCGAGCCATCACCTCGCCGTTACCCGGTATCCGACCGACTTGACGGTCTCGACAAGTGGCGGCGCACCAAGCTTGCGGCGCAGCGTCACCATCGTGACCCGCACTGCGTTGGTAAACGGATCTGCGTGCTCATCCCATACCTTTTCCAGGAGTAGTTCCGCACTCACCGGAGCCGGGCTCCGCGTCATCAACACCTCCAACACCCCGAACTCTTTCGGTGTGAGGCCGATCACCCGGTTGGCACGATGGACCACGCGTAGGTGCGGGTCGAGCCGACAATCGCCGACCTCGAGCACCGGCGCTGCGCTTTGCCCCGGCCGGCGACCCACCGCATGGATTCTCGCCACGAGCTCTCGGAGATGGAACGGCTTGACCAGATAGTCGTCAGCGCCCAGGCCGAGCCCCGCCACCCGGTCGTCAAGAGAGTCGAACGCGGTCAACATCAAAATCCGGGCTGACCCAGCCGCGATCGACCGGCACACGTCATCGCCGTGCGTGCCCGGCAGATCGCGGTCCAGCACGACAACGTCGTACTCATTCACTGCCGTCTTCGCTAGAGCATCTTCGCCGCGGTCAGCGACATCGACGGCCAACCCGGCGTTCCGCAGCCCCCGAGCGGTGGCAGCTAGAAGCTGACGATCGTCTTCGACGAGCAAGATGCGCACCGCACCAGTATCTCAGAGCGAAGATTCAGCCAACGTAAGACGACAGAAACCGCGCCTGATAGCGGCGGCAGCCAGGCAACGACTTCGGACCCGTGTGATCACAACATCCGGACCCGTGTGATTTGTGCAGCCACCCCGAGCACCAAACCCATAGCCCGTATGAACCTTGTCTTTCCGGTGATGTTCGGCAGGGGCCCCAAGAACGCTGACTACCACGGACTGATCCTGAGCTCCCAGGCCAGTATTGACCACGTCACGCCTCACTCACTGGGCGGAACAAACGAAACCAGCAACCTTGTTACTGCCTGCTGGCCATGCCAGTTCGCCCGCGGTAACGATGACTACGCCCGGCTTGGCCTCAACGACCCGAGAACACGTAAGCCGCTCGCAACCGACTGGGACGGCTGCTGCGAATTCAAACCATGAGACCCGTGTGATTACAACACCCGGATCCGTGTGATTTGTGCAGTCACCCCGAGCACCAAACCCATAGCCCGTATGGGTGAATCTTTTCTTCTAAGATCCCGCCATGGGGTCTTAGAAGAAAAACCTCGA
>JABJAB010000069.1 GCA_018666235.1 Ilumatobacter sp.
GCCGACCAACTCGTTTACCGCACGAAACGCTCCGGCCATGTGACGTCGAAGATGCGATTCCAGTCGGCCCAGCTCATTGCGTACCTCACCGACGATCTGTGGTTGCGGCTGGCCGGTCACTCGAATCGACAAATGGAGCGGTTGGCCACCGGCCTGCTCGACGCTGGCGTGGAGTTCCTCAACCCACCCGACGTCAACATGTTGTTCGCCCGCGTCCCGGACGGGGCAGCCACACGGTTGGAGGCGGCTGGTCTGCTCTTCTACCGGATCGGCCCCGGCGTCATCCGCCTTGTCACGAGCTGGCAGACCACCGATGACGACATCGACCAGACATTGGAGTGCTTCGCCAGCGTGCTGGGCCATTCCGCCTGACAACGCGCGACCTAACGTGGCGACACCATGACCGAGATCTCCCGCCTTCACACCAGCCCGCGCGCCAGCATGATCGTCCGGCACGGTGACGTGATCTATCTGTCAGGTCAGGTCGCGCAAGATGCTGACGCGGACGTACAAGAACAGACCCGGTCGACGCTGTCACGCGTCGAGGAGCTGCTTTCCGAGGCTGGAAGCAGTCCGTCGCACATCCTCTCCGCCACGATCTACCTCCGCGACATCGCCAACGATTTCGCCCCGATGAACGAAGTTTGGAATGCCTGGGTTCCTGACGGACAGGCTCCCGCTCGAGCCTGCGTGCAAGCCCACATGGCGCGCTCTGCGCTGCTCGTGGAGATCAGCGTCATCGCCGCGGTCATCACCGACTGAACCCTGGTGTTATCGAACACTTTGGCCTCGGCCAGCCGACAGGCGTCGAGCGTCTGAGGGTCCAATCAGCTGGAGCGGTGTCAGCCTGGCGGTGCTGACGGCGGCCGCGGGACGTTTCCGGGCGAGCTCGGCGGTACGGGCATCGCTGATGGGATGGCAGTCGTGGTCGACGTCGTGGCAGTGGGTGTGGTTCGCGTGACCGTGGTGGTCGCGGCCATTCCTGATTGCAGCATTTCCTGGCGAATGCGCTCGGCCTCATATGCGGCTTCTTCGTTGTACTGCTGACGTTCGATCTTCTTGACCTTGTGGTCGAGCCACTGAATCGCGGCGTGGACGAGCAGGCCGATAATTCCGTAGATGATCATGGCGAACAACACAGAAGTATCAAAGACCGACTCAACCTGGTTGCCGTTTGTCGTTCCCAACTCGATCGGGGTGAAGATGCCGCGGAACGGCTTCATGGCGCGGTCGAGGTTCCGGTACGCCCACTCGACAAAGCCAGACGACGGGTTGGCGCCGAGCAGCAACAAGAAGAAGCCGATCGCCAAGATGACCTCGACGAACAAGATGTAGACATACACGACATACCCGATGAAACGAGCAATCATCGCTGTGACACGGCCGGTCGATCGCATCACGTGCGGCTCCGGTTCGGTCGGCGGATTTCCGTACTGGCTAGCGGGTGGAATGTTGCTCATCTTGGAGGCTCCTTGTTCCGTGTCGAATATTTCGCCCGGTGCCCGAGCAGTCACGCATCAACCGCTGAGCGGCCAATGTGATTGTATGCCGCGCCAGATGCGCGGATCATGGATGTACTTGTCGAGACATCGGCACAATCCCCCACCAACTTGAGAATCGATTCGCGGTCACCAGTGTCGAAGGTCGACGGCCCAGCGATCAACCACGCTGTCACCGTCGACGAGCCACATCTGTTCGTGCTTGGCGATCGTGGGGTCGACATGCGCGGGCTGGAGACGAACACGGTCCCCGACTTTCCATTCGTTGATGTTGGTCGGCGACAGCGTGATGTGTTCGTCAGAGAGGAAGAAGACGTCACCGTGTTCCCATGTCGGGTTGCCGTGGTCCATCGCCATCGACTTGATGCCTGCGTCAGCGATGATCCATCCCTTCGTGTTCACGGAGATGACGGTCGCGACGACGTTGAGCGCCAGCTCGAAGGGCAGGTCGAGCTTGCCGTAATCAGTGTCCATCAGCGTGTAGCTCCCTGCCTGGATCTCCGTGCACCAGGTATTGGTCAGGCAGGTGCCCGTGCCTCCACCCGACACGATGTCGCCACCGACGTCCGCCGAGGCCCGGAGCAGCAGTTCCATCGAGGCACCAACCTTGTCAGCCTTCTCCTTGGGGTCCCTGACCATCATGAGGTGGCCCTCGTACCCCATGACACCGCGCACCTCGAGTCCGGCGCCGCGCGCACGATCAGCGAGTCGGCCCGCGTCTGCCGGATCGATGCCACAGCGCGGCAACCCGACATTGACGTCGACGAGTACCGAGCGGACACGCCCAGCGATCGCAGCGTCGAGCGTTGCCTCGGAGTCAACCGCGACGGTGATGTTCGCTCGGTCCGCCAGCGCGCCAAGGCGAGCAACGTCAAGCGACTCGTTCGCCAGCAGCAAGTCGTCGCCAAGTCCGGCAGCGACCATCCCTTCGACCTCGCGGGGTGTTGCACAGCAGAATCCCCGATGACCGTCGTCGGCAAGCAATTGCGCAAGCGCCGTGGTCTTGAATGCTTTCACGTGCGGGCGGAGCTTGTCCCCTGGCAGCAACGCATCCATCGCAGCGCGATTCGCGTTGAACGTCGGGCGGTCGATCACCAAGGCTGGGGTCGGCAGGTCGCCGATCGTGGCTGGTTCGTTCTCGGTCATCTGGAGGAATCCCTATCTGCAAAGTTCGTCCGCGATGACGCCAACGGACGCGATCCGCTCGAAGTCGGCTCCGGCATGGTCGTCGTACGGGTCGATCAAGATCGGGTGGAGGCCTGCTCCCGTGGACGACCGAATATCCATGGCCACACTGTCGCCGATGTAGGCAATGCGGCTTCGGTCGAACTCAGCGAAATACGGCAGTGCGTGGTCGAAGATGGTCGGGTCGGGTTTCGTGACCCCGACCACGTGGCTGTCGACGATGCAGCGCATCGACACGAATGGGCCATCGCCGACCTGGCAGACCGACCTGTTGAGGGACCCTTCCACTTGGCCACTCGCATTCGACACCACACCCATTGGCACGCCAGCATCCGCGAGGCGGCGCAGAGCCACCAGCGTTTCAGGAATCGGCCACCGCCACAGATCCGGCGTACGCGTGCGATTCAGTACATCGGCTGCTTCGTCCCGCTCGGCGCTCCGCACACCGACGGCCGCGACGTACGCCTCGTCGTAAACGAGCCACTCGTCTTCCGACGACCCTTCGTGCGATTTGTCACGCATACCGGCATAGTGCGCACGACGATGCGCCTCGATCGAGGTGTCACCGCCATAGAAGTCGAGCAACGGCACCAAGACCGTGGGATCAGGCAAGACGAGCACGCCGCCGGCATCAAACAGCACGGCGTCAAATCGTTGGGCGTTCGCAGTCATCAATGTTCGTCCGTTTCGAGGGGCACAGGGCGGCCGCCTGTCAGCTGCCGAGTTCGGCGAGTCGATCCAGGCCGATGCCACACTCCCCGAACACGTCAAGCATTGCAGCGACATCGCCGCTCTGGACGGCCGGATCCGAGAAGTCGAGGTTGGCTGCAATGCAGCTTGACTCCTCGTTGGTCAGACCAATCGATTCGAATTGTGCGATGAGTTGGTCGCGCAAGGTGCCACCCGCCGGGTCGAAATCACTGTCGCTGCCGCCATCTTCGCTCGGGTCAGGGTCACTGCCAGCTGAGTCATCCTCGCCGAACGGGCGCCCGCACTCGCTCTGCGTATAGACATCAATTCGCTCGCCAGCGGCATCGAGATTCGCCTCCAACTCGGAGTCAGACATGAAGGACAGGTCAGCATCGGCGATGTCGAAGTCGGCGGAGGCAAATGCGTCAATCAACAGTTGCGCTCCGTCTGCGATCGTCGTGGCATCCTCGGCGATCTCTGGTGGCGCCTCGTTCGGTAGCCGTTTCACGAACTCTTCGACCCTTTTCAATCCGCTCTCGGTCTCGGCAGGGTCGACACCGAGCGAATCGAAGATCTCATCGACGACATCGGACTCGGTGACGAAATCGCACCACGACGCCGCTGTACCTCCGCCACTGCTATCGCCACCGCACGCGCTCGCAACGAGCGCGATGGCTGCGGCGCCAGCGGCGAGACGCGATCGTGCAGAAGTGTGACGTCTGATGATCATGGGATCAACGGTAGTGGGCAGCCGCAGAGGCGTGCCGTCAATCAGCCGTCAATCAGCCGTCAATCAGCCGTCAATCAGCCAAGGTGCTCGTGCAGAAAGGCCGTTGCCCCCGGCCAGATCTTCGCCGAGAGTTCGGCGTCCTGCGTGCCCAGGGCATTGTGCGGAGCCATGAACGCGTGGCCTGAGCCTTCGTGCACCGTGATCGAGGCGTTCTTGCCGAGTGCTTGGAGCTCATCGTGAAGATGCATCGCGGCGGAAGGCGGGAAGAAGTCGTCGTTTTCTGCCATGTGACCTTGGATGGCAGCTTCGATCTTGGAATAGTCCGGCTGGTCATCACCTTGCGGAAAGCCGTAGAACGGCACCGCTGCTTTGATCTTGTCGGGCCGGAGCGCAGCGAGTACGAACGTGAGCAATCCACCCATACAGAACCCCATGACACCGATGCCATCGCCAGTGGTGGACTCGTGATCGGCGAGATAGTCGACCGCACCGCTCATGTCGCGCGCCGCACGATCCGCGGGAAGCGAGTTCATCAGCTCGGCGGCTTTGTCCATCTCCGTGTGCTCAGCAAGCTCGCCATGGTACAAATCGGGAGCGAGGGCGACGAAGCCAGCCGTCGCCAGCCGGTCGGCCATTTCCTTGATGCCCGAGTCCAGACCCCACCACTCCTGCACCACGATGATGCCGGGGCCGCTGCCCGATTCGGGCACCGCGAGGTACCCGCGTGCGTTGTTGCCGTTGCTTGCGAATTCGACGATTTCAGCCATGCCCCAACCGTAGACCAACTGCGGTCAGTCTGCGCCGGGCACAGACTGACCGCGTCGCGTCAGTTGCCTCCGGCGTTCAGCGTCACCTCGGTCGGCGCATAGTCCGGTCCGAACAGGTCCAGATCCATACCTCCGAGCAATGCCCATGCCGCCTCGACGATCTCGTTGGTGAACGCTCCGTCGGTCGGCGGTGCGGTGAGCACCGTCGAACCTTCGAGGTTTGGTGTGCTCAGGCTGGTCTCCACGGTCTGATCCCAGGCCACCTGGTCGATGAAGCCGACGCCGTTCGGCGACGGCCAGATCAGCTTGTTGACTTCGTTCATCTGCCACAGCTGATGGCTCGCGCCGAGCGTGGAACCCTGCGCGAGCACAATGTCGCGGCACGCCTCGATGTTGTCGCGGCAGAACGCCCAGCCTTCCAACGACGCGGCGACGAAGCGAGTGGCCTGGTCCTTGTAGGCGGGGTCGTTGGCAAGCCTGTCGCCGTCAGCCCAAATCGCGTCCTGGAGCATGCCGACGCCGACTTCTTCGTAGCTGATCACGTTGAAGTCGTCCGGCGTGTACAGCTCGCCGGTGTCAGGATTCTCCGCTTCGAGGACTTGTGCATACTCGTTGTACGTCATCGCCTCGGCCGCGTCGATCTCGCCTTCGAGCAATGCGACCATGTCGAACTGCTGCCCGATGAGTTCCACATCGGTCGCAGGGTCCAGGCCTTCCTTGCCGAGCGCCGCGAAGATCTCGAACTCGTTGCCGAATCCCCAGTTGCCGATCTTCTTGCCCGCGAAATCAGCGGGTGAGGTGATGCCTGAGTCGGCGAAGCTCACTTGCAGCGTGCCCGAACGTTGAAACACCTGAGCGATGTTGACAATGTTCGCGCCCGCTTCGCGTGTCGCGAGCGACTTCGACACCCATGCCGTTGCAAAGTCGACATCGCCGTTGGCCAGCTGCACCTGTGGCGTGATGTCGAATCCACCCTCGACGATGGTGACGTTGAGGCACATGTCCTCGTAGTACCCCATGTCCTGAGCGGCGTAGTAGCCCGCGAACTGAGCCTGGGTGAACCACTGCAGCTGCATGCTGACGTCATCGGTCGTCTCACACGCGGCCGGGTCGGCCGTTGCAGGTTCCGTGGCAGCGGGTTCCGGTGCGGCCGTGTCAGCGGCGGGTTCGTCGTCGCTGCCGCAGGACGCGGCGACGAGCGCGAGGCCGACGACGCAGGCCGTCAACAGTTTGGCTGGATGTTTCTTCATGGTGTTCTCCCCCTAGGAGTAGTTGGTCTTCATCATGTCATGGCTGGATTTCGGCGGTGTTGCCTTGTCGTTGCCTTTTCCAACCAGATCGATGCCACGTAGAACGACAACCCGAGCAGGCAGGCGCCCAAAACGTAAGCCCACATCACGTCGTTCTTCGATGTTGACGCATTCGACGTGATCGCGGAACCCAATCCCGTCTGGGTCCCGCCAAAGTACTCGGCAACAAACGCGGTGATCACCGAGAGAGGCGCAGCGATCTTCATGGCCGTAAAGAGATACGGGATCGCGTTCGGGATGCGCGTCTTGACGAGGATCTCGCGCGGAGATGCCGCATATGACCGCATGAGTTCCATATGCGTGCCGCTCACTTGGCGCAGCCCCTTCGCGACGTTGACGAGGACGACGAAGAAGACGATCAGGACGACCATGACCCTGCGCGGAACCTGCGACCCGGCCGGATACATGTTGTTGAGGACCGGAACGATGATCACGATCGGTACCGCGTTGATCGCGACTGCGAGCGGGGTGGTGAGTTCGTTCAACACGCTGAAGCGCATGAGCACGAAGCTGACGGCGATCCCGAGCAACACACCGAGTACGAACCCGACGAGCGCGTTGGCGCCGGTGACAAGTACCGCTTCCCAGACATTCTCGAGATTGTCCGCGAACGCCGATGCGATCGCTGTGGGGGCAGGGAGCAGGAACTTCTTGATGTCGTACACCGCGACGATCGTTTCCCACACGGCGAGGAAGACCACCCCGAACACGAGTGGTGGCCAGATCGCCAGGAGTGAAGGCGCACGCCTCATCGGTCGTCGACCCCCCGGGCGGTGTCGCCGAGCTCGGCGCCACGCAGGGCCTCACGTACTTCGGTGATCTTCTTGTAGAACGTCTCGTCCTCGCGCGTGTCGTCGTCTCGTGCCGCACCGAGATCCACGTCGATCACGTCGGTGATCTGGCCTGGGCGTGGCGACATCACCACCACACGATTCGACAAGTACACCGCCTCGGGTATCGAGTGAGTCACGAACACCACCGTCGTGTCGGCAGCGGCACAGATTCTGAGCAGTTCAGACTGCATGTGCTCACGGGTCATCTCGTCGAGTGCACCGAACGGCTCGTCCATCAGCAGCAGCGGTGGATGCGAGGCGAGTGCTCGGGCGATCGCAATCCTCTGTTGCATGCCTCCGGACAATTCCCACGGCCGATGGTCACCGAACTCGGAGAGCTGCACCAATTCCAACATTTCGGCGGACCGTTCCGCTCGACGCTTCTTGTCCCAGCCCTTCAGTTCCAGCGGCAGTTCGATGTTCTTGCGAACCGAGCGCCAGTCGAATAATCCAGACTGCTGGAACGCCATGCCGTAGTCCTGATCGACCCTGGCCTGTGCCGCTGATTTGCCGTTCACCAACACATCGCCCGCAGTCGGCGACAGCAGGTTGGCAATCAGCCGGAGCAACGTCGACTTCCCACAACCGGACGGACCAATGAGAGACACGAAGTCGCCTGCCGCGATGTCGAGATCGATGTCGCGCAGCGCCTCCAACTGGCCGACGCTCCCCGGATTGAACACCATCGACGCTCCGTTGATTGCCACCGCATGCTCAGTCATCCTGTGGCCTCCTGTGGTCGGTTCCGCATGAGCGCGAATTCCATGGCAACGACGAATCCATACAGCAAAAGGCCGAGCGCGCCTGCGCCGATGAGCGCTGTGTACACCTGTGCCGGTTCACTGGTCGCCTTTGCCGCATACTGCAACGTCGCCCTGCCGATTCCACCGGCGAGGCCCGTCGAAATCTCGGACACGATCACACCGATCACCGATGCCGTCGCTGCCAGCTTCATGCCGGGCACGAGATAGCCCATCGATGCCGGGAGCCGCAGCTTGACCAATGTCGTCCACCAACTCGCGGCGTAACTGTCCATCAACTCGACTGAGGCGGCAGGGGCCGAACTCAGGCCCTTGAGCATCGCGATGCTGATGGGGAAGAACGCGAGAAACGCGCCGAGGATTGACACCCACGCCCATCGTGGGAGGCCCCAGTTACCGGCGATCGTGGCGATCTGCGGCGCGAGGGCGATCAACGGCACAGTCTGGGACGCGATGACATAGGGCAACAGACCGCGCTCCACGACCCGGAAGCGCGCCATGAGAATCGCCAGTCCGACACCGACGACCGTGCCAACGAAGAGACCGAACAACGCAAGCCGGAACGTGAACCATGCGTAACCGAGTACGGCCTGCCACACGAGCGGCGTGCCACGAGTCTCGGGATCGAAGAACTCGGCGATCATCTCCCATGTATGTGGCATCACCCGATCGTTCGACTTCGGCAGGATCGCCCAGCCGAAGACCTCGCCGCCCGTCTCGGGGCCGACAACCTTGTACAGCTCCCATGTCGCGGCGACTGCGGCGAGCGCAACGACGAACAGCGCCGATCGCCGCGCAGCCTGCCGGATCACTGACGAGCCACGGCCTGTTCACGCAGCGCTGGAATGACGTGCTCGCCGTACTGCTGCAGCGTGTGGTCCTTGCCATCGTGCTGGAGATAGACCGCGAACTGGTCGACGCCGAGCGCCTTCAAGGCGTTGAGCTTCTCCATCTGCGCCTCGATGGGTCCGAGGATGCAGAAGCGATCGACGATTTCATCGGGGACGAACGTGGTGTGGGTGTTGCCCGACTGGCCATGTTCGTTGTAGTCGTACTCCTGGCGACCCTTGATGTAGTCGGTCAATGCCTGTGGCACCGGGGCAGCATCGCCATAGCGAGTCACGATGTCGGCCACGTGGTTGCCGACCATCCCTCCGAACCATCGGCACTGATCGCGCATGTATGGCAGGTCTTCGGTCGGCCCGACGTAGGCGGGCGCAGCGATGCACATCGTGATGTCGTCCGGGTTCCGCCCCGCATCGCTCGCCGCAGTCCGGACGGCGTTGATCATCCACTCGGTGATCGACAGGTCCGCCAGCTGGAGAATGAAACCATCGCAGGTCTCGCCGATCATCTTCAGCGCTTTGGGCCCGTAGCCGGCACCCCACACTTCGAGCTCGCTCTTGGCCGCCCACGGCAGTGTGATCGTGGAGCCGTTGTAGTCGACGCTGCGACCGCAGCCGAGTTCGCGGATCACGTTGATCGAGTCACGCATTGTGGCCAGAGTCGTCGGCTTGCCGTTGGTGACACGGACCGCAGAATCGCCCCGACCGATGCCGCAGACCGTGCGATTGCCGTACATCTCATTGAGCGTCGCGTAGGTCGATGCCGTCACGGTCCAGTCGCGCGTCGCCGGGTTCGTGACCATCGGCCCGACAACGATATTGCGCGTCTCGTTGAGGATCTGGGAGTAGATGACGTACGGCTCCTCCCACAGGATGTGCGAGTCGAAGGTCCAGACATGGCTGAAGCCGTATGTCTCAGCACGTTTGGCTAAATCGATCACGCGCGCCGCTGGTGGTGTGGTCTGCAGTACGACTCCGATGTCCATGTTGTGATCCCGATTCAGTGGATGTTCAGTGGATGTACTGGTTGAGGCTGCGCTTGACAAACTGGCCGTGGCCCTTGGCTCCAAGGTAGGTGTCGTTCGCCACGACGACGCGGCCACGTGAAATCACCGTGTCGACCTTGCCGTCGACTTCGAAGCCCTCGTAGGACGAGTGATCCATCGCCATATGGTGTTTGTCGTTGATACCGATCTTGGTCTTGGTGTTCGGATCCCACACGAGAACGTCTGCGTCAGCGCCGGGCTCGAGCACACCCTTCTTCTCAAGGCCAAACATGCGCGCCGGGGTGGTGCAGCAGGTCTCGACCCAGCGTTCGAGGGTCATCTCCCCCATCACCACACCCTGGTAGATCATTTCCATCCGGTGCTCCACGCCGCCCATGCCGTTCGGGATCTTCGAGAAGTCCCCGAGACCGAGTTCCTTCTGATCCTTCATGCAGAACGGGCAGTGGTCGGTGGACACCACGGCCAACTCGTTCATCCGCAGGCCCTTCCACAGATCCTTCTGGTGGTGTTCATGCTTCGAGCGCAGCGGCGTCGAACACACCCATTTCGCCCCTTCGAACCCTGGCTGAGCGAGGTGGTCCTCGATCGACAAGTAGAGGTATTGCGGGCAGGTCTCAGCAAACACGTTGAGGCCCATGTGCTGAGCGCGCGACACCTCTTCGAGTGCCTCGGACGCCGACATGTGCACGATGTAGAGCGGAACGTTGCCGGCGACACGAGCGAGCTTGATCGCACGGTGGGTCGCCTCCGACTCGAGCTCCTCAGGCCGGGTATACGAGTGATATTTCGGGTCGCTGTCACCACGGGCGAGCGACTGGGCGACCAGCACGTCGATCGCAATCCCGTTCTCGGCGTGCATCATCATCAAAGCACCCGATTCCGATGCGTTCTGCATCGCCCGCAGGATCTTGCCATCGTCGGAGTAGAAGACACCCGGGTAGGCCATGAACATTTTGAAGCTCGTGACGCCTTCGTTCTCGACGAGGTGCGTCATTGCCTCGAGCGATTCCTCGTTCACGTCACCAATGATCTGGTGGAAGGCGTAGTCGACGTGGCATTCGCCAGCGGCTTCCACGTGTCGCGCCGCGAGGGCCTCGCGTACATCGAGCCCGACCGTCTGAGACGCGAAGTCGATGATCGTGGTGACACCGCCCCACGCCGCAGCTCGCGAGCCCGTATCGAAGTCGTCGGCGGACACCGTGCCACCGAACGGCAACGACATATGGACGTGGGCGTCGACGCCGCCAGGCACGACGTATTTCCCGGTTGCGTCGATCACAACGTCAGGTGTGATGCCGTATGCCGCAGCGTGCCCCGGAGCGAGTATCGCAGCGATCGATTCGCCGTCGATCAACACATCGGCTTCGCGCCGACCGATCGCCGAGACGACGGTGCCGCCAGAAATCAGTGTGGTCGCCACTGTCAGACCCCTCTCAGCCTTCCACCAATTCGCCATACGCCTCGGGACGACGGTCGCGGTAGAACTGCCAGCCGTCGCGGACCTCGCGGATGAGGTCCAGGTCGAATTCACGGACGATGAGTTCAGGATCGTGCGGGCTTCCCTTGTCGCCGACATACTCGCCGCGCGGCCCGATGAAATAGCTCTGTCCGTAGAAATCGTTCTCACCCAGCGGCTCAATGCCCACCCGGTTGATCGCTCCGACGTAGTACATGTTTGCCACGGCTGCTGCCGGCTGTTCGATCGACCAGAGGTACTCACTCAGACCACGGTGGGTCGCTGACGGGTTGAAGACGATTTCTGCGCCGTTCAGCCCGAGCGCTCTCCACCCCTCTGGGAAGTGGCGGTCGTAACAGATGTACACACCGACCTTGCCGACGGCGGTGTCGAAGATTGGGTACCCGCCGTTGCCTGGCTTGAAATAGAACTTCTCCCAGAAGCCCTTGACCTGCGGGATGTGCTGCTTGCGGTACTTGCCGAGGTAGGTGCCATCGGCATCAATCACCGCTGCGGTGTTGTAGTACACGCCGGGTTGTTCGATCTCATACATCGGCAGGACCATCACCATGTTGAGTTCCTTGGCGAGCGCCTGGAAGCGCTTGGTGGTCGGCCCGTCAGGGATGTACTCGGTGTACTCGTAGTACTCAGCGTCCTGCACTTGGCAGAAGTACGGGCCGTAGAAGAGCTCCTGGAAACAGATGATCTGGGCACCCTGCGCGGCTGCCTCGCGCGCCGCTTCCTCGTGCTTGACGATCATCGACTCCTTATCGCCGGTCCAGTCAGTCTGGAGGAGTGCGGCTTTCACGATATTTGCCATGTCCGGACACTAACGACATGTCAGGCACCGGGCAATGGTCAAGGGCGAGGCGCCGTGTGAAGTCTGTGTTGCGGGAGGAATCAGACGCCCTGAGTGGCGTCGTTGAGGATCCCCTCACAGGTCCGTACCAGCACTCGAGCAGCGATCGTCAGATCCGTTGAGCTCAGCGGACTCTCGGCCTTGCGCTGCCATTTGACCAACGCCTGCTGCGCTGCGGGAATGACCGTTGCCGGATCAGCATTCGCGAGATCGAGCCGGTCGGCGACGGCGGTGCCGTTGGTTCCGAGCAGCTGTGCGCCCGCATCGCGACCTCAGGTCACGCACTTAAGTCACTCGAGAGCGGCAATTGCTGGCCGGTCTCTCAGCTGTAGCGATCAGCGGCGTTCGATGCCGGTGAGCGCGATGACAAGTCGATCCTCCTCTCGCGAGGCCTCAAGATTGACGTCTCCGAGCACTCGCCACTCGTCGTGCCCCTCGGGGTCGTGAATGGTCTGACTGACCCTTCCCGCAGCCGCGTCGAAGTCGAAACGGCTCGAGTTCCGAGCATCGCCATCGATTTCGATCGCGTCGTACTCGTCCCAGTAGGGCGCCATCAATTCGCGAGCGTTCAGACCCTCGACTGACCCTCTCGGACGTTCGTGGCGCGCCAGTTGCTCGACCCAACGGAATGCTGCGTTGCGAACCAGCGTGCGGAACGCCCGAGCATCGGTAGTGATCGTGACCTCGCCGTGGGTCTCTTCTGACGGCGGACGCACCTCCCCGTCAACTTCTCCGTGCTCGTCGGGGTTCTGCAGTCGTTCCCACTCATCCAACAAGCTCGAGTCAACCTGGCGGACGAGCGTGCCAAGCCAGTGCGCTATCTCATCGAGCTCATCGTTCATCGCGTCGGCAGGAACGTTTTGGGTCATGCCCTTGTACACGTCCGACAGGTACCGCAAGAGCACACCTTCACTCTGTTTGAGCCCATAGTGGCCCGTGTATTCACCGAACGTCATCGACCGTTCAAACATGTCTCTGGCAATCGACTTTGGCTTCACGGTGTTCCCCCCGACCCAGGGGTGCCTGGTGCGGAACTCGTTGAAGTCCGAGTACATCCAGTCCTTCATCGGCCGCGGTGGCTCGACCTTGCCCAGACGTTCCATCCGCTCCTCATACTCGACGCCAGACGACTTCATCTCGGCCATCAACTCATCCTTGGCCTTGCGCAGCTGAGCGTTGATCACCACCCCCGGGCTCTCCTGCACGGCCTCGACGATGGTCAGTACTGCGATCGCCCGCTGCACCTCGCCCTTTGTCTCAGCCTCGACGAGGCGCATCGTCGACTCCTCCTCGACTGGTTCCACCTCGGTCAGTCCTGTCCGTTCCTCGACCGGTTCGAAACCGACAGACGCGTCGTTTTCGTCTGTCTCCGCCCCGTCCATCTCGTCAGTCCCGTCCGCCTCGGTGGCGACATCCAGGACCAGGCCGGACAGGGCTGCGAACGGATTGTCGTTTGCCGGCGTTTCCTGATCGACAACTTTCTCACGTTCTCGCTCGCGTCGCTCGTGGCGTTGCTCGTGTGACCGTTCTTCCACTTCGAACTCGCGGTCGAGATGTTCAATTGCATCGAGCGCCCACAGCGACAGCGGTTGATGCAACGCGAACTCGTCCTGCAGATCGAAGTCGACACGTACTCGTCGGCCGTACTCGTCGGGTTCATCGGGGAACTCGAGGAGACCGGCATCGACGAGCGAACGATAGATCGAGATGGACCGACGGATGTGGTGGCGCTGCTGCTTGCGCGATTCGTGGTTGTCGGTCATCAACGAGCGGACGGCGCGGCAGCCATCGCCCGGTCGATCGAGCAGGCTCATCACCATCTGGTGATTGACCGCGAAGCTCGACGTCAACGGCTCAGGGTCACCTTCGACCAGCCTGGTGAACGTGCCTTCGTCCCAGTGGGCGTAGCCACGATCGGGCGCCTTCTTCTTGACGAGCTTCTTTTTCTTCTTCGCGTCCTCCGCTGCCTTTTGCAGCATCTGCTGATTCATCACGACGTGCTCGGGCGCTTGGGCCCACACATCACCGCTGTCGTCAAAGCCGCGTCTACCCGCCCGCCCGGCGATCTGCTGGAACTCGCGCACGCGCAGGAGCCGCGTGCTGGTGCCGTCGTACTTGCAGAGCTGGGTGAACAACACCGACCGAATCGGCACGTTGACGCCGACACCGAGTGTGTCAGTACCGCAGATGATCTTGAGGAGCCCCGCCTGCGCCAACCGCTCGACGAGGAGTCGATACTTCGGGAGAAGGCCGGCGTGGTGCACCCCCACTCCTCCGACGAGAAAACGTCGCAAGCCCTTGCCGAACGGCGAATCAAATCGGAATCCGCCGATCAACTCCTTGACCTGTTGCTTCTCATCCTTGCTCAGCGGGTCGAGGCTCAGGTAACTCTGCGCCGCCTCGGTTGCCTCGCGCTGCGTGAAGTGCACGAGATAGATCGGTGCTCTGCCGGACTCAAGGAGCGCTTCGATCGATTGATGCAGTGTCGACGTTCGATACTCGAAGTGCAGCGGCACCGGTCGCTGCGTCGACTTGACCAGCGCCGTATCTCGACCGGTTCGCCGGGATAATTCCTCTTCGAAGAATCGCGTGTTGCCGAGCGTCGCCGACATCAGCAGAAACTGACAGTGCGGAAGTTCGAGGATCGGTAACTGCCAGGCCCAGCCGCGTTGTGGGTCGGCGTAGAAGTGGAACTCGTCTGCGATCACGATGTCGACGCCCGTGCGGTCACCGTCGCGCAACGCCCAGTTCGCGAGGATTTCAGCGGTGCAGCAGATGATCGGCGCGTCGGGGTTGATCGATCCGTCGCCGGTGATCATCCCGACACGCTCCGGCCCGAACTGCCGGCACAGCTCGAAGAACTTCTCGCTGACCAATGCCTTGATGGGGGCGGTGTACACGCTGCGTTGATCGCGCCCAAGACCGACGAAGTGAGCAGCGACCGCGACGAGTGACTTACCCGACCCGGTCGGCGTATTGAGGATCACGTTGCTGCCTGCGATCAGTTCGAATGCGGCTTCCTCCTGCGCCGGGTACATCTCGATGCCCTGCTCGACTGTCCAATTGGTAAAGCCATCGAGCAACGCCGACTCGTCGGGCGCAGGCGGCAAATGCTGCAGGATGGGTGGTAGGTCACTCATGAGGTGCCCATAGTCTGCACACATGCCGACGTTTCGCAGCGCCTGGAACTGGGTGTTCGGGAAGCACCTACCCAAACCACCGAATCCCGACAAGACCGTCGAGGCCGGCTGGGTCCCGGTTTGGCAGGGCCCGATGCTCACCGAACTGCTGAAGGACGAGGGCGTCCCGGCGGTCTGGACCGAGGACTTCAATCTGAATATGGGCGTTTACAACCGCGAAGCGATGGCCCGGATCTTCGTCACCGAAGACCGCAAAGCCGAAGCCGAAGCAATCATCGAAGACTTCACCGGCACCTCGCCTCGCCACCGCAAGCTCTGACCGCGCTGCCTCGCCGTTTGTGTTGGGATTTCTGCGGACCGGTCCGCAGAAATCCCAACACAAACGTGATGTGGACGCGTTCGCTCCGGAAACGCGAGAAGACCGCCCACTGCACAGGCATGGACAGCACGCTCGAACGTCTCGCCGAAATACAACATGGATTGGTCACAAACCGACAGATCGATGATTGCTGCGCCACACCGTGGGAGCGCCGCCGCCTGATCGACGGAGGTCCACTCCTCAAGGCTGCACCTGGCGTCTATCGGGTCCGCGGCGCTCCCGTAACGCATGAACACCGCCTGGTGCTCGGTCTGCTGGCTCTCGGCAACGAGAGCGTGGTGAGCTACGAGGCCGCGGCAGCGCTTCATCGCCTCGACCGCTCCGATCGGACCGCTGTTGAGTTCACCGTGGTCCGCGGCGGGCGACAGCCCATGATTCCGTTTCAGGTCCACACGACCAAGTGGCTGCCACCGATCGATCGCGTGAGCAGCGACGGTTTTCGGGCCACCTCGGCGACGCGAACGATCATCGATCTTGCACATGCCCGACGAACACGCCCACGGATCGAGGCGGCGATCGACAGTGCTGTTCGTCTGGGACTGTCCTCACCAACCGTGTTGGCACACCGGCTGGAAACGCTTCGGGGCTCGGGCCGGTGGGGATGCCGGCTCATCGAGGACCTCGTTGTCGACAGCGGTGGGCACTCGCCGCTCGAGCGCCGCTTCTTGCAGATCGTCCGCGAAGCGGGCCTCCCGCGCCCCGCGACGCAGGTCATCCACCGTCACGGAAGTCGATTTGTCGCACGGGTCGACTTCTTGTTTGGCGCCGACGTCGTCGTCGAAGTCAGTGGTCAACACGGCCACTCGAGCCCCTCGGAACGCCGCAAGGACGCCCAGCGTCGAAGCGAGCTGATTGAAATGGGGCGGTTGGTGTACGAGCACACGTACGCCGATGTGTTCGAGACACCACAGACAGTGGTGCGAGACCTCCGCCGCCGCCTGACATCTCGTTTGTGTCCGACTTCTTGAGGACCAGTCCGCAATAATCCCGACGCAAACGAAGCTGGCTGGGGCTGGCGGATGTCAGGTGAGGTGAGGTGAGGTGGGGTCAGGTGGGGTCGGGTGGCGTGCGGTGGGGTCTACATGGCGCTGTGGCGAAGGAGTTCGTGGGCCATGGGACACTCTGGCTGGATGGCCGGTGGGCCCATGGGCACGCGGCCGTGCGGGCCGATGACATCAGTGACCATCGAGGTGGGGAGGATCTCGACGTCCATCTCCCAGGGATCAACGGGGTGCTCTCCATCGGGATCGGTGATCGCCTCGTATCGCTGAACCATGTGATCGATGAAACCGGAGGGCAACCGACGTCCAACACCTGCCACGAGCCACACCGGCGTGCCCCATGCGTGCGCGGCAGCGGCAATGGTCGACGAACCAATCGGGGCCACGATGCGGTGCGAGTCGCACGCCAACGCTTCGATCAACACAACGTCAGCGGCGCGGACGGCTGCTCCCGCAGCACCAGCATCGACCGGGTCGTTGTCAACGTCGTAGCGTTCCAGCTTGCGGAAGAACTGGGTGGCCGTGTGCCCGGCATCGAGCACGAGCACCCGCACGTCACCTCGCCGGATGAGTCCATCGCCTGCGACATCGGGTGACCCAATCGTCACGATGGTGGCGTCATCGGGGAGCGCAGCTGCCAGCTCTGCTCCCGTGCGATCGCCGCGAATCTCCTCAGCCAACTCCCAGACGGCTTCGAACGGCTCAGATGACGTCGAGACATTTGCACAGAGCCACCAGAGCGCCCCTGTGAAAGGGTGACGTTCAACGATGCGCCGGCATGCGACCACGATGCCCGACGGGTCAAAATGAAGTGAACCGAGTGCGTGGGCGGTCTCCTCGACGAGCGAGGCCGGGTCTGCGCCTTGGGCCCGGGCGACGTAGCGAAGGTGCTCGATGGGGTGCATCGTCGCCGACGGTACCCGAGACCAGGCGGATGGTTGCGGTCCAGGCCTCCCAACTCGCTACGCTCTCGCCCGTGGCCGACCCCACTGTTCAGCAGCTCCCAACCGAATTGAACCTCACCCCGCTCGTGGCCGACGGACAGGGATGGGGGCTCGGCCAGTCCCGGCCAATCATGGACTGGTTGACCACGTTCCACCTCGCCTCCGTGGTGCTTGATCCGTACACCAACGAAAGCTCGTGGATCCTCCGCTCGGCGACTCGAATTCTCGAGCAGTTCCGCAGCTCACATGCCAGGATCAACTTCATCGTGACCGCCGGAGCCGAAGATGCCCGAGCGTTTCTCGGGCCGCTCACCGAGGAATACCTCGTGTTCTGCGACCCCGATCGCTCCGCTGTCAAGGCGATGGGCCTCACCGAACTTCCGGCGTTCGTCTTCACTCGCGTCGACGGCGCCGTCGCGGCAAAGACCGAAGGCTGGCAGCCAAAGGAGTGGGAAGCAGTCGCTGACGCCATCGCCGACGTGACGTCGTGGACCTCGCTCGACATTCCTGGCGCCGGCGATCCCGGGCCATTCAGCGGCTCGCCCGCTTTGGGCTGATCCGCTCCGTGCCACATGGCCGACCGACCGGCCGTCCCCGACCTGCCTGACCTTCCGGTCGTCGAGGCACTCGATGCACTGCGCGCTGCGCTGATCGACGGCACCAGCGCCGTCCTCGTCGCCCCGCCCGGCGCGGGAAAGACCACGGTGGTCCCCCTGGCACTACTCGACCAGCCGTGGCTCGGTGACCAACGCATCGTCATGCTTGAGCCGCGCCGCCTTGCGACGCGCGCCGCGGCGCGCCGCATGTCGACGACGACACGCACCCCAATCGGTGCACTGGTCGGCTATCAGACCCGCGACGAACGCGAGATCACATCGACCACCCGCATCGAGGTTGTGACCGAGGGAGTGCTCACGCGCCGTCTGCAGAATGACCCGGAACTCCCGGGCGTCGGAGCCGTGATCTTCGACGAGGTCCACGAAAGAAATCTCACCACCGACATCGGGCTTGCGCTCACGCTCGACAGCGCTGCACAGCTCCGCCCCGACCTCCGCATCATCGCAATGTCGGCAACCCCAGACACCGAAGGCCTCGCCCGCCTCCTCGACGGCCCGGTCATCAGCAGCGAAGGTCGCACCTACCCGATCGACGTGCGTTGGCTACCCCGCTCGCCAGGTCGAAGCAGCGGCGCGCCGAAGAAGGGCCGACCACGACCCAAGCAGCAGCGCGGCCCCGACCGCATCGAGCCAGACGTCGTGGCCGCCGTGCTCCAGGCGCTGAGCGACGATGAGGGCGATGTCTTGGTCTTCCTGCCCGGTATCGGGGAGATCCGACGGACTGAACGGATGCTGCAGGACACGCTCGGGCCCAACATCGACGTCTACCCACTCGCCGGCGCTCTCACGCTCGCTGAGCAAGATCAGGCACTGGCGCCGTCGCCGCCTGGCCGACGACGCGTGGTGCTGTCGACCGACATTGCCGAGACTTCACTCACCGTCGATGGCGTCCGCATCGTGATCGACAGCGGCCTTGCCCGCGAGCCACGATTCGACCCTCGATCAGGAATGACGCGGCTCACTACCGTGGCGACGAGCCGTGCCTCGGCCGAGCAACGAGCGGGACGGGCGGGGCGCACCGAACCCGGTACCGCCTATCGGCTCTGGGGCAAGCTCGAACACGGCACGCGAACCCGCCACCGGTCACCCGAGATACTGCAAGCCGACTTGGCTGGCTTCGCCCTTGAACTGGCCGCCTGGGGCGCCCCTGACGATCTGCAATTCATCGATCCCCCTCCCGCTGGGGCCCTTGCGCAGGCGCGTGACCTGCTGACCAACCTGTACGCGCTCGACCAAGACGATCAGACCATCACTCCGCTTGGGCGCAAGATGCTTGGTCTCCCCGTCCACCCGCGACTGGCCAGGATGATCGCCGTCGATCAGAGTCCACTCGCCTGTGCCATTGCCGCGCTGGTCGACGAACGCGACATCTTTCGGGGACGACCCGATGACGTGCCGACCGACCTTGCGCTGCGCGTTGGCGTGATCTCGGGGGCGCGCGGACACGACCTCGCTGACCGGGGTGCCGTGCACCGGCTCCGCGACCGTGCCGCCGACCTGGCCCGCCGGGCGCGCCTGCCGTTCGATCGTGGCGCCCTTCATCCGGACCGGGCTGGCGCCGTGCTCCTGCTCGCATACCCAGATCGCCTTGCCGCCCTCCGACGCGGCGCGCAGTACCAATTGCGCGGCGGCAGCACCGCCTTTCTCCCCGCCAAGGACTCCCTCGCCGACGAGCAGTTCATCGTTGCTGCTGATCTCGACGGAAAACGCGATAAGGCGCGTATTCGCCTGGCAGCTGCAGTCGATGCCGACGACGTGATCGCCAACTTCGGCCCCGACATCACCGAGCAACGCACGATCACGTGGAACACAGACCGCAACGACCTCAGCGAGACCATCGAGCGTCGCCTCGGATCGATCCGGCTCGGCAGCCGCACCGACCGCCCAGCCGCCGGGGAGGCCACAACAGCAGCGCTCCTCGATCGAGTCCGAACAACGGAACTGCGCGTGCTCGGCTGGACCCCAACAGCAATCAGCCTGCGCGAGCGCGTGACGTTTCTCAACGCCAACGTCGGTGATCCTTGGCCGGACTGGTCCGTTACCACCCTGCTCGGCTCGCTCGACACGTGGCTCGGGCCGTACCTACCTGGCGCACGGGGACGGTCCGATCTCGAACAACTCGACCTCACGACCGTGCTTCGATCCCAGCTGCCCTGGCCCGAGGGCGCACAACTCGACGACCTGGCGCCCGCCGCGCTCGCGCTGCCGACCGGCCGGACCGCACCGATCGATTATTCGGGCGAACAGCCAACCGCCTCGGTGCGCGTGCAGGACCTGTTCGGCAGCACCACCCACCCACATGCAGGAGGCCGGCCGATTCGCCTCGAACTGCTGTCGCCGGCGGACCGGCCCATTCAGGTCACCGCCGACCTTCCCGGTTTCTGGGCAGGTTCCTGGACTGAGGTCCGCAAGGAAATGGCCGGGCGTTACCCCAAGCATCGATGGCCAGACGACCCAGCCGGCGCAGCCCCGAAGCGGATGAAGGATCGTTGAGTGACCGTTGCCGGGCTCCCACTGCTCGTCGCCATCGCGTGCGCGCTCGTCGTGTATGTCGGCACCACGGTGCAAGCGTCGCTCGGGATCGGCTTGGGGATGCTGTCATCTCCGGTTCTGGCACTCGCCGACACCGACTTCATCCCCGTGGCCATCATCATCTCGGTCATTCCGCTGTCGAGCACGGTGGCCTGGTCCGAACGCGAGCACGTCGACCGACGCGGAGCTGCACTGCTCTTGATCGGCCGGATCCCCGGCGTGGTCATCGCCGTTCTCCTCGTGGCCAGCTTCAGCGATACCGCGCTGGGACTGATGGTCTCCGGCTCGGTCATCGCAGCCGTCGTCGTGTCGGCGGTCGGCCGCAAATTCGTGGCGGGGCCCGCCACGCTGCTCGTTGCCGGCGGCGCGTCAGGCTTCATGGCCACCACAACAGGCGTCGGCGGTCCACCGGTCGCGCTGACATATCAGCACGACACTCCCGAGACGATGCGCTCCACCATTTCGACATTCTTCGCCGTCGGCGCACTGATGTCTTTGGTCGGCCTCGTGCTGGCTGGCGAGGTGAGTCGCCGGTCTCTTGAGTTGACAGCGGTTCTGATTCCGTCGGTGGTGCTCGGCATCGTCACGGCAGCGCGCGTGAAGCATCGGCTCAACGCCGACCTGGTACGTCCGGCCATCCTCGCGCTCTGTCTGCTGAGCGCCACCGCGCTCTTGATCCGCACGCTCGCCTGAACGCTGTCCTGTCCGCGCACTCGCCCTGCGGTCGTGGCACAGTGTGGCGATGGGCTCCTCCCAACACACCTCCCACTCCTCCAGGCGAGTTTCAGTTGTCCTTGCCGGGCTCGCGATCGTGGCTGCCTCGTGCGCCGGATCCGACGGCGACACGGCCGCGACAACACCGGCAACCGACGCACCCGCGGCGACCGAAGCACCAGTTGTCACCGCAGCACCAGCCGACACCGCAGCCCCGGTCGCAACCGACGCACCAACTGACACGGCCGCCCCCGCCGCGACCGACCCGCCCGAGCCGGACCAAGACCCCGACCTTGATCTTGATCTCGCGTACGGCGACTACGAGGTGGGCGTGCAGACCATCACCATCACTGACACCTCAGGAGGCGATCGGGACCTGACCGTCGACGTGTGGTTTCCGCTCATCGAC
>JABJAB010000070.1 GCA_018666235.1 Ilumatobacter sp.
CTCGCGTTGGCCTACGTCCTGACCATCTGTGGCGACACGCTCATTGATCTGGGTGATCCAGCTGGACACGCCCTCCTCACTGAAGCGCGGTCGGTCATCAATCGGTGCCCCGACCCAGGGATCGCTGACCGTTACTTGTCTCGGATCGAATCTCGGCACAACGTTGCCGCGGCGAGGAGCGCCAGAGCCGAGGCACTGGTCGAGCAGTTGACGGCACGCGAAACCGCCGTCTTGCGGTACCTGCCCACGAAAATGTCGCAACGTGAGATTGCATCCGAGCTCTACGTGTCCCTCAATACGGTGAAGACCCACTCCAGCGCCATCTATCGCAAGCTCGGAGTCGACAACCGCAAAGCAGCCGTCCAAGCCGCTCGCGATCACCAACTGCTCTAGGTCTCACCCGCTCGAGTGTTGCGGTTCGAGGACCGAGGGCGGCGTACTCTGACCAATTCGTTACCGCGAGAGGGAGCACAGACCGACATGCAGACACGGGCGTACGCCGACAGCGTGACTCGACAACGAGGTGACCTCCCAGGAATCTACGGCGAGGTCGACTTCACCGTCACGCCCGAGCGCCTGGATCAGAATGCGACAATCGACGACGAGCGATTCGCGGCAACCCGCGACGCGGTACGCCGGGTCTTCGATCGGCCGGAGCTCCTTGAGACGATGCGCAACGCCACGATGACCGGCGATCGCATCGCCGACGCGTACGCCGCGTTGATCCCCGAGCATGGTTTCCGGGCCCTCGTCGAGATGTTGGAGGCCGCATGCGAACGCGGCGTCGACAGTGTCGAGAACGCACCGCGCGAACTCGTCGACCTCATCTCCGCCATGGAGAACACGCCCGCCTGGGTCGACATGGAACTCGTCGAGCAAGGCGCTCGAACCGAACGAATCCCGATGGCGACTGCCACACCATTGGCGATCCGCGGGGCATTCCTCGCCACCTTCCTCAACAAATACGCCGCACTCCCGATGACGATGACCGGAACGCTGTCCGACGAGGCGGCGGCCAAACGGGTCTTCGAGACGGCGAGCTTCTTCACCGCCACGACCATGCCGGGAGCCCTGCAGCGGTCGGGTAAAGGATTCGAGGCCGCGGCGAAGGTACGGCTCATGCACTCGATGGTTCGCTACCACATCCTCAATTCAGGTCAGTGGGACGTCGCCACCTACGGCATTCCGATTCCACAGGCCGACCAGATGCCTGCGGGTCTGATCGGCGTCTTCTTGATGTCGGCACAACTGCTCCGCAAGGGACAGACCGACTTCACCCCCGAACAACGAGCCAGCGTCGAACTGTCGCGTTACCGGTGCTTCCTTCTCGGCCTTCCGGAAGACCTGCTCGGCGAAACACCCCAGGAGATCGTCGACCTGCTCATTGCCCGGCACGTTTCGCTGCGCGAGGGATACGACGACGAAACGTGCGGCGCGCTGGTGCGCGGCACCATGGACGCCGACCTGTTCGACACGTCCTCAATCACGGGTCGGCTGCACGCATGGCTCGAGAACGGCTTCTCGAAGTTCGTGTTGATCAAGAGTTTCCTCGGCGGCGACACAGCACGCGCTGCCTCGATCGGCATCACCTTTGGTCCGGCCGAAAAGGTGGCCGCTGGCGTCGCAGCAGGAACCGTGGCGCTCAAGACGATGTTCTACCGATTCGGCCTCCGCCTCCCCTTGGTCGACGGCTACGTTGACGCACGACTCAACCGGCGACTCGCCAAGCTGCTTGACATGTACGGCCACGCCGACTTCGTCACCGATGCTGACCGATACAAGCTGAACTGACCTCGAATCGAAGAAGTCAACGAGGGGCGTCTCGACACAGTGACCGTCAGCAGGAGATTTCGTCGACGATTTCGATCCTGGACGATCCAACCGAGACCATCTCGATCTTGTCGCCATGACACGGATCGACGAACACCTAGAGGTCGGCGTTCCCGCCGAGATAGAGGCGTTGGCGCACCGGCAGGGCACCGTCGACATCGGTGACGATTGCTGGGGTGGCACGGAAACCCATGAACTTCGTCATGAGTGCGCCCTCAGCACCCTTCACACCGAACTCCGGGCCTCTGATGAGCACCTCAGTGCCGAGCGCTGACATGAAGAGCAGCACAATCGCAATCCCCGCGAAGGCTGCCCGGCGGGGACGGATGAGATCGATCCGGAGCACAGATGGCAGCTCGTGGGTGAGGCCGATGATGACCGCCAGAATCGAGATCGCGACGATCGGGCCGATCACGAGGACCAGGACCAGATCGGCGTACACAGTCAGCGCAGCGCCGATGACGAGGAGGAGCATGCCAACGACCGTGCCGGCCACGGTCCGGTGCTCGCCAAGCCAATGAGATCCCCGCTCGCCGAGCGACTTTTCGCCGATGTCAAGCCAGCTGCGAACGTAGAGGAGCGGCCCGAACACAGCGACCAGAAGTGAGATGGTGACGACCGCATCGACAACTCGTGTGGTGGGATCAAGCGCGATGTCGACCGGACGAACCCCGAGGTGACCAAGGTACTTTCGCCAGAGCAACGACAGCACGGCCGCCAACGCCCCGGCCGCCGGAACCAATCCGAGGGCAACAGCAACCAACCGGGATCGCCGCTCGCTCGAAGTGACCTGGATGTCAGAGGCGATATCTCGGAGCACCGCTCCGGTTGCGGCCCCGGGGAGCCACATTTCGCCGTCCTGCACCGCGTGCACGGCACCGGTGAATTCCTCAGGATCAGCGTCGACATCAACAAAGCCGACGGCGCCGGCACCGATCGCTCGAGCGACATCTTCGTGACGGGCAGGCGACGTCGTCAGTGCGAGGACCCGGAGGTCGGGAAGCCGCGCGACAGTCGAAGCGATCCGACGGTAGGCGGCGCCTTCGGCGAAGTCGATGTCGACGATCGCGACGTCGACGTCATCGGCCAACTCTTCCAATGACTGCGCGCGGCGTGCAAAATGGACGACCTCGATGTCCTCGCACGCGCACACCAGGTCGCAGCAAACGGACGATCGTGAATCGCCGCCTTCAAGCGCCGGTGTTAGATTCTCCCGACAGAACTCGACATGATAGGACGTGACACGTGACAGATGACATGAGAGAGATGGGACCGATCGACTGGATGTTGATCGAGTTCGACCAACCGTTCACCGGTAAGGCAGCGCCGCCGCTCTTCGACCTCGTCGACCGTGGCGTGATC
>JABJAB010000071.1 GCA_018666235.1 Ilumatobacter sp.
GTCGGTCACCGCGTCGCATCAACGAGCCGGAACGAAAGCGGCCGTGATCACGACCTGAGTTGCTCAGGCGTATTGCTCGCGGCGACCAGCTGAACGATTCGGTGTCCAGTCCAGGTCGAGGTACTGCTTGAAACCCTTGTGAGTCTCCTTGAAGCCGTGGTCCGCGTAGAAGACGTGGGCGTCATCACGCTTGATGCTGCTCGTGAGTTGCAGGCGGTAGCAACCGAGGTCCTTCGCTCTGCTCACTGCATAGTCGAGCAACTGTCCGCCCACACCGGTGCCGCGCTGATCTTCAACGACATGCATCGACTCGATTTCGGCGCAGCGACCGCCGCGATGTTGGAAGTGGCGGAACGTGAAGAGCTGCAGCATTCCCACGATGCGGCCACCCAGTTCGGCGACCAAGAGGTACGAGCCGTCGGTGCGATCAATCTCGCGAAGCGCGTCGACATAATCGTCGATGTAGTACGGGTCGTCGGCGCCTGGGCCGAGCCGCCCACCGAGCAGGACATCAACAAGGTCTTCAACATCACCGTCGAGCGCGTCTCGGACATACAGCTGCACGGAAGCAGATTCTTGCAGATCTGAGCGAGGCCCCGCGCGATGGTCGATCATCGCTCTGCGTGGCACGATGGAGGCATGACCCGTTGGACTCCGGAATTCGTCACCGTGCGACGTTGCGTCGTGGCGAGGTTGGCACAGTGACTTCCACCGGAGGTGCCAGCGCTCCGACACCTGCTGACCTGTTGGATGCAGCTCGCGCCGCGCAGGCTCGAGCGCACTGCCCGTACTCGGGTTATGCCGTTGGCGCAGCGATCCGCACGGTGTCCGGTGCGATCTATGCCGGCTGCAACGTCGAGAACGCGGCGTATCCCGAAGGCACCTGCGCGGAGGCTGGCGCGATTGCCGCGATGGTGCTTGACGGCGAGCGAGAGATCGTTGAGGTCGTCGTCGTCACCGGGGGAGCGACACCCGGGACCCCGTGCGGCGGCTGTCGCCAACGCCTCCGCGAGTTCGCCGGCCCGGACGCGGTGATTCACGCGACGACTGTCGACGGTGCCGAGCTCACCGTGACGATGGCCGACCTGCTCCCCGCGTCATTTGGCCCAGAGTTTCTCGCCAACTGACCATCCAGCGCACTCACCATCCAGCGCACTCACCATCCAGCGCACTCACCATCCAGGGCCTGAATCATCCGGAGCACCCGTCCGCTCCGAAAGATGTTGGACCAGCGTTGCCTGGCGACGATTTTCCTGCACATTTCGGGCCAAGTCGGGCCAAGTCGGGCCAAGTCGGGCTGCGCCGTTGCAAAGTTGAGTCGCCTTGACTCAGGATTGATGATGGGAGGTTGTGATGCGGGGAGGAAACCTCTATCTTGAGTGTCACTACATCAGGATCTACCCCCCGTACATCTCTCGAACACAGCAAGAAGGAGCATCACATGCCCAAGGCAGTCGGTATCGACCTCGGTACCACCAACTCAGTCGTCTCGGTCCTCGAAGGCGGCGAGCCCGTCGTCATTCCGAACTCCGAGGGCGGTCGCACCACCCCGTCGGTCGTGGCGTTCTCCAAGACCGGCGAAGTGCTCGTCGGTGAAGTCGCGAAGCGCCAGGCCATCACCAACCCCGATCGCACCTTCCGAAGTGTGAAGCGCCACATGGGCGAGGCCTGGAAGTCCGACGACATCGACGGCAAGCAGTACACCGCACAGGAAATCAGCGCCCGCACACTGATGAAGCTCAAGCGCGATGCCGAGAGCTACCTGGGCGACACCGTGACCCAGGCAGTCATCACCGTGCCCGCGTACTTCGACGACGCGCAGCGCACCGCCACCAAGGAAGCCGGCACAATTGCGGGCCTCGAAGTGCTCCGCATCATCAACGAGCCGACCGCAGCTGCGCTCGCGTACGGCCTCGACAAGGGCGACGAAGACGAAACCATCCTCGTGTTCGACCTCGGTGGCGGCACGTTCGACGTGTCGGTCCTCGAGATTGGCGACGGCGTGTTCGAAGTCAAGTCCACGCACGGCGACACCGTCCTCGGTGGCGACGACTGGGACCAGCGCATCATCGACTGGCTCGTCCAGCAGTTCAAGGCTGCCCAAGGTGTCGACCTCAGCGCCGACCGCATGGCAGCACAGCGTCTGCAGGAAGCAGCCGAGAAGGCCAAGATCGAGCTGAGCCAGACGCAGTCGACGCAGATCAACCTGCCGTTCATCACCGCCACGGCCGACGGCCCGCTCCACCTCGACGAGACGCTCAGCCGCTCGAAGTTCCAGGAGCTCACCGCGGACCTCATCGAGCGTTGTCGTGTCCCGTTCGAGCAAGCTCTCAAGGACGCTGGCGTCGCCAAGGGCGAACTCAACCACGTCATCCTCGTCGGTGGTTCCACCCGCATGCCGGTCGTGACCGAGTTGGTGCAGGATCTCACTGGCAAAGAGCCAAACAAGACCGTCAACCCGGACGAAGTGGTCGCCATCGGTGCTGCTGTCCAGGCAGGCGTGCTGCGCGGCGACGTCAAGGACGTGCTCCTGCTTGACGTCACCCCGCTGTCCCTCGGCATCGAGACCAAGGGCGGCATCATGACCAAGCTCATCGAGCGCAACACCACCATCCCCACGAAGCGCACCGAGACCTTCACCACGGCCGAGAACAACCAGCCGTCGGTCGAGATTCACGTGATCCAGGGCGAGCGCGACATGGCGAGCTACAACAAGACCCTCGGCAAGTTCCAGCTCGTTGATCTGCCGCCTGCAATGCAGGGGGTGCCGCAGATCGAAGTCACCTTCGACATCGACGCCAACGGGATCGTGCATGTCAGCGCCAAGGACCGGGCCACCGACAAGACCCAGTCAATGACCATCACCGGTCAGTCCACACTCGACAAGGACGTCATCGACCAGATGGTGAAAGACGCCGAGGCGCACGCCGAAGAAGACAAGCAGCGGCTCGCCGAAGCCGAGGCCCGCAACAACGCCGACAGCCTCGTGTACCAAACCGAAAAGGTGCTGCGCGACCAGGGCGACACAGTGCCTGCCGAAGAGAAGGACGCGGTCGAAGCACCGCTCGCCGACCTCAAGAAGACACTCGAGGGCAACGACCACGACGCCATCAAGACCGCCACCGAGGCGCTCATGGCCGCCAGCCAGGCATTCAGCCAGAAGCTCTACGAGGCAGCGGCCAAAGACGGTGGCGCCGAGGGTTCGTCAGCATCGGGCCAGGGCGACGGCGCAGTCAACGACGACGACATCGTCGATGCCGAGATCGTTGACGATCCGGCCGACGGAGACGCCGAGGCAGGTGCTTGAGCATGTCCGATATGGGAGACGGTGATCTTTACGATCCCGACGACCTGAGCGACGCGGAGCTGACCGGGACCGTTTCTCGGTCAGCATCCGAGTCCGCCGCCGCCGCAGATGCGGCTGCAGCATCGACCACGGACGGCGATGACACTCCTGAACGACAGAGCGAGTTCGACGATATCGACACGCTGTCGGCGCTCGACTTCGACACGCCCGACGCCAGTGGTGCCGAGGCAGACATCGACTGGTCCGAAGTCGACGTTCCGGCGTTGCTCGCCGAGCGCGATGAATTCAAGTCGATCGCGCAACGCGTGCAGGCTGAGTTCGAGAACTTTCGCAAGCAGGCCAACATCCGAGCGCAGGCCGACGCCGACCGGGCAACCGGCCGGTTGGCCGAAGCGTTCCTGCCGGTGCTCGACGCGGCTGAGGCCGCGTTCCTTCGCCATCCCGACGAAGTGGGCCCGCTGCTCAACCAGATGCTGACCGAGCTCAAGAAGCAAGGCCTCGAAAGTCTGGACCTCGACGGGCAACTGTTCGATCCCGAGGTGGCCGAGGCTGTGGCGCACGAGCCTGTCGACGGTGGCGAACCGTTGGTGGCTGAGGTGCTGCGCAGCGGATACCAGTGGAAGGGCAAGACCCTCCGCGCCGCCATGGTGAAGACAAAGGACTGAGAACATCACACGTGAGGTCCGCCTCACGTGTGATGTGAAGAGCGCTCCGAGGAGGTGAGCACAAATGGCTGCACAACGAGACTGGTACGAAAAAGACTTCTACAAGGCGCTGGGCGTGGCCGAGAGCGCCACCGACAAGGAGATCACGAAGGCGTATCGCTCGCTTGCTCGCGATTTCCACCCGGACAAGAACCCCGGCAACGACGCCGCCGAAGAGAAGTTCAAGGAAGTGTCGGCCGCGTACGACGTGCTTGGTGACGAGGACAAGCGCGCCGAATACGACGAGGTCCGTCGCATGGGTCCCGCCATGATGGGTGGCCGACCTGGCGGATCGGACGGATTCTCCTTCAACGTCGGTGACATGGGCGACGTCCTCGGTGGCATGTTTGGCCGAGGGGGCAGCCAGCGCGGTCGCGGAGGCGCAGGCGTCCAACCCCGCCGCGGTGCTGACATCGAAGCGTCGCTGACCATCGACTTTGCCGACGCCGTCACCGGCCTGGAGACCGCCCTCTACCTCACGACTGAAGCACAGTGCTCCACGTGCGGCGGCAGCGGCGCGAAAGCTGGCACTGCCCCGAAGGTCTGTGGCCACTGCGGCGGCAGAGGCGTGACCGACGACAACCAGGGCATGTTCTCGTTCTCGTCACCGTGTCAGGTCTGCCAGGGTCGCGGCAATGTGATCGAGTCCCCATGCGGCACCTGCCGCGGCGGAGGCATCGAGAAGCGACCACGCGAAGTCAAGACCCGTCTGCCGGCGGGCGTGAAGGACGGCCAGACCATCCGACTCAAAGGCCGCGGTGGACCGGGGCGCAACGGTGGTCCGAACGGCGATTTGCTGGTCGAGTTGACCGTGATGCCCCACGACCGGTTTGGTCGCAGCGGCCAAAACCTCACCGTGTCGGTACCCGTGTCGTTCGCGAATGCCGCACTTGGGGCCGACATCGACGTGCCGACACTTGGTGGCCCGTCAGTCACCATGCACATCAAGCCCGGCACTCAGTCCGGAAGCCGGCATCGGGTGAAGAGCAAGGGCATCGAAACCACGAGCCGGGCCAAGGGCACCGTGCAGGGCGATCTGATCGTCACGGTCAACGTGGTCGTACCCACCGAGTTGAACGACGAGCAACGTTCGGCAATCGAGCACCTCCGCTCAGCAAGTACGGTGGAGAGCGAGCAGGCAACGCCCACGACAGGCGCAACCGCCTGAGGAGGCTCACATGAGTGACCAACCGGACAACGGCGGACCCGAGCGCAAGCGCCCGACCGCGGTCTACGTGATCTCGGTCGCCGCTGAGCTCTCTGGAATGCACCCTCAGACGTTGCGGATTTACGAGCGCCGCGGTCTAGTCATGCCGGCGCGTACCCAGGGCGGCAATCGTCGTTACAGCGACGCCGACATCGAGGTGCTCCGCCGAATCTCGGAGCTCACCAACGAGGGAATGAACCTTGAGGGTATTCGTCGAGTGATGCGCCTGGAAGCCGAGAACGCGCGCCTGCGTGCTGAACTGGAGCAGGCTCGCTCGATCGCTGTGCACGCCATCGAAGACGCCGAACGAAACCAGCGCGGAGCGCGTGCCGCACAGCACGGCTCCGGCAGCGAGCTGGTTCCGCTCAAGCAGGCCGTTGCGGTCTTCGGAAAGCGCGCCAGCATCTTCCGTCGCGACTAGCTGTCACCCGACTCGGCTGTCACGCACGGGTTGGTGCCCGGAGCGAGCCTCAGCCGTCGTCGACCCAGGTCTGCAGGTCGCGCCAGTCGATCAGAGCTTGCTCAACCAAACCCACCACGGCGGCGACATCGCGCCGGGCGAGGTCGAGCACGGCGCGTGGAAGCCGGTCCCGGTCCCGTTGGCGGGTGTCGGGCATCCGGTCGAGTTCGGCGATCACGCGGTCGGAATCGTCGCCGAACTCACGCCGAACACGGGTGATGATCTCGTCGGAGAACAGGTATCGGGGCCCAGCCATCAGCGAGCCATCAGTCGGCGCGGTGGGCGACAGCAAGCTCGGCCACGTCACGCATGATGCCGGCGATCTCGTAGTCCTTCGGCGTGTAGATCGCAGCGATTCCGATCTCGCGCAGGCGCGGCCGATCGTCTTCAGGGATGATGCCGCCGACGACAACGGGGGCATCGACACCCATTGCCTTGAGATGGTCGAGCACGTCGGGCACGAGATTGAGGTGCGAGCCAGACAGGATCGACAGGCCGATCACGTCGGGGTCTTCATCGCGAGCCGAGGCGGCGATTTGTTCTGGAGTGAGCCGAATGCCGGAGTAGACGACTTCCATGCCGGAGTCGCGTGCCGCGACAGCGATTTGCTCGGCGCCGTTCGAGTGTCCGTCGAGGCCGGGCTTGGCAACGAGGAACTTCGGCGGGCCACCTGTCATCGACTTGACGAACTCGACCACCTCGCCGAGACCTGCAGCGGACCCGGTTGCACCTGCCACTCCGGTCGGTGCCCGGAACTCGCCGTACACCTCGCGCATGAGGTTGCCCCACTCACCGGTCGTGCCGCCCGCTCGGGCGAGCGCGATTGAGGCAGGCATCACGTTGTGGTCACCCTCGGCCGCAGCGCGCAGCTCGGCGAGTGCGGCATCAACGGCTGGCTGGTCACGACCAGCGCGCCATGCCGCGACGTCGGCAACCAACTCGGCTTCGACCGCGTGGTCGACCTTGAGGATCGCGCCTTCGCCGCCCAGCGGTGAGTCGGTGGTCTCGCGGAAGTCGTTGACGCCGACGACGGTCTGTTCGCCTGACTCGATGCGTCGAGTGCGTTGCGCCATCGACGACACGAGCCTCGACTTCAACGTTTCGACGGCTTCGAATGCTCCGCCCATTTCGAGGACGTCGTCGAGTTCAGCTTGAGCGGACGCCCGTAGCTCGTCGGTCTTTGCTTCGATCACCGTGGAGCCATCGAAGATGTCGCCATACTCGAGGAGGTCGGTCTCAAAGGCCAACACCTGCTGCATGCGCAACGACCACTGCTGATCCCATGGCGTCGGCAGACCCAACGCTTCGTTCCAGGCAGGGAGCTGCACCGAGCGGGCGCGGGCCCTCTTCGACAGGGTGACTGCCAGCATCTCGAGCACGATGCGTTGCACATTGTTCTCGGGTTGGGCCTCGGTGAGACCGAGTGAGTTGACCTGCACGCCGTATCGAAATCGCAGCGCCTTCGCGTCGGTCACGCCGTAGCGCTCCCGGCCGATCTGTTCCCACATGTCGGTCATCGCACGGAGCTTGCAGACCTCTTCAACAAATCGAATTCCGGCATTGACGAAGAACGAGATCGAACCGAAGACCTGACTGAACTGTTCGTCGGACACCTGCCCTGAGGCCCGCACGGCATCGAGCACATCGATCGCCGTCGCCATGGAATAGGCGATTTCCTGTGTGGGCGTCGCACCGGCTTCCTGCAGGTGATACGAGCACACGTTCATGGGATTCCACTTGGGTGCGTGCTCGGCGCACCAGGCGACCATGTCGACGATCAGCCGACGCGACGGCGCAGGGGGGAAGATGTAGGTGCCGCGAGACAGGTACTCCTTGACGATGTCGTTCTGCGTCGTGCCGCGCAGCTCGCTCGAGGCCACACCCTGCTCTTCGGCGTTGGCGACGTACAACGCGAGCAGCCAGGCCGCGGTGGCGTTGATCGTCATGGAGGTGTTCATCTGACCGGGCGGGATCTGGTCAAGCAGCGTGCGCATGTGGCCGAGGTGCGCCACGGGCACGCCGACCTTGCCAACCTCGCCACGCGACATTTGGTCGTCCGGGTCATAACCCGTCTGGGTGGGCAGGTCGAACGCGATCGACAGGCCGGTCTGGCCTTTGGACAAGTTGGTGCGATAGAGCTCGTTGGATGCCGCAGCAGTGGAATGGCCGGAGTAGGTCCGCATCATCCACGGCCGGTCGCGTGTTGCCCGCTCAGCCGTCGTCTTGCTCGCGTCAGTCATGACTCCAGTGTCGTCGGTTCGGCAGGAAATCCTCAAGTTTCTGTTCAAGTATTGGGCCGTTGCGCCGAAACAAATGGTGTCAGCAACTTGCCGACTGAACACGATCCGGAGGATCCAAAAACCTCCAAAAACCTCCGCAAACATCGCAGCCAGAGCTCATCGTCTTCTCCCCCTTGACGAGAGTTCTTGGCTGACAGGTTTCCCTCCTTTGGCGGGAACCCCGTCAGCCGGATGGCGGATCCGGCCGACGACGAATACAGGAGCGGAGCGACCAAGGGTCGCTCCGCTCTATTCGTTTTCCCAGCCGGACGAGTCAGCGGGGTTGGATGGCGTGCGCTAGCAGCCGCACGTAGTCGTTGCGACTCACTTCAATGGCGCCGAGCGATGCGAGGTGATCAGTCGCCCACTGTGTGTCGAGCAGGACGGCCCCGGTGGCGTTGAGGTGGTTGACAAGATGCACGAGCGCAACCTTCGACGCGTCGCTGACATCATGAAACATCGATTCGCCAGCGAAGAAGCCATTGACGCGCACGCCGTACAGGCCGCCCACGAGTTCATCGTCGAGATATGTCTCAACGGAATGGGCCCAACCCAGTTCGGCCAGACGTACGTAGGCGTCGACGAACTCGGGAGTGATCCATCGACCCTGTCGCTGGGGATCGGCGCACCGCTCCATGACGCCGCGGAAGTCGGTATCCATCCGAACGTCGAATCGACGGCAACTGGAGCGGAGCGACTTCGAAACGATGAGGCCGTCGAGCGGGATGACGCCGCGCGGATCAGGTGAGTACCACGCGATCTTGCTGCGCCGTCGATTGGGGTCGACCGGCATCGGGAAGAGACCGGTGCGATACGCGGCCAGCAGCGTGCCTGGTTCGAGGTCGGCGCCGAGCGCCACGAGTTCTTCGCCCGGTTCGCTGGTGATGGGGTCGGGGAGCGCGTACCGCGTCGCTGGCGGTTCCAGCGGAGACGGGCTGACGCGTGACATGGTCCCAGCGTGGCAACAAACGCCGCAAGTGAACGAAAGAGGGACAATCTTCCTGTCAGATTCTGGTCAACCCGCCACCGAGGGTGACCGTTGCCTCACGCATAACTGACTTCTGGGACTGACTGCTCAGTACGAGCGGAAGCCCTGCTTGGTCTTGCGGCCAAGGTGGCCGGCGGCAACCATGCGGCGCAGAAGCGGCACAGCGGCGTAGTTGGGATCGCGGAACTCGGTATAGAGCGCGTCAAGAATCGACACCGACGTATCGAGGCCAACAAGGTCCAGCAGCGCAAACGGGCCCATCGGGAAGTTGCAGCCGCCCATCATGGCGGTGTCGATCGAATCCATCGACGCCGTGCCCGCCTCATACATGCGCACGGCATTGTTGAGGTAGGGGAAGAGCAGTGCATTGACGATGAATCCTGCGCGGTCTTCGACCAGTACGGGGTCCTTGCCACACGCGCTGGCGAATGCCGTTGCTGCCTCGATCGTGTCGTTGGACGCAGTGAGAGGGCGGATGACCTCGACGAGTGACATGGCGGGTGCCGGGTTGAAGAAGTGGATGCCGCAGACCTTGTCAGGGCGCTGCGTCATCATTGCCAACTCGACGACGGGGAGCGTCGAGGTGTTGGTGGCGAGAATGCCCTCGGGCTTGACGATCTGCTCGAGTTCGCCGAACAGTGCACGCTTCACTTCGAGGTCCTCGACAACGCTTTCGATAACGAGGTCGCAGTCGGCGAGCTGACCGAGATGATCGGTGACCGAAATTCGGCCGAGGATGGCCTGGCGCTCATCTTCGGTCAGACGTCCCTTGGCGACGTGTCGAGCAAGACCAGAGTCGACCTTTTGGAGTACGGCGTCAGCGCCAGCCTGGGTGCGCGACCGCACGATGACTTCGAGTTCTGCACGCGCCACCACTTCGGCCAGGCCTGAACCCATGATCCCGGAGCCGAGGATGCCGACCTTCTTGATTTCCGTCATGGCGACGAGCTTAGTTACCGATGGGTAACACACAGCAATCTGTTGCTGACCTCGTATCGTCGGTCCCTGGCGTCCAGCCGACGTCGGCCTCTCCACATGTTCGTCCTGCTCGTCTTCCATCTCGTCCTCGGTGTCGCCATCATCGCGGCAGGACGCAGTCTCGGTCGTCATGGATTCGCACTGGCTGCTCTCGCGCCGCTCGCCACGATCGTCTGGGCGATCACGCAATCGGATCGGGTGCTCGATGGCGAGGCGAGCATCGAGACGTTCTCGTGGGTCGGCGGCCTCGATATCGCGATCGATCTGCGACTCGACGCCTTCGCGTTGTTGATGGTTGCGCTCGTGTCAGGCATCGGGCTGCTGATCTGCATCTACGCCCTCGGTTACTTCCAGCCGCACGGACCTGATGACGTCGTCAAGGACAACGTCGGCCGGCTGGCCGGGATGATGACGCTCTTCGCCGGCGCGATGCTCGGTGTCGTTCTGTCGGACCATCTCATTGCGCTGTTCATTTTCTGGGAGTTGACGTCGATCACGTCGTACCTCCTCATTGGCAACGACGACACCAACCCCCGCGCCCGCGCAGCGGCGCTGCAGGCGATCCTCATCACCGGCATGGGTGGACTGGTTCTGCTCGCTGGGTTGATCATCATCGGGCAGTCAGCAGGGACCTATTTGCTGTCAGAGTTGATCATCGATCCGCCGACCGGGGCAATCGTCAATGCCGGCGTTATCTGTGTCTTGATCGGAGCCTTCACGAAGTCGGCTCAGGCGCCGTTCAGCAGTTGGCTCCCAGGTGCCATGGTCGCACCCACGCCGGTCAGCGCGTATCTGCACTCGGCGACCATGGTCAAGGCGGGCGTATACCTTGTGGCCCGCCTTGCCCCGATGTTCGCCGTCTCTGGGAACTGGCGTGTGGTCGTCCTTACGGTCGGGTCGGCCACGATGTTGATCGGCGGACTGCGGGCGCTTCGTCAACACGATCTCAAGCTGCTCCTGGCGTACGGCACGGTCAGCCAGCTTGGCTTCATGATGCTGCTGTTCGGCACCGGCGACGATCACATCGCGCAGGCCGGAGTTGTTCTGCTGCTTGCGCATGCTGCATTCAAGGCCGCGTTGTTCATGGTGGTCGGAATCGTTGATCACCAGGTCGGCACCCGCGACATCCGCAAACTGCACGGCTTCGGGGCGTCCTGGAGGCCGGTACTCATCGCCGGTGTGGTCGGGGCCGCGTCGATGGCGGGGTTGCCTCCGCTGTTCGGGTTCATCTCGAAGGAGAAAGCTCTCGAGGGCTACGTCGACCACGGTGATTTTGTCGGATCGACGATCGTCCTCGTCGTCATTGTCGTGGCATCAATTCTCACGTTCGCCTACTCGGCCCGTTTCGTCCTTGGTCTCTTCGGAGCATTTGCCGAGTCCGACGCCGATGACGTCTCCCATGCCGCGCACGCCCCGTCGTTCACGTTCGTTGCACCAGCGTTGCTGCTGACCGTCGTCAGCCTTGCTGCTGGTATTGCGCCGGTGCTGGTCGATCGGTTGGTCGAGGCGGCCACCGTCGCATTGCACCCCGAGGCCGAACCAAAACACCTGCACCTGTGGGCCGGTTTCACCACAGCGTTCGCGCTGTCGCTCGTGGTCATCGGTGTCGGTACGTTGCTCACGCTCTTGCGTCGTCAGGTGAGCGCTGCCCAGCGCTCCGCGTCGCGCGCGTTGCGATTTGTTCCCACCAGCGAACAGGCCTTCAACTTCCTGCTGCGTGCCGTCGGGGTCACGGCGCGTCGAGTCACCGGATTCCTGCAGAACGGTTCGTTGCCGATCTATGTGTCGGTGATCCTGATGGTTGCCACGGGCGTGCCGTTGATTGCCTTCGCGAGTGCTTGGAGCGGCTTTGGTGACATGATTGAAGCACCGGCTCAGGTGGTGCTTGTCGCGATGATCATGGCCGCTGCGCTGGGCGCCTCGATTGTGCGGCGACGTATCGCCGCCGCGCTGATGCTCGCTGCAGTTGGTTACGCGATGGCCGGTTTCTACGTCTCGCAAGGTGCACCGGACCTCGCACTCACCCAGTTCGCGATCGAGACGCTGAGTACCGTCTTGTTCGTTCTCGTGCTGCGGTACCTCCCCGCGACGTGGACGCATCGGGCTCCGGCTATCGCGGCACCGATGCGGATCGCCGTCTCGGTGTTCGTTGGCATCGCCATCTTTGTTTTCGCTTTGGTCGCCAGCGGAGCTCGCAGCGATGTCTCGGGTCCGCAGCAATCCGAGGCGATGGTCGAAAATTCGCTGACGAAGGGCAAGGGCCGCAACATCGTCAACGTGATCCTGGTCGACTTCCGCGGTTGGGACACGATGGGTGAGATCACGGTGCTGCTCGTTGCCGCGGTCGGCGCGGTCAGCCTTGCCCGCAGCGGTCGGCGGCCCGACCAGACCGGTGCGCCAACCTTTGAAGAGATTCTCGATCCGGTTGAGCCCGATGACTTCGTCGACGACGACGGTCCGGCGTCGTCGCTGGTCGGCGCTGAGCCTCCCGGGGGTATCTCGTGAGCCCGCGCGGCGCGCCCGGTCGCGTCTTCGTCCTCGATCAGGCGATCAAGGTCATTTACCAGTCGATTCTCGTGCTTGCGCTGTATTTCGCTTTCGCTGGGCACAACCTGCCCGGAGGAGGATTTGTCGGTGGCCTGATGGCGGGCGCGGCAGTCTCGCTGCGCTACGTGTCCGGCGGCGCGGAAGCGGTGCGGACCACGTTCCGGGCACCGTCGCACGTGATCCTCGGCTGTGGCCTGCTGTTGTCGTCAGGAACCGCGATGGTGCCGGTGCTCCTCGGGGGCGCTGTGCTCGAGCACGGTGAGATCGAGTTGGAGCTGCCGATTTTCGGCACGGTCAAAGTGGTGTCTGCGCTTCCGTTCGACACGGGGGTGCTCTTGGTCGTTGTCGGTCTCGTGCTGATGCTGTTCGCTGCCTTTGGTGATGATCGTCCGATCGAGTCGGCCGAGCCAACGGTCTCGGCCAGTGCGCCGGACAGTGCCCCGGACAGTGCGGAGGCATCCATATGAGCGTCTTGCTTGCGTTCGCCGCGGCGTTTCTCTTCGCAACCGGCACCTGGCTGCTGTTGCAACGTCGCCTGTCGCGCATCATCGTCGGCATCGGCCTGATCGGGCACGGCTCAAATATCTTGCTGCTCACGTCCAGCAATGGCCGGGGCCTGCCGCCGATCATCGACTCGGCGGATCCGACCGATTTTGCCGACCCGTTGCCGCAAGCTCTCGCGCTCACCTCGATTGTCATCACCTTCGGAGTGACTGTGTTCCTGTTCGCAGTCGGGTTCCGAAGCTGGAAGCTGACCCACGATGACGTTGTCGAAGACGACGTGGAAGACCGCTTCATTGCCCGGCGTCGCGCGGATCGCGACGTCGAAGAGAGCGAAGCCGCCGAACGCGAACATGCCGTCGAAGAGGATCGCGCATGACCGGCGCGTTCGCTTCCGCGCTCGGCGCAGATTTGCTCGCGGCTGACGTGACGGCGCCGAGCAGTGGCATCTTCGACGCATTGGTGCCGATGCCGGTCTTGCTTCCGTTGCTTGCTGCATCGCTCAGCGTGATCTTCGCCCGACTCCGAAACGTGCAACGCGTGCTGAGCATCGTTGCGCTGCTCGGTGTTGTCGTCAACAACGTCATCTTGCTCAGCCGGGTCGACGAAGCGACGGGCGACGCAGCCGGCGGCATCGTTGTGTCCCAGGCAGGCGGTTGGGTTGCCCCCCTCGGAATCTCCCTCGTGGTCGACCGGCTATCGGCAATCATGCTGGTGGTCTCCTCACTGATGCTGCTCTCGGTCCTGATCTACGCGATCGGGCAGGACTCAGAGGAACGCAGATTTGCCGCGTTCCATCCGGTGTACCTCGTCTTGGCAGCGGGCGTCTCAGCCAGCTTCATCACCGGTGACCTCTTCAACCTGTTCGTCGCGTTCGAGATGATGCTCGTTGCGAGCTACGTGCTGCTCACCCTCGGCGGCCGAGCCGGGCAGGTGCGCTCAGGAATGTCGTACATCGTCATCAGCCTGATCGCCTCGACGTTGTTCATCACCACGCTCGCGTTGTTTTACTCAGCGACTGGCACGGTCAACATGGCCGAGTTGGCCGAACGCATCCCCGAACTGCCCAGTGGTGTCCGAACCGGATTCTCACTGCTGCTCATCGCCGTCTTCGGCATCAAGGCCGGAATTTTCCCGCTCTTCTTCTGGCTACCGGACAGCTATCCCACAGCGCCCAACGCGGTCACCGCAATCTTTGCGGGCCTGCTCACCAAGGTGGGGGTCTACGCGATCATTCGCACCCAGCTACTCCTGTTCCCAATGGACGCACAGCAAGGCAAACTCCTGCTGGTCGTTGCCGGGTGCACGATGGTCGTCGGCGTCCTCGGAGCACTCGCGAATGACGACCTCCAGCGCATCTTGTCGTTCCACATCATCAGCCACATCGGCTACATGATCATGGGCCTCGGCCTCTTCACCCTGGCGGGAGTGGCTGGCGCCGTCTTCTACGTCGTGCACCACATCGTCGTCAAGACCGCACTGTTCCTCGTCGCTGGCCTGATCGAGCGCAAGGCTGGCTCCGACCGGTTGTCGAGGCTCGGTGGCATGGTGCGCAGCGCGCCGATGATCGCTGTGCTGTACGCACTTCCGGCCTTGAGCATCGCTGGGCTGCCGCCGTTCTCTGGCTTCGTCGCGAAATTCGCGCTGGTCGGCGCCGCGATCGAAGCCGAGCAGTGGGCGATTGTCGTCGTGGCGCTGTCCGTCAGCTTGTTGACCATGTACGTCATGGGCCGAATCTGGTCGAGCGTGTTCTGGGGCGAATCCGACGATGCAGCAGTGATGGCCAGACTCGCGCCTGGTGTCACAAGGGTCCCGATGTTGATGACCGCGGCGACAGTCGTCGTGGTCGGGCTGTCCCTTGCACTGCTGGTATTCGCCGGCCCGCTCTACGACCTGGCAGAGCGAGCTGCAACAGACTTACTCAACCCGCAGGGATACATCGACGCCGTATTGCCAAACAGCGGTGACGTGGAGGTTGGCGGATGATCGGACTGCTTCGTGTCCCCAGCCTGCTGGTCTGGCTCACGTTGCTGTGGGTGGCTTTATGGGGCGATGTGACTGCCGGCAACGTGCTCGGCGGACTGCTCGTCGCGATCGTCGTGGTTGCCGTCGCCCGACCGACCGGAGTGACCGGTTTGGAACGGACGTACTTCCGCCCTGTCTCAGCGCTGCGCTACGGGCTGTACTTCCTCGTGCAGATGGTCAAGTCCAACCTGATCGTCGCCTGGGAGATCATCACGCCAGGGATGTCGCTCAACCGAGCGATTATCGCCGTGCCGATGCATACATCGTCGGCCGGCGTGGTGGCGCTGGTCGCGAACTCGATCACCCTCACGCCTGGCACCGTGACCATCGAGGTCATCGAGGAGCCGACCGATGATGGACTGATCGATCGCACGCTGTTCATCCATGTGCTCCACTTCCTCGGGGTTGACGCAGTGCACCGCGATGTGCTCCGACTCGAACGGTTGGCCATCAAGGCGTTCGGCTCGCCTGACGAGTTGCCTCGACTCGATGCCGAACTGGCAGCAATGGTGATCGAAAAGGACGTGTCGTCATGATCGTTGTCCCGTTGTTGTTGCTGACCGTCGCCCTCGCAGCGTTCATGTTCCGGGTCCTTCGGGGCCCATCGATTCCCGATCGGGTTGTTGCACTGGACGGCGTGCTGTCGGTCGTGGTGAGCGGCATCATCGTTGCTGCAGCGCGAGCCGACAGCGGCATCACACTCTCCACCGTCCTGGTCGTGTCGCTTGTCGGCTTCGTTGGCACGGTGGCCCTCGGGCGCTTCGTCGAGCGGAGGGGCGGCTGATGGGCATCGTCGCCAGCATCTTCATGATCACCGGAGCGACGCTCACCATGATTGGTGGCATCGGCGTCATTCGGTTCCGCGATCTGATGTCACGCGTCCACGCCGCCGCCAAGGCGCCGACGCTCGGCCTCATGCTCGTGGCAGTTGGCGCGGCCATCGAGATCGGAACGTTTGACGCTGCCGTGGCGTTGGTGCTTGTCGTCGTGCTGCAACTCCTCACGTCGCCGGTGGCCACGCACGTGCTCGCCCGCGCCTCGTACGGGCAAGTCGACATGGCCCTTGACGGCGAAGATGACCTTGCCGCCTTTCTCGCCGCCCGCGCGGAGTCCGGCTCCTCGGATCCTGATCACGATCCTGACGCCCCCGGCGCTCCGTAACGCCGGTACCCGGCAGTGAACTGGCACGCTTCGTCACGATGAACGCAACGAGTTCCGAATCTGTGCGGTGCGGCTGGCCCACGGGGAACGACACCTATCTGGAGTACCACGATGCCGAGTGGGGCCGGCCGACAATGGACGAATACCGTCTGTTCGAGAAGATCTGCCTCGAAGGTTTCCAGTCGGGCCTGAGCTGGCTCACGATCCTGCTCAAGCGTCCCCGTTTCCGTGAAGTGTTTGCCGACTTCGACTACCGGGCAGTGGCGGAGTTCGGAACCCACGATGTCGAACGACTGCTCGATGACGCGGGCATCATCCGGCACCGAGGCAAGATCGAGGCGACGATCAACAACGCGCAGCGCGCCGTCGAACTGGCCGAGGTCGAAGGGTCGCTCGTCGACTGGGTGTGGGAGTGGGCGGTCACGACGCCCCACCGCGAGCTCGACGGCGCCATCCCGGCCAAGACCGAGCGATCCGCTGCACTTGCCAAAGACCTGAAGCGGCGAGGCTGGAAGTTCTTCGGCCCGACAACTGCCTACGCGTTCATGCAATCAGAGGGGCTCAGCAACGATCACGAGACGTCGTGTTTCGCACACGATGCTTGTGCAGCAGAACGAGCGGCGTTCCTGACCGGTCGCACGCTTCGGCCAGCCGACTGACCACGCCGGGTGGCGGAGGATCTGCGCTGTTGGGACTCCGGGTCGTGGCGCCGACCATTCGGTACGATGATCCGATGCGGCCAGCGACCACTCTTGCCCTCGGACTCCTCCTCCTGGTGATTCTCGTCTCGGGAATCATTTCGCTGGTCCGGCTCTGAGAAAACAGGAAACCTCGATGAACATCGCTCACGTCCTCGACGGCCATGCCGCAGACTCGGTGGCCCTGATCAGCCGGAATCGAACAACGACGTACGGCGAACTTCGTGACCAGATCAACCACCTCCGCGGGGGTCTCGCCTCGATCGGTGTCGGGCGCGGCGACCGAGTCGCGCTGCTGTGTGGCAACGGTCGCCACTTCGTCATCACCTACTTCGCCACGGTGGGCCTCGGTGCTGTCGCCGTCCCACTCAACCCGCTCAGCCCCGCACCGGAACTTGAGACCGAGATAGCGGCTGTTGGGGCCAAAGTGGTTGTCATCGAGAAGTTGAGCGCTGGCACATGGGCGAACGTCGATCGCTCGCAAGTCCCGACCGTCGCCACGGTCATCAGCTCCGAACACGGATCCGGACCGGAGGGAACGCAGTCGGTCGATGAGCTGCTCACGGCCGACCCTGTTCCGATCGCCGAGGTCGCGTCCGACGACGACGCTGCACTCATTTTCACCAGCGGTACCGCTGGCCTACCTCGCGCCGCCCGCCTCACCCACGGCAACAACCACGCGAACATCGAACAGAGCAAAGCCACCGACGTCCTGCAGCCGAGCGACCTGATTTACGGCGTGCTCCCGCTCTTCCACATCTTCGGGCTCAACATCGTGATGACAACTGGCCTGGCGGTCGGCGCCACCGTGATGCTCGTGCAGCGCTTCGACCCGCACACCGCGGCCGAGTCGATTTCGGGCCGGCAGGTCACGGTCGTGCCGGGCGCTCCAGCGATGTGGACGGCGTTCACGCACTTCGACGAACTCCCTGCTGACACGTTTACGTCAGTGCGCGTGGCTCTGTCTGGTGCTTCGAAGCTGCCGGTTGCCACATTCCACGCAATGCGCGACCGCTTTGGCGTCGAGGTCGCCGAGGGATATGGCCTGACCGAAACATCTGCGACGGTCACCACGTCGCTCGGCGCGCCGATCCGGCCCGGCTCGGTTGGCCGCGCATTCGACGGGGTCGAGATCCGTCTGATCAACACCGACGGCCATGACGTCCTCGTCGGTGACATCGGCGAAATCTGGGTCCGTGGTGACAACGTCTTTCCGGGCTACTACGGCGATGACCCGGCGACTGCCGTGGTGCTCTCGCCTGACGGGTGGCTCCAGACGGGTGACATGGCGGTTGCCGATGACGACGGCTTCCTCTACCTCGTCGATCGTGCCAAGGATCTCGTCATCGTGTCCGGCTTCAACGTGTACCCGGCCGAGGTCGAAGGTGTGTTGACGATGCACCCCGACGTGCATGAGGCAGGAGTTGTCGGCGTGCCTCACCCGCATACCGGCGAGGCGGTCAAGGCCTTTGTCGTCGTGCGTCACGATGCCGATGTGGACGAAGAGACGCTCATCGAGTTCTGTCTCGGTCACGTCGCGCGCTACAAGTGCCCGTCGAAGGTGATGTTCGTCGACGAGTTGCCACGAAACACCACCGGCAAGCTCGTCAGGCGTCGCCTCGACGACGCACTCTCTGTTTCCTGACCGCGCGCAACACGCGCCTCGCCTGACCGCAGGAAAAGACGACCTGCACCGGGTGACGAACCTCACACGCTGGTTCCGAGCTGGCTTTGTGAAAACGTGCACAAACGTTTAGCGTGTCTCTTGCATGGCCGTTCAGCGATCACGACGCCGAATTCCCGAGGCAACTGTTGCCCGGCTTCCGGTGTACCTGCGCATCCTCGGTGAGCAGTTCGATATCGGCGTTGGAAACATGTCATCGGAGGAACTTGCCGAACTCGCCGGCGTCAATGCTGCCAAGGTCCGCAAGGACCTGAGCTACCTCGGCAGCTACGGCACGCGTGGAGTCGGGTACGACGTCGAATTTCTCGTGTACCAGATTCGTCGCGAGCTTGGTCTCACTCATGATTGGCCCGTCGTCATCGTCGGGGCCGGCAACCTGGGCCAAGCCCTCGCCGGCTACAACGGTTTCGGCGACCGCGGTTTCCCGGTCGGTGGCATCGTCGACATCGACGACGCCAAGGTCGGATCGGTCGTCGGCGGCGTGCGAGTCCGGCACCTCGATGAGATCAAGCAGGTCGTCCAGGCCCGCAACATCTCGATCGGCGTGATCGCCACCCCCGGCGCGGCGGCCCAGGATGCCGCCGATTCGCTCGTTGCTGCTGGCGTGACCAGCATCTTGAACTTCACTCCGACGGTCATCAACGTTCCGCACGGCATCAGCGTCGGCAAGGTCGACCTCGCCGTTGAGCTCCAAATCCTCGCCTATCACGAACAACGTCGGATCAATGCAGCGCAAGGTTCTGGCGTGCAATCCTTGTCAGGGCTTTCGATTCCGGGCGAGTCGCGCCGGGGCGCAAGCGCCTAAGGTTGTCTGCACATGTCCATCCTCGTCATCGGCGTCAATCACCGGAGTAGCCCAGTCGCGCTACTCGAACGCTTGACGCTTGCACCCGACACTCTGGGCAAGGCCGTCGCGGGGCTCGCGCAGCGCGACAACATTCGCGAAGCAGTGGTCCTGTCCACCTGCAACCGCACCGAGGTCTATGTCGTTGCAGAGCTCTTCCATGGCGCCTACGGCGATGTCCGTGACTTCCTCTGCGAGATCAGCGACCTGTCGGTTGATGAACTGACGCCGCACCTCTACAGCCAGCACGACTCCGCCGCAGTGACGCACCTGTTCGAGGTTGCTGCTGGTCTCGACTCGGTCGTGCTTGGCGAAGGCGAGATTCTTGGCCAGGTCCGTACCGCCTGGGAAACCGCACAGCTCGAAGGCGCGGCGCGAACCAGCCTCAACCTGCTGTTCCGTTCGTCGATCGAGGCGGGCAAGCGAGCTCGCAGCGAAACGGGCATCAGCCGGGGTACGGCTTCAATCAGTCACGCTGCTGTCGAGATGATCACCGACGTTATCGGCGACCTGGCGGGCAAACGGGTTGCCGTCATCGGTGCCGGCTCCATGGGTGAAGGTGTCGCTGTCGCGCTGCATCGTGCCGGCGGCGCCACGATCACCGTCGTCAACCGGTCACCCGAGCGCGGCGCCGCCTTGGCAGCGCGAGTCGACGGCAAGACGGTCGGGTTCGAGCAGCTCGCCGACGTCGTTGCCGTCGCAGATGTTGTTGTGGCGGGCACTGGTGCCGGAGATCCGGTCATCACCGCCGACCTGGTTGCTCGTGCCCGCACGGGCTCTGGCGCCGGCTCGCTTCACATTGTTGACATCGGCATGCCCCGCGACGTCGAGCCAGATGTCGGCGCGCTTTCGGGTGTCACGGTCTTCGACCTCGATGACCTGAGTGCATGGGCAGACCGTGGCCTGGCGCATCGCGCCGGTGAAGCTGATCGTGTGCGTGCCATCGTCAACGAAGAGGTCGAAGACTTTGCCGTCGAGTCCACGGCGCGCCAAGCCGCTCCGCTCGTTGCGTCGATGCACGAGGCTGCCGAGCGTGTGCGGTCTGGTGAGCTCGATCGATTCGCCAATCGCCTCAACGGCCTTGACGAGAGCGGCCGTGGCGCCGTCGAAGCCTTGACAAAGGCAATCATTGCGAAGCTGTTGCACGAGCCATCGGTGCGTCTCAAAGGCCAGGCCGGTACGCCGCAGGGCGATCGCAACGCCGCTGCGGTACGCGACCTGTTCGACCTGAGCTGACACCGTTCGAGATACTGGCATGTCCACGCCACTGCGCATCGCGACGCGAGCATCGCGTCAAGCACTCGCTCAATCCTCTGCAGCCGCCGCCGCCTTGCGCGCCGCTACCGGCCGTGAAGTGGAGCTGGTCGAGGTCAACACCACCGGCGACATTCGCGTCGACGTCCCCCTGCACACGATGGGCGGCCAAGGCGTGTTCGTCAAAGAAGTCCAGCTGGCTGTGCTCGATGGCCGAGCCGACTTGGCCGCGCACTCGGCCAAGGACCTGCCGTCCGCTCCTGCCGACGGTCTGACGATTGCTGCGTTCACCGAGCGCCGCGACCCGCGCGACGCGCTGATTGGTTCCACCCTGGGCGACTTGGCCGAAGGAGCGACAGTCGCGTCGGGCTCGGTCCGGCGCCGAGCGCAGCTGCGCCGCGTCCGCCCCGACCTTGCGTTCGCCGAGCTGCGCGGCAACATCGACACCCGGCTCTCGAAGATCCCCGACGGCGGGGCAATCGTGATGGCCGTCGCCGCCTTGCAGATCCTGGAGATGACCGATCGCCTCACCGAGACACTGGGGATCGACGAGTTCGTTCCAGCCGTGGGACAGGGGTGCGTGGCCATCGAGTGCCGTTCGGACGATGCGGCCACCATCGCAGCGCTCGCGATGATCGATCATGCGGTGACGCGTCATGACGTTGAAGTTGAGCGAGCGTTTCTTGCCGAACTCGGATCGGGCTGCTCGCTTCCCGTTGGTGGCCATGTCGTCGACGGGGTCCTGCGTACGTTCCTGGCCAACCTCGACTCTGGTGTGTCAGTCAGCGATCAGATCGAATTGAGCGGCGCTGTCGAGGCCGATGTCGATCTCGCCCGTGCCGCTGCGGCCAGCGCGCATGGCGCCGTCTCATGATCCACATTCGTCGGAGCTGACATGACGGCCGGACCGGACAGTGGCGAAGGCTCGGCATCGATCGGGGAACTCGCTGGTTGTCGGGTGCTGGTCACCCGCGAACGGCCCGGCGAACTCGGACGAATGCTGGCCGAGCGCGGCGCCGACGTGGTCCACGTTCCGCTCATCGTCGTGACCGACCCGCCCGATCACGGAGCGGCGCTCCAACGTGAGTTCGACCGGCTCGACCGGTACTCGTGGCTCGTGGTCACCTCGCCTGCGGGCGCCGAGCGCGTCGGCAAGGTCGCAGCACTCCACCCGCAGATCCGACTCGCCGCAGTGGGCACCGCGACCGAGCAGCGCTTGGCAGCGCTCGCCGGCCGGCCGGTTGACCTGGTCCCGCACCGCCAGCTTGCTGCGGTGTTGGCCGAGGAGCTGATCAAGCGTTGTGCCGAACCCGCCACGATCCTTGTCGCTCAAGCTGACATCGCTGGCGACGCGCTCGGGAGCCAGTTGTCCATGGCCGGGCACGACGTTACTTCGGTCACGGCCTACGCGACAGTGCTCGTCGAACCCGACGTCGCTGCGATCGACGGCGCCGACGTACTTGTACTGGCAAGTGGTTCTGCCGCTGCAGGGTGGGTCAACGCCTTCGGGGTTCACCAACCGCCGATCGTTGTGGCCATCGGCCCGTCAACCGCTGAGAGAGCACAGGAGAATGGGCTCAAGGTCGACGGGGTTGCCGCCGATCACTCTCTTGAAGGTCTTGTCGACGAAGTTGTTCATCAGGTCATTCGCCATCAAGCGGAGGGCCGGAGATAACCAATGTTGGCAAGCAATGCAGTAATCTTTCCCGGATCGACCAGTCAGTGAGGAGCCTTGTGGCTGCACGCAGCAGAAGCCGAACAATGGCTTCAGCAGTAGCAACTGTGCTCGGGGCAGGGCTCATTTTGAGCACGAGCGCCTCGAGTGTTCTCGCGCGGCCGGTCGTCGTCCTCGAACAGGTCGAAGTTGCTCCGCTCGGCACTGCCGCCTCTTCGGTCGGCGACACGCTCGGCTCGAACCCATCAGTGTCTGGCGACGGGCAATTTGTGGTGTACCAAGGCGCACCACAGCAGCCGCCGCTGCCTGAAGAGCTGGAGGGAAATGTTGAGCCTGTTGAGCCGCAGGTCGACCCGCGAGGTAGCACGATCTATCTCTCGAGTCGCGTCGACAATTCCACGATCGAACTCTCACCGATTCCGAACGGTCTCCGGCCAGGCAACTCAGTCCGCCCCGTGATCTCCGGCGACGGCTGCAGTGTCGTGATGATTTCTGAGATGGCACTTGATGTCTTCCGCGATGACGACGCCGGTGCCCGGTGGGACGTCTACCGCTCGGTCCTCCCACATTGTGACGGAGCGATCGGCAACTGGGAACTCGTATCTGCACGCGCCGATGGCAGCTCACTTGCTCGCGACGATGTCGATCCGAATCAGACTCCAGCCGTGTCGCGTTCCGGTGCCGAGATCGCGTACGTCCACCCCGACGAACGGCTCTTTGAAGCCCCCAACGTCACGACGATCACCGTGATTGACCTGGCCGTTCCCCCGACCGACCCGCGTCGCTCCGAAGTCGTAGCCGGCACTCCTCGCGACCGGCCAAACACCACCTTCGTACACACAGGCATCGATCAGCCCGCACTCTCTGACGACGGCCGACAGGTCGCATACCGGTCTGACGCAGCATCAGCAGAGGGCGTTCCGGTCTGGGGTACGGGCCCAGCTGATGGTGGCGCTGCGACCAAGCAGGTCTTCGTGTGGAATCGGCTCGAAGCCGATCCGTTCGCCGCAGTGCAGCTGGTTTCGGCCCTGCCGTCGGGTAAGCCAAGCACAGCCGGTGCCGCCGAGCCAGCGCTCTCCCGCGATGGCCGGGTGGTCGCCTTCTCATCTCCTGACCAAGGTCTCGTCCCGGCAGTCTTCCCGCTCTGTGTTGACGATTGCCCATCGCAGATCTATCGACTCGACCGTGACGTCGACGCCGACGATGATTTCGACGAGCCCGGTGCAACTGAGCTGGAAATCATCAGTGTCGAACCCGGCTCGGATGGCTCAAGTGCTCCGGTCGTCGGCAGCGGTGCTTCCACGCAGCCCACGCTCAGTGCCGATGGCCACGTCCTCGCGTTTGTCTCGAAGGCGCCCAACCTGCAGCTCCTCGAAGCGCCAGGAAGTGGCGAGGTCGGCGATGGCGACATCCTCGTCGCTGACGAAGGTCAGAGCGATTTGCGCCGCATCACTGTCGCTATCGACGGCGTTCGTCCAACGATCGGTGCCCATTCGCACCCGCAACTCAGTGACTCGGGCCGCATCACCGTGTTCGACACTCTCGCTGCGTCTGATCTGCTCGTCGAAGGCGCTCCGGCCGGCCGTCAAGTCGTCGCGCTGTCTTCACCCCCACGTCTCTCACTCCCCGACGCTGACGTCGGAACCACCGTGGTTGGCCTCGAAAGTACTGGCTGGTTTGTCGGCCTCGTCAACGAGGGCCCTTCGGCATTCGATCCCGCAATCGTGACCATTGACGATGCCCGCTTCACCATCGACGCCCAGAACAGCACGTGCGTCATCGGAACGCTCGTCCCGGCGGGCTCTGATTGCAAAGTGCAGTTCACGTTCACGCCCACCTCAGAAGCCGCCGTCAACGCCACGCTCACTATTGCCGAAGAAGGCTTCGAAGCGGTGTCGGTCAGCTCACGGTTGGGCGGCGGCGGCGGCGAACCCGCTCTGCAGCTGTACCCCGGCGGTGCAGATATCCCCGGCGAAATCCTCGTTGGCGAATCGGCACCCGAGTTCCTCTTCGACGTCGGCAACATCGCACTCGTCCCAACTTCGATCGAACGAGTCGAAATCCAGGGCGCGCACGCCGGTGACTTTGCTGTCACCTCGTCGAATTGCGTGGATCGCCCGCTGAACCCGCGAGCGAACTGCGCCATCGGCGTCACGTTCACGCCAACAGACAGCGGCCGACGCACAGCGCTCATCGAAGTGTTCACCCCAGAGGGCCAGTCATCGTCCGTCATCATCGCTGGCGACGCAGTTTTTGAGCCGATTCTTGCCACGTTCGGGTCCGAGGTGCGTGCCGGTGAGCTGTTCCTTCTCGCTGGGTCGGCCTACCCGGCCGGAATGCCGTTGGTGATCACCTATGCCGATGGCCAAGGACAGCCGATTGAGATCGACATGGTCACCAACGAGAACGGTGATTTCTTCGTGTCGGTTCCTGTCGACCCGAACGAATTCGGTGGTGATCGCCAGATCGTGGTGCAGTCGTCAGAGGGTGTTGCCGCTGTCACTCAGATCGACGTCGTTGCCGAGACCGAACAGCACGTTGGTCTGCCTGGCTTTGGCCTCGGCTGACCGGCGTCAGATCCCGGCGTCACCCGAACCCTTGAGGATGTACCGCTCGTTGGCGGCAGCCGACTCGGGTCAATCGTGAGGTGCTATAGGGCAGGGCGGGTTCGGCCGCCGATGTTGATGCGCGTGGAACACGTATCGGCAGTCGAGGTGGCACCCTTGGCGTCGCACTTCACCGAGAAGGTCAGGTTGTCGCCGGGCTGAAGCCGAATGGGGGTGATGCGCGGCTCGAAGTACTGCCCTCGGATGTTCGACAACGACCACTGGTACACCTGCACGCCGTTGATGAACAGTTGGGCGATGCCGGTGTCGTTGAGTGAATTCTCGACTCGAATATCGGTGAGGTCGAACGTGATGCCCTCGCCAATGGGCTGGGAGGCGTCGGCCGTGCCGAGGATCGGAGCATCGACGGTCAGACGAATGAACGACGGCTCACCGTCACCGTCATCAGCGGTCACCGTCTCAACTGCCGCCTCGTCGCTGTCGACTGCGGTGGTGGCGGGGGCGGGGGTGGCGCCGTCGACGGGTGCGGGAGTGAGCTCAGCAATTCGTTCGTCGACGAGGTCGGTCGCGGCGTCGCGAATCTCGGGTCGAATGACGCCGAACCAGGCGGCAGCCAGGCCGCCAAGAAGTGCTGCAATTGTGAGCGCGCGGACGATCGCTGCCCCGGGGATGGTGGGGGGCTGAACGAGCGACATCGATGCGATGGCGGGGTCGTGCCCCTGCTGCTCCGCTTCGACCTCGAAATCGAGCGTACGAGTTGCGCGCCGAAAGAACCCGCGCCGAGCTTTGGCCTTGAATCGCACCAGGCTGGCCCCGCCGGGCGCGACGCCGACCGCCGGGGGATCGAATAGTCCATCGACTCGTTCGCTGGTGTCGACGAGCTTGAGACGACAACTGGCGAGCTCATTGCCGTGGTTCTCGACCATGAACTCGTACGTCGCGCGATGCCGAGCGCGCTGCACCGGCTGCAAGCTGACGATGCGCCGATCGTCGAATGGCTGAATCGCGAGCACGATCTCGGCGACCACAGTGTCATCGGGTTCGCTGAGTGGAATGACACGCACGGCAATAACGGTCGGGCCCGCCGATGTCGTGGGGACTTCGGGTGGTGTGACCACGACGTCGACCACGTCCTGCGATCCGCCGAACAGGGTGATGCTGCTGCGTTCGATCGCGGTCCAGCTTGCAGACAGACCGGCGGGCACGACCGTGTACGACTCGGCTGACTGACGCAGGTTCTGTATCGACAACGGCAGCGTCAACTGCGCGCCCGGTTGGGCAACCATCTCACCGCTGGAGAACCACGTCTGCACTGACACGCCCGTCAAGGTACTGGCTGACTTGCCGCTGCGTTGGGCATCCCGCCGGGCAAGATCATCGGCTGCCCCTCCGTCCATCGCACTCACGACCGTCCAAAAAATGTGGGATCAGCGTCGCAGAGCGACCTTCATGCCACAAGTTTCGGGCGTGATCGATGCCGCAACCGAAATGTGCCGGAAAATCGTCGGTCAGCGACGCTGGTCTGTCATTTTCTGGGGCGGGGGGTGACGTGGTGGAAACATGGATGGACGCGGTCTCGTAGGCTAGAGAGGTGACGACGATCCGACCGCGCCGCCTTCGACGAACTGCCGCGATGCGCGAACTGATGGCGGAAACGCACGTCCGCGTCGACGATCTGATCGCTCCGCTGTTCGTGCGCGAGGGAATCGACCAACCGGTACCGATTGACTCGCTGCCCGGCGTCGTGCAACACACCCGCGAATCCCTTCGTGCCGAGGTGTCCGGTCTCGCCCAACTGGGGGTGAAGTCGGTGATTCTCTTCGGGGTGCCGTCTGAGAAAGATGCCGTCGGGAGTGGCGCCTCTGACCCGAATGGCATTGTGCAGCTGGCCCTCGGAGACCTTCGTGCCGAGGTGGGCGATGACGTCGTGGTGATGACGGATCTGTGCGTCGACGAGTACACCGACCACGGACATTGCGGCATTGTCGACGAACACGGCAGCGTCGACAATGACGCCACTCTTGACCTCTATGTACAGGCCGCGCTGGCGCAAGCCCGGGCAGGCTCGCAGGTGGTGGCTCCGAGCGGGATGATGGACGGCCAAGTTGCGGCGATTCGCACGGCGCTCGACGCGGAGCAGTTCAGCGAAGTGGCGATACTTGCCTACGCCGCCAAGTACGCAAGCGGCCTGTACGGGCCGTTTCGCGATGCGGTCGACGTCGAGATCGCCGATGGCGGCGATCGGCGCGGTTACCAGCAGGACTATCGCAACGTCCGCGAGGCCCAACGCGAGATTGATCTCGACATCGCTGAAGGTGCCGACATGATCATGGTCAAGCCGGCATTGGCGTATCTCGATGTGATTGCCGAGGCTGCTGCGCGCGTCGACCTTCCTGTCGCCGCGTATCACGTGTCGGGCGAATACGCGATGATCCATGCCGCCGCTCAGAACGGTTGGATCGACGGAGATGCCGTCGCTCTCGAACACCTCACTGCGATCAAACGCGCCGGTGCAAACATCATTCTCACGTACTTCACCCGCTGGTTCGCTGAACAGCACCAGTAGTCGCTCAGTCGGTGCACCGCGCCGAGTGACCGCCCGATAGGAGCAACATGGTCGACACCCTCATCCCACCCTGCGATGCCACGCGATGCGCGGCGGCTGGCTGCACCCCGACGGTCTGCGTCGGTGCTGGTGTCGCGTCAAATGCCGAGATGTTCGACCGATCGAAGCGAGCGATCCCTGGTGGCGTGAACTCGTCGATCCGTGCATTCAAGGCGGTCGGCGGAGAGCCTTACGTGGTCGCACGTGCCAACGGTGCGACGATCACCGACGTCGAAGGAACCACCTATTTCGATCTGGTCCAGAGCTACGGCGCAGTGATCCTCGGGCATGCGCATCCCGCCATCACACAGGCAGTCACAGCGGCTGTCGGCGATGGGACGTCATATGGCGCGCCGACGCCACGTGAGATGAAGCTCGCAGAGGCGATCAGCGAGCGTGTGCCGAGCTGTGAACGGGTGCGCTTGATGAACTCGGGCACCGAGGCCACAAGCACCGCGGTGCGCCTGGCGCGCGGTGTCACCGGCCGCGATCGAATTGTCACGTTCGCCGGCAACTTTCACGGGGCGACCGACGCACTCCTCGTTGCCGGTGGTAGTGGCGTGGCGACGCTCGGGCTCCCTGGCACTGCAGGGGTTCCGAACGGTGCCGTCGCTGAGACGATGGTGGTGCCGTACAACATTGTCCCCGAGCTCGACGACCAGGTCGCGGCGGTCATCGTCGAGCCGGTCGCGGCCAACATGGGCGTTGTCGCGCCGGTCCCTGGCTTCCTGAGTGGCCTGCGCGCTGAGTGTGACCGCGTCGGCGCTCTGTTGATTTTCGACGAGGTGATCACCGGTTTCCGGCTCGGGTCAGGCGGTGCGCAGGCAAAGTACGACGTGCGCCCCGACATCACATGCTTCGGCAAAGTGATCGGCGGTGGACTGCCGATCGGATCGATTGGTGGTCGCGCCGACATCATGGAGCGTCTGTCGCCGCTTGGTCCGGTGTTTCATGCCGGGACGTTGTCGGGGAATCCACTCGCCACGGCAGCGGGGCTGGCTGCGCTCGGGCAACTCACCGATGACGTCTACATGGAGTTGATGGCGCGCGCCCGTCACCTCGCGGCCGGAATGCGCGATGCCTGTGTATCGGAAGGTTTCGTTGCGTCGTTCCCGGTGGTCGGCACGCTGATGGGCATGGTCTGCGGATCGGCGGCGGGGTCGGTCCAGAACTTCGACGACGCGAAGCGCACCGACGAAGCTGCATATGCAGCGTTCTTCCAAGCAATGCTCGCTGAAGGTGTCGCGATGGCGCCTGGAGCGTACGAAGCGATCTTTGTCGGAGTGGGTCACACCGACGATGTGCTTGATGCGATCGTTGCGAAGACAGCGGTGGCCGCGCGGACCGCGGTGGCTGCGCTCACTGGTTAAGGGGTGACGCCACCGCTGGCGCGACCGCCGCTACGTTGGCGGCGGTGAGGCAGCTGTTCACTTGGCGATTCCTGGCAGCAGTAGCAACGCTGGCAGGGCTGGCGTTGATCGCCAACGCAGTCATCGCTGACGACGACCAACTTGCCGCAGTGCTCGAACCTGAGATCCCTGAGCATCGCGTCGACCTGATCGCTGGAGTCTTCATCACCGAGACCTCTGACGATTTCACGATCGGTCAGGATGGCCTGACTCGCGGGTTCGTTGACTTCACCCTCCAGAATCGTAAGGTCATGCGCGTTGCCCCGGGCACACCGGGCGAGGTCAATTGCCGACTGTCATCGATCAGCAGCTGCGTGGTGTTCGTCGACCTGCTTGGTGACGCCGTCGTTTGGTTTTCTGTGGAGCCCAAGGCTGAGCGGAACACCGTCGAACTCGGGCCGATCGTCGATCTCGAAGATGGTTATGCACTGTTCGCGAGTGGCTGGCAGATCAAGTACCCGCCGGTCATCGAACGTCGCTGTGAAGGCGAGGACATCGTCAGCTTCAGTGACTTCCTGCGCCGCTTTGGGCCGGGCAGCACGACGGTGATCGACGTCGCAACACAACGGGTCCTCCGTGTCCGCTGCGCCGGTGAGGATCGCGTCGTGGTCACCACGACGACCCAGCCGCTGATTGATGTGCCGGTCATCGATGGTGAACTGATTCCGGGCGACGAGATTGACGAGAACGACGGCGTCGTCGAAGTGCCGACCACGCTCGAAGAATCGACCGGCAACGTGACCGGCAGCCCTGCCGACGACTGACAGTTAGGCGAGCAGTGTGTGTGCTGCGGCGAGCCCCGAGTTGTGGGCGCCTTCGACCTTGGGTCCGGCGAACGCGTCACCGGCCATGATCACTTTGCCATCCGCTGTGGTCCAGCACGGATCCGGCCAGATCGATCGTGGTGTGGCGAGGCGCCATTTCTTCAAGGAATGCTCGACGATCGTCGCGTCACCGAGCCATGGGTGCGCTGCGACGGCGAGCTGCTTGACGAGCTCGTCGTTGTCGTCGTCCCAGTGAGCCTCGCTCCACGTCGGGTTGGCATGGAACGTAACGGCGGGTTCGAGGCTGACGCCCTTCGAGGCGTTGTCGCCGATGAAACTGAATACGTCGTCAGCGTTCTGAATTCCACCCGACGGAGGGAGGTCAGGAGCCTGGTCGAGTCGGACGAGTAAGCCGATGGTGCGGTCGTAGTCAGTTCGGAACAGGGTCTCGTCGAGCTCGATGCCGCCGTCGATCATCAAGGCGAAGGCCTGGGGGAGCGGCGCAGTGACGATCACGGCGTCGGCCTCGAACGAGGTGCCGTCGTCAATCGCAACAGACACATCGCCGCTGTCGGCGTCGCGTCGTACAGCGAACGCCATGGTGGAGCAGCGGATATCAAGGCCAACTGCCAGATCCTTGGCGAGTGAGTTCATTCCGCCGGTGGCGACGTAGCGCGGGTGGCTATCGCCATCGCCATCATCGAAGCCGTGGTTCCACGCGTGCACGAGCCCGCGTGCGAGCCAATCGTCGACCGTCTTGGCGAATGCAGGGGACCGCACGGTGAAGAACTGGGCGCCATGGTCGAGTGTTGCGCCGCCGACTCGGCGTGTGGCAAGACGGCCACCGGGCGAGCGGCCCTTATCGAGGACCAGCACGTCAGCGCCCGCGGCATCGAGTTCGCGCGCTGCGATCAGTCCCGCAAGGCCGGCTCCGATGATGATGATACGCACGAGCGTCAGCTTGCCGCAGCAGTGGCCTCGGGGGCCACTTCGGCGGTGCGTTCGCGATGCGCGTCCTCGGCCCGGCCGAGGAAGTCGAAGAGAACGCGATTGAAGGAACGAGCGTGCTCGATCATCAGTCCGTGAGCAGCGCCGCTGATCACGGCAAGTTCTGCCGTGGGGATTCGATCGGCGAGTTCTTCGCTGTCGCCTCGCGGCGTCAGGATGTCCTGATTGCCCACGACGACCAGTGTCGGCACGGTCACGTTTTCGAGTTCGCCCGCATACGACGTGTCGACGTTCATGATGGCGTCGACCTGTGCGGCGAATGCGTGCGACGGTCGCCCGAGCGCAAGCGGTCCAAGCCAGCCCATTGCTGGCAAGAGTCGGCGGAACGAGCGTGGGCCGATGACCCAGCGAGCGGCATCGTGGCCCATCGAGCCGATTCCACGCTCCAGCGCCGCATCGCGCCAGCTTGCCAGCAGCTCTTCGCGCCACGGATGGTTCTGGCCAGCAGTGCAGGCGAGCGTGAGTGAGCGGAGCCGTTCGGGATACTTCACGGCGAGGATTTGGCTAATCGCGCCGCCCATTGATGCTCCGACGACGTGTGCGGTCTCGACGCCAGCGTGATCGAGGACAGTGACGGCATCGTGAGCCATCTGTTCGAGCGAGTACTCGCCGTGCGGTTTGTCGCTGCGGCCTGCGCCCCGATTGTCGAGGGCGACGGCTTGGTAGGACGGGGCCGACGCGATCCGCTGGAGGTTCCATCCGTTCTTGTCGGCACCCAGACCCTGGATGAACAAGATCGGGGGAGCGCCAGGACGCCCGGTGACTCGGTAGTGAATGCGGGTCCCGTCAGATGCACGGACGTAGGTCATCAGTTTCCTCCGAGCCCGCTGAGCGGCAGCCAGTCGAGCGGGGTCCCGGTCGTCATCTCGCCCATTTCGGTGAGCAGCAATGTGAGGTCGTCGGCGACGTGATCGGCGAGTTCGACTTCGGCGAGCGGTCCGCGTCGGCGTTGCCGCTGGCGCGTGGCGTCTCCGATCTCGATACGGGCTCGGCGTCCAAACGGCGAGCTCGTGGTGGCGGCGGGGAACACGTCGACGTTGGATCGGATCGCCGCACCGATCAGGGCGTGGTCGATGGTGCCGACATCGCGGGGGCGAGTGGTGGCGCTCGCAGAACACACGACCAGTTCGCCTGCCCGGAGTGCGCCAGCGACCTCGTCGGGATGATCGAGCAGGCCGCCGAGTCGCTGAGCCAGTGCACCAACGGGGCCGCCGTCCGGTCGGCCGACGAACCGAACCGGCCGGTCGACGGCGCGGCTGATCGCAAACGCGCTGTAGACCGCGGCGAGCGCGAAGCGACGGGCATTGACAACGATGAGTGCGCCCTTACGGGTGGGGAGGCGCTGATCGCCGCCCGTCGACACGGACCAGCGGATCTCGGACAGCATCGTGACCGTGCGGAACAACCCCGCATCGCGACCCCAGTTGTCGACATGACCTGCTGGCTCGTCGGTCACGCGGTGAAACATTGTTGCGCCCTCAGAGGCGACCGCCGCGACCCGCTTCGTCGGAAAGTCGACGACGCTACCGAGTGGAGAGTTTGATGAGGGGTTGGGTGCGGGCATCAGGCGCTCACTTCGTCCGGTGTGATCTGTTCGGCGGCGGGCACCCGAGCCTGCTTGCGAATGACTCTGGGCCATCGATACAGGTGGTCGATGACCTCGGTGGTGCTCGTATCGGGTGTCATGCCGAGCAGTGCTTGCATCCGTCCGTTGTCGGCAAGGCGGCCACGGGTCAGTGCTTCGCTGACATGGTCAGGGATGGGTGCGCCGGTGATGTGCGAGAGTTGGCGAGCAAACCACCACTGGGGTCCGAACAACGGCAGCGGAATGCGTTGGCCGCGACGGATGGCGTGGAGGCAGGTGATCGCGCCGGGGGCGACCACGTTGACCGGGCTCGACAATTGGTTGCGGGCAGCAGCAACGATGGCGCGGGCTGCGTCACGGTGCTCGATGACGGCAAAGGGTGGGTCGGTGGTTGCATGGAAGGGCACCACCGGCTGGCGGAGCAAACGGCCAAGTGGGGAGGGCACGTGCGGTCCGAGTACTGAGGCGAGACGCACAGCACCAACGGTGACCCCGACGCGTTCGGCGACGTTGGCAGCCGTGCGCTCGATGTCGGCAACGGTGCGGCCCCATTCACTCGTCGGGCGCAATGGTGCGTCTTCGTCCGGACGGGTGAGCGATCCGGGGCCGCGGCCGTAGATCTCGATGCCACTGCGAACGATGATGCTGTCGAGCGCCCGGCACTCGGCAGCGGCTCCGAGCACAGAGACGGCGGCTTGATCGGTCAGCGCAGCGGCCACCCGCGGGGCGGCACGAGCGTCCGGCTCCCAGACGCCGACATGGACCAGCACATGGGGGTTGAACTTGGTGACGGTGTCGACAATGGTGTCGTGGTCGTCTGGAGAAATCCGGTGGAACGTCGTACGCTGCAGACGACGACGCGGAGGATCTGCGTCAATACCGGACAGCGAACCCACCCACGGCTCATTTTCGAGGAGATTGGCCACCAAAGTGCCGAGTTCGCCACCCACACCACTCACGAAGACTCGCCGCCCTGCCATGACTCTTGAAGATACTCCGACCCGCCGCCAGTTGATTGGTTCAGCGCTGGGCGCAGCGGTCACGTTGGCGGGCGCCAGCCAACTGTTTGGCAGCGCCGATCGGGTTGCTGCGCTCAGTAGTGCGGTGATGCGGCCAGGGGCTGCGACTAAACCGGCTGTCCGCTTGGCCATCACCGACAAATTGACGTTTCCGGTCGACGCCAACCCGATCTATGGAACGCTGGTGTGCCTAAACAACTTCGGTGGCCGAAGTACGGCGAATGGTCCCTGCAGTCACAATGGCGTCGACATCGGTAACGACAAGGTCAGTGGTCGGGGAAGGCCGCTCTTGGCCTGCGTCGACGGTGTGGTGCACAAAGACGAGGCGTTCAGCACGGGCGGCCTTACGCGCATTTTGCGTGATGGGATCGGTACCTACTACCGCTATCACCATCTCGACAGCTACGAGTCGTCGCTCAAAGAGGGTGATCCGGTGACAGCAGGCCAAGTCATCGGCACGATGGGAAATACTGGGAACACGGTCTGGAGCCACCTCCACTTCGAGATTTGGCAAGACAGCCTGACGCCAAGCCGGGCGACGATCATCGACCCGGTGCCTCGGCTGTGGTTCCCGCACGGTGTCACGCTCCGTGCGCCGACGGCGTGCGCGACCTAATTGGCGCCGCTCCCGAACGGGCTCCATCACCAAAAGCTACGGTTGGGTGACGAAACGGTTGCGCTTTTCGTCATATAATGCGCTCAAGCCGTCCCCCAGACGTGCCGAAGTAGTGATATCGCCGTTGTGCCGTCTGGATTCGCCAGTCGACGTGATGCGACTTGACGAATCCCTGATGAACGATCCCACCGACCTCCCTCTCGGCGAAGAGCAGCACCGACTCTCTCGACGCCGGATGATCACGGCCTCGCTGGGCGCGGTCGCAGGCCTCGTCGCTGCCAGCCAGGTGGCGAACGCATCACTCCCCGGCGTTTTCAACGGAAGTGCTGGCCCGCTGCAGAACAGCGAACTCCAACCCGCTGTTCGGATTCCTCAGACCACGACAACCACAACAACGACGCTTCCACCGGTTGCCGACGGCCAGATCATGTTCCCAATCGATGCCCTCCCGGGAGACTGCTGGATCAGCGACAACTTCGGCGACTGCCGGGGCAGCAACTGTTCGCGTCGCCACGAGGGTCTCGACATCTCCGGGAACCGCGGTGCAGACCTGTTTGCCGTTGTCACCGGTCGCCTGACCAAGAAGTACGTGGATCGCGGACTCACCTACGGGGCCGGTCATGGCTGGACGTTGTACGACGAAACGACCGATGTCACCTACAAGTATTTCCATATGGGCTCTCATGCAGAAGGCCTCGCGGAGGGCGACATCGTGCAGCAGGGCAGTGTGATCGGCACGGTCGGCAATACCGGCACATCAGGCGCGAACAGCGACAGCAACTATCACCTGCACTTCGAGTACCGGCCAGGCAACGTTGCTCAAGATCCTCGACCGCTGCTGGTTCGCCACCCCAACTGCACGTTCTACGACTGATCCACAACAGTGTCTCGCCCCACGCCGCCGGCGCAGCCCGGAGATGGACGTGGCAAATCCATGACCAAGGTCCCAGCCGGTTGCACCCGACGCGCGGTCAGAGGTTCGTAGGCTATGGAAATGAGCTTCTGGCCGAATTCCGAACACTGGAGCGTGAAGATTCCGCTCGAGACCGCACACTCGCGTCTCGACGTGCTCGCCGAGACCGGCGTCGTTATCTTGAAAGATGCCGACTTTGACGTTCCCGAGTCCGAGTATCTCGCGCTCGAGTACATGGACTGGAAGTCGGGTGGCGATACGAACTTCGCGCCGATCGCCACGGCCGACGGGGAACTCGACTGCCGCGGATTTTGGGACAAGGGCAAGACCGACAAGGACGCGGTGTGGACGTCGAATGCCGATGTGGCGCCGAGCATCAAGAACTATGTCGACGGCGTGGGCGCCAACTTCGGGCGGGTGCGCGCCATCAAGCTTGAGCCGCAGGATCGTGAGTCGGCGATCCGAAGCCTGCACCGCGATGACAACAACCGCTTCAACCCCGATGACGAGGGTTGGGTCGTGCGAACGTGGGTTGAGTTGACGGACAACCCAGACAGCTACATGATCTTGATGGACAACGACGCCGACGGTCTTCCTGATGCATCGACCGAGGTCCGCGTCCCGTTGCACAAGGGCGCTCGCTTCATCGTCGACACGCAACGCCTCTGGCATGTCGTTGTGCACCCGGGCGCCGAGTCGCGCTACGCACTCATCACGAGCTTTGAGTCCAGCCCCGTGCTGGACACCTGGATCGCGGCCGAAGCCGCGAGCTGAATCGCTCCAACCTCACCTTCCACCTCGACGCGGAGTCAGCAATTCGTGTCGCAGCGCGAGGAGCTTGGGTGCAGGTTCTCCGTCCGACCAGGCATCGCCAACGATGACCCGTTCGTACGACTCCCATTCCTGGCGGACACCGGCAAGATCGCCGGCGCTGGCATGGGCGCGCATGCGCACTCCGATGAGTTCGTTATGGCCTGCCAAGACCTTGAGACCCTGCCCGGTTGCCCAGAACACCAGGCCGGTGTTGCCGAGCGACAGGGCATGTCCTGCGAGTTTCAGGGCGATGTTCTGATGCGGACAGTTACTCGTCGACGGAACGGCGGCCCTCGAGGGCGCGTCCGAGCGTGAGCTCGTCGGCGTACTCCAAGTCACCGCCCACGGGCAGCCCACTCGCAATGCGGGTCACGTTGAGCCCGAGTGGCTTGAGCAGCCGTCCGAGATACATGGCCGTGACTTCACCCTCGGTATTGGGGTTCGTGCACAAGATGACTTCGGTGATCCCTTCGGGATCGAGCCGAGCAACGAGCTCGCGAATCTTCAACTGCTCAGGCCCGATGCCTTCCAGCGGCGACATCGCGCCGAGCAACACGTGGTAGCGCCCGCGGAACTCGCCGGTCTTTTCGATGGCCACGACGTCACGCGATTCCTCGACGACGCACAGGACATGACTGTCGCGTCCGTCATCGGTGCAGATGGGACACAAGGTGTCGTCGGCGACGTTGAAGCAGCGTTCGCAGAATCGAACTCGGGCCTTGGCATCGGTGATGGCATGCGCGAGGCGTGTGACGTCGTCCTCGGGGACCTTCAGAAGGTGAAACGCGATTCGCTGAGCCGATTTTGGACCGATGCCAGGCAGCCGGCCGAATTCATCGATCAGTGCCTGGACGGGAGCGGTGTACGTCGTTGAGGCCATCAGTACGTCTCGGTAACGAGTTCGGAACCGGGGAATGCCTCAGCGAGTCGATCGATGGGCGTCTTCACGGTTTCAGGCGGGGCATCGACCAATTCAGTGAGGTCGACCTCGTGGTCTTCGGGCAGCACGTGAATCTCGGCCTCGGACGCTGCAGGCACATCTTCGTCAACTTGGAGGGGGGTGCCGCTGGCCTGCGCCTCGGCCGCCTTGCGTTCGGCTGCGCGGCGCGGCGACTCAGATCGCTGACGAGGTGAATCTTCGACCGGCATGTCGCCGTCGTCGACCATCACCGAATCAGCCTGGGGATCAGCGGCAGGGTGTCCCGGATCCATTGGCGGTTCGTTCGCGGGCGGTGCTGCTGGAGTCGTCGGCTCGGCTGACCGAGGGGGCGCACTAGCTGTTGCCGGATCGCTGGACGGGCCGCCACCGGAATCGGGTGATTCGCCACCGCCACCGCCACCGCCACCGGCAAGAACGAGTTCGATCGAGACCGGACCGCCAACAGCGGAGGTGAGTGCCTGCTCAACCGCAGCTCGATGCTGCTCGCACTTGTCGCGATGTACAGGGTTGGGCAGCGACAGCGTCAGGACCGTGTCGGTATTCGAAACGTAGGTCGCGGGTGAGAACACTGCACGAGTCATGCCACGCAGGCCGGGCTTGATCGTGTCATCCCACATCGACTGATTCATCGCAGCACTATTCGACGCAGCTACCGCCGCCGGTTCAGACCTGGCCGCCGCCTGCGATGGTGCTGGCTCCGGCTCGCGTGCGACCGCAGCCGGCGCTGCCTGGTCTTTCGACGTTGCTGCAGTGGTCTTCGCAGCGGACTGTGATCGCTGGACTCGTCCCCCGAGCGTGGCGCGGCCGGTCGCTTCGTCGCGCGGCGCCTCGACGACAGTGGGCTCGGGCTCGGGCTCGGGCTCGGGCTCGGGCTCGGCAGCAGCCGGTGTGGCTTGGGCAGCGGCCGGTGTGGCTTGGGCAGCAGCCTGTCTGGGAGTCGCAGCCGGCGCCCCGGCAAGTTGCTGCTCGAGCTTCGCGACGCGCGCAGTCAGCGCGCCGATGGCTGCACCCGCATCACCGGATGCTGCCGAATCGGACGTGAGCTTGACGATCGCCACATCGAGGAGGACCCGCGGGTCGGGAGCGTGACGCATCTCGGTCAACGCCTCACCGAGTTGTTCGATGCCGCGCACGAGGCCCGCAGCACCGAGCCGCTGCGACTGTTCCGACAGCGCTGCCACCCGATCGGACGGCAGCTGCACCAGGTCGGATGCCATGATCGACAAGAACCCGTTGCGCAGGAACCCAATCAGTTCCTCGGTCAAGGTGCGCGGATCGCGACCCAAACCGATTGCTCCGGCTGCCATCTTCAGCGCCCGACCGGGGTCGCGTTCGATCATCGCCTCGACGAACTCCTCGATGGGCACGGTTTCAGCGCCCTCGCCACCGGTGTTGGCCACCAATTCGAGTGCAGACAGCGCGTCGCGTGCTGACCCGGCGCCCTGGGCCAGCACCTGTTGAATCGCCGCGTCGGAAACGACGAGGCCCGCATCGTCGGCCACCCACCGGACGTGCTGCTGCAACGTGTCGGCAGGAAGCAGATGGAACTGCAGGTGTTGCGTGCGGCTCCGAATCGTGTCGGACATCTTTTGCGGGTCGGTCGTTGCCAGCACGAACACCACGTGCGGTGGCGGTTCCTCGAGCGTCTTCAACAACGCGGCCTCGGCGGGCTTGGTCAGCATGTGCACCTCGTCGAGGATGTACACCTTGTGCCGCCCGGGCGTGCCAAGTGATGCCTTGTCGATCAGATCGCGCATCGAGTCGACGCCGTTGTTGCTCGCCGCATCAAGTTCGTGCACGTCATAGCTGGTGCCGCGCTCGACCGACAGGCACGACTCGCACTCGCAACACGGCTCACCGTCTTGGACATCGGTGCAGTTGAGCACCTTGGCAAGAATGCGTGCCGAGGTGGTCTTCCCGGTGCCGCGGGGACCCGAGAAGAGATACGCCTGGCCTTCGCGTCCTTCGGCGACGGAGGTGCGCAGCGCCTTGACGACGTGGTCTTGACCCCGAACCTCACTGAAGCGGCGGGGCCGATAGCGGCGGTACAGCGACTGGGTGGCCATTGCGGTCACGATAGAGGTTCGCGGGCGCAGCGCCATCGACGGTGTGGACACCTGACCCCTGACCAGTCCTACAGTAGGGGTGATGTCATCTCTTGGCCGACTGAGTCGAGCTGCAGCGATACTTGCCATGAGTGCGTCGATCGTGATGACGGCGGGCTGCGCAAGCGAAGCCGCACCAGCCGTTGACGCTTCCGCCTACCGAGCTGAACTCGCTGCGATCTGCGTTGCGAGCAATGCGGAACGGTCGGCAATTGCTGATCCGCTCGACCAAGCCGGCGTGGCCAGCTTTGCCCGCTCGGTTGCTGACGTGCTCACTCGGCAAGCTGAGGCGGCCCGAGCATTGCGGTCACCGGACGACCTCGACGACGATCACCGAGCGTTCGTACAAAACACCGCTGACCAAGCCGCGGCATGGACCAGCCTCGCCGTCATTCCGTCCAGCGACACGGAACAGTTCGGTGCGCTCCAAACCACCATCCTCGAACTCACCCTCGGGCGCGATGATTTGGCCACGGAGATGGACATTTTGGCCTGTCGCGTCGCTCCGGCATGAGAGCCGACGCGTTCGGGCGGCCACGCTCAGCGCGTGCCTCACGCCCTTGGCTGTGGGCTGGCAGTAGCCTCGGCACACTGTGAACGAGCACACACCTGTTCTCCTTGGCCGACGACGGTCGGCCCGGTCCAATCTGGCCCAAGCCGCCACCGTTTCGCGGCAGCCTGTGGCGTCTCGCTTGGGGCGCTCCGTCCGGCTCGGACTCGCGTTCGTCCTGATCGCCTTCGTCGGAGCATTCGGCCTTGCGCCGGGAACTGCCCTCGCCGACAACGAGATCATTACCTCTGAGCCTGCCGACGGTGCGACCCTCACGACGTCGCCCAGCGAAATCGTCTTCAATTTCACCGAGGAAGTCGGCGAACTGCGCGTCGTCTCGGTCGAGTGCAACACCGAGCCATACCTGGTGCCGCGGCCCACTTTGAGCGGTAACGCGAGAACGATGACGGTCGAGATCCCGGCCCCCGGTCTTCCCCAGGGTCTGTGCGTCGCAACCTGGACGGTCAGCGACAGCGACGACGAGCCGAATGGCAGCGGCCAGATCTCCTTCTCGATCGAGGTGGACCCGGCGCCGACGACCAGCATTGCCGACACAGGCAACGACACGACGACCACATTGGCAGGCGCCGGCGAAGGAACGCCGGCATCGACCACCGGAAGCACTGATGCATCCGACTCGGCGATCGTCGACCTGAACAGCGTCGAGACCGGAACGGGGCCGCTGTGGCTCGGGCGGGTGTTGTCGACGCTCGGCATCGCAGCAGTTTTTGGTGCACTCGTCGTGATCGCTGCGGCGTGGCCAGAGGGCGTCGAATACCTGATCACTGTCCGATTCGTCCGCTCAGCGTGGGTGCTTGCCCTGATCGGAACGTTGCTGTTCACGTCAGCGGCAGCTGCAGCGGTGTCGGGTTCCTCGCTGGGATCTGGCTTCAGCCCCGCTGCGTGGCTGGACCTGCTTGATGCCGGGTGGTCCGGCCGAGCCGCACTCCTCCGACTGGTCTTTGTCATTGCCGCTGCCTGGGCAGCGTTCCGACCTGATCGCGTCATCGACCCCGTCACCCAACTTGTCGCGCTCGGGCTCCCCGCGCTGGCGGTCGTGATGATCGGCGTCGGCCGCGTCGACGGGCCACTGGTACTGCTCGGTGTGCTGCTCGGCATTGCCCACGCATTGGCGATGGCCGTGTGGGTTGGCGGCGTGATCTTGCTCGCACGCGTCATCCTGTCCGGCCCCGGCGAGGAGGACCTCGTCCACGCCGTACGCGGCTTCGCGCGCATCTCGGTGCTTGCCATCGTCGTCACCATCGGCACCGGGCTGGTGCAGATGTTCCGCCTTGATGGCGGCAATCTCTTCAACAACGCCCACGGCCGCGTCACCGTGCTGAAGGTTGTGTTGGTCGCAGCGATGGTGTTCGTCGGTCTGTCCGCCCGCCAGTTCGCACAACAGCGTCTGGCCCGGACCCATGAAATGACCGTGCCGATGGCTGACCGGTTGCGACGGGCGTTCGGCGTCGAAGCCGCGATCGGTCTGGTCGTTCTGCTTGCAAGTTCCTGGTTGCTGGCACTCACTCCGGTCAACGTCAACAACGAACCCTCGATCGACTACGCGATCGAGCGGCGAGTTCTGGTCGAGGCCGAAGAGATCGTTGTCCTCGACGTCACCGTCAAGCTCACCAACGATCGAGTCGGGTTGAACGGCCTCGAAGTTCGCGTCGACGAGCCAGGCGATGGCATCATCGGTCTCGAGGTGGTCTTCACGCCGCCGGTCGACGGAGTGAGCGGCGCAATCGTGCAGTCCGTACCGCTGACCGGAGCAGGACGGGCCGTACGAAGCGAAGCGAACGGACTCCCGATGGAGGTCGCCGGCGACTGGCAATTACAGGTCAACGCCAACACCGGAGCAGGCTTGGTGCGCAGCGACCCCATCGTCATCGCGATCGCAACAGCCGATGGCACCGCGCCGACCACGTCGATCACGATCCCCGAACCGATCCTCGTCCCGATCGAAACCACCACCACCACCACCACCACCGTCGCCGGTTGATGTCCGCCTGATCTCTGTCTGGCCCCTTATCGGACCCCTTGTCTGCTCGATCCCGGGTGCCATGCGACATTGAGCACGACCGTCGCAGTCAGCCAGTGGATGCAGCCGCAATGAACTCGTGGAAGTCGACAGGCGCGGCGACGTCGAGCTGGTCGTAGCGACACTGGGCGGGGACGATGTCGGGCCGCCACCGCACAAACGACACGCCGTGGCGAAATCGGCCACCCTCGAGCTGACCGAAGGTGACCTCGGCGACGAGGCCCATCGCCAGCGGCACAAACGAGAGATCCTTGCCGGCATTCCAACGGCTGCCGCCTTGGGTCGACACCGACCCTGACTTCGTCGACGCGGCCGCGCGCTGTTCGTCCTGCGCAACGGCCCAGCCACGCCATGGATGATCGACAAGAGCATCGTGCGTGCGCGGCTCGAGCTCGGCGAGCAGTTCAGCGCGCCGGGCGACAGAGAATGCCGCCGCCACACCGACCGAATGCAAGTCACCACTACCGACACCACCACCACCGCCACGGCCGTCGCGACCACCAACGTCACCACCACCAACGTCACCACCACCAACGTCACCACCACCGTCGAAGAGGCCGAGCAGCAGTGAGCCGACTCCGTTGCCATCCTTGTGCACCCGGTAGCCCGGCACTGCGCACAGCGCAGTTCGCTGATGCTTGACCTTGACCAGCGCGCGCTTGCCCGGCTCGTAGGTGCCGTGCGCAGGCTTGGCAATAATGCCATCGAGCCCCGCCCCCTCGAAGCGGGCGAACCAGTCGTTGGCAATCGACCGGTCAGTGGTGGCCGGAGTGAGGTGGACGACACCGTTCGGCGCGAGCGCATCGACGAGCAGCGCGCGTCGCTCGGTCATTGGACGGTCGAGGAACGATTGATTGTCGCAGGCCAAGATGTCGAACGCGACGAACGCAGCGGGGGTCTCGGCTGCCAGCCGGTCAATCCGCGACTTTGCCGGATGGATCCGTTGCAGCAATCCATCGAAGTCGAGTCCGTTGCCCGCCACGTCGGCGACGACGATCTCGCCATCGATGATGCATCGGGCCGGCAACGCATCAAGGAGTGGCTGGGTCAATTCGGGGAAGTATCTCCCGAGTGGCTTGAGATTTCGACTGACCAGTTCGAGCCGATCACCGTCGCGAAAGACGACGCAGCGGAACCCGTCCCACTTCGGTTCGAAGATCCATCCGTCCCCGTCAGGGATCTTGCGTGCCAATTTCGCCAGCATCGGCTTGACGGGCGGCTGGATGGGAAGGTCGAACGCCACGTCTGCAGGTGCTCCTGACCCCGACGATTCATCCATGTGTGCATTCTTGCTTGTCGCACGGTCGCGCTAGGTTTCCGACCGTGAGCATGCAGGAAAAATTGGACGATCTCGCCGGGCGCCGCGAGGACGCACACAACGCTGGATCCCAACGGTCGATCGACCGCCAATACGAGAAGGGCAAGATGCTCGCTCGTGAGCGCATCGACTACTTCCTCGACGACGGCTCATTCCACGAACTCGACCTCCTTGCTCGCCACCGTGCCCAGGCATCGGGCCTCGAGGAGCGTCCGTACACCGACGGTGTGATCACGGGCTGGGGCACCGTCGACGGCCGCAAGGTGTTCGTGTTCTCCCAGGACTTCACCGTCTTCGGCGGCGCGCTCGGCGAAGTGTTCGCCGAGAAGATCCACAAGCTGATGGACCTGTCGCTGAAGGTCGGCGCACCGCTGATCGGCCTGAACGACGGCGCCGGCGCGCGCATCCAAGAGGGCGTGGTCAGCCTCGCGAGTTACGGAGGCATCTTCCACCGCAACGTGCGCGCCTCGGGCGTCGTGCCGCAAATTTCTGTCATCCTCGGCCCATGCGCCGGCGGGGCCGTCTACTCCCCGGCCATGACCGACTTCATCTTCATGGTCCGCGAGACCAGCCACATGTTCATCACCGGCCCTGACGTCGTCAAGACCGTCACCGGCGAAGACGTCACCCTGGAAGAGTTGGGTGGTGCAATGAGCCACGCAAGCAAGTCAGGCGTGGCCACGTTCGTCGCCGACGACGAAAAGTCCTGTCTCGACGACGTCCGCTTCCTGCTGTCCTTCCTCCCGGCAAACAACCTCGAAGAGCCCCCAGCCGAGGACTGCACCGACGACCCCGACCGAGACTGCCCCGAGCTGCGCGACATCCTGCCGGACAGCCCGAACCTGCCGTACGACATGATCGACGTCGTTCGTACCTGCGTCGACGACGGCGAGTTCTTCGAGTACTTCCCGCACTTTGCCAAATCGATCATCTGTGGCTTCGCCCGCATCGACGGTCGACCGGTCGGCGTCGTCGGTAATCAGCCGAAGGTTCTTGCCGGTGTCCTCGACATCGAGTCAGCTGAGAAAGCTGCTCGCTTCGTCCGCACCTGCGATGCGTTCAACATTCCGCTCATCACCTTCGTTGACGTGCCTGGCTTCCTGCCCGGTGTCGACCAGGAGTACGGCGGCATCATTCGCCACGGCGCCAAGCTGCTCTACGCCTACTGCGAGGCCACGGTGCCGCGCATCTCGGTCATCACCCGCAAGGCGTACGGCGGCGCGTACGTCGTGATGGACTCGAAGTCGATTGGCTCCGATCTCGCCTTCGCGTGGCCAACCGCCGAGCTGGCCGTGATGGGCCCGCAAGGTGCCGTTGAAATCGTGTACCGACGTGAACTGCAGCAGGCTGCCGACCCGGCTGCGCGGCGTGCCGAACTCGTCGCCGACTACACCGAAAAGTACGCCAACCCATACGCGGCCGCCGAGCGCGGTTATGTCGACGATGTGATCGACCCCGCTGACACACGGCGCAAGCTCGTCGCCGGACTGCGAATGCTGTCGACCAAGCGTGAGGAACTCCCGAGGCGCAAGCACGGCAACGTGCCACTGTGATCCGCTCAGGTTCATGAACAAGCCGGTGTCGTCGTCGCTCCCTCCGCCACCTGCTCCTCATCCAACTGGCGGTCCGCCGCCGCCGCCGCCACCGTCGTCAAGGCAACTGCCGCCGCCTGCGCCGCGAATCACGTCGTCCGACCTGAGCGATCTCCTCGGACAACTCGGTGACGGGACGCACGGCACAGACGGCACGCACGGCAGAGAGGTCGAACCGAGCGCGGCACGCAGCGATCCCCGCGACTTCGAACGCCCGAGGGCTGCCGCAACTGCGGTGATGGAATCGACAGGGACCATCAATTTCGATCCCGATCTTGCATCATTTGCCAGCCGTGCTGGCGGCTGGATGATCGACACGGTCATCACGACGCTCGCACTGCTCCCGGGGCTGCTCCTCTTGCTCGCCGGGTCCGGCATCGCACGGCTCCTCGCCCTGCCGCTCCTCGGGCTTGGGCTTGTGCTCGTCGCGTGGTCGTACACCGTTGCCGTTGCCCAGCATGGACAGTGGGTCGGCAACCGTCTCATGTCGACCACCGTGGTGAATGCGACGAATGGAGAGTTCGTCGATCGGCCGCACGCGTTCACGCGGTTCATCGTGCGCGCCGTGTTCTCCCCGATCTTCTTCGCAGGATTTGTGTTGGCATTCACCAACACGTCACGACGCACTTTCCATGATCAGACCGCCGAGACCGTGGTGATTCGACCGCGTCGCGCCAGTTGGTCAATCGACGAGGAGGGCGCGGAGAGCAATGGCACGTAGTGTGGCAACTGTGAGTGTGCCGTTCAGCGTGTCCGGGTCAACCGTCCCCACCGACGAAGAAGCTGCCGCGATCATGGCAGCGACCGAGGCACTGTGGCCGCGTGCGAGCGTGCTCGGCCCTGTCGCTGAGCCACGCAACACCGCCTGGCGGTTCAGCAGTCGGTCATGGGCGCGTCCGCTCCCGGTCCGTCGCCTGCGCCCCTGGCGCTGAGAGGCCAGCCGATCGGCGGCTGGTCTGGAACAATGGACAGATGACCGCTCCAATGGATCCACCGCCGCCGCCATCCGGATCAACCCCGCCACCGCCGCCGCCATCCGGATCGACCCCGCCGCCGCCCCCACCACCGTTGAGTGGCGGAGCACCTCCACCGCCGGCATACGGCGCAGCACCTCCGCCCGGATACCAGGCGTACTCGCCAAGTCCAATCGACGGCCACGAGCGCGCTGGCTTCGGGTCGCGCTTGGGTGGCTACTTGCTCGATGGCCTCCTGTATGGCCTGCTCATCGCTGCCTTCGCCATCCCCGGCGGCATCATCATCGGCAGCGCGTTCAGTAACTGCGTGAGCATCGGCGACGACGTCGTGTGCCCTGCTGGTGAGCCCAACGGAGGTCAGATCGCGCTCGGCGGGTTGCTGATCGCGGTCGGCTTCATCGTCGTCATCGTGTTGTACATCAGAGCGCTGGGCACGACAGGCCAGACCTGGGGCCGCAAGATCGCCGGCGTCAAGGTCGTCGGGGAAATGACCGGTGAGCCCATCGGGATCGGCAAGGCGCTCGGGCGTCAACTGTTTGCGTCGTTCATCTCGGGCCAGATCTTCTACCTCGGCTACCTGTGGATGCTGTGGGACGACAAGAAGCAGACGTGGCACGACAAGATCGTCAGTTCCGTCGTGATCAAGGTCTGAAGTTCTTCAACTGAAATGACCACCATCACCACCGTCGCCGATGACCTGATCGTGGCGCACGAGGGCACTCGAGTCGAGCGGCTCGAAGGGCTGGACCCCGACACCCAATACACCGTCGATGGCACCGTGGCCCGCACGCTGGCACGCCCGCCGGGCCAGCTGCTGGCACGCATCGCCACGGTCAACGACCTGCACTTCGGTGAACTGGAAGCCGGCCGTCTCGATGAGCACTCGACGGGGCCGGTGCAGCGAGTGCCGGATGGGGCCGAGCCGTACCCCGAGGTGATGAACCGAACGGCAGCGACGGAAATGCTCGCCATCGATCCCGTCGCGGTCATCGTGAAGGGTGACCTGTCAGTCGATGGGCGTCCCGAGGAATGGGCGGCGTTCGAAGCGTGCTACCGCGAGCCGTTTGGTAAACGACTGCACGTCGTGCGCGGCAATCACGACAGCTACCACCGCCAACAGCACTACGCCGGTGACTCGGTGATCGAGGTCGACGGACTGACGGTCGCATTGCTCGACACAACGATTCCGGGCGAGACCACCGGTCGGCTCGACCCTGAGCAGATCGATTGGCTCGACGCGGTGTGTGCCGCAAGCGACCAACCGGTGATGGCAATGGGACATCACCAACAATGGGTTGGTCAGCAGGGTGGTCGACGCAGCGACACGTACTTTGGACTGCATCCAGATGGCAGCGACCTGCTCGACCAACTGGCTGTCCGGCGTACCGATCTCATCGCATATACGGCTGGTCACACTCATCGCCACCGAGTGCGGATGATGAACGAGTCGCGTATTCCGACGATCGAGATCGGCTGCACCAAGGACTTTCCGGGAACATGGGCCGAGTACCGAGTGTACGAGGGCGGTGTGATGCAGGTCGTCCACCGCATGTCATCGCCAGAGGCATTGGATTGGAGTGAGTCGTGCCGCACGCTCTACGCCGCAGACGGTGTCGACTACGCGACGTATGCCCTCGGGCCATTGCACGAGCGTTGCTTCAACGTCGCCCTCCGATCCTGATCTGGCCGAGGTCCGTGCTCTCAGTTGCGGCCGGCGGTCACCGCAGCATGCAGGTCACCGTCGGTATGTGGTCGCTCGCTCTGGCATCTGCACCCTCATGAGACGAGCAGTCCAATGGCACAGGGTGCGAGGCCCAGGCCCACCAGTTGGTGCGACCGGATTCGTTTCTTGTTGATGATCCTGGGGAGCAGAACCGCGACCACCGGGTAGAGGGCGGCGAGCGCAGCGCCAACGCTGAGCAGTCCGATCCGGGCGGAAATGACAAAGAAGACGGCCGCCGCTGCGTCGAGCAGGCCGGCCAGCACCACAGTCATCCGGGACCCACGCTCGGGCAACAATGCCGTGGTGCTCGCCAGGGCGATCAGCGTGAACATCACGATTGGTACAGCGTGTCATCGGCCTTCGACGACAACGGAGCCGTCTCCCAACGTGCCATTGGGCCCTTTCGGAGCATCACGGGCCGCGACGTAGCGTGACAGCGTGGCCTTCACCTTGAGATTTCACAGTCAGCAACACCCCCGAGTCAGCAACGTTCGGCCCGGGACGACTCACAAGCGAATCACACGATCCGCGTTGCTGCTGGCATCCCTCCCGCTGGTGATGCTCTCGGCCTGCGGATCTGACGACACCGACGACGACTCCATCGATGCGTTGTCGCCCGACGATGTCTCGCAAACCGTCCAGTTCACGGCCACTGAGTACGAGTTCGGTGCCGATGCCTCGACCACAATCGTTGCTGGTGAGGTCGTCCGGTTCCGGCTGACCAACGTCGGCGAACTCGATCACGAGATGCGCGTGCTCGATGAAAATGGCCGCCTGATCGATCAGATCGAGCGGCTCGCGCCGGGCGCATCCGGCGATGTCCTGCTGCAGTTCGAGAGCGCAGGTCAATATCAGCTGATCTGCGACATCGACGATCACCTCACTCGCGGCCAGCGAGCGATCTTCTCAATCGAGGAACCGGTCAGCGATTGATCGTGCCGGCGGGAGTTCGGCCGGCACCAAGTTCGGCAACGCTGGCAGCGATCACCGGTGCTGCGGTCACCGGGTCAGAACGGCCCGCAACATGGGGAGTCACGACCACCTTGGGGTGACGCCACAGCGGCGAGTCGGCCTCGAGCGGCTCAGAGTCGAACACGTCGAGCACCGCCGCGCGCAGCTCGCCGTCGAGTGCTCCGATCAACGCCGCGGTGTCCACCGTGGCGCCGCGGCCAACGTTGATCAATACCCCATCACCGAGTGCGGTCAGTTCAGGCGCGCCGATGATGCCCCGGGTGGCATCGCTGAGCGGAACGAGATCGACCACCACGTCGCAGTCTCGGAAGAAGTCCTCGAGCGGACGATCGTGGGCCGAACGCGACCATCCCACCGTGGCAAATCCATGCCCGGCACACGTCGACAGGACGGTGCTGCCGATCGCGCCCGCGCCGAGGACGCCGACCGTGAACTCGCGGGCGAAGATCGGTGTCAATTCACTCCGCCAGGTCGCCGTCGCTTGCATTGCGGCGTAGCGGTCGAAGTCGCGCTGGAAGTGAATGACCCAACTGAGGACGTAGAGCGCGATGTCGTCGGCCATCGCCGGATCAATCAAGCGCACGACCGGGACATCCGGCAGGCTGCTGAGCTCAAGGTGGTCGTAGCCCGCACCCAACATGAGGATCGCCTCGAGGTTGGTGTACGTCGTTAACCGCTGAGTCGGGAGTCGCCACATCGCCACGTGGGTGACGGAGTCGGGTGCGACCTCGGCGGTGACATGACGCACGTCGAAGTGGGGGAGTGCCGCAGCGAGATGAGCGACCCACGCGCCGTCATCGATTCCCTCCACCACCATCACGCTCACCTCGGCTACCAGCTCGGCGCGAACTTCGCCGCGAGCGACGCCAGGCGATATGCCCGTTCCGCTCCGCCGGCGGTGTTGTCGTCGCGGAGTGCGTTCGTCGCGATGCGAAGTACCGCACCCATGGTCGCGTCACTGCGTGTCGCGAGACGCAGCGCCGGTTTCAAGATGGCAGGCCGTCCGAGGAATCGTGCAGAGAGCCGGCCGACCTTGCGGTATGCCTCGACTTCTTCGGCAACGACGACGGGATACCGCTGCAACGTGGTCGAGTTGCCAGTGGTCAGCGCCTCGTCCAACACGTCGGCAGCAAGACGGCCGCCCATCAACGCTGCATCGATGCCATCACCACTGAACGGATTGGCCGCCCCCGCTGCATCGCCGACGACCAAGAACGTGGGCCCCATCTTCGGGCCGACCGACCCGCCGATGGGCAACCGGAGACGCGTCGGGGGTTTGAGCGACTGAGTCGGGTCGAGGCCCCAATCCGCCGCGACATGTTCAGAGAACGCGGTCAACAGCTTGAGTGTGTTGAGACCCTTGATGTCGCGATAGCTCGACAGAACGCCGACGCCGACGTTGACGTTGCCGTCTCCCATCGGTGTCACCCATCCGTACCCGGCGACTGGGTTGCCGTGCGGATCGGAGAGGCCGAGCGAGGTCTCAACCCAGGCGTCGCGGTGGCGTGGCGATGAAAAATAGGTGCGCGCTGCAATCGCGTACGGCCAACGGCGTTGGCGACTTGTACCGAGCACTCGACCGAATCGACTGCTTGCACCATCGGCAACGACAATGAACCGAGCGGTCACGTTGCGGACCGTGCCGTCGACCAGCGTCATCATGGCGCCGCGTACAAACCCGCGATCCGAGATCGGCGCCGTGGCTTCGTGGCCCATCAAGACGGTTGCGCCGGCGTCTCGAGCACGGCGGCGGAGTTGTTCGTCAAGCGTGTCGCGGCGGATGACCACGGCATGGTCCGGCATGTCGTGGTGTTCGGGCCAAGGAGCATCCGCACGTTGGCGTCTGTACACCATCCGGACGCCCTGAATTGCGTGGCCGCCGAACGACATCGGGTCGATATCGAGCCGGCTGAGCTCAGCGACAGCACGCGGTGACAGCAGATCACCGCACGACTTGTGACGGCCTTCGGCGCGCTTCTCGACGAGGGTGACGTCGTGGCCCGCGTGCGCAAGTCGCGCTGCGACGGCGGACCCCGCCGGGCCGCCACCGATGACGAGGACGTCGGTGGAGAGAGGATCAGCGCTCAGGGGCATCGATGACAGTCTGGCCGGACGCGACCTTCATCGTGACGCATGACGAACGCATCTTGTTCATTGCGCACGCCGTACGGCGTGCGGGTTCACTCGCCAGAGGCGCCAGGCCGACCGGCAACGGGAGCCGGACCGACCGGAACGACGATCACGGTTTCGCCGTTGACGTCGAACTCTTCTGCTTCTTCCAGAGCGAGGAGATCGAGTTCGCCGGATTCGACTGCTTCGAACACCGGGGCCTCGCCTGAGCACCATGCTTCATACTCCGCTGCGTACTCTTCGCTGGTCGGGTCGGCGCCGCCCAGCGTGTAGCGCTCGTGGCAGATCACTTCGACGATTTCGTAGGCGGACAGCTGTCCGCCAAATCCAGGCATGACACCTTGTTCGCCGGTGAGATGCGGGCCACCCTCGCGATCGGGATTGCCATAGACCTCAACGCCGGCAAGGTTGTACTGCTCGGTGCCGTAGTACACGTAGCGAACCTGGTCCTCGATGTTGGGGAAGGTCTTGAGGACTTCGCCCTCGGTGAAGGCGTAGCCGACGCCGCCACCGCCACCGCCGCCATGGCAACTGGCGCAGTTGCCGTAGATTTCGGCACCGGCCGCGAGTGGCCCCTCAGAAACTTCGCCGCCTTCGGTCAAGGCCCGGACGTACACGAAGCCCCAGACCGGCATCAGCGACAGCGTCGCCATTGCCCAGAACGGCACCTTGCGACGCTGCTTGGCGGCGACGACGTAATGCGGGTCCGGCTTGGCCGGCTTCGGTGCTGCGGGTTCGGCGGATGCGGTTCGCCCGGCCGGACCGCTCGGTGGCGGTGGTGCCGCAGCCGGCGTTGCCGATGCTGACTTCTCGACCGCTGTTGCCGGAGCGTCTGCAGCGGGGGCTGCATCGCCACCCTGACCAATCGCGTCGCGCCGTTCGCGCGACCGCTTCAGGAGATGTTCGGGGATCTCAGTCACTGTGCAGATGATAGATGGACAAGACCCGCTCGCGTGAATCCATCCGCAATCTCTCTGTGTTCGTGAGGTGTGACTCTGGTCGGCGCTCGATCGCACGTCGGGCCGTGTCGAACCATACGGTCCGAACTCCCGAGTTCGTGCACTTTCGCACAACCTGGCGCGCGCGTCACACTTGCGTGCCAGACTTCTCTCAAGCTTCTCGGGTGAGTAAGGTTCGTGATTGGATTCACGAGTGACCTTGCGGCGCTCGTGTTCCAGACAACGAACTGATGGCGCCAGCTGACCGGCGCTCGAATGACTTCTCGAAACAACCAGACGAAACGGATGCAACAACTGCGATGATCGCCATTGATGTCTTGAAATGGCCTGGTGTCAACCAGGCGTTCATCGTGTCTCTTGTGGCGGCCCTCGGCCTGTCGCTGGCAGTCATTCCGTATGGAAAGCGCCGCCCGCAGGGCAAGTCGGTCACCTGGGGCGAGGCAATGATTGGGAGCACGTATGCGTTTGGAGTGCTCTTCTTGACCTACGGCATCCTGCCGCACCAGTGGATTGACCACGCTGACAAGAACCTCGGGTGGAGCAAAGACAAGCTGCTGATCGGCTGGGGAGGTTTCCTCAAGCCTGTATCGCAAGGCGGTTGGAACCCGATCACATTGCAGTACGAGGCGCTCCGCGACATCGTTGTGGTGTTGCTCCACGCCGTTTTCTTCGGTCTGAACATCTTCCTCGCTGTCTGGTGGCAGAACCGCTACAAGGAAACCCAGACCGCACTGCCCACGTCCACCTACGGTCGTCCCCTGGTCAAGAAGGCCTGACCGACGATGCCTGCTCCCCGATTCGACGCACGGACCGTCTCTGCACTGTCTGACGTGATCGATCTCCCGAACGCAACCCTGGAGCGCAGCCTGCGTGGCTGCGAGACGCAGTAATGGCCAAGACTGACGCCAATCCGCCGATGATGCCGTTCACTGACGATTACTCGTTGGTGGAAGTCGACGCCGACTACCTGAGCAAGGCCGTCAAGCCAAAGCAGTTCATTCACATCGACCAAACCGAGTGCATTGCCTGTGAGGGCTGCGTCGACATCTGTCCGTGGAAGTGCATCCACATGGTCAACACGTCGGCAGTGTCCGAAGCCATCGGAACCGAGCAGCCGGGGACGGACCCGTCCGATGCCTTCATGTTCACGATCGACGACGACATCTGCACGCGCTGCGCACTCTGCGTCGACCGCTGCCCGACCGGGGTCATCATCCTCGGCAAAGCCGGTGCCGCGACGGCAGCCGGCGACTATCACATGCGTACCAACAACCATGGCTACGGCTATGGGATGAGGCTCTGAGAGAGATTCATGTCAAAGACGATTGACGATAAACCACGCCCAACGGTGAAGGACCGCCTCAACTCGGCGGTCGATGCAACGCAGGGCAGCCAGGCCTGGAGTTCGATCTTCCGCCCGGGTTCGATCTTCCGGAAGGGCTACACCGACAGCCCGCGTAACCGCAGCTACGTCATTATGAACTCGGTGCTGTACCACTTGCACCCCGTCAAGGTGAAGCGCCACGCGGTGAAGGTCAGCTACACACTCTGCCTCGGCGGTTTGAGTTTCTTCCTTTTCATCCTGCTCACGGTGACCGGCATCTTCTTGATGTTCTTCTACCGTCCGGAAGCAACGGCGGCCTGGAACGACATCCAGAACCTCCAGACCTCGGTCACCTTCGGTCTGCTGGTCAGAAACATGCACAGATGGGGAGCCCACTTGATGGTGCTTGCCGTGTTCTTGCACATGGCCCGCGTGTTCTACCACGGCGCCTACAAGCCGCCCCGTGAGTTCAACTGGGTGATCGGCGTGATCTTGCTGACCTTGACACTGCTGCTGTCGTTCACCGGCTACTTGTTGCCGTGGGATCAGTTGGCGCTTTGGGCGGTCACCGTGGGTACGAACATGATGGGCTACACGCCAGTGTTCGGAAACGAGGTCAGATTCGTCTTGCTTGGTGGTGCCGAAATCGGCTCCGAAACGCTGCTGCGATGGTATGTGCTGCACGTGTTGTTCCTGCCGTTCGTCATCGTGATCTTCATGGCGATCCACTTCTGGCGGGTGCGTAAAGACGGCGGTATTTCGGGTCCGTTGTGATCTGAACTACGGCCTGTTGAGAATTCCGATGTTGAATGTCTGTACGAGAGAGCGAGAGCCAATGACTGAGCCAAAGAATGAGGTGGTGACCTCATGACCGAGATCCCCGAACATCTGCTCAAGCGGGCCCAGGCGGCCCGCGAGAAGTCAGCTGAACCTGCCGCCGAGCCGGCAGCAGAGCCGGCCGCCGCGCCTGCCGGCGATTCGCGTATTCCCGAAGCACTCCTCAAGCGCAGCCAGGCGGCCAAAGCGTCCAAGGCTGGCGGCGAAGCAGACGCAGCCGAAACCGGTGGTGGCGTTGCGCTTGCCGAGAAGGTCGGCGCCGTTGTCGCGGCGGCACCCGCCGCTGCTGGCGTGCCCGTTGGTGGAGGCCCGGGGGGTCACACCCAGCGGCTCCTCACCGTCGTCAAGTCGGGCTCGATTCAAGACGTGAAGGCAACACCCGTGGACAAGGTCCACACCTGGCCGCATCTGCTCGCAGCGGAGTTCGTTGCGGCGCTCGCCTGCACCGCATTTACGTTCATCTTCTCGATCTTTGTCAACGCACCGTTGCTCCAGCTCGCGAACACGAACGCCACGCCGAACCCGTCGAAGGCGCCCTGGTACTTCCTCGGTCTGCAGGAACTTCTCACGATGTTCCACCCGATGGTGGCTGGCGTGACACTGCCCGGCGTCGGCATCATTTTCTTGATCCTCACGCCGTATCTCGACCGCAACCCGTCGAACAAGCCCGAGGATCGCAAGTTCGTCATCTCGATCATGACCGTGCACCTGATGTTCTGGGCCGTGCTCGTGATGATCGGTTCGTTCTTCCGTGGCCCCGGCTTCAACTTCGTGTTGCCATGGGTCGACGGCCTGTTCTTCGAGCTCTGAGTAGCTCGACCTCCATCCAAACGGCTCACTGAGACGAATAAAGAAGTAGTAGAGAGACAGCAAAGGAGTACCCCCCATGAGTACCGCAGCAGTCATAACCATCGCCATCGGCGCCGTCGTCGTGCTCGGCGCCATTTCGTTCCTCACCCTCGCCCGTCGATCCGACGTGCGCGGTGCAGGGGCGTTGTCCGGCGAAGCCGTCAAGCGTGACACAACGCGTCGGAACGAGGCCAAGAAGCAAGGCCGTATCGCCGCCGAAGAAGCAGCGACCCGCACGGCCGCCGACGCCGAAGCAGAGGGTGTCGAAGCCCGAACGCCGAGCAAAGAGCTGGTCAGCGTCGGTGCCGAGGACAACAGCCTCGTGCCGTGGACACCGCCGGACCCCGAGGCCATCGGTGTCTCGCGTCGGCAGTTCTTCAACCGCGCCACGGTCACTCTGATGAGCGCCGGAATTGGTGCCTTCGCTGCGGCGGCCTTCGTTGGCTTCCTCTGGCCGTCTGGTACCGGTGGTTTCGGCGGCGCCGTTGGCGTGGGCAAGCTCGGAGCCATCAAGGCCGGCATCAAGCAGGGCGGTGGATTCTTCTACGTGCCTGAGGCCAAGTCATGGATCACGGCCTATCCAGCCGAAGCTTTGCCAGCTGCCGAGACGATCTATCCGGAGAACGTCCTTGTTGCGATGCGCCAGGGAATCGTTGTCCTCAGCCAGAAGTGCCCGCACCTCGGCTGTCGAGTACCTGAATGTAAGACAAGCCAGTGGTTCGAGTGCCAGTGCCACGGTTCGCAATACAACCGGGTCGGCGAGAAGAAGGGCGGCCCCGCCCCGCGCGGCATGGACCGTTTCCCAGCGACCATTTCACCCACCGAGGACGTCACCATCGACACGGGTACGACCGTCACGGGTCCCGCGATCGGTGTGAACACCACCGGCCAAGAAGCAGAGGGCCCGCACTGCACGGGCGGAGACGAACACTGATGACGCCTGTCCTTTCCGCTGCGCTGTCGACTCCGGTGATGCTCGGCTCCACCACCACCAATATCGCTGTGCTCAGCGTCGTGATCATCGCCATCGGATGGGTGGTGTACGGCATCTTCAATGTGGTCGCCGGCCGCAAGGAAGTCGGCTCGGAAATCGAGCTTGCTGCCAACCGCAAGGAGTACTACGACGACGAGACCCTCGAAGGCTCTCGCCTCGAACGGGTCCAACTGTTCGGCGTGCTCTTGCTCGTCCTCATCGTGATCGGGCTCCCGGTTGTCTGGATCCTCGAGCCTGGTCGCCAAGAAGGCGCGGCGCTCGGCTGGAACAACCGTTATGCCAGCTGGGGTTCGCAGCTGTTCGCCCCGACTGCCGAGGGCGGCTTCAACTGCGCTGGGTGCCACGGTGGCATGGGCGCCGTCGGCGGCGAAGCGCCGTTCACCGTGACCGACCAGCTCACCGGTGAGATCACCGCAGTGAACTGGAAGGCTCCTGCCCTCAACACCATCTACTACCGGTTTGACGTAGACGAAGTTCGGTTCATTCTGAACTACGGCCGGCCGTTCTCACCGATGTCGCCGTGGGGACTCATCGGCGGCGGTCCGATGAACACTCAGCAAATCGACAACGTGCTCGAGTATCTGAAATCGATCCAGCTGCCGCGCACCGAGTGTGGGCCTGGTGAGGTCGAAGCTGCTGATTTCTACGGTCAGGAACTCTGCCAGAGCGGCACGGTGCCGACGGATATCGCCGACGACATTCAGGCATCAATCGACGCCGCTGTCGCATCAGGCGAAGCAAGCAGCACTGGTGAAGCAATCTTCAACCTCGAGCTGGGCTCGGGCGCATACAGCTGCGCACGCTGCCACACGCAAGGTTGGAGCTACGGCGATCCAGGCGAGACCGGTCAGGGCGCCTACGGGTGGAACCTCACCGGTGGCTCAACCAACAGCCATTTCAACAACGAGTCGGACATGATCGAGTTCATCAAGAACGGCTCCGAGTTCGGCAAGGTCTATGGCAACCAAGGCCAAGGCAGTGGACGTATGCCAGGATTCGGGGCATTGCTCACCGATGAGCAAATTGAAGCCGTCGTCGAATACGTACGGAGTTTGTGAGCAACATGTCGCTGTTGGCAATTGGATGGGAGCCAGAACTTCGCGGTTTGCTCACCGTCATCATGGGTGTCGTCGTGCTGATGGGCAGCATCTACATGATCTTGGCGACCAACATCGGGTCGCGCCTGTCGTTCTTGGTGACGCTCACCGGTCTGATGGGCTGGATGATGCTGATGGGCCTGACCTGGTGGATTTACGGCATCGGTCTCAAGGGGCCTGAGCCGTCATGGGCCGCGATTCCCGGTCGGACCATCATTCAGGACGTGCCAGCACTGCGCTCAGCAGGTGCCCTCGAGTCGTTGCCGAATGGCTACGAAGACGCTGATCCGGGCGAACTGCACGAGCTCGTGGCCGAAGAGTTCCTCTCCGAGGGATATATCCGGATCGACCAGGACAACCCGGCCTACGGCCAGGCACAGGCCGCGGCGAGCGAGTTCATCGAAGAAGATGGCGCGCTCACCGCCGGGCAGTACGAAGTCACCGATGTGTTCGATGTTGGCGGCGAGCGCTATCCGCTCATTGCGAACAACGAATCGCTCGACTTCGTGGCGTTCTTCCACACGCCGCACTACACCGTGGTCGAAGTCTCCCCGTTGGTGCCGGTGCGGACCGAGCCCGGTCGAGCGCCCGCTACGGCCGAGATCGACGACGAGGCGCAGAAGCAGTACGTGTACATGGTTCGCGATCTCGGTGCCAAACGTCAACCGGCTGTGGTCCTCACCATCGGCGGCGGCGCGATCTTCCTCGCACTGTGCTACCTCCTGCATCGCCGTGAGCGAATCTTGAAGCACAACCTCTCCTCCGCAGTCGCGACGGCCTGACCCATGGGGCAGTACCTACCCGTCGTGATGCTGATGATCCTGGCGATCATCTTTGGGGGGCTGAGCTTCACGGCATCGCGTCTCCTTGCACCGCGTCGGCCCTCGACGGCCAAAGAGGCGCCGTACGAGTGCGGCATTGTGCCGACACGTGAGCCCCCAGAGCGCTTCCCGGTCAGCTTCTACATCGTTGCGATGTTGTTCATCATGTTCGACATCGAAATCATCTTCGTGTACCCGTATGCGGTCAACCGTGACGGTCTCGGGTACTACGGCTTCTGGGCGATCCTCGCGTTCTCGGTGATCTTCTTCCTCACCTTCGTGTACGAAGTGGCCCGGGGCGGCCTCGACTGGGGCCCAATCCAGAAGTACCGCAGTCTCGAGGCTGACGCCGCCATGGTGTCGCCCGAACGCACGGCCGCTTCGACGATCCGTCGGGTCGGTGCCGAGGGACGACTTCCCGATGGCGACAGCTCCGGCATCGAAGCCGCGTAACCTCCCCATAGCAGACCCAGGGACTCACCAGACCCTGACATCCAGCCGCACTTCGTAAGGGAATCACAACATGGGCATCGTCAACGATGTGCTCGACGATGGACTCGGCGGGCTCACACACAACGTCATCACCGGCAAGGTCGAAGACCTGGTCAATTGGTCGCGCTCACGCTCGTCGTGGCCGGCCTCTTTCGGGCTGGCTTGCTGCGCAATCGAGATGATGGCCACGGGAGCCGCGCACTACGACATTTCGCGCTTTGGCATGGAAGTGTTCCGCGCGTCGCCGCGTCAGGCCGACATTATGATCGTCGCCGGACGCGTGAGCCAGAAGATGGCACCGGTGCTCCGTCAGGTGTACGACCAGATGATGGAGCCCAAGTGGGTCATCTCGATGGGCGTCTGCGCGAGCTCGGGTGGCATGTTCAACAATTACGCCATCGTGCAAGGCGTCGACCAGATCGTTCCGGTCGATGTCTATGCCCCGGGTTGCCCGCCGACGCCAGAAACGCTGATCCACGCGATCGAGACACTGCATGGGCTGATCGAGACCAACGAGATCATGAAGCGCCGTGCCGAGACCGGTGCCGGCGCCAACGTGCACGTGGAACACATCGAAGGTGGCACCACGCCCGTCCTGCTCGGAGTCAAGGGATGAGCGACGATCAGACCGCCGCCGAGACTCCTGACGCGGCGGAGGATGCAACGCCCATGATCCACGGCTGCCCGGTCAGTGACTCCCTCGGCCAAGAAGTCATCCACGCGTCCGTCGAGCAGTATCTCGACGTCGTCAAGGCGCTCGACGACGAGGGCTACACGATGTGCGTCGATCTCTGTGGCGTCGACTACCTCGACTTCATGGGGCGATCGCTGCCCGACGGCATCGGCGCGGAGCGCTTCGAAGTGGTCGTCAACCTGCTTGACCTCAGCAATCGTCGACGCACTCGCATCCGCGTGCAGGTGCCCGAGGCTGCGCCGGTCGTGGCTTCGTTGTTCGATCTGTACCCCGGCACTGAAGCCATGGAACGCGAGTGCTTCGACATGTTCGGCATCGAGTTTGCCGATCATCCGGACCTCACGCGCATCCTCATGCCCGAGGACTGGGACGGGCACCCGCTGCGCAAGGACTATGAAGTGGGCCGCATCCCGGTTCAGTTCAAGGGAGCGAACGCCTGATGAGCATCACCGACGACGCTGAGACAGCCACGAACTCCGACGAGCTCACGCCAACGACGTTGACCGGAGCCGAAGTTGCCGCCGCCGGTATCGACCTCGCCGTCGAGACACCAGACCCCGGCACGAACTATCACCTGTTCGTTGCCGGCACCGACGAAGGGGCGCAAACCCTCAAGCCCCGCAGCCAAACCACTGCGCGTGAGCTCATGCGCGAGGTCGGTTCCGTCCTGCGCATGAGCGAGGCCGAAGCCGCCAACCTCGGCGAGCTTCCCGAGGACCCCGAAGAAGATCAGACGATGATCATCAACATGGGTCCCCAGCACCCATCGACGCACGGCGTGCTCCGGTTGATGCTCGAATTACAGGGCGAGACCGTTCTGCGATGCAAGCCGATCATCGGCTACCTCCACACCGGCATGGAGAAGACCGGCGAGCAGCTCACCTACATGCAGGGCGGGACGAACGTCACGCGCATGGACTACTTGAGCCCGCTCAACAACGAGCTTGTGTTCTCGATGGCGACCGAAAAATTGCTCGGAATCGACGGCGACATTCCCGAGCGAGCCGTGTGGATTCGCATGCTGCTGTCTGAGCTCAACCGCATGTCGAGCCATCTGCTGTTCATGGCGACCAACGGGATGGACCTCGGCGCCGTATCGATGATGATTTACGGCTGGCGTGAGCGCGAAGAGGTGTTGCGGTTCTTCCAAGAGGTCACTGGCCTCCGCATGAATCACAACTACATCCGTCCGGGTGGCCTCGCAGCCGATCTTCCGGCCGGTTGGCGTGATGGCGTCCTGCGAATTCTCGATCTCCTGCCGCCTCGTCTCGATGAGTACGACACGTTGATGACCGGTCAGCCGATCTGGCGGGAACGTCTGCAAGGCGTCGGTGTCATCACGCCGAGCGAAGCGCTTGCACTCGGGGCAACCGGGCCCATCTTGCGTTCCACCGGTGTCGAGTGGGACCTCCGCCGCGATCAGCCGTACATGCACTACGACGAACTCGACTTCGACGTCGTCGTCGGCTCGTACGGCGATGCATTCGACCGGTACGCAATCCGGCTCGCCGAGATCCGTGAGTCGATGGAACTGGTCCGCCAGATTGTCGAGCGCATCCCGGAGGGCGACTACCGGATTCAGAACAAGAAGGTGACCCCGCCGCCGCGGGCTCGGATCGACGAGTCGATGGAAGCGCTCATTCACCACTTCAAGATCTTCACCGAGGGCTTCAAAGTGCCCGAGGGCGAGGTGTACGTCGCGCTCGAGAGCCCGCGCGGTGAGCTGGGCTGCTACATCGCGTCCGACGGTGGACCAAACCCGTATCGCATTCACATGCGCGATTCGTCGTTCGTCAACATCCAGTGCCTGCCGCACATGATGCGCGGCGGACTGGTCGCCGATGCGGTGGCCATCATCTCCTCGGTTGATCCGGTGCTCGGCGGCGTCGACCGATGAAGCACGTCATGTTTGCCGCGCGGATGGTCCTGAAAGTCGGCGTCGACCGATGACACCCCGTTCCGTTGCTCGGGGCACGGCCGCGCTCGTCGCGCTGGTCGTGTTCGGTGCTGCCTGCTCGGCTGGCGATGATGTCGCTGGGGTCAGCGTTCTCACCGACACCGCCGACACTGGATCTGCCAACTCCGCCGTCGTGGAGACCGCTGTGCCAGCGCCGACCGACATCGAATCAGCCGACACCGAATCAGCCGACACCGAATCAGCCGACACCGAATCAGCCGACATCGAACCAGCCGCCACCGACGGGTTCGTGTTCACCGCGCCGACTGATGACTACGTCATCACATTCCCTGGCGAGCCATTGCCGACGCCGCTCGCCGTTCCACTGCCCACAGGCCAGGTCGCCGCCGAGGCGTTCATTTATGAAGATGGCGTCGATGCGGCATACTTCACCTCGGTGTTCGACTATCCCGAAGGTTCGATCGACAGTGATCCCGAAGTTGCGCTCCTCACGGCACGCGACGGTGCTGTCGCGAACGTCGGTGGGACCCTTGTTGACTCCCAGTTTGTGGAGAGCAATGGAGTGCCTGGCGTCGCATTCGCCTTCGAGGTCGTCGACGGTGCAGATTCCGGCGACGGCAACGCCCTCGTTTTCGTCGATGGACTTCGCCTGTACCAATCGTTCGCCCTCGGATTCTCGGGGCAGACCGAGCAATTCCAGGCGTTCCTCGACACGTTTATGTTCACCGCCGACCAAGCAGGAGACAGCTGATGAGCCGTCTGTCCGATCACAACGTGGTGCTGGCCAAGGAGATCATCAGCCGCTACCCGAAGCAGAAGTCGGCGCTGATCCCGCTCGTGCACCTCAGCCAAGAGCAGAACGGCTACGTCACCGACGACGCAATGCGGCACATCGCTGAACTCGTCAACGTCACGCCAGCCGAAGTGCTCGGCACGGCATCGTTCTACGAGATGTTCAAGTTCGAACCCGTCGGCAAGTACGTCGTCAACGTGTGCACGACGCTGTCGTGTGCGCTGCTCGGCGCCGGAGAGTTGCTCCACCACGCCGAAGAGAAGCTCGGAGTGAAGGCAGGTGGCACCACCGCCGACGGCCTCATCACGCTCGAACCGGCTGAGTGTCAGGCCGCCTGCACCGAGGCACCTTGCCTCCAGGTCAACTATCGCCACAAGTACCGAGTCACGCACGCCGACTTCGATGAGATGATCGACGATTTGCGCGCGGGCAAGCTCGATGGCGAGGTGCCACCCCACGGCACGCTCGGCACGCAGCGCCAGCACATCCCCGACGACAAGGGCGTTGGCGCCGTTCACCCGGACGACGTCACGGGCGGTCCCGCCTGGATTCCGGCCCCTGTTCCGGAAGAGAGCAACTGACGATGAGCACCACCAATTCTCCCGGCGCTGTCACGCACGACTACATCCCCGGGTTCTACATCGGCGACCGACCCAAGGTGGTCACGTCGCGATTCGAGTACGAAGACAGCCACACCCTTGAACGCTTCCTGGCGACTGATGGCTACAACGGCCTGAAGAAGTGCCTCGCGATGAGCCCGCAGGAGATGCACGACGAAGTCCGCAACTCGACGGTGCTCGGCCGCGGCGGTGCGGGGTTCCCGGCTGGCGTCAAATGGGGCTTCACTCCGCAGGGCGTGTGGCCGCGCTACCTCGTGGTCAACGGCGACGAGTCCGAGCCCGGCACCTATAAGGACCGTCTCCTCATGGAGCGCGATCCGCATCAGTTGATCGAAGGCTGCCTCATTGCCTGCTACGCCGCTGGTCTGTCGCAGTGTTTCTTGTACGTGCGCGGCGAGATGGCGCTGGCCCAGGAGCGGATCGCCGTTGCGCTGAACGACGCATATGCAGCGGGGTATATCGGCAAGAACATCCTCGGCACTGACTTCAGCGTCGACATTGTCTTGCATTGGGGAGCGGGTGCATATGTCGTCGGCGAAGAGACCGCATTGATCGAGTCGCTCGAAGGCGAGCGCGGCATGCCGCGGCTCAAGCCGCCGTTCTTCCCGGCAGCGGTCGGTCTGTACGGCAAGCCGACGATCGTCAACAACGTCGAAACGCTTGCGAACCTGCCGTTCGTCGCACTCAACGGTTCGGCTGCGTATACCGCGATCGGCACACCAACCTCACCCGGCACGCGCATGGTCGCGGTATCGGGCCATGTGAAGCGGCCAGGCGTCTATGAGATCATCAATGGCTCAACGACATTCCGCGACATCATTTACGGCGACGAGTTCAGCCAGGGGATCCGTGACGACAACGACCTGAAGGCATTCGTGCCCGGCGGCGGTTCCGCACCCTGGTTCGTCGAAGATCAACTCGATATCCCGTTCGAAGGCAAGGAAGCTGGCGCGGCCGGCTCGATGCTCGGCTCAGGGGCCATCATGGTGATGGACTCCACGACCGACATCCCTCACGCCGCCTACACGCTGACCAAGTTCTACGCCCACGAGTCGTGCGGCAAGTGCACGCCGTGTCGCGAAGGTGGCACGTGGCTGATGCGCATGCTTGAGCGCGTCATCGCCGGCTACGGCACCGACGCCGACCTCGACCAGATGCGCGAAGTTGGCCAGACGATCTGCCCGGGTGACATGCCACATGCATCGAGCAAACGGCTCGACCTCGAAGCGGTCCCATTCCCTTACAAGATGACCACGATCTGTTTCGTCGGACCGTCTGCGTGGGCGCCGCTGCACTCGGCACTGACGTTGTTCCCCGAAGAGTTCGAGGCCATCGTGACCAAGGTGCCGAAGCGAGTCTCGATTCCCGTCACCGCACTCTCAGGAGCTGACGCATGACCGATGTCCCTGCCGAGGTGACGGATGATGAAGCAATCGAAGCGGTGCCCGAGCCCGAGCCGGATCCCAACGCCGTCGCCGTCACCCTGAACGGCCGCGAGATCATTGCTCACAAGGGCGACTTGGTCATTGCGGTCGCCGAGAGCAACGGGGCCACGGTTCCGCACTTCTGCTACCACCCCCGGATGAGCTCGGTTGGCATGTGTCGACAATGTCTCGTCGAGGTCGACACCGGGCGCGGCATGCAGCTGCAGCCATCGTGCATGATCACCGTGTCGCCCGACATGAAGATCGAGACCGAATCGCCCACAGCGAAGCGGGCCCAAGAAGGCATGATCGAGCTGCTGCTCGCCAACCATCCGCTCGACTGCCCGGTCTGCGACAAGGGCGGCGAGTGCCCGCTGCAAGACCAAGCGTTCTCGCACGGCCCCGGCGAAAGCCGGTTTGTCGAAGAGAAGCGCCACTACGAAAAGCCGATCCCAATCAGTGACCTGGTGTTGCTTGACCGCGAGCGCTGCATTCTTTGCGATCGTTGCACCCGCTTCGCCGACGAAGTTGCCGGTGACAAGCTCATTCACTTCACCCAGCGCGGCAACAACACGCAGGTGATGACCTTCCCAGACGAGCCGTTTGCGTCGTATTTCTCGGGCAACACTGTGCAGATCTGCCCGGTGGGCGCGCTCACAGCCGAGCCGTACCGCTTCAAGGCGCGGCCATGGGACCTCGAACAGCAGGAGTCCACCTGCACGACGTGCTCGGTCGGCTGTCGTACGGTGGTCCAGTCGAGTCGTGACGAGTTGCTCCGCTACCAGGGCGTCGATTCCGATCCGGTCAACCACGGCTGGTTGTGCGACCGCGGTCGCTTCAATTTCGAAGCCACCAACTCTGATCACCGGATCACCAATCCCATGATCCGCACCGATGCAGGACTCGTCGAGACGCAGTGGAACGGCGCGATGACATCGGCGGCCGCGCTGATCAACGAAGCCCTCAGCACCGGCGGACCGGAAAGCATCGCGATTCTCGGTGGAGCGCGTGGCTCGAATGAGGACGCCTTCGCATGGGGCCAGCTCGCTGATGCGATCGACACGCCATACCGCGACGCACAGCTCGGCGACGGCCTGCCGATCGAGGTCCTCGGCCAGAAGCGAGCGACGATCGACGAGGCGGCCAACGCTGCGACCATCGTGCTGATCGGCCCCGATCTGAAAGAAGAGCTGCCGGTCCTCTATCTCCGCCTGCGCGACGCAGCAGAGAAGGGCCGGAGCAAGATTGTCGAATTCTCTGCCGTCGACACTGGCATGTCGCGGTATGCCTGGAAGAGCATCCGCCACGAGCCGGGCACTCAGCACGACGCCGTGCGGACGGCGATCGCCGATGCCGTCATCGCCGCGCAGCTCGCCAGCGGCCCGGTGGTCGTTGTCGTGGGTCGTCCGAACCTCGCCGAGTCCAGCGATGCGACCATCGCAGCGCTCCAGAATGTGCTCAATGCGGTCCCTGCCGCGAAGGTGCTCCCGGCCCTGCGGCGCGGCAACGTTGTCGGCGCACTGTCGCTCGGCATGGCACCGACCAGCTCCGATGGTGATGCCATTGCGGCTCTCAATGCCGCAGCCGATGGCAAAATCGGGTTGTTGATTCTGGTGGGCAGTGACCCGCTCAACGACTGTCCCGACACCGAACTCGCGCGTCGTGCGCTCGCCGGGGCACGTCGGATCATCTCCGTTGACACGCACCCATCAGAGTCCACCCAACTCGCTGATGTCGTTCTCGCCGCGGCCGCCTACGGCGAGAAATCGGGCACGACGACAAACCTTGAAGGCCGGGTGACGACGCTGGCCCAGCAGGTCACTGCCAGCGGAACGGCACGTCCCGACTGGATGATCGCCGTCGAACTGGCCACGTCGATCGGCGACCGGTCGTTCGGTGCAGACCACCCGCTCGGCAACGTTGCCACGGTCGATGATGTCACCGATGCGATTGCGGCAACAGCACCGTTGTTCCCCGGGGTCACCCGCGCAGCTCTTGCGGCATCGATCGATGGCGTGATGTCGATCCAGCCCGCGGCTGCACTTCCTGGCATCAAGGTTGAAGTCGCTGGTCGGAACAGCTACGACTACCGGCTGGTCGTCAGCCGGAAGCTGTATGACCGGGCGGTCAGTACGGCAATGTCTCCGTCGATTGCACAGCTTGCACCGGGTGCCGCTGCACACGTGCATCCGCTTGACCTCGACGGCATCGGCGTCGATGCCGGTACCGACGTGAAGCTCATCAGCGCCAAGGCCACCGCTGTGCTGCCGGTCGTTGCCAACCACAACGTCCCGCGCGGCGTCGTGTGGGCACCGTTCAATCAGTCCGGAACTGGCAGTATCGAAGACATCATCGATGCCGCCGCTGCCACCACCGACGTCCGAATCGAACGAATCTGATGCTGTCTTCTCAACTTCTTGCTGCGCTGCCGACCGATGCGGTGCTGACCGGTCTCGTCGCGATCGACCCGATCACCGAAGGCAAGCTGACGTGGACGCCGATCTTCATCATCCTGGCCAAGGTCCTCATCGTCTTCGTGCTCGGCCTCGTTGGCACGATGCTGATGGTGTGGTTCGAACGCAAAGTCGTGTCGGGCATGCAGAACCGAGTCGGCCCGAACAAGGCCGGCCCGTTCGGGTTGCTGCAGACCCTCGCCGACGGCATCAAGCTGTTCTTCAAGGAAGACCTGCTGCCAAATCGGGCCGACCGCATCGTGTTCCGCCTCGCTCCCTTCTTGGCGTTCGTCCCTGCGTTTCTCGTCTGGGCGGTCATCCCGCTCGGCGGAGACTTCTCCGACGGCAAAGACGGATCGATCACGATCTTCGGGCAAGTCACCCGCGTCCAGCTCGCTGACCCTCCGGTCGGCATCCTTCTCGTCCTGGCTTTGAGTGGGATCGCGGTCTACGGGATCATGCTCGCTGGTTGGGCATCAGGCTCGAAGTACCCGCTCCTCGGCGCGGTCCGGGCGACGGCGCAAATGATTTCGTACGAAGCAGCTCTCGGTCTCAGCCTGGCGGCGGTATTGCTGTCGTCGCGCACACTGAGCACCAACGGCATCGTGCAAACCCAGGATCGCTTTGTCGACTGGAACATCATCACGACCGGCCTGCTCCCGTTCTTCGTGTTCGTCGTGGCCACCACAGCGGAGCTGAACCGGCCGCCGTTCGATCTTGTCGAAGCCGAACAGGAACTGGTCGGCGGCTTCAACACCGAGTACTCCTCGATTCGCTTCGCGCTCTTCTTCCTCGCCGAGTTCATGAACGTCATCACCATGTCGGGCGTCATGGTGACGCTCTTCCTCGGTGGCCCGCAGGGGCTTTTCGACATCCCGGTGATCCCGGGCTACATCGAAGGCTCGATCTGGTTCGTTGCCAAGCTGCTGCTCTTCCTCTACATGTTCGTCTGGTTCCGAGCGACCTTGCCTCGCCTGCGCTATGACCAGCTGATGGACTTCGGCTGGAAGATCCTCATTCCGGTATCGCTCGGTTGGTTCCTGCTGCTCGCTGCACTCCGTCAATTCGCCAACGGCGACAACGTGGCCAGCCTGCGGGTGGTCGGCATCGCCGGCATCATCGGGGCTGTCGCGATCGGTCTGTTCGCTGCGGCCCTCAACGTGAGCCGCAAGAACCGTGAGGCATCAAGCTCGCTGAGCCCGGTGCCGTCACCATCCGCTTCGAGCAAGGGAGCTGCCAACTGATGGGTTACTTCGAAGGTTTCCTCATTCCGCTCCGCCAGCATCGCCTCTTCGGCGGCAAGCAAGTGACCACGCAGTACTCCGGTGGTCGGCGCGCCAAGAAGAAGGGCGACATGGCGTCCGACTCGCAGGGCGACGAAAAGATCCCCAAGCCCGAGCGGTTGCATGGTCGTCACGTCCTCAACCGCTACGAGGACGGCATGGAGAAGTGCATCGGCTGCGAGCTGTGCGCCGGTGTCTGCCCGGCCAAGTGCATCCACGTGCGCGGTGCCGACAACGACCCCGAGAACCCCACGTCGCCGGGCGAGCGCTTCGGTTGGATCTACGAGATCAACTACCTGCGCTGTATTCACTGCGACCTGTGTGTCGAGGCGTGCCCAACCGAGGCCATCACCGAGTCGAAGATGTTCGAGTTCTCGTTCACGAGCCGCCAGGACGCGATCTACACCAAGTCTGAGCTCGTCGTCGACGACGCGGGCAAAGCCAAACGGCTCCCCTGGGAGGATTGGCGCGACGGCGAGGACGACCAAACCTCGGGCTGGATGCGCGCCACGTCTCCATCTGGCGACGCAACCTTTGAAGGGGAGGTGGGCTGGAGCAACGAACTCGGTTACGGTCTGCGTGCTCCCGAACCCAAGCAGGCCGAGCGAGATGCCCATGATCCCGATCGGGACAATGGGGACCGTCCCGTGAAGGTCGTCAAACGGTGAAGCGCGACTGCTGATGGATACCACGTTTCTCGAATATCTCGTCTTCTTCGCGGCGGCTGCGATGGTGCTGGGCGGCGCCATTGGTGTCATCACGCTGAAGAACCCCGTGCACGCCGCACTTGGCTTGGTCATGACACTGTTCGGCATTGCCGTGCAGTTCGTTGCGCAGGAAGCTCACTTCCTCGCTGCGGTGCAGGTCATTGTCTACGCCGGTGCGATCGTGGTGCTGTTCTTGTTCGTCATCATGTTGCTTGGTGTCGACAATGCCATGGACCTGTCGATTGAGCCGATCAAGGTCCAGCGTCCACTCGCTGCGATCATGGGCCTCGGGCTTGCGTCGCTGATCACCGCAGCGGTCATCAAGGCCGACAGCAGCACCGTGCTGCCCGGAGCGGTTGGCGATGGCATCGACGTCGCCACCGAGACCGGTGACCACGACAGCAACATCAAGCAGCTCGCCGAGAACTTGTACGGCGACCATGTGTTTGCCTTCCAGCTCACCTCCGTCCTGCTCGTGGTGGCAGTGGCCGGAACGGTCGTCCTCACCCGCAAGTGGCCGAAGGCCGATGCTGAAGACACCGATGCGTCGTCATCGACCACGTCGGGAGCAGCCAAATGATCGCTGCAATCGAACCGTCCTGGTATCTGATCCTCGCTGCCCTGCTGTTCAGCATCGGGGCGTCCGGGTTACTGATTCGTCGCAATCCGCTGATCATGTTCATGTGCATCGAACTGATGCTCAACGCGGCCAACCTCACCTTCGTGGCGCTCGCCACCAAGTTGGGCGACATCAACGGCCAGACCGCCGTGTTCTTCGTGATGGTCGTGGCCGCTGCCGAAGTGGTGGTTGGCCTCGGCATCATCGTGTCGATCCTGCGCCGCAAGCCGGGCGCCACCGCTGACGACCTCGCGGAACTGAAGGGCTGATCATGATCGATCTCGTTTGGTTGGTTCCCCTCTTCCCGCTGGTCGGCTTTCTGACGATCCTCGTCGGCGGCCGCAAGTTGGGCGAACCCAAGGCCGGCTATCTCGCGACCGCCATGGTCTTGCTGTCGTTCGCGACGGCCGTGGCCATTTACTTCGACCTGCTGTCACGCGACTCTGAGTCCCGTTCCGAAGTTGTCAACATCTTCTCGTGGGTGCCGGTTGGTGACTTGCAGATCGACATGGCGTTCCTCGTCGATCCGCTGAGTTCGACGATGCTCCTGTTCGTCACCGGCATCGGCGCGTTGATCCACCTGTATTCGGTCGGCTACATGCACGGCGACCCGAAGTTCTCAAAGTTCTTCCTCTATCTCAACCTCTTCGTCCTCTCGATGACGCTGCTGGTCTTGGGCTCGAACCTGCTCGTGACGTTCCTCGGCTGGGAAGGCGTGGGCACGTGCTCGTACTTCCTGATCTCCTTCTGGCAGACCAAGGATGCCAACGCCACAGCCGGCAAGAAAGCCTTCGTCACCAACCGTGTCGGTGACTTCGGCGTGATGCTGGCGATGTTCCTCGCGTTCGGTGCGGTCGGCTCGGTCGACTATGCGGTGATCAACGACAGTGCACTTGCCGGCACGATGACCCAGGCAACCGCCACGGGCATCGCCGCACTGCTGTTTGTGGGTGCCGTTGGCAAGTCCGCTCAGCTGCCGCTGTACATCTGGCTGCCTGACGCCATGGCCGGTCCGACACCGGTGTCGGCGCTCATCCATGCGGCCACGATGGTCACCGCCGGCGTCTTCCTCATGGTCCGGATCAATCCGGTCCTCGGTGCTGCCGCCGACTGGGTGCCGATGCTCATTGCCTGGACCGGCGCGATCACCGCGCTGTTCGCTGCGACCATTGCGTTGACGCAGAACGACATCAAGAAGGTGTTGGCCTACTCGACGGTTTCACAGCTCGGGTACATGTTCTTGGCTGTCGGCACCGGCGCGTACGTCGCCGCGATCTTCCACATGGTCACTCACGCTTTCTTCAAGGCGCTGCTCTTCCTCGGGTCTGGTTCGGTCATCCACGGGATGAACGACGAACAAGACATGCGCAAGATGGGCAAGCTCTTCAAGTTCATGCCGATCACGGCGAGCACGTTCATCATTGGCTGGCTTGCCATCGCCGGTGTGCCGCCGTTTGCCGGCTTCTGGTCGAAAGACGAGATCCTGTTGTTCGCCCTGGCCGAGAGCCCGGCGCTCTACATCGTCGGCATCGTCACCGCAATCCTCACCGCGTTCTACATGACCCGCCAGGTCGTCATGACCTTCTTCGGCGAGCAGAAGTGGGGCTCCCACGCGAATGCTGAAGAAGCCGCTCACCTCGAGGTGGACGACGCCGAGGCCGGTGCGGCGCCCGAGCCGGTCACGCACGGCGCGCACGGCGAGTTCAAACCGCACGAGTCACCGCCCACAATGCTGCTGCCGCTGGTTGTGCTCGCTGGGCTGTCGATGGTCGGCGGCATCATTCAGCTGCCGTCACTCGGCTTCATTCCGAAGAGCATGCAGCACAAGCTGCTCGACTGGCTGCACCCGCTGGTCGAGTTCGGCGAGGGCCCTGAAGAGCGTGGCATCGGCGAAGCGGTCATCAAGGACACCTGGGCCTACGACAACAAGGTCCTCCTGATTGGCATCGCAGTCGCGTGTGCCGTCATCGGCATCGTCGGCGCATATCTCGTGTATGAGAAAAAGCGCATGAAACCAATCGAGCCTGAGCTGTTCGCGAACGGCTGGAACTATGACCGAGCCATTTCGTGGTTCATGGGCAACCCTGGCCGAAAGGGCTTCCAAGGTGTTGCCGATTTCGACAGCAAGGTCGTCGACGGTGCAGTGAATGGCGTTGCCACCCTGGTGCGTGAGACGTCGAGTCAGGTCCGAAAGGGCCAGACCGGATACCTGCGTCAGTACGCCGGAGTGATCGGCATCGGCGTCGTCTTGCTCCTCGGGTGGTTTGTCGTGATTCGAGGAATTCTGTGATGGGCGCGCTGACCGAAATGATGACGGCCGGGCTGGTTGCCGCCGAGGACTCCCACGGTGGCGCGATCGCGTTCCCGATTCTCACGATGTTGATCCTCGTGCCGATCGTTGGCGCAGTCGCCGTGGCGATCAGTTCGAAGCGTCGACCTGAGATTGCCAAGCTCATCGCGTTGATGACCTCGGTTGGTGTGGGCGCCATGAGCATCTGGCTCCTCTCGTCGTTCGAGATGGGCGAGGCCGGATTCCAGTTCAGCTCGCAGCACACGTGGATCGAGCAGTGGGGCATTTCGTATCACGTCGGTGTTGACGGCATTTCGCTGTTCCTCGTCGTGCTGACCGGAGTGCTCTTCCCGCTCGCGATCGTCGGCACAGACCCGCATCACGACGAGAAGCCGTACCTGGCGTGGCTGTTGATGCTCGAAGCCGGTGTGATGGGTTCGTTCCTCTCACTTGATCTCTTCTTGTTCTTCATCTTCTTCGAGATCGTGCTCGTGCCGATGTACTTCCTCATCGGCGGTTGGGGCTACGAGAACCGTGTCTACGCCGCGACGAAGTTCTTCCTCTACACAATGTTTGGTTCGGCGTTCATGCTCGTCGGGCTCATCGCCACCGCGATGCTCGCCCGCGAGGACCTGGGCCGGCTCACCTTCGACCTCGTCGAGATCGCCGAGGGCGCAGACTTCGCGGCCAACACTGGGCGTTGGTTGTTCTTCGCCTTTGCCATCGCGTTTGCTGTCAAGGTGCCGATCTTCCCGCTGCACACCTGGCTCCCCGACGCCCATACGCAGGCGCCCACCGCTGGTTCGGTCGTCCTCGCCGGCGTCATGTTGAAGCTCGGTACGTACGGGTTCCTCCGCTTCGGCCTCTACCTGTTCCCCGAGGCTGCGGTGTGGAGTCGTTCGCTCTGGCTGACCCTTGCGGTGATCGGCATCATCTACGGCGCAATTGCGGCGACGATGCAGAAGGATCTCAAGCGACTCGTCGCCTATTCCTCGGTGGCCCACCTCGGGTTCATCATCCTCGGTACGTTTGCCTTCACTTCCCAGGCGATCTCCGGTTCTGTCCTCCAGATGGTCAACCATGGTGTGTCGACCGGCGCGCTGTTCCTCCTCGTCGGCATGATCTACGAGCGTCGCAAGACCCGCCAGATTTCCGAACTTGGCGGCATCCAGAAGGTGGCACCGATCTTTGCTGCCGGCTTCATGATCGTGATGCTGTCGTCGATCGGTGTGCCAGGACTCAACGGATTCATCGGCGAATACCTGATTTTGCTCGGCTCATTCCAGACCGCACGGTGGTGGACCGTCGTGGCAACTGCCGGCGTGATCCTCGCTGCGCTCTACCTGCTCTGGGCCTACCAGCGTGTCTTCCACGGCGAGCCGGACGAGGACAACGCGAAGTTCCCTGAACTGCGTGTCAAGGAAGGCTTGGTGCTGCTGCCGTTCATCGCAGCGATCGTGTTCACCGGTGTGTACCCGAAGCCGCTGCTCGATCGCATCGAACCGAGCGTCGACGCACTGGTCGAACACGTGGTGGAGAACAGCGACTTCGAAAATCCTGAGTACGGCACCCAATGCGGCACCTTCGAGGTGGAGCACGAGGGCGAGGCAGCCGAGAGCCACAGCGATGAGCCAGCCGAACATGACACTGCAGATACGAGCTGCGACACAGCCAGCAATGGCGCGGATCACGACGACGCAGATGAGGGCGATGCAGACCACGGTGACGGCAGTGACGACGACAGTGACGACGACAGTGACGGCGAAGACGGTCACGACGAGGGAGAGGAGACCGGCGAATGATCGCTGAGCTCGTGTCCCAGATCTCGACGCATGAGGCCCCGGCCCAGGCGCTGCTGGCTCAGACCTTCGTCGGTCCCGAAGTCAACTGGTTTGCATTGTCGCCCATGCTGACGCTGCTTGCCGGCGCACTGGGCATGATGCTCGTCGGTGCGCTGACACCGGCGTGGCCGAAGGGGCTGTACGCGCTGGTCGCTGCGGTCACGGCCGGCACCGCAGGCGCACTGGCAATGGTCCAGTGGGACGACATCACCGACAACGGCCCGACCACACTCGTGGGTGGTGCCATCGCGTTCGACACGCTCGCGATGTTCCTCACGATCACGATCTGCATCGGTGTGCTGCTCGTGTCGATGCTGACGGATTCGTTCCTGCGGGGCACGCCCAACGAGGGCCCCGAGATCTACGCCCTCTATTTGGTGGCCGCGATCGGCGGCATCGTCATGGCGTCGGCCAATGACTTGATCGTGCTGTTCCTCGGCCTCGAAACACTGTCGCTGGCGCTCTACGTGCTCGCTGCATCGAACCGTCGCTCGCTGGCATCGGCAGAGTCAGGCATCAAGTACTTCGTGCTCGGAGGTTTTGCGTCAGCATTCTTCCTCTATGGCATCGCGCTGCTCTACGGGGCGGCCGGGACGACCAACATCACCGAGATGGTCGCGACGTTCCAATCGGGCGTCGACCTCGACAATCCAAACGCGTTGGCCCTTGCTGGTCTCGCACTGCTCATCGTGGGTCTTGGTTTTAAGGTCGCCGCAGCGCCGTTCCATGTGTGGACACCCGACGTGTATCAAGGTGCGCCGTCGCCCGTCACCGCACTCATGGCATCGGTCGGCAAGGCAGCCGCATTCGCCGCGATGCTCCGCGTTCTGGTCACGGCGTTGCCGTTCTTCCGTGATGACTGGCGCCCGGTCATCTGGGTGCTTGCCGTCTTGTCGCTGCTGGTTGGTTCGTTCCTCGCAGTCGTGCAGACCGACGTCAAGCGGATGCTCGCGTACTCGTCAGTCACGCATGCCGGCTTCCTCCTCGTGGGTGTCGAAGCAGCCGGCCACACCGCCGGCGAGTTGGACCCTGGCGACGGAATGCCATCAGTCGCGCTGTACCTGATGCTGTACTCGGTGCTGGTCATCGGAATGATCGGTGTCGTCACTGTCGTCAGCCGGGCCGCGGGCAACCGCGATGGAGACTCCTCACTCGATTCGTTCAAAGGGTTGGCGAAGCGTCGACCGGCACTGGCGCTGGGCTTCACCGTGCTGCTGCTCGCTGGAGCTGGCGTGCCCGTCACTTCTGGCTTCATCGCAAAATTCGGTGTCATCCAGGCTGCCGTCGAAGTCGAGAGCTATGCCCTTGCAATCATCGCCATGGTCGCTGCCGTCGTGGCGGCGTTTATGTATCTGCGGATCATGGTCAACATGTGGCTCTCGCCCCCGGAAGACGGTGCAGTTGAGGCCGACGCTGCTGGCACTGGAATTTCGATCGATCTCTCGTCGGGGCTTGCAATCGCCGCTGCGGTTGCGTTCACCCTGTTTGTGGGTGTGTTCCCCAGCTGGCTGATCGACGCCGCCGAAACCGTCAACGTCATCGCCCGCTGATCGAGGCCGGCGAGTCAGGCCGCCCAACCTGCTGAAGCAGGCCGGCGAGTCAGGCCGCTGAACTTGCTGAATCGGGCCGCTGAACTTGCTGAATTCAGGCCGCTGAACTTGCTGAATCGGGCTGCTGAACGAGGCTGCTGAATTGGGCTGCTGAATCGGGCTCCTGAACGAGGCTGCTGAATCAGGCTGCTGAACAAGGCTGCTGAATTTGGCTGCTCAGTCCGGCTGCCGAATTCTGCAGCTCAGGCTCAAGAACTCGCGCTCGAGAACCCGGGATGTGCCGGTACCTCCCGTGAGTCCTGGGAATCTCAGGTTGACGATGTCGGCCTCGATCGGATCGCGGCCATGCGCGTCGACGCAGTTGCTTCGGTGCCTGTTTCGGTGCCTGTTTCGGTGCTTGTTTCGGTGGTTGCGTCTGCGACCAGGATCGCGACCGCCAGTGACCGGCGACGTCGATAGCTTGCAAGTGTGCCTCCCGATGCTCCGGCTGAGATTCGTTCCCCGTACGACCTGGTCCTGTTTGACCTCGATAACACGCTCTCGGACTTCGCATCGGCGCAGCGAGCGGCGCTTCCTGCGCTCCTCGCAGATCATGGCATCTCCGACGGAGGGGAGTACCTCCCCACGTTCAAGCGTCTTGCGGCTCCGCTCTGGGAACAGCTCGAAGCGGGTGAGCTCACGCTCGACACGTTGAATGACGAACGGTTCCGTCTGCTGATCGAGCACACCGATCTCGAACTCGACCCGGCTTCGTTGGCACCTCAGTACCTCGCTTGGCTTGGTCGCTCGGGGGTGCTGTGGCCGGGTGCAATGGAGCTTCTCGATCAGCTCGACGGAGCAGTCACCATGGGCTTGATCACCAACGGCTACGGCGAAGTGCAACGGCCTCGCCTTGCCCAGTTCGAGCTCGAGGACTATTTCACCTCAGTCACCGTGTCGAGCGAGATCGGCCACGCCAAGCCGAGCCAGGCGTTCTTCGATGTTGCGCTCGGGGCGCATGGCAATCCCGATCCTGCTTCGGTCCTCGTGGTCGGCGACAGTCTGAGCTCGGACATCGCCGGTGGAGCAGCAGCTGGTTGCGTGACCTGCTGGTTCAACCCGGATGGTCTTGAGCCACCAGCCGTGCCGCGCATCGACCATGTGGCGACCACCCTTGCCGACGTCGCCAGGATTGTCTTGAGTGCGTGAGTGCGTGAGTGCGTGAGTGCGTGAATGTGTGAGTGCCCCGGATGGTGTGGACCGGCTGGAGCGCAGCCGGCGCAGGGGAGACCGCCCGGCGGGAGTCCCCGTCGGTTGATCCATCAGGTGTTGGTCACCGAGCGTTGATCTCGCGCTCTGCATGCCGTGCGGTTCGCGCTGAACGAGACCTTCCGATCTGTCCGCACCGCGGATCTACGGGGGACAGGTTCGACCTTTGTTGTCGGGAAGCGTCCGGGCGGCGTCGCCGAGCGTCTGGCCGGGTGGCTTCCGGTCACGCTGGCTCCGACGTTCGTCAGGCAAGCTGTGGCGTGCGTGAGCCCTTCCCGTCGGTGCGGTCAATGGTGGTGCCCGAATGGTGCTTTTCCCCGTCGGGGCGAGTCCACGTGGCGACTCGATCCGGTGTCATCGTCAGCCCCCAGCCGCCGTCGTGGACCGCATGATGATGGCGTTCGCACAAAGGAATCAGATTGTCGAGATCTGAAGGGCCGTGGTGCTCGGTCCAGAACCGGACGTGGTGGATCCGGCAGGCGTCGAAGCCGATCGAGCAGTCGGGGTGGACACATGATCGATGCATCGCGGCCAACGCGCGGCGCTGTGACCGCGTCGCAGTTCGCCGTGTTCGCCCGACGTCCAGCGCCTCGCCATCGGCGCCGAGGACAGTCGGGAACACGTCGGCATCGCAGCAGAGCCGACGCACCGTCGAGACGGGCAATGCGATGCCGTCGATGGTCTCGCAGACACCTCGGACCGACGCCTGGTCGACGAGTCGTTCGAAGCTCACCAGCACGTTGACCTCGGGCCGTCGCTCGGGACTGCCCGACGAATTGATCGCGTTGACCACCGATTGAACGCGGAGTTCGGACCAGGCGGTGTTGGCGTTGCCGTCGGCCGCTCGGTCGGTGGCGAGTTGCGCATCGATCGCCGTCCAGATCTCGGCATCGCGCAAAGGGTCGAGTTCGAGCAACGTGTGATGCATGCCGGTGACCTTGTCGATCCAGCGTTTGACGTTTGACCGACGCCGTTGTGAGACCAATTCCTCGGCGGCGGTGTCGCCAGCAGTGGCGGCATTGATCGCCGCAGCCTCCTTGCGCATGGCACGTTCGAAGGCGTCGACGTTCGACCGCGTGGCTTGATCGAGGTAGTTGTCCGCCGAAGCTGCCAGCCGTGCGCGACCGGTGTCGTCGAGCTTGGCTGTAGCGCGAGCGATGGCGTCGAGGTGACCGGCTGACACGCTGCCTGCAGCGAGGGCGGACTCGAAGCCCGGCATCTGTGCGCACACATCGGCGCGGTCCGTGACAGCGCGGGCTTCGCGTTCGGACCGTTGGCCCGCCCGAACATGGGCCGCTTCTGCCGAGCCCGCAGCGCCTGCCGCAGCGAGTTCGCGGGCCCTTCGATTCGCGGTGATCTCGGCAGCGTCGGACCACGAGCGCACGATGCGGAGGTGGACAAGGTGTTCAGCGAGCTCATCGCGACTCATCGTCGCGACGTTCGCCGTCGAGGCGGCCCGGAAGGCATCCTCGGTGGGTGGGCTGGGCATTGCATTCTCCGATCTCGAGTGGACGAAACCGGGGGAGTCGGTACTGACAACGGTACCGATCGGGTGTCACAGAGTTCGGAGTGGATGCGGCTGGACGTCTTCGTGAAGCGCGGATATCAGCGTGGATATCGGCCTGGATGGAGGTGGGCGTGGATGTGGACGTCGTGGCGCCCATCGTCGAGGAGCTGTACGGAGTGCAAGGTTGCTTCGAGTTCGTATCCGATTGATCGGGCCACCGCGCACGATGCGGCATTGTGTGTCGAGTGTTCGAGCACGATGCGGCTCAGGCCGACCTGGTCATGGCCCCACCGAGTCAACGCTCGACCCGCCCGCATGGCGACCCGACAACGGCGCGCATCGGGCAGGACCCAGTACGCGATTTCGGCGGTGCCACCAGGAAGATCGGTATGCAAGCCGACACGGCCGAGCAGGCGGTCGTCCGCATCGACGATCGCGAAGTTCGCGGACTGTTCGCGGAGCCACATCATGTGGCCATACCCGATCCACACGCGTGCATCGGTGACCGTGTCGATCCGTCGGGCGTGCCAGTGCCGGATGTCCGGGTCGGCGAATGCCTCGATCACTCGGTCGACATCACCGAAGTGAAATGGGCGGGCGATCAGCTCGTCGTCGACCACGATCGTGGGCTGAGGAACCGACGACATCGTTCCCGCAGGAATCGCGGGATCGACCGTTCGGAGCATCCCTGCAACCTAGTTTCACCGAGCGCCGACCTCGTTCGGATTGGTGGTCAGGTGACCCGTGCCGACGGGTAGGACTCGCTGCGGCTGACGATCATGCGGGTTCGCTGTGGCACGCTGGTCGTGTGAGCGACGCACCTGCACAGCCCGGTCTCTACGACGCAATGAGCACGCTGCGTGCGGTGCGCAAGTTGCGGCCCGATCCGATTCCCGACGACGTGCTCGAGCGCGTGCTGCAGGCCGCGTGTTGGGCGCCGACCGGCGGCAACACTCAGCCGTGGCGCGTCATCGTGGCGACCGACCCGGACGTGAAGCAGGGTCTTGCCGACATCTACGCGCCCGAGTGGGCGAAGTACGTCGGCGGGTTCATGAAGATGATGGAAGGGCTGCCGCCCGAGCAGCTCGCACCGTGGGAGCGCGTCGCCGCGGCAGGCGACTACCTGGCCGATCACTTGCACGAGGCGCCGGCCATCCTCGTGTTCTGCGCCAACCCCAAGATGATGGCGATCACCGACGCCAAGCTCGATCGCGTCAGCGTCGTCGGTGGCGGATCGATCTACCCGGCGGTGCAGAACGCCATGTTGGCCTGTGTCGCGGAAGGGCTCGGATGCACGTTGACGACGTTGCACTGTCTCCGCGAGGACGAGGTGAAGACGCTGCTCGGCATCCCGGACGGTTGGGCGACTGCGGCTTTGGTCCCGATCGGCTACCCGGTGGGCAAGGGCCACGGCCCAATCACGCGGCAACCGCCCGCCCAACTCGCCTACCGGAACACCTTCGGCACCACCTGGTCGTGACGCTGCCAGCCTGACTGCGCCAACCTGGCGGTCGCGCGACGTCGTGCACCTCAGTCGGTCAGAGGTGCAGCGCGTGCAGCCCACACGTCGGGTGTCATCGTCCAGTCGATGAGGTGGCCGGACTCGGCCGGAGCTTCGGGCACGCGCGTGCTGGTTGCAGATCGACGAAAGCCGAGCTTGGCCGGAACAGACGCGCTTGCCTCGTTTGCCTCATCGGTTTGGACGTGGACGACCTGGATGTCATCGATCCCGAACGCTGTGGTGGTCAGCGCCGCTGTCAACTCCGTGGCGTAGCCATGCCGGACGTGGTCGACGTGAATCCAGTAGCCGATGTCGAGGGTGCCCGGCCCGCTGCGCCGGTGCAGTCCAGCGCCACCGATCATCTCGCCGTCGAGAAAGACGCCGAACACGACATCGCCGCCCTCCTCCCAGTCGCGAGTCCAGCCCTCGATGAGTCGGACTCGTTCGGTGAGCGTGAGCGGCTCGAACCTGGCCCATGGCATCCAGGGCCGAAGGTGTTCGAGGCTTGCGGCCACACCAGCAGAAAGTGCCGCGGCCTCGTCATGGTGCCACCGGCGCAACGTGAGGCGAGGAGAGGTGACCCGGCCCGGGAGGGGTTCGATGCCGGGGGGAGGAGCGTCGCTCATCTCCCCAGCATTGCGTACGGCGTCGACCGCCACGGGAAATCCACCGTCAGTAGACGGGTGGCATGCGGACTGGGGAAACCTGACGGCTACTCCGCTGCACGCGCAACTGGCCAGGACGCAAGGGTCGAATAGGTCGACCCGGTGGGGTGCAGCCGGCTCTCGACCAACGCCACCTCGATGACCTTGAACGACGATGCACACAGCATGCCCACCACCTTGCGGACGATTGCGCCGCGCTTCACGCGAGCAACAGTGATGTGGCCGTTGTAGGTGGGTCGCGGCGCGAGCGTGCCCAGGCCGTCGGTGGCGTTGACGATCGCCGCGGCCAGCTCGTCGAGACCGGCGATCGGTGCAATCAGCGAGTGGGTGCCGAGCATGTCGATCGCGGGGCCAACAGTCGCTGTGGCGGCGGGCAACGATGCGGATCGCAGCGCGTCGGCAACTTCGTCGGGGTTGGCGTCGCCGAGAAACCGAAGCGTCGCATGCCAACTCTCCGGAGGGACAAACCGAACGCCGCGTTGGTCCTTGCGGGGGAGGCCGCCCAACATTTCGACCACATGATCCGGTGGCCACACGGCGAGAAAGAGTCGTGCCATTGACTCCAGCTTGGCCGCTGGCACGTCATTCGCCACCAACGGTTCCTGCCACCAACGGTTCCCGCCAACGATTCGCGCCAGCGATTCCCGCCAACGATTCCCGCCAACGATTCGTGCCAATCATTCGCGAACGCAGTCGAGCCATGACCGACGCGCCCTTGTTCGCCCTCCCGAACAGTTACTGAGCACCGCGTCGCCCCGGACCCTTGACGGTGGCAGACTGTTGCGGTGCAGTCGCGCCACTCGGACTTCAAGCGAAAGATGGTCCTCTTCGCGCTGATGGTCCTGGTTGTCGCCCTCGTGGCGTCGACTGCCTTTGCACACACGGGGCTCAGCACGTCATCGCCTGCTGACGGTGAGACGGTGTCTGGACCGCTTGACACGATTTCACTCTCGTTCACGGGTACGCCGATTGCCGAACCCGACAGCGTCGCCGTGGCCGATGATGCCGGCACCACGATTCTCCCTGTCTCTGTCGTGCAGACCGGCAACGACGTCGTTGCCACGTTCGACCCGCCGCTGGTTGCCGGTTCGTACGCTCTGGCATGGCGGGTTCGCTCGGACGACACACACTTCGTCGACGGCACGTTCGCGTTCAACGTCACGGTTGCTGTTGCGCCGACGACGACCGTGCCGGAATCTGGCACCACGCCTCCGGCGACTGCACCACCGGCGACTGCACCACCCGAGACCGTGCCGGAGACCACAGCAGTCGCCGCAACCCCATCACTGGTGACCACTGCGCCAACCGCCTCGATCGACGACGCCTCAGCGGGCGCTGTCACGGAGCTCGACTCGTCTGACTCCGCGCCAATCGCACCCGTACTTGGCGACGCCGCTGCTGCTGATGACGGCGAAAGTGTTGCCCGCATCGGACGACTGTTGATGTATCCCGCGGCTGTGGCTGCAATCGGCATGCTGGTCTTCGCCGCGTTCGCGTTCGCCGGCCGTCGGGAGGAACTCGGCACGCTCATCCGGGCTGTCCGCTGGTTGGGCATCGCCGTGCTCTTCGGCGCAGCACTCGAGCTCGTCGGATTGTCGTCGCTGCTGGGCGGATTCGGTGAGGTGGTCGGTGATGGCGCCGGACGCGCCGCACTGGCACGTCTGCTCGGCGGCGGCCTGCTCGTGATCGGCTTCGCCGCGATCACCGGCGTGTCGTCGGCTCCCCGGACCCGTTCGCTCTCGGCGGCTGTTGTCGACCAACCAGGCGCCGATGTCGCTGCTGGGCGACCGCAATCGGCTGAGGCGCGGTGGCGGCCATCCGGTCTCGACAACGTCGGTCTGACGGGTGCCGCCCTGATCGTGATCTCCTTTGCCTTCGACGGTCACACCGTGAGCCGTGGACCGCGCGTGCTGCACGCGCTGACAAGTGTCGTGCACGTGGCCGGAGCAGCAGCGTGGGCCGGTGGCCTGGTCGCCCTGGCGGTCGTGCTGTGGCGCCGACACCACGACGGCGTCAACTCGTTCGCTCTCGAGATGGTGGTGCGATTCTCGGTGCTTGCGATGGCCGCGCTCGCCCTCACCGGAGTCGCGGGCGTTGTGATGGCGTTGTTCATCGACAACGATGTGTTCGGATACGCCGGGACCGACTGGGGTCGCCTGATGATCCTCAAGCTGGCATTGGTTGCTGCAGCCGCACTGCTCGGCGCCTACAACCATTTCCGTGTCCTGCCGGAGCTGACAGCAGAACCGACCAATCAGGTGGTGATTGCCACGACGCGGCGCACGGTCACTATCGAAGCGGGACTCGTGCTTGCCGCCGCAGCTGCGACAGCGCTGCTGGTCGCCGCGTCGACGCTCTGACCGGGCTGCGCTCGAACTCGGTCGAGCGCTTCGTTCAGGCGGGTTGCATCTCCGCTGCACGCTTCTCTGCGTAGCGCTTGGCAACGCGGGCGCTGGTTGCCATCCGCTTCATCAGCTTCTCTTGAGCCGCAGCGCCTTCGCCGGACAGACCGCCGATATTTGCCGCGTCCCACTGACGCAGAACGACCGGAGCGAGGATCTGGTCGTGGTGGATCTGCAGGTCGTAGATGCCGGCCTTGGCAATCGCCTTCGCATGACGCTCGAATTCAGGGATCCCGGTGCCGGGCATGGAGAAGTGGCGGACCTGCTTCTCCATGGCGATCATCATCGTGTTCGGGTCGGCCGCAATGGCCGCCGCAGCGAGATCGCGGTAGAAGAGTTGGTGCAGATTCTCGTCGCTGCCGACCCGCTTCATCACTTCGTAGCCGACAGAGTCGCCGATCTGGGCTCCGGTGTTGCGATGTGAGATGCGTGTCGCCAGTTCCTGAAGCGCAAGGTAGATGAATCCTTCGTGCGTGGTCTCAGGGTCGGGCGTTTCGCCTTTGCTGACCTGCACCATGCGCGACCGTTCGAGCTCGACGGGGTCGATCGCACGGGTGACCATGAGGTAGCCGTAGATCGCCATCGAGTGGCGACCTTCTTCGGCGGTCCAGCGGCGAGCCCAGGTGCCCCAGGCGCCGTCTTTGCCGAACATTCGCTCGACGGAGCGGAAGTAGTACGGCAGGTTGTCTTCAGTGAGAAGGTTGACCAGCAGAGCGCTGCGTACCTCGGGGGTCAGTTCGGCGCCGGCGAGGTCCGCGTCTTCGGGACTCCAGACGTGACCTTCCATGTGGTCGCGCCCGCGGCTGTATGGCACGTACTCGTGCGGAAACCATTCTTTGGTGGTCTCGAGGTGCCGTTCGAGCAGCCGCTCGACGTCGGGAGTGATGGCGTGGAGGATTTCCTGCTCGTTCACAAAAGCCAGCCTACCGACCAGTAGGTAGCTTGGCGAATCAGGGGGACGATCTTTCCGCTGATCGGAGGTGATGCGAGGCGATGGAAGGTGATGGGGGGCGTGACGAAGCGCGAGAATGGTGGCGTGATGCTGCTTGGTCGACGCTGGATACTGTTCGGGTCGTGACCGTCGAAGACCGCCCGCAGCAGCACGGCAACGCGACGCCCCGCGTCGACCAGTGGTTGTGGTCAGTTCGAATCACCAAGACACGCGCCGACGCCGCAGAGCTGTGCCGTTCGGGTCATGTGAAAGTGAACGGCAAGACGGTCAAGCCAGCCGCGAAGCTCGTCGTGGGCGACCGGATCGAGACGCGAGTTCACCAGCTTGAACGCGTGGTCGTGGTGACGAAGCTGATCAGCAAACGCGTCGGTGCGGCCGTCGCTACCGAGTGTTTCGACGACCACAGCCCGCCGCCGCCGGAACGCTCGCTTGCGCCGCCGGTGTTCGAGCGCGATCGAGGTGCAGGTCGCCCGACCAAACGCGACCGGCGACGCCTCGACGAACTCCGCGGCCGAAGTGATCGAACACGTTGAGGATGCGCAGTGAACTCAGATACCGACAAACACGTCCCTGACCCAGCGCTCTCCGGCGACGAGGAGGTGCTTGCTCCTCAGCCGGCGGTCCGCGGGGGCATGGCGCTGTGGGCGCTCTTCTTGGGTTTCGGCATGTTGATGGTCGGCAACGGCCTCAACCTGGCGGTGCTCGGCGTACGCGTGGTCGACGAGGGCTTCGGTGTGCGGACCAGCGGCTACGTGATGTCCTGCTACTTCGCAGGCTTCCTGATCGGTCCAACGATCATCTCGCGTCTGCTCTCGACGGTTGGTCACATTCGTGTGTTCGCAGGGCTGGCATCGCTGGCGTCAGGAGCGGTGTTGATCCACTCGATTTCCGTCGTGCCGATCACATGGGCGCTGATGCGGTTGGTGTTCGGCTTCTGCATGGCCGGACTGTTCATCGTGCTCGAGTCGTGGCTGAACGATGCTTCGACACCAACGACGCGCGGGCGGACCCTCGCGGTCTACATGGTCGTCTCGATGGGTGGACTCGCGATCGGTCAGCTGATCATCGCGTTCGTCGACACCGCGGGCTACACACTCTTCATCTTGGCTTCAGTGCTCGTGTCGCTCGCGATCGTGCCCGTCACGTTGGCAGCGACCACGGAAGCGCCCCCGGTTCGCGAAGCTGAACCTCTCGGGCTGAGCGAGCTCTACCGTACGGTGCCGACTGGCCTCGTCGGCATGCTGTTCACCGGTATGTCCATCGGCGTGCTGTTTAGTTTGGGTGCCGTGTATGCGGCCGGAGTGGGCTTCAGCCCCGGCCGTCTCGCGGCGTTTCTCGTCCTGCCGACCGTGGGCTCGTTGTTGATGCAATGGCCGATCGGTCTGATCTCGGATCGTCTGCCACGACGTGGCGTGATCTTTGTCGTCGCGCTCGGCGCTGTCGCTGTCTGCGGGGTGATGGCTGTGCTGCCGTCCGGCAGCCCGTTGATACTGGTCGGGATGTTCCTGCTTGGCGGGATGACATTTCCGCTCTACTCGCTCCTGCTCACGTACACGCTCGACTGGTCTGCGCCCGGCAAGGCGATTGGTGCAAGTAGTTCACTCCTGCGCGTCAACGGCGCCGGCGCGGTGATCGGACCCGTGATCGCATCTTCGTTCATGGGCTCGACGGGGCCGACAGCATTCTTTTGGGCACTGGCGGTCACCCACGGCGTCATCGTTGCCTATGTCGGCTACCGGATCGTGTCGGCAGATGCCCTCCCGATGGAGCGCCAGGGCAAGTTCGTGGCGCTTCCCGCCCGGTCGACCGAGCTGGCCATCCGCCTCACAGCGCGGCCCCTCAAAGCTTCTCGCGCGGCGCTCCGCCGCAAGAAGCCCGGCTGACGCAGCCATGGCCGCGCGGTCCGGCAACTGCGCCGGAGTTGTGTTCAGGCGAGGGTCTTGGTGCGCCAGGCTTCGGTAGCGGCGACCTGGTTGAACGTGTAGAGATGGATGCCCTCAATGCCGAGATCGGTGAACTGGCCAGCGAGCGGCTTGAGCAATTGGTCCGGCTCGAACGCTCGTTGGGTCATCATCTTGCCGAGTGCCTTGCGGTTCTTTGAGAGGTAGCGGAGCGACGTGCCGACACCGAGGCGAACACCCATGGTCATCAGCTTGGTCTTGTCGATCACGCCCGGCACGCCGAGGTGCACCGGAACGGTCAGGCCAGCGGCGCGTTCGCCGCGCAGCCAGGTGCGAATCTGGTCCGCGGAGAAACACATCTGCGTGCTGACGTGGGCGGTGCGGCCGGAGTCGAGAATCATCTGCTGCTTGACATGCAACGCGTCGTGGAGTTGCTCCGACGTGATGAGCGGATGGCTGTCGGGGTACGAGGTGTACCCGATGTGGTCGACTTGGCGATGTTCGGGACCGTCGGCGTCATCGAGTGCAAGAAAGGCCTCGATGAACTCGATGGCATCGAAGAAACAGCCCGGCGGATCGGCGTCGCCACCGACGACGAAGACCTCACGGATACCGATCTCGACCAAACGATCACGAATGGCGACGAGATGCTCGGGGGTCTGGACCATCCGGGCAGAGAGGTGTGGTGTGACGCGGTGACCGGCGGCGACGAGCGCAGCCGTTTCGTCCAAGGTGGCCTCGATCGACTTTGCGGGTGAGCAGGTCATCGAAATGCTCGAGTGCGGAGCGAGTTCGGTGATGGCACGTTCGAGACTTTTCATGGGGATGAGTTCGACCTTGGCGTCGCGGATCATCGATCGCAGGTGCGACGGACCCGGCTGCAGCAGCCCGCGCCCGATCAATCGCCGGCCCCGTGTCGGCTTCTCGGTGTGCAGCATCTTTGCGTCGGCAGACATTGGTGGCCCCCGTTCCTTGGTTGATTGGTCACACTGGAGGTCTGACCCTCGTGCGATGATTGTTCAGCTGAGTCCGACGATGTTGCCGTCGGCGTCGATGTCGATGTGTTGCAGTGCAGGTGTCTTGCCGAGGCCCGGCATGGTGCGCATGTCACCGCAGATCGGGTAGACAAACCCGGCGCCGACCGACGCCCGGACTTCGCGGACCGGCAATGTCCAGCCGGTGGGGGCTCCTTTGAGGCTCGCGTCGTGGCTCAGCGATAGGTGCGACTTGGCGATGCACACCGGGAGGTTGCCGAACCCGTTTGCTTCGTAGTTGTCGATCTGCTTGTTGGCCTGTGGCGAAAATTCGGCGCCGTCTGCCCCGTAGACCTTGGTGGCCACGGTGGTGATCTTGTCGCGCAGGCTCATTTCGTCTGGGTAGAGCACCTGGAAATTGCTCTCCTCTTCGGCTGCCTCAGCCACAGCATGGGCGAGTTCGGTTGCCCCCGCGCCGCCTTCGGTGAAGTGCATGGAGACCGCAGCGCGAGCGTTGAACTCCTCGGCGATTTCCTTGATCGCGTTGATGTCACCATCGTGATCGCCAGGGAACACGTTGATGGCCACGACGGGAGTGCAGCCGTGGATACGCATGTTCTCGAGTTGCTTGCGGAGGTTGTCGCCGCCCTGGTGGACTTCGTCCGGGTTCTCTTTGAGGAGATCTTCGGGCAACGGCTTGCCGGCGACGATCTTGTGGTTGCCGGAGTGTGCCTTGAGGCCCCGCACCGTTGCGACCAGTACGGCGGCGTCGGGAGCGAGTCCGGAGGCTCGGCACTTGATGTTGAAGAAGCGTTCGGCGCCCATGTCGGCGCCGAAACCGGCCTCGGTGATGAGGTAGTCACCCATGTGGATCCCGATGCGGTCGGCAACGATCGAGCTGTTGCCGGTGGCGATATTGCCGAACGGGCCGGTGTGGACGAGCGCCGGAGTGTTCTCCAAGGTCTGCATCAAGTTGGGCTTGATGGCCTCCATCAAGATGACTGCCATCGAGCCGGCCACCTTCAATTCTTCGGCGGTGACCGGAGTACCGGACTTGGTGTAGCCGACGACGATACGGCCGAGGCGTTCGCGCAGATCCTGCAGCGATGTGCAGAGCGCCAGTGTGGCCATGACCTCAGAGGCCGCGGTGATGTCGAATCCGGTTTCGCGGGGCACGCCGTCGAGGCGTCCGCCAAGGCCGATCACCGCGTTGCGAAGCGAACGGTCGTTGACGTCGATGACGCGCCGCCAGGTGATGTTGTGCATGTCAAGGCCTGACTCGTTGCCGTGGTACAGGTGGGCGTCGAGTGCGGCCGAGCACATGTTGTGGGCAGCGGTGACGGCGTGCATGTCACCGGTGAGGTGCAGGTTGAGCAGTTCCATCGGAACGACCTGGCTGTAACCGCCGCCGGCTGCGCCTCCCTTAATGCCGAACGTCGGACCCATCGATGGCTGGCGCACGGCGATGACGCCCTGTTTGCCGATGTGGCTGAATCCCATCCCGAGGCCGACCGTCGTGGTGGTCTTGCCTTCGCCGAGTGGGGTCGGGGTGATCGCCGAAACCACGACGTACTTGGCCTTGGGTCGATCCGCCATCTTCGCGATCGCGTCGAGCCCGATCTTCGCGGCGCCGGACCCGTAGGGCTCGAGGCATTCGAGCGGAATGCCGGATGCCCCGGCAATGTCTGCTAACGGTTTGAGCTGCGCTTTGCTCGCGATCTCAAGGTCAGAGGGAAATCCCATGGTGTCTGTCCGTTCTGCTCGGCAAGTGTGCACCGCGCGATCATGGGTTAAGGCCCAGCTCAACCGAGGTTTCCGTTGATTCCGACCACCACTGGATTCCGCATGGTGGAACGGTTCCACTATATAGAACAGATGGGGTCGTGTCCAGAGCCGCGTGCTGCACCTCTTTCCCGTACCGCGCTTGAGCAGCCCGCCGGCCTGCCGACACGCGAGACTGCGGTATGGCTTCGAAAACTGTCACTGCCACCATTTCGTCCGGCAAGATCAAGGGCAAGCTTGATTCGTCGGGCCGGCTCGCGAACTTCCGCGGTGTGCCCTTTGCTGCACCGCCAGTCGGAGCGTTGCGTTGGAAGCCACCGGCGCCGGTTGAGCCGTGGAGCGGTACCCGGGATTGCACCAAATTTGGTCCCTACGCATATCAGCGCGCCGCTGGTTTCGAGCTGTTCTTCAACAGGTTGGTCGAGGGGCTTGGCCTCGGCGCGGCTCGGAAGCGCTCGCTGCAAGCCGCGCTCAAGCTCGCCAAGGTGAAGCAGAGCGAAGACTGTCTCCAGTTGAACGTGCGGATGCCAGCCCATGCCGATCGGCTCGGCCGCAAGCTTCCGGTGATGGTCTGGATCCATGGCGGCGACCACACCGATGGCAGTGGCACGGAGCCGCTCTACGACAGCAACGTCCTTGCTGAGCGCGGCGCTGTGCTCGTGACGATCAACTATCGGCTTGGCATGTTTGGTTTCCTCGCCCATCCAGAACTGGCAGCAGAGTCGGCCGATGGCGTGTCGGGCAACTACGGCCTCCTCGACCAGATCGCAGCGCTCGAGTGGGTGCGCGACAACATTGCCGTGTTCGGCGGCGATCCCGACAACGTCACCATCTTCGGCGAGTCGGCTGGCGGTGAGGCAGCGCTCAACTTGATGACCGCACCGCGCGCTCGTGGTCTGTTCCATCGCGCGATTGCGCAGAGCCCGAGTGACAGCGGCCGCTGGTTGCACCTGCGTCGGCCAGCGCTCGACTTCTCGGCTGCCGAAGACGCGGGCGTCGAGTTCGCGAACGAGGTTGTGGGCTCTCCTGCTGGTCAGCTTGCCCGCCTGCGCGAGATGTCACCTGAACAATTGACGACGCACTATCAGCAGCTCCCGTTGCTCGGACGTCACTTCTACCCGGTCGTCGACGGCGTGATCTTGCCGACAACGCCGATGTCGGCGTTCAGCGCGCAGCAGCAGGCATCGGTGCCCTTGATGATCGGCTACAACAGCGACGAGGCAACACTGTTCGCAGACCTCATGCACCCGGCCGGTGGAGAGTTCTACCGTGACGTCACGCAGGGTTCAGTTGAGCCCATGCCGATCGGAGAAGCTCGCGATGCGTTTGTCCGGTCGTATCCAACGGCCGGGCTCGTCGATCGATTGATGTCGGCGTACCCAGGGCTGGCGACGATCGACAGTGCCGCTGTCGCCAAGCACGGTGGTGACCACATGTTCGGTGTCCACGTCGATCATGCAGCGCGGCAACATGCGGCGGGTGGGCATCCGGTCTTCCGCTACTACTTCACCGCGACGCCACCGTCGAAGAAGCAGACTGCCGGAGCGTTTCACGCTGCGGAAATCTTCTACGTGTTCGACACCAAGTTTCCGATGGTTCCGGTCGCTGACGATGCACATCTCACGGTCCGCGACATGGGTGACCGTTGGTTCGCATTCGCCGCGGCGGGAATACCGGATTCGCCCGGACGCGAGCCGTGGCCGGAGTACGACCCAGGGAGCCCGCAGCAGATGGTCTTCGGTCGGCCGATGTCGGGTGTGGAGAACGTGCCGCCGTCGCCGGGGATTGATCTCATGCGTGAACGTATCGAGTGGCTGACCGAGACGTTGGCAGGGCCGCTCGAGCCGGTCGCTCCTGATTCGGCGGATGACGGCGAGCCCGTCAGGGTGTGAGCTCGTTGGCGCAGCGGAGGCCCGAGACTATGGGTTCTCGCTGTCCGAGCAGCTGCGCTGTGTGGTGTCGTCGAGGTCGATGCTGATTGTCTGTGTGGTGTCGCCCTCGATTGTCGAGCCGGTCACCTCGCCGTCGATCTGCAGGCGCTCGCCAGCGGTGATGGCGGCTGCGGGGTCGGTTGCGGAGAACAGGTTGGCTGAGTCGAAGGTGACCTGCGCGGTGCCGTCACCGTTGTCGACGATGCCGATGGTGCCGCCCTCGCTGAGGTAGCCAAGGGCCCGGAACGGGGCGTTGGTCGAACACAGATCGACGATGCCATGGGTGTAGCCGAACTGCGGCGCTGCCGGATCGCTCAGGCGAACAGTGCCAAGGCTCGCGCACTCGACAGGAGAGATGCCGCTGGGGTTGGCAGCGACTTCGAAGGAGCCGCCACCTTCAAATGCCAACATCGCGAACCCGTCATCACCCAAGTCGGTGTACTCGCCGGTGTCGATCGGGATGCCTGCCTCGGAGTACAGACCGAACGCGTTGCCTTCGTCGATCCCCTGTTCGATGACCAGTGGGCCGAAATCGGCGACGGCGACGTAGCTCGTGACCTGGTACCCGGGAACTGGACTTGTGGTGCAGGCGTGAACAATGTCGTACACAGTTCCAGCGACCAGCGCCGTGCCGGGCGCGGCAGGCGCGGTGCCTGTGGGTGGTGCAGTGGTGGGCGCGGCCGAGGTCGGAGGGGCCGTCGTCTCAGGAGTCACGGTTGTCTCCGGCGCGATGGTGGTCTCGCTGGCAATCGTGGTCGGCGGAGTCACGGTCGTCTCAGGTGCAATCGTGGTCTCGCTGGCAACCGTGGTCTCAGGAGCCACGGTCGTTCCGGGGGCGGTCGTCGTGGTCGTCGACGCGTCAGTCGAAATCGTGTCGTCATCACCACTCTTGATGATCAGAAAGATCGCGAGGGCGGCAAGCGCTCCGATGCCCAGTGCAATCGCGCCAGGAATGAGCCACGCCGGGCGTTCTGAGCCTGGGTTCGTGGGTGGCACGGGAGGAACCGGGGGGAGGTTCCCCGTGTTGGCCCAGAGATCCGGCTCGCCGTCGTTCCCGTGGTCGGTCATGCGCAAAGTGTGACACACGGTCTGAAATCGTCGGCGGCACGCCGGACGTCATGGCTGCTTGTCAGGATGAGCAGGACAGCATCGAACAACCGACGCGCTCGCGGGCCCAATCGGGGCGCAGCGTGGCGTACTCGGCACGGCCTGGCTGATCGTCGTACGGATGACGCAACAGGTCGAGGAGTTCGTCGATCATGTCGTACGACCCGGCGTCAGCTTTGTCGATTGCCAGCTGAGCGAGGTAGTTGCGCAGGACGTACTTCGGGTTGACGGCGTGCATCGCGGCGCGGCGTTCGTCTGGAGATTGGTTGGCCGTTGCGCTGATCGTGACGTAGCGACGGAACCAGTCGGCCGTTCGTGCCAGGACCTCGCCGCTGAGGTCAGTGACCGTGTAGTAGGCGCCGTGCAGCGGCTGCATGAGCTCGCCGTCGGTGACCGCAGTATCGATTTCTGTGACGTCGATGTCGCCGAGCGTGCGGAAGAAGATGGTCATGTCGGTCTCGACGAGCGGCAAGATCTCGAGGAGTTCGTTCGCGAGCTCGCGGCGTGCGTCGACGTCGAGCGCTCCGTCCGTGAGTCCGAGTTTTGCGGCCAGTGCGGTGTCCCAGGCGTTGCTGAAACAGGCGGGATAGTCGTCGACCACGGATTGGAGCGGGGCAACGTCGTCGACGAGCGACGAGAGCGCGCCGCCGAGTCGGCTGAGATTCCACTGCCCAATATTGGGTTGGTTGCCGTAGCGGTAGCGCTTGCCGCCGGCGTCGGTGGTGTTTGGTGTCCAGCCGGGGTCGAAGTCTTCGAGCCAGCCGTAGGGGCCGTAGTCGATGGTGAGCCCGAGGATCGAGAGATTGTCGGTATTCATCACGCCGTGCACGAAGCCGACGCGCATCCAGTCGACCATCAGATCCGCCGTGCGCTCCATGATCTCGCGGAACCATGCCGTGATCACTTCGTCGGTGACGGGTTCCATCCCGGCGGTCCCATTCGTAGGCCCGTCGGCGGCTTCACCCGCCAGGAGGTGGGGGAAGTGGCGGTGGACCGTGTGCTCGACCAACTGGCGGAGGAGGTCGACCTCGCCGCGGGAGGCCGGCAGCTCGAAGTGTCCGAATCGGACAAAGCTGGGTGCGACGCGGCAGACAACGGCTCCGTGTTCCGGTGCAGGATGTCCGTCGTAGAGCATGTCGCGCACGACTTCGTCGCCAGTGAGTGTGAGGCTGAGTGCCCGCGTCGTCGGAACGCCGAGGTGGTGCATTGCCTCGCTGCACAGGAACTCGCGAATCGAACTGCGCAGCACGGCGCGGCCGTCGGCGCCACGCGAGTACGGCGTGGGTCCGGCGCCCTTCAGTTGGAGGACCTGGTGGCTGCCGCTGGGTGTGGTGACCTCGCCGAGCGCGATGGCTCGTCCATCGCCGAGCTGTCCGGCCCAGTTGCCGAACTGGTGCCCGCCGTAGGTCATGGCGAATGGCGTCATGTCGGCAGGTACCTCGTTGCCGGAGAACACGCGCGCGAACTGCTCGCTGCGCACGACGCTCTCGCTGATGCCGAGTTCGGTGGCAACTTCAGGGGAGTGTGCGATGAGCGTTGGATCCGCTGTCGGCGTTGGAGTCACCCGAGACCACGCAGCGTCGTTCACCTGGCGACGCACATTGCGCTCGTCAGGGTCGCCAGGCAGGTCGTCGAGGTACCAGTGATCGGTGGTGAACTCGAGTCCGGTCATCGGGTCAGTCTCGCAGGGTGCGCAACGACCGCCACCCGATGCGCGGCATCGTTCTACTGGACAACGGCGTCATCCCAGCGGCGATGTCAGCCGGGCGGTCACTGCTGCACGGACTTGTGCGTCGAAGCTGTTGACGTGGGCTTCGACAAGCTCAGCGACCTGCTCGGCATCGCCGCTGCGCAGGGCGTCGTGGATCTCGGCGTGTTCGTCGACAGCGTGGGCCATGTCGTGGACGTCGGCGAGGTACATGTGCCAGAGCCGATCGCTCTGTGCATACAAGACATCGAGGTTGGCGGTGAGGAAGCGATTGCCCGATGCGCGCCAGATGATCTCGTGGCAACGTCGGTCGAGTTGGAGGAGCTCGGCGGGTGCCTTGCCGGGTTGCCGTGTTTCGGCGAGTACGTCAGCCATCTCGGCCCAGTCGGCTGCGGTGCCGCGTTTGGTGGCGAGTCGGGCTGCGTAGGGCTCCATGACGGCGCGAGTCTCGTAGAGCATCGAGAGTTCGTCGACGTCGATCGCACTGACGAACATGCCGCGCCGCGGAATCACGGTGACGAAGTGGTCGCGAGCGAGTCGTTGGAGTGCCTCGCGAATCGGCGTTCGGCTCATTTCGAGCACGACTTGCAGGTCCGCTTCACGAACGACGTCGCCGGGTGCGAGTTCGAGGCGGATGATCATCCGGCGGATCTCGTCGTACGCGCGCTCGGCGAGCGACAGCGGTGGCGGTTCCTCAGTCGACAGAGCAGTTGACACGGCCCTCATACTCTGTTGATATATCACCACTGTCAAGAGACGACTTGGTGCCAGGCACCAACTCGTCCTCCGCCTTGGAAAGAGCATGTCATGAGCGAACAAGTTGTCCCCACCACCGCCAAGGTCGTCGTCATCGGCGCCGGCATCGTCGGCAACTGCTTGGTCGGCCACCTGGCTCGACTCGGCTGGACCGACATGGTGCTCCTCGACAAGGGCCCGCTGCCAAACCCGGGTGGTTCGACAGGGCACGCGTCGAACTTCATCTTCCCGGTCGATCACAACAAGGAGATGGCGCTGCTCGGTGTGCAGAGCGCCAACCAGTACCGCGATGTCGAGCGCAGCGTCGACTCGGGTGGCATCGAGGTCGCCCGGACGCAAGAGCGGATGGACGAGTTTGATCGTCGTATGACGTCTGCGAAAGCATGGGGCGTCGACGCCGAGTTGCTGACGCCAGCACAGGTCAAAGAGCTCGTCCCGTTCATCAACGACGATGTGATCCTCGGCGGCTTCCACTGCCCGACAGTCAGTGTCGTCGACTCGCTCGACACCGGCACCCTGTTCCGCAACGAGGCCATCGACAAGACTGGGCTCAAGGTGTTCGCCAACACTGAAGTGCTTGACGTCGAGACTGAGGATGAGCCCGGCACCGGTCTCCAGAAGGTCACGGCCGTCGTCACCGACAAGGGTCGGATCGAGGCTGAATACGTCGTTGTTGCGTGCGGTGTCTGGTCGAACCGGATCGCGAACATGGCCGGCGCAACGATCCCGCTCGTGCCCGCCGTGCACCAGATGGCCGACGTCGGCCCGATGGACGTGCTTGCCGAAACACAAAGCGAGATCAGTTACCCGATCGTTCGCGACATGGACACATTCTGTTACGAACGGCAGTCTTCGGGCTCGATGGAAGTGGGCTCGTATGCCCACCGTCCGATCCTGCACCACCCCGACGACATCCCCTCGAACGAGGAAGCGGCGCTGAGCCCGACCGAGATGCCGTTCACGCCCGACGACTTCGACCAGCAGATGGAAGAAGCGATCGAGTTGATGGACATGCTCGGCGATGCCGAAATTAAGTACGCGATCAACGGTCTGCTCTCGCTCACGCCTGACGCGATGCCGTGCCTCGGCGAGACCACCGAAGTCCGCAACCTGTGGTCGGCCGCCGCCGTTTGGGTGAAGGAAGGCCCAGGCATGGCGCAGGTTGTCGCCGAGTGGATGACCTACGGCTACCCCCGAGTGATCGATGCGCACGGCGCGGACATCGCACGGTTCTACGACCACGAGCGCAACGAGGATCACATCTGGTCGCGGGCCGAAGAACACTTCAACAAGACCTACGGCATCGTGCACCCCGCCGAGCAATGGGAGAACCGTCGAAACCTCCAGGTCAGCCCACTGTTCTCGCGCCAAGAAGCGCTCGACGCGTTCTTCTTCCAGGCGCGTTCCTGGGAGCGCCCACAGTGGTACGGCAGCAATGCCGACCTCGCCGAGCGCTACGGCGTCGAAGAGCGCGAAGTCGAGTGGGACAATCGCTGGTGGAGCCCGATCACCGTCGGCGAGCACCTCAACATGCGTGAGAACTGCGGCGTTGTCGACCTGTCAGCGTTTCAGATCTTCGAGCTGTCCGGACCCGGCGCCGTCGAGTTCGCCGACTACCTCTCGGTCAACAAGATCTCAGCTCCCGGTCGCTCGACCTACACGCCGTGGCTCACGCCTGACGGTGGCTTCCACTCCGACCTCACGATGCACCGCATCAGCGAGGACGTCGTCAACGTCGTGACCGGCGTCTTCGACGGTGGCCGCGACCTCGCCTGGATCAAGAAGTACATGCCGAAGGACGGCTCGGTCACGGTGACTGACCGCACGCTCGAAACTTCGACCCTCGGGGTCTGGGGCCCGAATGCTCCTGCCGTCGTCGCCAAGCTGACCGATGCCGACCTGTCGTTCGACGGCTCGCCGTACGGCTCGCTCCGAAATGTGCAACTGCGTGTCGGCGACGGCGAGATCGACGCGACACTGTTCCGCATTTCGTATGTCGGCGACTCTGGCTGGGAGATCTACGTGGCGTGGGACGATGCCCCGAAGCTGTGGGATGCGCTGATGGAAGCAGGAGCCGACCTCGGCATCCGCGCCACCGGCGGCGGCGTGTACGGCACGTCGGGTCGCATCGAGAAGGGCTACCGCTTGCAAGGCGCCGAGCTCGAGAGCGAGTACAACCCGCTCGAAGCCGGCCTCGCCCGTCCAAAGGTGAAGTCGGCAGACTTCATCGGCAAGGACGCCTACCTCGCCGCCCGCGAGGCGGGCGACCCCGAAGTCCTGATGGTGACGATGACCGTCGACGACCAGACCGACGCGCAGGGCCGCATCCGTTGGATGCAAGGCGGTAACGAGCCGATCTGCGACCTGGACGGCAACACGCTCATGGACTCCCACCAGCGTGTGTCCCGGGTGACCACGGCGGGCTACGGCCCCTCGGTCGAGAAAATGGTGCTGATGGGCTACGTCCCGCGCGAGATGGCCGTGCCCGGCACGAAGCTGCAGACGATGTACATGAACGAGTTCTTCCCGGTCACCGTCGTGGGTACCGACGGCCCGTTCGACCCGACTGATTCACGCCTCAAGGGCTGACATGAGGGTTCTTGTCTGTGTGAAGCGGGTGCCGGCGCCCGGCGCAAAGATCAACATCACCGACGATGGCCAGGCTGTCGACGCGACCAACCTCGGTCACACGATGAGTCCGCACGAAGAATGCGCTCTCGAGTTGGCAGTGCAATTGGTTGAGGCACACGGCGGTGAATCGCACGTCCTGACGCTCGGCGTTGCCGAGGCCGATGAACAGTGTCGGTGGGCGGCATCGATCGGTATCACCAAGGCGACGCTCGTCGACGTTGGAACGATGGGCTGGGATCCGCAACGGACGGCGACGGCGCTCATCGAGGCGATTCGTTCGATCGAGGAAGCCGATGGCACCTTCGACGTGATCATCTTTGGTAATGAGTCAGCGGACACCGGCGGGTTTCAGGTGGGCATCCGCACGGCGCGGGCGCTCGATCGACCGATGGTCAACGCGATCAAGGGCGTGTCGATCTCTGAGGACGGCACGGTCCTCGAAGCCCAACGCGAGATCGATTCGGGCATGGAGGTGTATCACCTGCCCCTGCCCTGTGCGATTGGCGTGAAGGAAGGCATCACGTGGCCCCGCTATCCGACGATGCGTGGACGACTTGCTTCCAAGAAGCTTGCCGTCGACGTGACCGGTTCCGAGGCGGCGCCTGGGGGGCAGACGATGGTTCGACTCAACCGGCCCGAAGAGCAGGTCTCCGAGACAATCATCCTCGGCGAGGGTGCAGCCGCTGCCCCTGCTGTTGTTGAATTGCTGAAGGAACTGGGGTTGTGGTCATGAGTGTGCTCGTTGTCGTCGAACATGACCGAGGTGCGATGGCTGATGCGTCGCTCGAAGCGTTTGCGTTCGCCCGCTCGATCGCTGATCAGCTGGGTGAGCACGTCGAAGCGCTGTTGATCGGGGCTACCGCGGCGGACCTTGCTGACGTGTGCGCGGCGCACGGCGCGACCGCATGTCATCTCGTTCCCGCTGCGGACGACTACGGCCCAGAGTTGTACGGCGCTGTCGTTTTGGCTGCTGCCGGTCAGTTGTCTCCGAGCGGAATTGTGGCGTGCGGCACGGACCGTGGCAACGAGGTGCTGGCACATGCGGCGGCAGAGTTGGGTATGCCGTTCGTGGCGAATTGCCTTGAGGTGAAAACCGCCGACGAGTGGGAGATGACTCGTGTGCAGTGGGGTGGTTCGCTGAACGAGGAGGCTCGCCTGGCGTCGTCGATGCCGATGGTCTCGGTCGCACCCCATGCTGTTGAGGCAGACGAGGTGTCGCCTGGCGCGACTGCGACGGTGTCCGAGTTGTCGGTCGAGGTGCCTGAGTGGGTGCGCCGATCGGTGATTCAGGATCGCGTGGTGCTGTCCGAGGGACTGTCGTTGGCGACGGCGCCGATCGTGATCGGCGGCGGCCGGGGTGTTGGCTCGGCGGAAGGTTTCGATGTGCTCGAAGCGCTCGCTGCCAAGCTCGGCGGTGTTGTCGGCTGCAGCCGCGCCGTCACCAACAACGGGTGGCGGCCGCACAGCGACCAAGTCGGCCAGACCGGCACACGCATTGCGCCACAGTTGTACATCGCGTGCGGGATCAGCGGTGCGATCCAGCACTGGGTCGGTGCGAAGGCAGCGAAGAAGATCCTTGCGATCAACACCGACCCCGCCGCCAACATGGTGGTCAAGGCCGACTATGCGGTGATCGGCGACCTCTTCGAAGTGCTGCCCGCCATCGAACAGAGCTGAGAGGCGACGCCCGCGAGGTCGTTGTGGGGGCAGCGCCGGTCGCCATCAACGGCCTGCTTGAAGCCAGCAAGGCGCCGGTCTGACAGGCTGGGGGGGGATCGAACGTCAGCCAGAGGGAGCGGATCGTGAACGAACCAGCAGCACCAGCAGACACGCCGCGAGGGTTGGCTCGCTTCCTTCCGATTCTTGACTGGGGCCGGAACTACGACCGCTCATGGCTGCGCGGCGACCTCGTTGCCGGCCTGGCGGTGGCTGCGCTCGTTGTGCCCAAGTCGCTCGGGTACGCCGGGATCGCCGGGGTGCCGATCCAGCACGGCTTGTACGCAGCAGCCGCGGGCACGATTCTGTACGCGCTCTTCGGCACGGCGAGGCAGATCTCGACCGGTCCGAGTTCTGCGTTGGCAGCCGTGGCTGGAAGCGCCGTCGTGCTGGCGTCCGTGTCGGGCGACGAAGCTGTCGAATTGGTGAGCGCGATCACCCTCGTCACCGGGTTGTTGTTTCTGCTGCTCGCCATCTTCAAGATGGGCTGGATCTCACTGCTGCTGTCGAAAGCCGTGATCACCGGGTTTCTCTTCGGCGCGGCGATTGAGGTGGTGATCGGTGAGCTCCCGAAGATCACCGGGACGTCCATCGACGGCGCGAATGCCTGGCGGAAGTTCGGCAACTGGATCGTCGGGCTCGATGACCTCCACGGCAGCACCGTGCTCGTCGGCGTCATCTCGCTCGTCGTGATCGTCGGCATCCGATTCTCACCGATCAAGATCCCTGGCGCGCTGGTCCTCGTCGCCGGTGGGTTGGTTGCCTCGGTTGCGCTTGACTTCGAGGATCGCGACATTGCACTCGTGGGTGAGGTTCCCCGCGGCTTCGTCGCCCCGAAGCTTCCCAGCGTGGACTTCGTGATCGCGAACATCTCGACGATCGGACCGGCCGCGCTGGGTCTCCTCCTGATCGGGTTCTCTCAGACCGCCGGCGACGCCAGGTCCTTCGCGTCGAAGCACGGATACCGGATCGACATCAATCAGGAGTCGGTGGCACAAAGCATGGCCAACATCGGATCGGGTGTACTGCAGGGCGTTCCTGTGTCGACGAGCCTGTCGGCGAGTTCGCTCAACGATGAGTCCGGTGCCAAGACACCGCTGGCGTCGCTGACGACCGGCGTGCTGATCGTGCTCACGCTGCTGGTCCTCGCTCCACTCTTCTCCGAGCTGCCCACGCCGGTGCTTGCCGCGCTGATCATCGATGCGGTCGTGTTCGGGATGATGGATGTGAAAGAGATGAAGCGGCTCCGACGTGTGGCGCGGGTCGACTTCTGGATCGCTGTCGCCGCCATCGCTGCGGTGTTGACCGCCGGTGTGCTCGCTGGAGTGATCATTGGTGTGCTGCTCTCGCTGGGGTGGCTGGTCTACATCAACGCCACCCCGGAGATCCCGGTGCTCGGTCGGCAGGCAGGAACCCAGGTGTTCCGCAGTCTGGAGCGCTACCCGGACGGGGAGACGTACCCGGGCCTCCTGATTGTGCGTTTTGACGCAGGTCTGTTCTTCGCCAGTGCCGATGCGCTCGAGGACCGGCTCCGCGAGCTCGCACAAACTCCAGGCCCACGCCATCACACCGTGGTGCTGTCGTTCGAGGGGGTCGACTTCATCGACTCGCAAGGCTCGGCGAAGCTGGCCGAGATCACCGACCTGGTCAACACCTATGGCGCAGAATTGCGACTTGCCCGTGTCAAGCCGCAAGTCCTCAGTCTGTTGAGTCGCGATGGGGTGTTGGACGAACTCGGCGAGGACTGTGTCTTCGGCAACCTGTTCGAGGCAGTCCGCGACAAGATCGAAGACCAATCCTCGCCGTCGTCACCAACCTGACCGGCTCACGGCCGCGCCATGGAGAGACGGAGACGCTCCTCGGGAGATGAGGTGGCTGCTGTCCTCAGCAGGCTCGTGCCCGGCGAGACGCTGACGGGGTCGTTCGCGTCGGCGAGCAGCTCGACGGAGTGGAGACGTTCGGTCACGGTGGGAGCCGGGTGCACGGTCATCAACTCGTCGACACCGACGGCGTCGGCGAACGTGTCGAGGTAATCCTTCACCATCGCCGGTGTACCTGCCGCGGTGTAGTGCATCATCTGTGCGATTTGCTGGCCCTGAGGCGAAGCGAGCATCGCGTCGGCTTCGTCGTCGGTGAGGGCGCGACGCGGTGTGACGAAACGGGCGATGCGGCGACGCGACACCGTGATGCGTTGGCGCTCAGCATCGTCCTCGGACTCGGCAGCAATCACGTTGACACCTGCCATCACGTGCGGCTCGGCAAGTTGATCCGACGGCTGAAACTCGTTGCGATAGGTCGCGACCGCGTCGAGGAGATGGGCAGGCGCGAAGTGCGAGGCGAATGCGTACGGCAGGCCAAATGCGGCAGCAAGGCGGGCGCCGAACAGTGACGAGCCGAGGATGTACAGCGGCACGTTGGTGCCAGCACCCGGAACAGCGACGACGCCGGGCACCTGCGAGGTCTCGCCGAGGTAACCCTGCAGCTCGCGGACATCGTCGGGGAAGCGGTCCGACGAGCGCGGGTCTGTCCGCATGGCGCGCATTGTGTTCTGGTCGCTGCCGGGCGCCCGACCCAGGCCCAGGTCAATGCGGCCCGGATGCAGTGTGGCGAGCGTGCCGAACTGTTCGGCAATCGTGAGCGGGGAGTGGTTCGGCAACATCACGCCGCCGGAGCCGAGGCGGATCGTCGTGGTGTGCGCTGCAACATGTGCGATCAGCACGCTCGTTGCCGATGACGCAATCGACGCCATGTTGTGGTGCTCGGCGTACCAGACCCGCTGATATCCGCGCCGCTCAGCTGTCTGGGCGAGCGCCACGCTCGCGGCAAAAGCATCCGACGCGGTCTCGCCCTCGCCGATGATCGCCAGGTCCAGGATGGAAAGCGGAGTCGTCACCCCTCCAGCATGCCCGACCGCGGTGCACTCGCACCACGCGGACGGTGTGGCGTCCGCAACGGAATACGTACGGGTGCGCAAGCGTTCAATCCGAATGCCCCCCGAACAAGGAGTACCTCATGGCAACGATCGACCTCACCAGCGACGCATTTGAAAAGACAGTCACCGCCGACGGCATCGTCATGGTCGATTTCTGGGCCGAGTGGTGCGGCCCGTGCAAGGCATTCGGCCCGGTCTACGAAGCGGCGTCGGAGAAGAACCCGGACATCACCTTCGCCAAGATCGACACCGAAGCCCAACAGGAGATCGCTGGTGCGCTCGAGATCCGGTCGATCCCGACGCTGATGATTTTCCGCGATGGCATTCAGCTCTTCTCGCAACCCGGTGCACTGCCGGGCCACGCACTCGACGACCTGATCGATCAGGTCAAGGCGATCGACATGGACGAAGTCCGCGCCGAGATCGCCAAGCAGACCGACGAGCCGAGCGACGCCGACTGACAATCCCATTCGTTCTTCGCGGTCTGGCGACGGAGTCGGCGGAGTCGGCTGGGAACGATGGAATCGGGCAACATGGCACATGGACTTCGATCTCGCCCAGACTGACGCACTGCTTTCGACGACGCGCGCAGTGCGCAAGCGCCTCGACTTCGACCGCGAGGTGCCGGACGATGTGTTGCTCGAATGCCTGCAGCTCGCAGTTCAGGCGCCAACCGGCTCGAACCAGCAGGGGTGGCGATGGATGATCATCCGCGACGCCGAGAAGAAAGAAGCACTCGCCAAGCTCTACCGCGATGCCGGCGGCGAATACCTCGCCGCCGCAGCCGATGCTGCTGACAGCGGTACGCAGCAAGGACGCGTCATCGATTCGGCCAACTTCCTTGCGCAAAAGCTCGGTGAAGTGCCCGTGTTGATGATTCCGCTGATCGTCGGCCGTTTGACCGACAACAGTGCCAACAGTGCGGCAGGTCTGATGGGCTCGATCATGCCCGCGATGTGGAGCTTCCAGCTCGCGCTCCGCAGCCGCGGACTGGGCAGCTGCTTGACCACGCTGCACCTCGGCAAGGAAGCCGAAGCCGCCGAACTGCTCGGCATCCCCGATCACATGACGCAGGCAGGACTCCTGCCGGTCGCCTACACACTGGGCACCGACTTCAAGCCGGCCAAGCGGGATGACGTCGCCAAGATCACTTACCTCGACACGTACAAGAACCCCATCCGCCCCGACTGAGCTGTTACCCGAGCAGTCGTTCGAGCACGACCGCGACGCCGTCGGCCATGTTGGACGGTGCCACTTCGTTTGCTGCGGCGCGGACCCGGGCATCTGCATTGGCCATGGCCACGCCGCGGCCCGCCCACTCGAGCATCGTGATGTCGTTCCACTCGTCACCGAACGCAATGACGTCGGCGGCACTGACGTCAAGTTGCTCGCAGACCCATTGCAAGCCCGAAGTATCTAGGTGAGGGGGTGCACCCTGCCCGTAACCGGGTCTGGCGGTCTACCGCTCTACGGGGCGACGTAAGTACGAAAGAAACGAAATAAGTCCGTGGGAATCGCACAGAGCATCTACCACTACATCTACCGCGGAGAGTTTCTCTGAGTCCCTGTGCCTGGCGTGCAGTGCGATCCCCAGCAGCATCGTGAAGCCTCGCAGCGCGTCGAGGTCGTGGCGCCGCCGCCTGCTCGACGGCATGGCATCGGCGGCGGCAGAAGTAGTGGTTGGGGCGGTTACCCGATGATGGCGAGGACGGCGCCGACGACGATCATGATTGCGCCGGCGACTTGGTAGAAGCCGTGGACCTGGTCGCCTTCACCCCACAGGATGCGGGAGCGGGCAACCAACAGCCGGTACACGGCGAACTCCGATCGGGTGCGACCCCACACGATGAACAGCGCGCCGACGGCTGCGATGATCAATCCCCAGACGATGCTCATTGTATTGCTCCATATCTCCGTGGTTCGGTTCCGATTATCGCTGGCCACCAGCACGCTGACACTGACCGAAGGTGCATTCGTGGGCGCCCACTACGAGCCACTCGCCTTGACGAGAGTCGTTATTGCGCCAGTCGGTCAGTTCTTTGTCGAGTTCGGCCGGGCCACAGGTGTAGCCGTCGTGTCCTGTGGGCTCTCAGCGCATACGCCGAAACAAAGTCTTTTTAGGAAAAAAGTGAGATTTTGCGCGAGAGATGCCCGACCATCAAAGTGAGCAAGTAGGGGGGTGCGACCCCCTCCCTGGTGGTACTACCGGGTAGGTCTACGGGGTTACGAAAGAAGTCCCTGAGAACTGCACAAACATCTACCACGGCATCTGCCACGGAGCGTCTCCTACCTATTCGACGCCACCGTCCTCAAAGCA
>JABJAB010000072.1 GCA_018666235.1 Ilumatobacter sp.
ATTGCAGACTCTGACCGGTCGCTGAACATGTGATGGAATCACTCTCCATCGACAGCGACTGAGTCAGATAACTGGATCAGCAGCTGGCGTCGCGGTCTCCTCGTCGCCGAGAGTGACGACGTGGGCAGCCAGGTAAGTACTGATTGGAACCGCGGACACAAGACCGATCGAGCCGACGAGCGCGCGGACGACCTCGACGGCAACGATCTCCCGAGTCGCAACCGAGCCGATTGTTTGGCCCGCTTGGCGAAAGAGCAGGAGGAGCGGGAGAGATGCGCCGGCGTATGCGAGGAAGAGCGTGTTGACTGTGGAGGAGATGTGATCCCGCCCGATCCGAACGCCGCGTTGGTAGAGCTCGTTGACCGTTGTGTGCGGCGCCGCGCGCTTGATCTCGACGACGGCAGATACCTGCGTGACAGTGACATCATCGAGCACGCCGAGTGAGCCGATGAGGATGCCGGCGAGGAGCAGTCCTCGCGGATCGACCGATGCACCGAGTAGGTCCAGGTAGCCAACGGACTCGTCTGCCAACCCGGTGAGATTTGACCACCAAACGAAGAGCAGCGCCAGCAGTCCCGTCACGCCGAGCGCGGCGAGAGTCGAGAGCAGTGCGACAGCTGTCGAGACGTCGAAACCATGGGCGAGAAAGAGCGCAACAAACGCGATCACGCTGGCGGTGACCAGCGCGACCGCCACGCTGTTCGAACCAGCAAGAAGCGCCGGGAGCGCGAACGCTCCGATGATCAGCAGGCTCACAACGAGCCCGGCGAGTGCCCCGACTCCGCGCCACCCGCCGAATGCCACGATGACCGCAACGAATACCAGCAACAGCAACAGCAGCGGCGTGCTGCGCTCGAAGTCGAAGAAACTCACCACCACCGAGCCATCACCCAGTCGGTCGATCACCACCAAGATGGTGTCGCCGTCGCTGATCGTGGTCTCCAGCGGCTGATCCAACACCAGTCGCTCGTCGGCGAAGTCGCCCTCCCTCGGCATGATCGTGAAGGTGTAGCAACCGAGCAGCGGGTCATATGAGCAGGGCACGAAGCTGCGATCGACGACGTTGGCGGTCACAGGATCGGATTCCGCGGCCACGAGGCCTGGCACCTCGCTCGTTCCTCTCGGCCACATCACGATTAACATGATCGTCGTGGTGATTGCGGCCACAGTGACCACAGCCCAAACCGTTCGGGCCACCCGGCGGCCGACCTTCAACGACACGGTGCTGGTGTGTGAATGCGTCACCCGACAATGTTCGCAGGAGAATTGTCCAATCGCGCGTCACTATGAATTGTTATTGGCAACTCGGTGGCGGGTGCTCCACATCGTCAAAGTGGTCAATCATCGTGGACGGTAGATCTCTTCGATCACCACCCTGTGGCGACTGGCAATGACCTTGCGCTTCATCTTCAACGTTGGTGTGAGCTCGTTGGTCTCGATGGTGAAGTCGCTGGACAGGATGCGGAACTCGCGGATGCTCTCTGCGCGGCTGACCCGCTCGTTCGCAGCTTCGATCGCAGTGGAAATCTCCTGGCGAAGCGTCTCGCGGTCGTCTTCGAGCAGCTCTCGTGTTAGGTCGCTTTGAGCAAAGGCCCGAGCACCGTTGTCCTCGGCCCACTTCGCGAGTTCATCGACGTCGAGCGTAACGATCGCGGCAATGAACGGCTGCTGATCACCAATGACTATGACCTGGCTGACGAGGCGATGCGATCGAACTGCATCTTGGAGAACAGCAGGGGCCATGTTCTTGCCAACGGCAGTCACGATAAATTCCTTCTTGCGCCCGGTGATCCTCACGAAGCCTTGGGTCGGGCAGCCCGTGTGAACTGCGGTCGCCTCGCAATCGACGACCGGCACCTCCGTTGTTTCCGCTATCGCGGACCGATGTTCATGTAGCGGTCGGCACGAACGACGTCAGCGGCGAGTCGTGGCCGTTGGCGTGGATACTTGGTGAGCCGTAGAATCGGTGGTGTTGGGTGGCCTGATCGGTGTCGACGATCGGGCGGCGGATGATGAGACCGGCGCGTTCCTCGGCGAGCGTTTCGAGGTGGGCGCTCGCTGCTCGCCAGCTCGGACAGTCTTCGAAGTAGAGCAACGTGACGTCCATCCGGCCAGAGTACGCACGTCTGGGTGCTGGCCTGTGCCGAGACGAGACCAATGGCGGCTTCGGTGAGCTTTGAGCTGGTGTGATTCAGCGCAGGATGATGCCAGGGGTGCCAGCCCGAGCGACGCCGATATGGGCGGCGGTGTGGCCGGTGGCGGCAAGCTCGGCGAGGATGCTCGACGTTGCCCTGGGATCGACACCGAAGACAAGGCCACCGGAGGTCTGGGCATCGGCGACGAGAAGTTGGTGCACTTCGTCGTGGTCGCCAGCATCGAGGAACTCGGCGCCCCATTCGAGGTTGCGTCGGCTTCCGCCGGGCATCACGCCAGAGACAGCGTGAGCGATGGCGCCAGGCAGAAAGGGGATTGCGTCGAACTCGACGGTGACCGACACCTTCGATTCGAGTGCCATGCGGCCGAGATGGCCGAGTAGTCCGAAGCCGGTGACGTCGGTGGCGCCGGTGGCGCCCGCTTCGACGGCGAGTCGAGCCCCGATGTCGTTGAGTCGCACCATCGACGCAACTGCTTCGTGAGCTTCGGTTTCGCTTGCGGCGCCGGACTTGATGGCGGTGGTGAGGATGCCGACGCCGAGAGGTTTGGTGAGGATGACGTCGTCGCCCGGGCGCAGTCCGCTGTTGCGAAGGATCCGGTCAGGATGCACCATGCCGGTGACCGACATTCCGTACTTCGGTTCCGGATCATCGATGGTGTGGCCGCCAACGATGGCGAAGCCTGCTGCTGACGCAATGTCTTGGCCGCCCGCCAACAGTTCGGAGAGCAACTCGGTGGGCAGCTCGTCCTTGTTCCAGCCAACAAGGTTGAGCGCGAAGAGGGGTCGACCGCCCATGGCATAGACGTCGCTGACGCTGTTGGCGGCGGCCACTCGACCCCACGTGCGCGCGTCGTCGACCACCGGTGTGATGAAGTCCGCCGTCGACACGATCGCCTGGTCTGCGTCGATCTGCCACACGGCAGCGTCGTCGCCGGTGTCGGTCCCGACGAGGAGTTCGTCGGGATGTTCAGATTTCAGATGGCGCACCACGTGCGCCAACTCGCCGGGAGCGAGTTTGCAGCCTCAACCGGCGCCGTGGCTGAACTGCGTCAGTCTGATGCGGTCCCGTGTGTTGTCGTCGTTCACTCTTGCCTCCCCTCTGCTGTCGTCGGTTGGTCGGTTGGTCGGTTGGATTCAACCTGCTGATGTCGGTGATGATTCCCCGAATTCCAGATCGACCATCATCTCGTTCGCGATGTCTTCGAGGGCATCGCGCAGGCCGTCTTCGTCAAGGCCGGGCGGGATACGGAGCGTGGCGCGAGCGTGGAACAGCGGCTCGGCCGACATCGGCGCCGACGTTGTGTCGGTCTCGAGCTCCAGGATGCTCACGTCGCGACTGGCGAGAGCGGCGGAGATCTCACGGATGATTCCGGGCCGATCCTGTCCGACGAGCTGCAGGCTCATCAGCGATGAGTCGGTCTCCTCGTTGGTCGTGGACGCAATGGCGACCTGTACATCGAGCAGACCCTGCGCGTTCAACGCGTCAAGACTTGCCGTGAGCCCCGCCACCCGATCGTCAGGAACCGAGACGACGACGAGACCAGCGAACTGGCCGGCCACGCGGGCCATGTGGCTGCGATCCCAGCTGCCGCCGTGCGTCGCGATTGGTTCGGCGAGCGCATCGACCAGCCCGGATTTGTCGTTGCCGATGACGGTGAGAACGAGCGTGGCCATGATCCAAGTGTCGCAGGTGCACAGCCGGAGCAGGACATCTCTGCCTGCGATGCCGTGGTCAGGCGGTGACGGTCAGTTCACGAACTGGAGGATCGGTGCGAGTTCGGTGGGCGTCGCGCCGTGCATGATCACGGCATCGGCACCGAGATCGATCTGCCGACGCACGGCGGTCGCGCATGCGCTCGTGCTGCCGGTCGCGGCCGGAGCGAGCCACTCGTCGGGGAACAGCGTGGCGATGTGCTCGAGTTGCTCCGTTGTGGCAATGGCATCGATCGCTCCACCGATGTTCGACACCATCTCGTCCGCTCGGAACGCGTCGAGAACGGCTGGGTCCCACCGGTTGGTTGACACCATCAGGTCGCCGTATGCCTGGAGATAGGTGGCGAGTCGCCCGACGGTCTTCTTCAATCGCAGCGGCTCATCGATGTGGTCGCCAACGGTCGCGTAGCAGGACCACACACGAACCGACGCCGGGTCGCGACCGGCCCGCTCGGCTGCATCCTTCACCGTCGCGACGCATCGCTGCAACGTTTCGTCGGTGAAGAAGGTGTGCAGAATCACGTTGTCGAAAAGGCGGCCGCCCAACTTCAGGGTGTTTGGGCCAAACGCGACGATCGAAAGTGGAATGTCCTCGTCGAAGGTGGGGTCGAGCCGCAGAACCGGGTAGCTGCCGATCGGGCCATCATGACCGATCACGGTCTCGCCTTTCCACAACCGGCGCATGACGATGGCGAAGTCCTCCATCTGGGCTGTCGTGATCGGCGGGATGCCGAATGCCTTGAACATCGGTGCGATACCGCGACCAATTCCGAGCGAGAAACGCCCGCCGGTGAGGCGGTGCATCGTGGTGGCATACGACGCCGTGACGATCGGGTGTCGAGTGTTGTGGTTGGTCGCGCCCGTGATGATGTCGATGCTGTGCGACACGGCGCCGGCAGCGCCCGACAGCGTGGCCGCCTCCTTGATATTGAAGCGCTCGGAGATGAACGCGGTGCCGAGGCCGAGTCGTTCGGCTTCGATGACCTCGTCGATGAGATCACGCGGCGACTCGGGAGCCCCGGCCAGCGTGTAGAAGCCGAGATTCGGGTGCTTCGGTGCGGGGAAAGCGGACATGGGGCGAACGTACTGTGCCGCCTCCTGGTCGCTGGGGTCGGTCTTCGGGTCGGCTGGACATCGCTGATTCGGTCAAGATGTGCAGATGCCCACCCGATGATGATGTGGTTCCTCGGGAACGGTCGTCAACTCAACCAGCAGGAGACCCTCTGATGTTCCGCCTTCGCCAAGTCGCCCTCGTGGCCCACGACCTCGACGCCGTTGTCGGCCAACTGTGCGAGACGTTCGGTCTCTCGATCTGTTTCCATGACCCGGGCGTCGCCGAGTTTGGTCTCCACAATGCGCTGATGGTCATCGGCGACCAGTTCTTGGAGGTCGTGTCACCGACCGAAGACGGCACGACCGCCGGTCGGCTGCTCGAAAAGCGCCAGGGTGATGGTGGCTACATGGCGATCTACGAGTGTGACGACCTTGACGACCGGATGGCGCACCTCGCCGAGCACGATGTCCGCGTCGTGTGGGCAGGGGACTTCCCGACGATTCGTGGCAGGCATCTCCATCCTCGCGACGTCGGTGGAGCCTTGGTGTCGATCGATCAACCCGTGCCGAACGGCAGCTGGACCTGGGCAGGCCCGAGCTGGGAAGCGCACCGCGACGATCCTGTGGTTGTCGGAATCGCCGGTGTCACCGTCGGAGCCGCCGACGTCGCTGCAATGGCGTCGCGTTGGAGTGAGCTCGACATCGACCGAGCTGTGGATTTCGCCCAAGCGGGGGAGCGCGGCGAAGGCATTGACGGGGTTGACCTCGTCGCCACCGATCGTTCACGCCGCGGCGAGACGCACGACATCTGCGGCGTCACCTTTCGCCTGGTTTGAGTGACGTCTGGTCCCGACCCCGAAGTAACTCAGAGGGCGGTGAGGATCCAGAGAGCCACCATGCCTGCGGCGAGCGTCCACAGGAGGTTCTTGCGCCACACGGCCACGCCACACGCAACTGCCAATGCCGCTATCTCGGCTCCGACGATCGTGACGCCGGACCCGCCTCCGCCGCTGACGGCGAGGTTGACCGTGAGGGCTGCCAGCACCGCCGGGCCGACGTTCTGCAGAGCCCGCTCAATCGCCGGTGGGAATGTGCGGTCGCCAAAGAGCAGAATCACGCTGCCTCGGAACAGATACGTGCCGAGAGCACAGACCGCAAGGACAAGAGCTGCAGCCCCGTGGCTCATGCCTTCTCAGTCCTCTGCTCGGGGGCATTGCGCCCGGTCAGCCATTGGTCGACAACCGCGCCGGCGAGGACGCCGGTGATCGCACCGACCAAGATGCCGAGTCGATCTGACAACCCTGCTGCCAGTAGCGAGACCAGTCCGCCGACGAGTGCAGCGACACCTGCTGGCACGCGCTTGATGGCAAACAACGTCAAACCAGCGAACATCACGACGGGCGCGAAGTCGAGCTGCCACGACTCAGGGATGACTGGGCCAGCCACCATGCCCAAGGGCACAGCGAGGTTCCAGATCGTGAAGAAGAAGATGCCGAACGTGAGGTAGTAGCGACGGAACGATGCGGGCGGGTCGTCCGTGTGCAACATCGCGACGGCGGAGAGCTGGTCGACCATCACGAACGGTGCCAGCCGCCGCATCCAGCCTGGCTGGTGGCGAAACGAAGGAGCCAATGCAGCGCTGTACATCACGTGGCGACTGTTGATCACGAGGACAGCAGAGATGATTGCCCACAGCGATGCGGTACCGGCAATGGTGACCATCGTCAGTTGTGCAGCGCCCGCGAAGATCAGCGGCGACGTCAACCACGCGGCCCACAGCGGCATCTCCGACTCGGTCATAGCGAGCCCGAGGACGAAGCCAAACGGAATCGCCGGGATCACCAGCGGGAGCGCATCGGAAAGCGCAGTTCGGTCTGGACTGAACCGGCGCCGGGCTGGTCCCGAGTCGCCCGTGACAGATGGTTGGCTGCTGGACATCGCCGTGCACGGTAGGCCCACGGAGCGCCGTGCGCACGTTCAGTGAGCTCGAGACTGCTGGCCTTGCTCCCGGGCCACCGAGGTCCTGCAGCGACTCACCTCGCACTTGGTGGCGCGGCTGGGCACGAGCGGCTCAGCCGCTGGCTTCCTCAGCGGGTGCGAGCTGACCAATGAGTGGCTGAAGTACTGACCACATCGCTCGATAGATCTCGCTGCGTTCGAGTTCGAGATCGAGATCGACCTTGATGACATCATCGACGGCGTCGTCTCCGAGCTCACCCCGCGCGAGATCGAGGATCGCGTCGATTTGCTCACGCGAGAAACGCGACCTGCCATCACGCGAGCATGCCGCAACTGCTTGGACCGCCAGGCGATGTTCCCCGTGTTGTTGGACCAGTCGCGCAAAGACCAAGCCGAGCCGGTTGAAGTCGCCCTTCAGAACAGGACCGAGGCGGCGAACGGCGGCGAGCTGATGCTGATCACTGCGAGGACGTGCGAGTCGCGATGGCTCGACTCGCGGCCGTCACTCATTGACCAACTCGTCCAGCCAGTCACGCAAAGATGAGAGCGCGTCCCCGGTCCGGCGCGTTGGCCAGGTCAGCTGGTAGTCGCGATGTGATGTCGCGACTGGGCCGACGATGCACAGCAGATCGTCAGCGATGAGATCTTCGACGAGCTTGCTCCACCCGAGCGCAATGCCACGTCCAGCAAGCGCCTGCTGGAGCACGGTGGGGTAGTTGTTGAACTCGACCCGTCGACGGCCGGGGGTGAGTGACAAGTCGAACGACTGGAGCCAGTCGGTCCACGACATCCATGGTCGGTCGGTTGCGTCCATGTGCAGGAGCGGCGCGGCGAGGACCTCCTTGGCGCTGCTGTGTTCATCCAGGTTGAGTTCAGCGGCCAGTGCGGGGGTCGCAACAGGCATCACCTGCTCAGCAAACAGCGGCGTTGTGTCGTAGCCGGTCCAAGTGGCGTTGCTGACGCGCACGGCAGCATCGAAATGACTGTCGTTCAGTTCGCTTTCGCGGTCGTACAGCCACAGTCGCAGGTCGCGGTCCCCGAGTGCTCGTTGGAGCGAGTCGAGTCGTGGCACGACGAGCTGTTGCGCGAAGCCGGGCGGCATGGCCAGGACGAAGATGTCATCGGCGTCAGTGATGTCGCTGATGGCATGTTCGAGCAACGTGAACGCGTTGTCAACTGCGGCCGCCAGTGCATGGCCCGGGCCAGACAGCGCGCTGCGATTCGTGTGCCGAATGAACAATTCGACGCCGAGCGACTGTTCGAGCCCTTGGATCTGGCGGGTGACAGCCGGTTGCGCAAGACCGAGTTCGCGTCCGGCGGCCGAAAAACTGCCGTTGCGTGCAGCGGCGTCGAAGACAGCGAGGCGTTGGAGCCGGTCGATCGAGGAGACGAGTGGTCGCGGACGAAGTGCCATAACGTATGAGCATGGCAGATTAACCAAAGGACGACTGTGCAGAGGTCCAGGGGCTCGTCAGCATGATGGTGTGCACTTGAATGTTGTCGAATCATCAACCGCCGTGTCGGGTGCTGGTCCCGCCCGAGTCGATTTGTACTGCAGGGTCGACGGCGGTCGACTCGTCCTCGAACGGGAACGACGCACGGTCGTGCTGCATCCGCTGTGGGTGCGTGAGCGCTCAACATCGATCGGTGCCATCGACCGGAACAACGGGCAGCGCCTGACCGAACCTCTCGACCACGCAGCCGAACTCGCGGTTGTCGACGCAGCGGTCGTCGAGAGCTGCTCGCCATATGTCGACGTCACGTTCTCCGACAGGCATCGAATGCAACTGACCGAACGCGACATTGCTGACGCATTCGGGGACGACGATGCCGATGCACCACCTCGGCCCACACCGTGGAGTGGCGTCGACATCGATGCGCCGGTCATCGACTACGCAGCCCTGACGAACCTGGCGTCAACCGATGCTGTGATGGCAACGACGCTGGACAGTTTCTTCCGTCTCGGCTTCTTTCTGCTGCGTGGCACGCCGGCGATGCCGGATGCGCTGTATGAGATCGCCTCGCACTTCGGTCGAATCTCGGCGACGAACTTTGGAGACTTGTTCGATGTGCGGTCGGATCCGGTGCCGATCGACCTTGCGTACACGCCGGTCGCGCTCACCGCGCACACCGACCAGCCGTACCGCCGACCGGTACCCGGCATCCAGTTCCTGCACACCATCGCCAACGATGCCCCAGGCGGATCTTCGACCGTCGTCGACGGCCTCGCCGCTGTACAGGCTCTGTCGGTCGCCGACCCCGAAGCGTTCGAGGTGCTCAGCACGTTGCCGATCGAATTCCGCTACGACATCGGGACCGACGTGAAGATTGCGCGTGCGCCGCTGATCGAGTTGCACCCTGATGGCTCGCTGCGTGAACTGCGCTATTCGCCGCGACTCGACTTCGCCCCCGCCGCGGACCCGGCAGTGCTCGATATCTACTATCGCGGCCGCCGGTGGCTGGCCGCGCAGTTGAACAGCCCGAGTCGGCAGATCAACATTCGCATGGAGGCGGGCGACGCCCTCGTGGTCGACAACCATCGTGTGCTGCATGGACGGACGTCGTTCGATCCAACTCGGGGTCATCGCCACCTGCAAGGGTGCTATATCGACCATGACGGCCCCGAGACCAAGTGGCGTCTCGCCCGCCGTCGTCAGCACGCTCGACAGACAGGACACCAATGACGCCCCAACCGACGACCGCCGAACCGACAGCAGAGACACCATCCGGTGTCGTTTCCTTCACCGAGATGCAGCACGGCACAGCGGACGACTACGCACTGCTCGACGGCTTCGAGCGGCAGCACGCTGCAGGGTTGGCCGATCGGCTCCTTGGTGTGCTCGAGCGGCTCGATGATTCACTCGGCGGGTATCAAATCACGCGCCTCGAACATTCGCTGCAATCGGCAACGCGCGCCCGCTTGGCGGGCGCGGACATCGACTGGGTCGTTGCCGCCCTGCTGCACGACATCGGTGATGAGCTGGCCCCGTACAACCATGCCGAGTACGCCGCGAGTGTGCTGCGCCCTTATGTCCGCGAGGAAGTCGCCTGGGTGATCGAGCAACACGGTGTCTTCCAGAGCTACTACTTCGCCCACCACCTCGGGGGAGATCGCAACCGGCGCGACGAGTTCGCCGACCATCCATGGTTCGATCTGTGTGCCGCGTTCTGTGCCGAGTGGGATCAGAACTCGTTTGACCCGAACGTATCGATCCACGATCTCGCCTCGTTCGAAGCCGACGTGCGCGCGGTGTTCGCCCGAACTGCGTGGGACGCCGAAGTGACTGCCGCGGGTCCTGCGGAGCTCGTTTCATGACTGCCGTTGGTCCAGTTGATCCGGCAACCGTCCGAGTCGGATTCATCGGGTTGGGCAACGTCGGCGGGAAGCTCGCCGGGTCTCTTCTCCGCAACGGCATCGCCGTCGTCGCTCGCGACCTCGACACGGCCCTCGTTGACCACTTCGTCGCCCTCGGAGCCGTCGGGGCCGAAAGCCCGATGGCGGTGGCCGAGCAGTGCGATGTGGTCATCACCTGCCTGCCTTCGCCTGCGGCGTCTGCTGCGGTGATGGAAGCTGGCGACGGCGTCATTGCCGGTCTGCGACCAGGAACGGTGTGGATGGAGATGTCCACGACCGACTCGGCCGAGATCACACGGCTCGGCGCGTTGGTGGTTGCTGCGGGGGGCTCGGCCGTCGACTGTCCTGTTTCGGGAGGCTGTCACCGTGCAGCGACCGGCAATATCTCGATCTTCGCCGGAACCGACCGGCCGACGTTCGAGCGAGTACTACCGCTGCTCACCATCCTGGGTCGCCGGGTCCTGCATACCGGCGACCTTGGCTCGGCTTCGGTGCTGAAGGTGGCGACGAACTATCTCGCCACGGCAAACCTGATTGCCGTGACCGAAGCCCTGACCACGATGGCTGCAGCTGGCGTGGACCTCGCCACCACCTACGAGGCGTTCCGCATCTCGAGTGGCAACTCGTTCGTGCACGAGACCGAAGGGCAGGTGATCTTGAACGGTGGTCGGGACATCAGCTTCACGATGGATCTGGTGTTGAAGGACATCGGTCTCTTCCAGGACATCGCTGACGCGGCTGGTGTGCCGCTGGAGATGAACCCGATGATGATCGACATTTTCAGCGATGCTGCCGCCCGGTATGGCGATCGTGAATGGTCGCCAAATGTCATTCGGCGACTCGAAGATGCCACCGGCGTCGCGGTCACTGCGCCGGGGTTCCCCGACGAACTGTTCGACGACGAGCCGGAGGAGGCGGGAGCCGAAATCGTGGTGCGGCGATGAAGCTCACCCGACTGGGTGACGGTCCGATCGTCGGGCCCGAGACCCCCGTCCGGGGTGTCGGACCGCCGATCGGCGCCAACATTCAGGGCCCGTCGCTGATCCGCACGCCCGAATGGATCGACAACCCGCTCGGTGCCTACTCGCTCTACTTCGCCGATCACAAGGGTGGCTACATTCGCCTCGCTCATGCCGACACGGTGACCGGCCCGTGGACCGTCTTCGCCCCGGGCAGCCTGCAACTCACTGACAGCACGCTGATCACCGAGCCGCCCGAGGCAACACCCGAGCAGCTCAGGGAACTCGAAGCGCTCTACACCAAGCACCTCGGGGCGACGAAGGCATCGGTGGTCCTGGTGGACGCGACCACACCGCACATCGCTTCGCCGGACGTGCACATCGACACCGAGCACGAACGTGTCGTGATGTACTTCCACGGACTCGCTCGCCTCGGTGTGCAGCTCACCAAGCTCGCAACGTCAACGGATGGCATCAACTTCACAGGTCAGCCAGAGGTACTCGGGCGGCCCTACATGCGGGCATTCGAGCACGCTGGCATGACCTACGCGTTGGCGATGCCCGGCGTGATGTATCGCAGTGCTGATGGCCTGACCGGCTTTGAGGAGGGTCCCAGCCTGTTTGGGCCCGAGATGCGCCACTCTGCAGTGGTCGTGCGCGACCGCACACTGCACGTCTTCTGGACACGTGTGGGCGATGCCCCCGAATCGATCATGCGGACAACCATTGACCTCGACGGAGACTGGTCGACGTGGACCGCATCGGACCCTGAGATCGTGTTGCAACCGGAACACGACTGGGAAGGCGCTGGTGCTCCGCTCGAGCCGTCGGAGCGCAGCGTCGCCCATGGGCGCGTGAACCAGCTGCGCGACCCGGCAGTGTTCGATGACGTTGACGGCCGGAGCTACCTGCTTTATGCAGTGGCGGGGGAGTCCGGCATCGCGGTGGCCGAGATCGATTGGGAGGAGCGGTCAGCTCGTCGGCGTCATCACTGATGGAACGAGCGGTGCTCGAACCACGACAGGAATTCGGTAACGGCAGCGCTGTCGCTCGCGGTGGTCTCCGGCGCGGCGAGCACCCCCGTGAGGTCTGCCTTGTTTGCCATCAGCGCAGCCCACAGAGTGGTCGACGTCGAGAGCTGTAGTCCTTCGTCGGAACCGGTGGTCGGGACGGCCACACCGCGGCGAACATGTAGCCCGGCGCGGTCGCCGCTGACCTCGATGGTGAGTTGTTGGTCAACGTCACCGCACAGTGTTGGGTCGAGCATCACGCGAACCGTTGCCAAAACGTCCGCGACCTGGGCCTGTTCGACCTGCGCGAGAGAGAACCGGTGGGCATGAAAGCGGTCGGTGTCGGCAGTGCCATCGAGGTGGCGAGCGCGGACGAGGCACCAGTTGCGGATGTTCGCCGCGGTCGTCCGTCGGGCAACCATGCGCAAGAGGCCGGCGAGTTGGGCCCGATCATCGTGGTCGGCCGACTCAAGGCGGATGAGCCAGGTCGCCATTTCGATCGCCCAGCGGATGTCGTTCGATTCGGTGGCCTCGGCAATTTTGTCCCGGACGGCCTCGGCGCCGCCAAACCCGCCGACAAGCTTGGTCGCTCGCTCTGCCGGAGGGACGGGGAACAACGCAGCCTCGTCACCATCGAACCAGCCGCGCAGTCCGGCGTGGATCTGACGGACGTGGTGTTCGACGACGCCATAAAACTGTGTTTGGAGGTACGACTCGGCGTACAGATCCGGTAACTGCACGGCCTCGGTCAACTCGCCGAGGGTGAGGCCCTTGTTGATGCCGCGGACCGTCTGATCCCACATGAACTGGATGGCATCCCTGCTGCGGAGTACCTCGTTGGACACGGTGTCTGCGCCACTGAGCGGCGGGCCGTGTGCGCCCACCAGATGCTCCGCACCGAGCGTGGCGATGTGGTCGAGTCCGACCAAGAGACCGATTGGATCGCGATACTCCTCGCCACGAATAGGGAAAACGTTGAACAGGACCGGCCACACGATGTTGTTGACGCAGACCGACAGTTCGGGGAACCAGATCGTGATCGAATCGTCAGCGTCCGAAGGCGCGGGCGTCATCTCGACGGTGAGCCCTGCAATCGTTGCCGTGGTCGGCGCGTTCAAGGTGTCGGTCGGGTCGAGGAAGCCCTCGGTGAATGGAGCATGCTCGGCGTTGCGGAAGCTGAGCCCGAGACCAACGTTGACGAGAGCGTCAGGCCCCTCGGCCGGCAACGTGATACCGAACTGGTGCACGAGACCCGATCGCGCCACGGGACCAACTTCAGAGCTGTTGCGCCGACGGTTGCCCACCACCCCGCTGTGGCTCCAGATCGGAACGTCGCCGACCATGTCAATGACAGCCTGCGTTCCGCCGACGTAGTGAAAGTGCGTGTAGATCACCGCGACCACCGGTGTGTCTGTCTCGGCAGCGACGGCATCGAGCGCGAAACGCATCTCCTCGTTGCACTCGCCCGTGTCGATCGCGATCAGACCGCCCGGGCCCTTGACAAACGTCTGGTTGGACAGTCCGTTGCCGACCATGCACCAGACGCCATCGCGCACTTTCCACAGCTTGCGTTCGAAACGTTCGCCATGGTTGGCGCTGGCGCCGTGGATGAGGCCGCCATTGGCGGCTTCGACGGTGAGACCGTCATCTGGATGAAAGCTTGCGGGCAACGTCGGCGACATCGGAACATCATCGCATGCCGGCGATTCGCGCTACGTTCCCGAGATGACCGCTCAGCAACGCACTCCACAGCAAGCACTTGGCTCCGGATTCGGGATGCGCTCGACGCCATCGGAAGTCATTGCGGGCGCCGACCTTTCCGGCAAGCTCGCTGTTGTCACCGGGGGCTATTCGGGTCTCGGCCTCGAAACGACAAAAGGCCTCGCAGAAGCGGGCGCTGACGTCATCGTCCCCGCCCGCCGTCCCGATCATGCACGAGAAGTGCTGGCCGGACTGGGTGACACCGCAGGCACCATCACCGTCGACGAGATGGACCTGGGTGACGTCGCGAGCGCCGGCGGGTTTGGTCAGCGCATCGCCGACGGCGACCGGTCCGTCGACATCCTGATCAACAACGCCGCAATCATGGCGTGCCCCGAGACGCGGGTCGGCGACGGGTGGGAAGCGCAGTTCGCGACGAATCATCTCGGGCATTATGTGATGACCAACAAGATGTGGCCTGCCCTGGATGCCGACGGCGGTGCTCGAGTGGTCGCGCTGTCGTCGACCGGCCACAAGCTCTCTGATATTCGTTACGACGACATCCACTTCACGTCCGACTATGACAAGTGGATTGCCTACGGCCAGGCGAAGACCGCCAACTCTTTGTTCGCCGTCCACCTCGACGCCCTCGGCGCTGAACATGGCGTTCGCGCATTCGCCGTACACCCCGGGGGCATCATGACCGAGCTGCAGCGCCACCTTCCGAAAGAAGAGATGATTGCGATGGGCTGGATGGACGAGGCGGGCAACATCAACGAGTTGTTCAAAACACCTGAACAGGGAGCATCGACGTCGATCTTTGCTGCCACCTCACCACAGTTGGACGGAATGGGCGGTGTGTATTGCGAAGACGCCGACATCGCCAATCTCGAAGACCCCGATAACGCAATGGGCAGGTTCTTCGGCGTCAAGCCGTATGCCATCGACGCCGCCAACGCCGCCAAGCTGTGGGATGTGTCCGCCGCCGCCACCGGCGTCAACGCGTTCGTCTGAGGGTTGAGTGGTCGTCGTCGAGATGGCCAGCGACGCAGCACCGCCAACGCCGCTGGATCAGTTCCCCGTCCTGAACTCTGTGACGCGCTCGGGGGTGGGTCCCTGACGTCCGCCCTTTATCCAATTTGCCCATCCGTGGAGTTCCTGCATGGCATCTTCTGGAGCCATGATAGTGAAAGTTGAAGTCACGTATTGGTTGTAGATTTTTAGGAATGCAGCAACCGATGGGCTTTGACTGTACAGATACTGTGCACGCCAAAAGTTCGCTTCCGGCACGTATGCAGTTTTGGACCATGCCTCAAACGCTGCGGCGGCCTTGGGGTCCGTCGCGATCCGATTGGCGCGGTCGCTCTTTCTATCCGTACTTTGCCGTTCCTCACCGGGTTTTGGTGACAGAAACATTGGGTCGCCCAACGTCTGGGCTTCCGGCGAATTGATAAAGACGGGACCCGACATGGCGGAGTTTGTGAGCAATGCATACGTGTTCTTTCTCACGCTCGGCATGACTGCCCGGAAGATGTCATCAGCCGGGAACACTTGCCAATTTCCGCCCATGTCCTCCAAGCCCGGTTCGGCGTACTGTCCGTTGATCGAGACATTGGTCGGGCCGCTTATCTCGGAGCCTTTGGCGGGGGAGGCATCTTTTTTCTTTCCGCCAAAGAAGTTCGCGATCGAGTCCATGAAGCCACGCTGAACGACATCGGTATGACGCTGGATGCTGCCAGTCGATCGCTGCACTCGGCCGCCCTGTTGTACGGTGTGGGTCAGTTCGTGAGCGAGGAGATGTTGGCCTTCTCTCGATGAGGTATCAGGTGCGCCATCGCGAAAGTAGATGTCGCTGCCAACCGTGAACGCCTTGGCCTGAATTCGATCGTTCAACTCCGACGCCTTGGAACCTTCGTGAATCCGGATGTGCCCGAAGTCGGCTCCGAAGGCTCCCTCCATGCTGCTTCGAGCGTCAGCGCGCATCGCTCGGCCGCCGCCCCGCGTCGAGGTGATTTCCGCTTCTGTGTCCGAATCCAATGCCCCTCCGTCGACGCCGACCGTTGCGGACCGGCGAACCCGTCCGATTCGGGGCGCGCTTTCGACGGTCGCTGAAACGGACCTGGCTGTCGCTGAGCGCTGAGCGCGCGGACCCTCCGGAACTGCTGCCGCGCCTGCCGGTGCGGCCAATGACCGTACGACCTGATCCGCTACGGCGTCGGCTTCACGCTCATAGACGTCATCGGCAGGCCCAACGCTGAGCTTCGCCTGCACCACGGACTGACGACGCGTGGCCGCTGGAGCATGGCGCTGGACAGCTGCGGCCTTGCTCGGCTGCAGTTCGGCATCAACCTCGGAGCGCGTACGGCTCACCGACTGGCTGCGGGCAGCGTCTTTAAACATGCAGAAAGCCGACCACACCCAGGTCGCAGCTCAATGTTCTTCAGGTCGTTTGTTGGTAGCAATCCGGGCGTGCTGTGCCGGCTCAAGGCTGTGCGCAGGTTGCGTTCCCAGGCGTTCAAAATCGCTTCGAGGTACCGGCCACCTTGGGCGTTCGAGCCATCAGTGAGCGCCGTCCCTATCTACGTTTGCGACTGGAGCGTTTGCCGATCTGGCCTCGGGTCGTATTCGTGTCATATGGGAACTGCCGGAACCACAGGTTGCAGGCCCATTTTTGGCCACCCCACACAGGTGACCCGCCATGCAGCGAGTGGCGGTGGCGCGTCAAATCTTCGAGGTCGTTGTCGCCCACGTTGTGGAAGATCACCATGCGGCCGGGGCGGGCCTCGACTTCGAGGTCGAGCTTTGGAAAAATCGTGCCGCCGCCGTCCTCGACCTCGTTGAGGTACATCAGCGCGGTCACGAGCCGCTGGCCGCCCTTGGCGGTGCGCTGCTGTCCCTTCTCCGTCGTCATGTCGTACGCGTCGAAGTGTGGTTTGTACTCCTGGGTCTCCCCGTAGTGCACGACCTGCAGCGACTCAGCGTGCCGCACCGGAATGCCGACGAGGTTGCTCACTCGCTTGACCAAGCCCCGCACGATCGGTGTGTGGTCGTGTTTGACCCACGCCACCGAACCCGTCCGTCCGTCGCTGGTCTTTGCTGCACCGACGGCGCTGACCAGGGCAGTGTCGAGCTTGTCCGCAGTGAGCCGAATGATGTGGCTCCGCTCGGTCTCGGTGACGAAGTCATCGATCACCTGCACGAGCGGGTCGTCAGCAACTTGCTGGCCCAAGTGGTACGAGTCCTTCAACCGCATTGCCATGACGACATCATTTCATTTCGATCAGTCCGCTGCTTGCTGCTCAGAGCGTGGAGATGCCGCCGTCGACGGGAATGACGGTGCCGGTGGTGTAGGCGCTGGCTCGGCTGGACAAGAAGATCACGGTGCCGGCGATGTCTTGCGGCGTGCCCACCCGCTTGCGCGGGTTCGTGCCCTCAACCATGTTGCGGTTGTCCTCGTCGTCGAGCATGTAGGCCATCATCTTTGATGGGAACGGACCAGGAGCGATCGAGTTGAGCAGGATGTGCTCACCGACCAAGTGGGAGGCCATATGCCGCGTCATCATGTGAATGGCGGCCTTGGACGCCGAGTACGAGTAGTTGTCGCCGACCGGGACTCGGATGCCGTCGATCGATCCAATCATCACGACACGCGCCGGGTCCTCGTCCGAGGCGCCTGCTTTCAGCTGCGGGAGGAATGCCTGGGTCAGCATGAACGGCGCCTTGACGTTGATGTCCATTACCTTGTCGAAGCCCATCTCGGGGAATTCGCCGAGTGGAGCGCCCCACGCAGCTCCGGCGTTGTTGACCAGGATGTCGAGCTGGTTCTCGTTCTCAGAGAACGCACTGACCAGGGACGCAATACCGGCAGCAGTCGACATGTCGGCCGGAATCGAGATGCACTCGCCGTGTCCGGGCTCAGCCTGCGACAACTCTGCGGCCGCCGCATCACACTGTGCGGCTTTTCGCGCAGTGATGTAGACCTTCACGCCATTGGCAACCAGGCCGGCCGCGATCATGTAGCCGATGCCGCGCGAGCCTCCGGTGACTACGGCGACCTTGCCGGACAGACCGAACAGGCTCTTGAGATCGAGCGGCGCGTGGTCGGTGTTGCGGTAGTTGGCGTCTTGAGTCATGCCCCGGTTGTAGTCGGTTGACGCGCAGCAGCTCCAACCGGCTGACACCGTCGAACCGCGGTCTGTCATGCTGGAATGATGGATCACGCACTTCTCGTCGAACGCAAGGTCATCGGCACCACCAAGACCGTCGAGATGGCCGAACAGCCGCTCGATGAGAATCAGGTCCGGCTGCGTATCGATCGATTTGCCGTGACCGCCAACAACATCACCTACGCCGTGTTCGGTGACATGCTTGCGTACTGGGAATTCTTTCCCACCGAGCTGCCGTTCGGTCAGGTGCCGGCGATGGGCTGGGCCGAAGTCGTCGAGTCGAACAACCCCGACATCGCCGTTGGCGGTCGCTACTACGGATGGTTCCCCATGGCATCGACCACGGTCATCACCGCCACGTTGGTGAGCGACGGGTTCCGCGACGACGGTGCCCACCGGCAGCCGCACGCGCCGGTGTATCGCTCATACGTCGACACGAAGCGCGACGCGATGTACGACGCTGCCGACGACGGTGAAGACCGCCACGTGCTGCTCCGCGGGCTGTTCCTCACCGGCTACCTCGCCGAAGAGTTCTTTGCCGATTCTGGTGGCGGCACCGACAACGGCGAACCGGCCTACTTCGGCGCAACGCAGGTCGTCGTACTGTCCGCATCGTCGAAGACGGCAATCGGGTTTGCCCAGCGTGCTGCGGAACGTGGCGTCGCCAAGGTCATCGGACTGACTTCGGCTGGCAACGCTGACTTCGTGCGCGGCCTCGGCTACTACGACCAGGTCGTCACCTACGACGAGGTCGCCGACATCGATGCGTCTGTCGCAACAGTGTCCATCGACATGGCGGGCAATCCAACGGTGCTTGGATCGGTGCACACCCATCTTGGCGACCAGCTCAAGTATTCGATGACCGTCGGCCGCAGCCACCATGACGCGCCCGATGTCGATGCTGCAACTGCGGCTCAGTTGCCCGGCCCACAGCCAGAGCTGTTTTTTGCTCCGTCGGAGGTCGGTCGACGCTTGGAGCAGTGGGGACGCGAGGTGTACCAACAGCGATGCGCCGATGCGCTCACATCGTTCGTCGAAGGCAGCCGTACCTGGCTGTCGATCGACCACCGCACCGGCTCCGACGGAGCTGCAGCAGCGTGGGCCGACGTGCACGACGGCAACGTCGCACCGAGTGTTGGCGTCGTGGTGTTGCCGAACGCCTGACCGCCTGCCCGTTTCATCCCGAGGTAGAACGGACGGGGCGGCCGTAACCTCACCTGGTGCTCGAATCGCTCCCGCAGGTCTCTGACCGCCGCCTCGCCGTCCGCATCACCGCGGACGCGCTCCGGCACGTACGCGCGGGACACCCCTGGGTGTTTGATGAGTCGGTCGCATCGGTGAATCATGATGGTGCCCCGGGCGACCTCGCGGTCATCTTCGACAACGATCGACGGTTCGCCGCGATTGGCCTCTATGACCCGAACGGTCCGATCGCCATCCGCATCCTGCACGTCGGCAAGCCTGCAACCATCGATGCAGACTTCTGGACGCAAGCAATCGCCGCGGCTCGACAGATCCGCCAACCACTCGTGGACGCCGAGTCCGCTGGGCACCCGGCTTTCAGGCTGATCAACGGCGAAAACGACGGGTTGCCCGGCTTCGTGGTCGACCAGTACGACACCACGCTCGTCGTCAAGTTGTACTCGCCGGTCTGGTTTCCGCACCTGGCCCTGTTGACAGATGTGCTGATGACCACCACCGATGCAACGTCGGTGGTCCTCCGGCTCGGGCGCAACGTCGCTGCCGGTGAGACCTACGGACTCGATGACGGCGACGTGATTGCCGGAGAGATTCCCGACGGGCCTGTGTTGTTCACGGAAGGCGGGCTCATTTTCGAGGCCGACGTTCGCACCGGACAGAAGACGGGCCACTTCCTCGATCAACGTGCTAATCGGCTCCGGCTCGGACGGCTCTCTCGCGATCGCGACGTCTTGGACGTGTTCGCGTCAACAGGCGGCTTCAGTGTGCACGCCGCCGCAGGGGGAGCGCGCAGCGTCCACAGCGTCGACATCTCCGCCCCGACGCTTGCGATTGCCGAGCGCAACATGGCCCACAACGCGGCACGAGCCGAGGTGGCCGCGTGTGAACACACCACCGAAGTCGGCGATGCCTTCGATGTGATGATCGCCCTCGCCCGGGCTGGGAAGACCTACGACATCGTGATTGTCGATCCGCCGTCGTTCGCACAAAAACAGTCGAGTGTCGACGTTGCCGTGCGGGCCTACACCCGGCTCACCCACATTGGACTTCGCCTCGTGCGTCCCGGTGGAATCTTCGTCCAGGCCTCGTGCTCGAGCCGGGTCTCTGCCGACTTGTTCTATGCGACGGTGCTGGATGCTGCCGACGCGGCGGGCCGCGACCTCCGCCAGCTCGTCCGCACGGGCCACGACATCGACCACCCGGTCACCTTCCCCGAGGGCGCCTATTTGAAAGCCGGCTTCTTCCGCGCTCTCTGAGATGCTCGCGACCTCGCTGGCGTACGCTCGGCGACATGGCATCGGTGGAAGCAAACGGCATTACGATCGAATACGAGACAACTGGCGAAGGCGAACCGCTGCTGATGGTGATGGGCCTGGGTGGCCAGCTCACTGACTGGTCCGATGGATTCATCGACCGGTTCGTTGCTGCAGGTTTCCAAGTGATCACGTTCGACAATCGTGATCAGGGTCTCTCCACCGAGTTCGACTGGGAGCCGCCCACCCAAACGCGAGCGGTGCTTGCAACGCTGGTCAAGCGTCCGCCAAAGGCCGGCTACCTGATCACCGATATGGCCAATGACGCCATCGGTCTGCTTGACGCGCTCGGTATTGAGCAAGCACATGTCGTGGGGATGTCGATGGGCGGCATGATCGCGCAGACCATCGCAATCGAGCATCCGCAGCGTGTGCGATCACTGACGTCGATCATGTCCAACACCGGTGACCGCAAGAGCGGTCGGATCGCTCCGTCAATCATGCCGAAGCTGGCAAAAATGCCGACGCCGAACCGCGCGACCGCAGCGCAGCGCTCGGTCGACATGTTTGCCCTCTTCAGCGGGTCCCACTTCGACCCGTCAGAGCATCTGCGCCGCTCCCAGATCAGCGTCGACCGGTCATTTCGGCCTGCGGGCACAGGCCGCCAGACGGCGGCCATCATGGCGAGTCCGGACCGAACACCAGCGCTGCGCAAGCTTGACCTTCCCGCGCTCGTCATCCATGGGTTGATGGACAAATTGGTGCGGCCGAGCGGTGGTACGGCAACTGCTGCGGCGATTCCTGGCTCTCGGCTGTTGATGTTCCCTGACATGGGCCACGACGTGCCCGAGCCGCGCCAGCAAGAAATCGTTGACGCCATCCGGCGCAACGCCGACTCCGCCCGACCAGCCGCTCGCTCGTCGTCGACGAGTCGCTAGTCGTCGACGAGAATGTGTCCGACCGGAACCGCGCGGCGGACGTAGCCGAGTACCGGTGAGGCCCGCACGGTTGCGTTCGCTCCCTGGGGGATGGCATTGCGCTCGCCTGCGCGCCATGCCACAACCGTGTCTGAGGTCCCATCGTCGATTGCCACGAACAGCGTGTATCGATCGCGTTCGATGAGCCTGCGAATCAAACGAGGTAGTGGCGCCACTTCGGCAGGTTGACGAGCCCGGAGCACGACGCCGGTCCGTTCGACGGTGCTGAACACGTCGGCAGCGCCAGCGATGGCAACGAAGACGCCGGCCAGGATGGGGACGAACGTGAGCACGGTGAGCCCTGTTGCCACGTCTGCGATGAGCCAGTCCTGTTCCGGGAAGCGCTCGTACAACGAATCCAGAGTGTCGCCACGGGCGGCGTCGCTGAAGAACCGTCGGAGACGCAATCCGACGAACGCAGCGACGAGTCCGGCGACCATCGCGACCACGGGGTGCAGGCCGTACCCGAGACGCGTTGGATATTTCACTCGCACCAAACGTGCGTGCTGGCCAACGTTGCTCCACGCGCGGTGGTGGTCTTCGCGGGCCAAGGGCAGCTCGACCGCTGCGCCCTCGGCGAGGCACATCGCCGAGGCGTAGCCGAGACTGCGATCACCGACCTCGATCGCGCTGGGGGCCATCGGCCCGTAGTCGGCCTCGACCAGCTGCTGACGGACTGCCAGCCATTCTCGCGTCGCCGCAAGGCCCGCCTCGGTATGAGTGAGGGAGTGGTCGATGGCGTGACGAACGATGCGATAGCCAAGTGCCGCCACGCCGAGGAGCGCTGCGAAGAACCACGCCCGACGCTCGATCGAGTCGACGACGGCGACATCGACGTCACCGTCGCGCGCCGCCCAGATGATCAACCCAGCGAGAACGACGAGCACGGCAGGGGCAGCCAGCAGCTGCGCCGTCCAACGTCGACGCAAGAGTCCGGCCTGCTGGGCGTCGTCGACAACGAGGGAACGGAACCGACGCCACCATGCACCCTTGACGTCAACTGCCAGAAATCGCACGGGAATCGCTCGGTCGGTCGTGAACCGGGCCATCACGTGTTGCAGTACGAGGCGCTCGTGGGGGAGGAGCGCATCTCCCTCATAGGCCGTGGCAGCGGGTCGCACCCGACCCAGGTCATCATCGTCGTCGGCCGGTGGCAGTAGGCGCAGCCAGCCGCGAGCGGCCAGATCGATGAGGGTGGCCCGGAACCCTGATGCCGTCAGCGTTGCATCATTGGTCAACATGTTGACGACGGCGGGTGATTCTCTGCGGAGCTCGCCGGGGTGATCCGCCGGCTGCGGGCGAGTGGGAGCGACGTGACGTTCAGCGAACCAGAGGCCGATCGCCGCGATGGCGAGCAGGAGGATTCCAATGACGAGGCCGCGACCGGATGGCGTAGCGGAGACCACGTCCCAACCCAGCGCCACCATGCCGATCAACATTGCGACATTGTGGCAGCCGCCAGCGCGCGGCGCAGCTTCTTTGACGAAAGCCGGGGAATCTTGAAAGAGCTGGGCACGGTGGTCACGTGCCGGCGTGATCGCCGATCGTTTCTGATCCGTCGCCGGTGTTTGCCTCGCTCTCGCCGCGCATCCACACGGTGCGTTGTGGGAACGGAATTTCGATCCCGGCATTGTCGAACGACGATTTGAGTGCTTCACGCAGCCGTCGCTGCAGAGCCCACTGCGAGCCCGGTGTGGTCTTCACGATCATGCGCATCGTGATGCCGTCAGCACCCAAGGCTTCGACGCCGAGCACAATCGGATCCTCAAGTACGTCCGCCCTCCACGCTTCGGATCGGCACACCTCCTGTGTGGTGCTCAGCATCAGCTCACGCGTTTCGTCAAGGTCGCTGTCGTACGCGACATCGACATCGACGAGCGCAACCGACCAGAGTTGGGACGTGTTGCCGACCCGTCGAACTTCACCGTTGGGCACGTGCCAGACAGTTCCGTTGAGGCCGCGGAGCCTGGTGACTCGAAGCGTCACCTCTTCGACTTCACCAATTGCCTCGCCGAGATCGACGAAATCGCCAATCCCATATTGGTCCTCGACCAGCATGAACAGTCCGGCAATACAGTCCTTGACCAAACCTTGGGCACCGAACCCAAGAGCCACGCCAGCGATGCCAGCCCCGGCGATGAATGGGCCAAGATCGAAACCCAGTTCACCAATGATCAAGATGGTCGCGACCGTCCAGATCAACACCGCCAGCGTGCTGCCGACGACGTTCGCGATCGAGGCGGCCCGGGCCTGCCGGCGGGGATCGGGTTCCTCGCCGCTGATCGTCTCGGGGAGATCAATGCCGATCTGGCGGAGACGACGAGCAGCTGCTGAGCTGTCGGAGTCCACGAATTTCTCGACCGCACGAAAGACATAACGTCGGGCGAGCCGACTTGATATCCACGCAACGGCGAGAATGATCAGAATCGTGAGCGGCCGATGAAGCACCCAGTCAACGACTTGGGTCAAGTCCTCGTTGCCGTCAGTGAGGTCGTACACCTGCTCGCAAATGAACGAGGGGTCATCACCGCATCCCTCCTCGAGTGTTTCGAGCAATCCTGGCGTCGCGGCAAATGCAAGCACGCTTCGAAGGTACCCAGCACGAAGATACGGAAGCGGGATGCTGGCAGGGTCTCTTCGGCGTCCATGACGTGACGTGTGTCGTCGGGCCAACTTCGTGACGACAACGGCCTTCTGCGACACTGCACGAATGACCGCAACACTCAACGAGACCGACGCCGCTGCCGGATCGAGATCCGTCGATCCCGAGACGCAACGGGTCAATGATGCGCTCGACGCGCTGCTCGCCGCTCACGACCCCTCGACAATGGACAACGCCGAATTTCGTGGCGCTCGATTCGACGCCGGACTGGCCTGGGTCCACTTTGCCGAAGGTGACGGAGGACTCGGGCTGCGCCCCGAATTGAACCGCATCGTCGAGCGTCGCCTGAAGGAGGCCGGAGCGAAGCCGACTGACCCGAGCACGTTCTTCATGGCGCTGGCAGGGCCGACGATTGCGACGCACGGCGATGACGCCGTGAAAGAACGCTTTCTCCGCCCGATGTTCACCGGCGAAGAGAAGTGGTGTCAGCTGTTTTCCGAGCCTGGTGCAGGATCTGACTTTGCTGGACTCGGTACCCGCGCCGAGCGCGACGGCGACGAATGGATCGTCAACGGCCAAAAGGTGTGGAACACGTTGGCGCACGTCGCTGATTTCGGGATGCTGGTCACCCGCACAGATCCTGAGGCACCGAAGCACAAGGGCATGACCTACTTCGCACTCGACATGCGCGCCGAGGGTGTCGAAGTTCGGCCATTGCGTCAGATCACGGGTGAGGCAGAGTTCAACGAGGTCTACATGACCGACGTCCGCGTGCCGGACGACTGTCGCGTCGGAGCGGTCGGCGAAGGCTGGCGGGCCAGCCTGACCACGCTGATGAACGAGCGCAACGCCATTGGCGGCGGCGGCGGCGGTGTGCCCCGGCGCGGCGGCGCGGCGAACGACGCCGTCGAAGTATGGGAAGCCATGGACGAGTCACGCAAGGACCCGGCCACCAAGGATCGACTGATGCAGTTCTGGGTTGAGGCCGAAGTCGGCCGCCTGACCAACATGCGCGCAAGCCAGAACGCGCGGTCCGGAAACCCCGGCCCTGAAATGTCGATTGCCAAGCTGGCGTACTCGCAACTGAACATGGGGCTGTACGAGTTCTGTATGAACTTGCTCGGCGCCGACGCCTTGATTGACTACGACTACACCTTCCGTCGTCCTGAGGAATCCATTGCGAGCGGCTCTGCGCACGGACTGCGCTACGCGTTTCTCCGAGTTCGTGCAAACTCCATTGAAGGCGGCACGTCAGAGATCATGCGGAACATCCTCGGTGAGCAGGTCCTCGGACTCCCCGGCGAGCCCCGTGTCGACAAGTCCGTGCCCTGGAACGAAGTTCCGCGCAACTGATCAACAATCGGAACTCGCGGTCCACCGACTGCTCTCCGACTGCTCATTCCGACTGCTCTCGGAGGTGTCAGACGTCCGTGGCTCAGTTCGTGTTGGAGGAGCCGTCTCAAGTTCGTTGAGAATCGGCCGATATCCTGACGGGTCCTGACCTTCGTGGTGCCGGGACCGACGAACGGTTTCATCGGCACGAAAGGGCGGGCGCCATGTCCGACATCATCACTCGAGGTTTCACTCCTATGCCAGATTCGTCGATTCGTTTGGGTGTGGTGGGGACCGGCTATGTGGGTTTGACGACGGGTGCGTGTTTTGCGCATATGGGTCATCACGTGGTGTGTGGTGATATTGATCAGCGCAAGGTCGACATGTTGAATGCTGGCCATATTCCGATTGTGGAGGACGGCTTGGAGCAGGTCGTGACCGATGCTCGAGGGTTGGGTCGTCTCGAGTTCGTGTTGGGTGCCGAGGCTGCTGCGGTTGATGCCGACATCGTGTTTTTGTGTGTGCCGACGCCGCAGGGTGAGGACGGTTCAGCGGATCTGTCGTATATCGAGGCGGCGGCTGGGCAGATTGCGCCGGTGTTGAAGCCTGGTGCGGTGGTGGTGAACAAGTCAACGGTGCCGGTGGGTTCGACGATTGCTGTTGAGCAGGTGTTGCAGCGATCTGACGTGTTCGTGGTCTCGAATCCGGAGTTTCTGCGTGAGGGCACTGCTGTTGGCGATTTCTTGTTGCCCGATCGGGTGGTGATTGGTTCCAGTGACCGTGGGGCAGCGGAGAAGGTTGCTGCGCTCTATGACGGCATCGACACGCCGATCATCATTACGGATCCGTCCTCGGCGGAGACGATCAAGTACGCGGCGAACGGTTTCTTGGCGATGAAGATCTCTTTTGTGAATGCGGTGGCTGCGATGTGTGAGGCGGTGGGTGCCGATGTTGCAGCCGTTGTCGACGGGATTGGTTCTGATAAGCGGATTGGCCGGCAGTTCTTGAATCCGGGCCCGGGTTGGGGCGGGAGTTGTTTCCCGAAGGACTCTCGTGCGTTGGTCAAGATCGCCGAAGATCATGGCTACAACTTTTCGATGATGCGCGGTGTGGTCGAGGTCAACGACGAACAACGTGCCCGGATGGTCGACAAGGTCGCCAGGGCGGTGGGTCGACACCATTCGAATTTGGAGGGTGTGACTGTTGGTGCGATGGGGTTGACGTTCAAAGCTGGCACTGATGATTTGCGTGAGTCGCCGGCAATGGCGATCATTGCCGAGCTGCGCAAGGCTGGGGCGCGTGTGCGGGCGTTCGACCCGACAACGTGCGGTGAGCTCAGTCCACATCAGGCGGTCGCGTTGGATGGCATCGAGTTGTGTTCGGAGCTGATCGAGGTCGCTGACGGCGCTGACGTGCTGTGTGTGTTCACGGAGTGGCCAGAGTTCGCGAAGATCGATTTGGAAGATGTTGCTGAACGGGTGGGTGCGGGGACCACACTGGTGGATATGCGCAACATGTTCGATCCGTGGAACGTCAAGCGAGTCGGACTCGGTTACGACGGCGTCGGACGCCGATAGTGCGCGTCGTCGTTGCCGGCGGTGCGGGCTTCCTCGGATCGCATCTTTGTGATGCTCTGATCGACCGCGGCGACGAGGTCGTCTGCGTCGACAACTACATCACCGGTCGTGCCGCCAACGTTGCGCATTTGATCGGTCACGACTCGTTCACGTTGATCGAGCAGGACATCGTCGTGGCATGTGACGTCGACGGTGACGTCGATGCAGTGATGAACTTGGCCAGTCCGGCATCACCGAAGGACTACTACGCGTTCCCGATCGAAACGCTTGATGTCGGCAGCATCGGTACACGCAACCTGCTCGAACTCGCCGATCGCAAATCGGCAACGTTCTTCATGGCGTCGACGAGTGAGGTCTATGGAGACCCGCTGGTGCATCCTCAGCCCGAGACGTACTGGGGTCACGTCAACTCGATCGGTCATCGTTCGATGTATGACGAGGCAAAGCGTTTCTCTGAGGCGTTGACGATGGCTTATCACCGCAGCAAGGGCGTTGACGTGAAGATCGTTCGGATCTTCAACACCTATGGTCCGCGCATGCAGCCCGACGATGGTCGGGTCGTGTCGAACTTCATCGTGCAGGCGCTGCGTGGTGAGGCGCTCACGATCTACGGCGATGGTCAACAGACACGCAGCTTCTGCTACGTCGCTGATGAGGTGCGCGGTTTTGTCGCCCTGCTCGACAGTGACCAGACCGGGCCAATCAACATCGGCAACCCTGTCGAATTCACCATGCTCGAGCTCGCTGAAATTGTGGTCGAACTGACCGGCTCCACCGCTGGTCTCGTCCACGAACCGCTGCCGAGCGACGATCCGAAGCAACGCCAGCCCGACATCACCCTCGCAACACGGCACCTCGACTGGGCGCCGACGATCGCACTCCGCGCAGGGCTTGCGAAGACGATTCCGTACTTCGCCGACGAGCTCGCTCGTCAATCCTGACCGCGCCCGGCTGCCAAGCTGAACGCATGAGGCGATCGAGCCGCGGGAGTGTCAGGCCTGCATCGAATTGGCCAGTTGAGCGACAAACTTGAACAGACTGCGACGAAGCCGGCGCAGCCTGCGAAACATGTTGTGTTGAAGGCGTAGAGTCGGAGGTCGTGTGGCGACCCAAGGTGATGACGGCGATGACGCCCGCCGCCTTCGACATCCGCACGGGCGAACTACGCGACCTTGTTCGGCGATCACGCGAAGTCGTGTTGCTGGCTGCGGTCACCGGAGCAATCACCGGACTCGGCGTCCGTTTCTTCGAATTTGTCGTCGCCGAGGTGGCTTTCGACAGAGTGCTGCACGGTCCACTCTGGTTCGCCGCCATCGCGCCGGGCCTCGGACTGGTTGCGGCGGCACTCATCCTCCGGATCGTTGGCAACGGCGCATCGCCAGCTACCTCGGATGAATACCTGCGCGCGTTCCACGACTCGGAATACCCACTCCGACCCCGAGCCTTCATCGGTCGCATCATGGCGGCAATCGCGACGCTTGGCATGGGTGGGGCAATGGGGCTGGAAGGCCCGTCGATGTACGGCGGGTCGGCGATGGGTGCGTTCATCCAGCGGCGGCTCCCCGCTGCCTTTCGAGGCGCCGACTACCGAACGCTGCTCGTCGCGGGGGCCGCTGCTGGTGTCGCGGCGATTTTCAAGGCGCCCGCCACCGGTGCGATCTTTGCTCTTGAAGTTCCGTTTCGCGACCAGATGGCACGACGCATGCTGCTCCCGGCGCTGGTTGCGTCGGCATCGGGCTATCTCGTCTTCGTTGCCTTCAGCAGCACCAAACCCATCTTCTCCTTCGACACCGACCGGGCCGTTGCGTTCCAGTACAAGGACCTGGCGGGTGCTGTGTTCATCGGTATCGGGTGTGCGCTCGGCGCACGCGCATTCTCGCGACTGATCCGCATGGCCAAGGCCTTCACGCTTCGCCCGATCACGGTCCGACTGGTGATCACGGGAGCGTCGCTCACCGGTCTCTTCATGCTGACCCGGGCACTGACCGGCGAGAGCCTCACGCTCGGGTCCGGCTATGAGGTGTTCGGCTGGCTGGGTGAGGAGCATGCCATCTGGCTGCTCGCCGCGATCTTCTTCATTCGATGTCTCTCGACGGCAGTGACCCTCGCCGGCGGCGGCGTCGGCGGTGTATTCATTCCGCTCGTGGTTGGCGGAGCCATCGTTGGGCGCGGTGTGGGCGACATCATCAACCCGCTTGACCCCACCTTGTACGTCATTCTTGGCGTGGCGGCATTCCTCGGCGCCGGCTACCGCGTGCCGCTCGCCGCTGTCATGTTCGTTGCCGAAACGACGGGACAGCCAGGTTTCATTGTGCCCGCGCTTTTCGCAGCTGTCGCCGCTGAACTCGTGATGGGGGATCAGTCGATCACCACCTTCCAACGCTCACCTTCGTAGCACGCTGACTTCAGCAGACGGCCAACAGACTCACCGCTTCGGGGCAGAGGGGGCGAGTGCTGTAAACACTGGCGATGACGATTGACGTGGTGTCGGAGTTGCAGGGAACCGTGGTGGCGTTGTTGGCGCGCCCGGGTGAAGCGGTGCGGTTTGGCGGGGCTCTGGCGCTGGTTGAGTCGATGAAGATGCACCACGAGGTGGTTGCTCCCGCTGATGGGGTGGTCGCGTCGATTGCGGTTGTCGAAGGCGCGACGCTCGCTGTTGGTGACGTCTTGATGTCGCTCGGCGACCCGGTGGACTCCGATGACGACGCAACGCTGCCGCCCCCCGACATTTCCTCGGCGATGGCGCTGCCGACTGGACTCGACCGGCCCGATCTGACCGAAGTCATCGAGCGACATGAGGGTGGGCTCGACGCGGCGCGACCGGAGGCCGTGGCGAAGCGTCGGCGGCGCGGGAGGCGCACGGCGCGGGAGAACGTTGCTGACCTCGTCGATGAGGGGAGCTTGATCGAGTACGGGCCGCTCGTCATTGCCGCGCAGCGTCGGCGACGGGACCTGGCCGACCTGATCGAGAACACACCGGGCGACGGACTCGTTGCCGGTATCGGAGACGTCAACGGGGATCTGTTTGCTGACGAACGCACACGCAAGTGCATTGCGATGTCGTACGACTACACCGTGCTTGCCGGGACCCAGGGTACGCAGAACCACCGCAAGAAGGATCGACTGTTCGAGCTGGCTGAGCAGCTCCGCTTGCCGGTGGTGTTCTTCACCGAAGGTGGTGGCGGCAGGCCCGGCGACACCGACCAACTCGGGGTGAGTGGCCTCGACTGCCTGGCATTTCTCTGGTTTGCCGAGTTGTCGGGGACGGTGCCGCTCATCGGCGTCAACGCCGGCTATTGCTTCGCCGGCAACGCAGCCCTGTTGGGGTGTTGCGACATCGTGATCGCCACGGAAGATTCGAACATCGGCATGGGCGGTCCAGCGATGATCGAAGGCGGCGGTTTGGGTGTGTACGAGCCGCTCGAGATCGGTCCGATCGAGGTGCAGCGTGCCAATGGCGTGGTCGACATCGTCGCTGCCGACGAAGCCGAGGCCACCACAATCGCGAAGCGGCTGGTCGGGTACTTCCAGGGCTCGGTTGAATTGTGGGAGTCGCCGGATCAGACCGCCCTGCGCGACGTCGTGCCGCTTGACCGACTCCGGGCCTACGACATCCGGCGCGTCATCGATGGCCTCTTCGACGTTGGCTCGGTCACGGAACTGCGGCGCGACTTTGGCCTGGGCATGGTCACGGCATTGGCGCGCGTCGAGGGGCGGCCCGTGGGGGTCGTCGCCAACAACCCGCACCACTTGGCTGGAGCGATCGATTCCGATGGTGCCGACAAGGCGGCTCGGTTCATGCAGCTTTGCGATGCACACGGGCTGCCGGTGATCACGTTGTGTGACACGCCCGGCATGATGGTCGGCCCCGACGTGGAAGAGACAGCGTTGGTTCGCCATTGCAGCCGCCTGTTCGTGACGGGAGCCAACCTCTCGGTCCCGATGGTGACCGTCGTGACGAGGAAGTCCTACGGCCTCGGCGCCCAGGCGATGATGGGCGGTTCCACGAAGGCTCCGCTGGCTTGCCTGTCGTGGCCAACGGGAGAGTTCGGAGGCATGGGACTCGAAGGTGCGGTGCGGCTTGGTTACCGCAAGGAGCTCGAGGCCGCAGCGAGCGACGCAGAGCGTGAAGCGCTGTTCAACACGATGGTCGATCGGATGTACGAACACGGCAAGGCGGTCAGCGTCGCCACACACTTCGAAATCGACGACGTGATCGACCCGGCCGACACGCGGCGCTGGATCACCACGCTGCTCGCTGCAGCGCCCCCGTCGCGCGGTGAACGGCCCAACATCGACACCTGGTGAGTGTTCGCCTCGCTGCTCAGCCGAGGTCGGGCCAGGTGCGCTTCTGTCTGCGGCGCTTGCTGGCAGCCCCGAGTTTGCGCCGGTCCGCAAGGTCCCAGTCACGTCGCCAGCTGGTGTGCTCCGGGCCGGTCAATGCCGGGCTCGTGCCGCGGGCAGCTCGTTGGCGGGCAGACCAATAGTCGGTGATCGCCTCGTCGCCGAGCACGGTGACGGCAGCTTCGATACGAGCGTTGAACCGCCGGGTCGATTCACCTTCGAGGGGCGAGAGGGCCGAGCCGAACACGATCTTCGTGCTGCCGGGCTTGGGCCACTTCATACCCTTGCCGAAGATGGCGCCGGTGCCGTCGATGAACACGGGCACCACCGGTGTAGCGGTCTTCGACGCCAGGTACGCGGCGCCGCCCTTGAAATCCTGGCCCCAACCGTCAGGGGAGCGGCCGCCCTCTGGGTAGATCACCAGGCTGTAGCCATCAGCGATGAGTCCCGACAGCAGGTCGCTCGAGGTTCGCCCCGTCGACTCGCGGTCGATCGGCACCGCGTTGAGTGACAGCGCCGAAATTGCCGACTTCCACTTCTTGTCGAAGAAGTAGTCAGCAGCAGCGGCGACGACCAGCTGGCGTCGCCACACGGTCGGGATCGACCGGATCATCACGCCGGTGTCGAGGTGACTGTGGTGTGTCGGAGCAAAGATCACCGGGGGCGGATTTTCCAACCGGGTGAGGTCGCTCAACCGGTCGACGCCAGTGACCTCGGGGTTGGTCAGTGCACGCGCTGCGAGGCGAATCGGGCCTTCGGTGATGATTCCGCGCACGCCCGACGCAAGTGGACGGCGTGCCCATTCGGTGTCGTAGTGGGCGCCAAGTCCCGATACCTCGGGTGGCACTTCGACGCCACGCGGCACGGTCGGGGTGCGGTACGGGAACCCGAAGTTGCGCAGTGGTGTGGTGGCCTGACTGAGCGCGCGTTCGGCGGTGCCAGCGAGCCGTTGTGCCCGTTTGATGTGTGAAGAGGCCATTGCCGGAGCGCCCTACTTGACGTCGGCGACCAGGACCGAGGGTACGTGGAGGTGGGTGATCGACGGTGACCGGCCGACAACGTCGCTCGCGATCTCCAAGGCGTCGTTCATCGTCGAAGCGGGCGTGAACCCCAAGCGTCGAACCGTGGGGGCGTCACCGCCGACGATGATGACCTTGCCCGCGTGCTGTTGGCCGTGAGCTCCCCAGTACCAGGCGTAGAACGGATGCACGCCGTGATACGCATTGCCCGTTCGGTAAAGGTGTCGGTACCACTCATCCTCGGCGTACTTCTTCTCCCACTTCTCGCTCATCACCGCAGGGTCGGTCGAGTCGGGCAGCACCTCTTCGAAGAAGTCGATGTAGCTCGGATGGTGGATGGGGTTGAAGTCGGGATACGTCGGGTGCGTCATGATGATGACACCGCCCTCGCGCACCAGCGGTTTGCCGCGGTACATGTTGAACAGGTATCCCAAGCCCATACACATGACGAGGATCGGGTTCATGATGCCCTCAGGGTTGTACGGGCAGATGTAGGGGATGCCCATGGTCAAGATGTCGGTCTGGCCCTCGACTTCAACAAGGTGCTGGGCGTAGACGTTCTTCAGCGTCTCTTCGTGCACGGTCGGTGTGAATCCGGCCTGGACGCTGGTCATCTCATATGGCGACTCGATGCTGTGCATGATCTTGCGGCGTGCCTTGACCGGCATCGCGCTCAGCGATTTCTGCGTGGCGAGGTACGTTGCCCGGTCCTTGGCGTTCCACTCCCATTCGCGCTTCGCGAGGAAGTCAAAGGGCTTGGGGAACGTGTTCGTGTTCAGCGTGGTCTCGACCGTGAACACCTGCGGACCGCTGTCGCGCAGGACCTTGCCCATTCGCCACAAGCTCTTGTGGAGATCGCTGTGATGGCGATCCATCAGGCTGCGGGTGTTCTGCAGCGTCTTCGGGTTGTGGTGAAAGCTCAGGCACCGATACGAAGCGACGCCAGTGGTGATCGACTTCCAGCCACCATCCATGGCGACTTGGTTGACGTTGGCGTAGACGACGAGGTCGGACTCAGCGACACGCTTGTTGATCTCAAGGACCTCGCCTTCCTCGGTCTCGCCGATCACTGCCAGGTTGTCGTAGTCCTCGGCGTCGTGCTGATACAGCGTGCCGCGAGGATGGAAAGCGTCGAAGATGCGATCGCCGAGCACGTGCTTGAGTTCGTAGTCGTGCATCCGCCGGTGCAGACCGAGCGCAGCGATGAGATGGACGTCGTCGACGCCAGCCGCTGCTGCCATTTCGAGCACGGCCTCGATGATGCGTTGACGCGTGTCTGGCTGGCGCATTTTGGGCAAAGAGAGCGACGCGTCGTCAAAGCAAATGGTGAGCTTCATGTCTGGCTTGAGCAGCGTCGGGAGCGGCTCGGCATCCATGGGATTGAGCAGCGCGTTGCGAATGGCGCCGTCGACGTCTTCGATGCCGGCCAGCGGTTCGGGTGGATAGATGACTCGGCTGCGGTCGGCGGGGAGACGTTCGAGGCTGAAGTTCTCGCCGCGCCAGAAGAGCATGGGTGGTGTCGAACGATCGACGTCGAGAACGAATCCTGGGCGTGGCATCAGTGAACACTCTTTCGCAAGGGGGAGTGGGCGTGGAGGGGGGAGTCGGCGTGGAGATGGCGATTCGCTTGGGAATCGGCGAGCGGCATCATGAGTGCTCCCGCATGTCGAAAGCGATCTTGACAGCGCCGCGGCGACCTGCCGAGGCCGCGTGCGCAATGGCGTCGACGTGATCGGCGAGCGGGTAGGTGGCTGAGAGCAGTCGCTCGGCTTCGAAATGGTTGGCGGTGTCGATGGCCAGGTCGAAGGTCGACGTGGTGCGTCCGTCGGCCAGTGTCTCGGTGCCGTAGGTGTAGGCGCCCTTGAGTTCGGTTTCTCGGTGCCACAGCCCGGTCAGGTCGAGGGTGACATCACCGGGCATCCCGAGGAGAACAACTCGGCCGCGGGGTTTGGTCATGCCCAACGCATCGCTGACCGACGAGTTGGAGCCGACGGCGTCGATGGTGACGTGTGCGCCCGAGGTGAGTTGGCCACCCACCAGCATGCCGCCCACTTCACGGCGGACAGCCCGCTGAAGTTCGCTGCCCGGAACAACGACGTCGGCGCCGAGCGCCTTGGCGTATGCCTGCTGGTGCGGGTAGCGGGCGCCGACAACGACGCGAGCCTCGGGCACGTAGCGCTTGAGTCCAGCGACCGCAGCGAGTCCCATCGTGCCAGCGCCGAGCACGGCGACCACCGGATTCTCGACGCCGATCATCGACGGTCGAGCCAGGAGCGCAGCGTGAATGCCACCAGCGAGCGGTTCGACGAGCACAGCCCGCTCGTCGGGCATGTCGTCGTCGATGTGATGCAGCTGAGATTCGTGCGCCCAGAACCAGGGAGCCCATCCGCCGCCCGTCGAACAGCAGAAGCCGGTCTGGATTCCGGGGGCGAGCGCTCCGCCGTGTGCGTCCATGGCGAGATGGGCGTAGTCGTCGCCGTCAGCGGGTGCTGCGCCGTCGAATGGCAGCGGGAGTCCGCGGGCCGCATGGCCGAGCACCGGCTCCAGAATGACTCGCTTGCCCGAGTCGAGGTCGCCGACCACCTCGTGGCCCGGGACGAATGGAAAGCTCACCCAGTCCTCGAAGTACGTCGAGGCATGACCCTCAACCAACGCAATGTCGGATCCGCAGATGCCGGCGAGCCGGGTGCGAACGCGATGCCAACCTGCAGCGTTGGCGCCCCCTGGGCACTCCGGGTCGTCAATGGTACGCATCTCGAGCGGGCCCATCTTGGCGGCCATCACGGGCGACATTGCCGAGGCAATACGGGCCATGCCCAGCATGGCGATGTTGCGTCGGACTTGGAGCGCTCTCATGAGACGAATGCCTTCCGCTCGCGCTCACTCAACAGTTTGCCGATGGGGAGCAGTGGTTGCGGTGATCCGGAAGCCTTGCTCCAGTTCTCGACCAACCAGCCCCGCTTGCGGGCAATGGCGGCGAGCCGCGTTTCGGGGTTGACCGCGACCGGGAAACCGACTGCTTCGAAGAGCGGCAAGTCTGATGATGAGTCCGCATATGCAACGCACTCGTCGAGGTCGAGGCCCTCCTGATCGCAGTAGTCGGCGAGCAGCTGCGCCCTGGCTTCGCCAGTCGGCGGGACCACCGGCATCTCGCCGGTGTAGGTCCCGTCGGGTTTGACGGTCATTTCTGCTGCGAAGATCTCGTCGAACAACGGCCGCAGTCCTTCCACATTGAAGCTGAGCGCGCCGGTGATCAGCACCGTGCGATGGCCAGCGGCGCGGTGCTCGCGTACCCGCCGGAGTCCGTCGGGGAAGCTCTTGGCCATGATCAGTTGCGTCATCATCTCGCGGGCGTCTGCCTCGACCTGAGCAACCGGAGCATTCTCGTAACGGCGATAGAAGTGACGTAGGAAGTCGGTGCGGTCTTGTCGATCGATTTTGATCAGATTCGGTGCTTCGAGCAGCGTGCGCAAGACGTAGCGGAACCGCTCCGGAGTGTCGAGCCGGCGTGTGGCCAGCCACGAATAACTCTCGACCACGTTCGAGGCGATCAGGGTGTTTTCAAGATCGAACGCCGCCACCTGACGCTTCGGATCGAGGACTTGCTGGCGCATGCGCCCCATGCGATCGGTGCTCTTCGACTTGCCCGGTGTCGACTTGACGCGAGCGTGCTGGACGATCGACGGGAGATGGATGCGGTTGACGTAGTGGTCCCAGTCGACCACCCGCGGGTCGAAGTTGAAGTCGCGCTGGTCGTCGGCGTCGAGCGATTCCCACAGACCGAGCAGGTTGTCGACCTGATAGATCGCCTCGCATTCGGTGTACAGGCCGTACAGCTCGACGTACTCCAGTGCCCGCTCGATGTCCTGACGCTTGGATTCCAGTTCGGCGGCGAAGTTGGCCTGTTTGCCACGCAGCGGTAGCGCTTGCAATGCCTTCTCAGCGGTGGTCAGTGTCTTCTGGGCGCGCGTGAGTTGCTTCTGCACTCGACCGCGGCCGGGGAACCGCCACTCGGGCACGATGATCGGCTGGCCGTCCTTGTCATACAGCGGATTTGCTGTGAAGAACGCAGTGGTCCAATCGACCATTGCCCGATATCGGAGCGGGTTGACGCCACCGGAGGCCACCTGACTGATCGCCGGTGCCCGCTCGGGGCCGGCGCCTGCGACGCCGATGATTGCTGCAACGACGATGTCGACGGGAATCACGTCGACGGTGCCCTCGGGGACGCCCGGGAACTCCTTGAGCAGTCCACCGGCGAAGGAGATGATGACCGGCTCGGCCATGCGAAACCCGCGGATCCAACCCGGGTTCGGTTCTGCCCACGCCGACTCGATGATCGACGGCCGCACGATCGAGACCGGCACGGGGCCCTTCACCTCGGTCAAGGCCTGCTCGCCGAGGGCTTTGGTGTAGGCGTAGGCGTCTGGCCAACCGAGGCTTGCAGCGCGCGACCGGCCGGCATCGACGAGTTCGGCACGCACCCAGCGTTCGCGAAGCTGTTCGGTCTTTGCGGCGAGGGCGGGAGCGCCAGCAGCGCCGAGTTCTCCACGCGCCTCCTTGCGGAAGCGTTCAAGATTGTCGCGAGTGCGACTGATTGCTTCGGTATCGCCTTTGAGCCGACGGGCGGAGGCCACCTCGTTACGCCAGTCGAGACCGATGTCCCAGGGGCCCTCGCTGACGAGTTCTTCGGGGGCGCGGCCGCGACGGTTGCCGGCGACGTAGCACGTCGACACGGCCACGATGTGGGGCGTGATCTCAAGTTGGTTACACAGCTCGGCGATGCGGACCGGGCCGAGCAGGTTGATTTCCACTGCGGAGTTGAGTGGTGAGTCGAATGACACGGCTGCTGCTGAGTGGATGACGGTGCTGCAGCTTGCAAAGATCGCCCGGTCGGTGTCGTTCAGGTCAAGGCCATCGCGGCTGACGTCGCCGGCGATGGTGGTGATTCGCCGGTCGGTCATCTCGGCAAACGTCTCGGTTGCATCGGGCGCGCCATGGGATTCGCGCAGCCGATCGAAGGCGTTGTTTTTCAGAATTTCTTTCTGTGTCCGCTTGGCCGCAGGTGTTCGCTTGCCGTCGCGGACGAGCAGGACCAGCTCGCAGTCCGGGACCGAGCGAAGCATGCGCTCGACGAGTGCTGTGCCCACGAAACCGGTGGACCCGGTGATGGCAATTCGTTTGCCTGCAAGGGATTCAGCAATCACGGGTGCAGTTCTAGCATGATTCTCTACCAATTGGTAGAGAGAGCTGCCAAGATGATGTGATGCGCGATGGCGACACGGGTGGCGAGGGTGATGACAACAGCGATCCAGAGTGGGATCGAGAGTGGAATGAGAACTGGGACGCCGATGCCTGACCGAACCACTCGGGAGCGCATTCTCGACGCAGCGCTCGACCTGTTCGGCGCACGCGGCGTTGATGCCGTGTCGCTTGACGAGATCGCTCGTCATGTCGGTGTCCGCAAGCAGACCGTTCTCTACTGGTTCGACTCCAAGGAGGTGCTCGTGGACGCGGTGTTGGAGAAGGTTGCTGCGGAACTGGTCGTCGTCATCGACGCCGCAGTCCGCGCTGCGCCAGATGACCCGCTGGATCGTGTTGACGCAGTGGTGCGTGCGGTCTTCCGCCCCGCAGTTCGTCGTCCGGCTCTTCTCGGCCTGGTGCGCGAAGTCAGCCGGCTCAATCAGTCGCAGGCCGATCGCCTGGCAGCGCACATCTCACCGCTTGTCGAGCGTGCCGTCCACTATCTGGCAGCGGAGATGGAGACCGGCCGTCTCCGCACAGGAGACCCTCGATTGATCGCGGCGTTGAGCTACGCAACGGTGACCGGCATCGCAACGGAACCCGAAGCGCTCCGCACTGTCGGGTGGGTCGCTGATCAGGCTGGCCTTCGTGCGTTGCGCGATGAGCTGCGCGCGTTCCTCCGTGCTGCCCTCACCCCATCCTGACCGAACCCCATCCTGACCGAAAACCTGACCGAAAAATGTGGGATGAGCGTCGCCGCGCGACGTTCTTCCTCCATATTTCGGGTGGATCGGGTGGATCGGTGGGTCTGGGCAGACTTGGCTGCGGCGGTGTGCGGTGCTTTAGTGCGCAGTGTTGCGCCGGCGTCGCGAGTGGCGTTCCAGTGCAAGATCGACGAGTCGGTCGATGATCTCTGGGTAGCTCACTCCGTCGGCGATCCACATCTTCGGGAACATCGAGATCGGGGTGAAACCCGGCATCGTGTTGACCTCGTTGAGCAGAAAGCCACGTCCAGGTTTGCCGTTGATCTCGGTGGCAGGATCTTCCCAGAAGAAGTCGACTCGCGACAGACCTTCGCACCGCAAGGCCCGGTACGTCTCGATTGCGAGCTCTTTCGCCGTGGCGAGGGCGTCGTCTCCAATCGGGGCAGGAATGACCGCATATGACCCGTCGGCCAGGTACTTGTCTTCGTAGCTGTAGAAGTCATCGCCTGGCACGATCTCGCCCGGCGTCGCTGCCGTGGGCTGGTGATTGCCGAGCACGGCGACTTCGATTTCCTTACCGACTACGGCTTCTTCGACGACGACCACTTCGTCGTAACTGAGGGCGACGTCGATCGCAGCGTTGAGCTCATCGACGCTCGACGCTTTCGAGACGCCGACCGATGAGCCCATGTTTGCCGGCTTCACGAACACGGGGAGCCCAAGGTCATCGACGATTGTGGTCGCGAGCGACGGCGTCATCTCGTGTTCGGCGAATGCCCGGTACCGAGCCTGGGGGATGCCCGCGGCAGCGACGACCTGCTTGGCCATGGCTTTGTCCATTGCGACCGCAGAACCAAGGACGCCGGTGCCGACGTAGGGCAGGTTGGCGAGTTCGAGGAGTCCTTGGATCGTTCCGTCCTCACCCATCGGGCCGTGGAGGAGCGGCATGACGACCGTGGTTGAGGGCTCGGCTGAGGCGGCGGAAAGGATCGGCGTCGGTGATACGTCAGACCCCGTCGGGTCGAGTTGTGCTGGCAATCTGCCCCCACCTGAAGCCAGCGCAGCAACCGCCTGGTCGGCAATCGCCCACTGTCCGTCGGTCGAAATTCCGATCGGGGTGATGCGGTACTTCGCCGGATCCGCCGCGGCCAACACATGGGCGGCGGTGGTGCACGAGACGTCATGTTCGGCGCTTTCGCCACCGAAGACGACGATCAGGTGGATCCGTTCGTCCGTGTCGATCGGGGTGCCACTCATCGTCCTCCACCAATCGTCATAGTGCGAACGGTACCGTCGACGCCCGTGAGGATTCTGGCATCAGCAGCAGCAACCGGCATCGGTGGACGACTGGTCGGGCCCGATGTCGAGTTCGACGGCGCATCGTTTGACTCGCGCTTGGTGCGACCGGGCCAGTTGTTCGTGCCGATTGTGGCTCATCGGAACGGCCACGAGTACATCGAAACCGCCCGGTCAGCCGGAGCGGTCGTGCATCTCACGAGCCAGCCGGGGCAGGCTGCGGAGGGGGCCACCTCGATTGAAGTTGCTGACACCGCCGCCGCGCTGATGGCGCTTGCGGCGTGGGCTCGCGGTCAATCGGTCGGCAAGGTCGTCGGTGTCACCGGCAGCGTTGGTAAGACATCGACCAAGGACCTGATTGCCGCCGCGTGCGCATCTGAGCTTCGGACAGCGGCCAACGAACGCAGCTTCAACAACGAGCAGGGGTTGCCGATCACGGTGCTGAATGCGCCCGATGACACCGAGGTCCTCGTGTTGGAGATGGGGATGCGCGGCTTTGGCGAGATCACGAGACTCTGCGACGTCGCCCGACCGGACATCGGCGTGGTCACCGCCGTTGGCCACTCTCACACCGAACGAGTCGGTGGCATCGAGGGTGTCGCGAAGGCGAAGAAGGAGCTGGTCGAGGCGCTGGACGCGTCGGGTACAGCGATCCTCAACGCCGATGATGAGCGCGTGCTGGCGATGGCTCGGCACACGGACGCCACTGTTCTCACGTATGGCGCTGCGGGCGATGTGCGGGTCAGCGGCCTCGCACTTGATGCGCTGGCCCGCCCTCGATTCCGCGTCGACACCCCGTGGGGAAACGCCGACGTCGAACTGGCGACGAGCGGCGCGCACATGGCATCAAATGCCGCAGCCGCAATCGCTGTTGCCGGGTCCGTCGGCGTGTCGCTTGACGCTGCAGTCGAGGCATTGGCGACAGCGTCGATCTCGGGCATGCGGATGGAAGTGTCGACGGCGCCGTCCGGAGCCACGGTCATCAACGATGCCTACAACGCCAACCCGACATCAATGGTCGCGGCGCTCGAAGCCCTGGCAGCGATGGAGGCAGATCGTCGTATCGCCATCCTCGGCCTCATGGGGGAACTGGACGATGACGTCGAGGGCCATCGTGAAGTTGCGCGCATCGCTGAGACGCTTGGTGTTCAGGTCGTCGCCACCGGAACGGATTTTTACGGCGTCCGACCGACCGACGATCCGGTCGCGCTCATCGGCAAATTCCAAGCGGGCGATGTGGTGCTGGTCAAGGCCAGCCGGTCGGCCGGCCTCGAGCGCATCGTCGACCAACTGCTCAGCTGAGTCAGCCCGAGTTACTTTGGGGTCGGACCCATCCGTCACTCGTTAGATAAGGCGGCTGGCGTTGACCGGTGTGTATTTCTCTCCGCCTTCGCTCTCGGGCAAGAACGCGTTGCGCTGCAAGTGGCGCAGATCGACCCAGTACGCAAGGAAGATCGCAAACGCGGCGCCAAAGCCGAGCACGGCACGAGCGCCGACCCACTCGATGACCACGCCGAAGAACAGGTTGCCGATCGGCACGGTGCCACCGAAGACCATGAACCAGAGTGGCATCACGGCGGCCCGCTCGGTGTTCTTCAGATTCAGCTGCAGCTCAGTGGTGATCGCTGTGGCGGTCATGAAGTACGCGAACCCAAGCAGAAAGCCTACGGGGTACGGCAGGAACGAGTCGCGGAGCTGCGAGAAGACGGCGAGGACAACAGCGAAGCCGGTGAACCCCCGAACGATCAGTGTGTGGCGGCGCACGTCGGCCAGCCAGGTACCGACCGAGATGGCACCGAAGAAGGCACCGAGCCCCCACGTTGCGTACAGCGCCCGGTATTGGTTGCCGAGCGCGTCGAATCCGAAGTTGAGCTCGGCGATCGACGGGAACAGTCCGACGAACGGCAAGCTGAACAGTGAGAACAGGAACATGCCGAGAAGGAGTCGGGAGAGCACCTGTCGCTCGCGGACGATGTGGAAGCCGGTCAGCAAACGACGCCAGCCGACTTCAGTGAATGTGCCTCGGACGTCGGGCATCCGCACGATGAGTAACGCAACGATGAAGAAGACGTAGGTCGCCGCATTCACGGTGAAGATTTGCGCGGTGCTCATGCCGGTCGCGGCGAGTACAGCAGCGAGGACCGGTCCCATCACTCGGCTGCCGTTGATCATCGCAGAGTTCAGACTGATGGCTCCGGGCAAGTCCTGACGGTGCACGAGGAGGGGCATACTCGCCTGGAAGGCCGGCGCATTCAACGCGTTGGCGATGCCGATTGCGAGTTGTGTTCCGAAGATCGCGACCAGCGCTGCGTCCTGTGCCACGAAGAAGGCAAGACACAGCGTGAGTACAGCGGAGATCGACTGCATCGTGAGCTGCAACTTCTGCTTCGACACCTTGTCGGCGAGCACTCCGGCGGGAATCGACAAGATGAGGAGCGGCCCGAGCTGCATGAAAATCGCGACGCCGACGAACGCTGGTCGGTCGGTGCGGTCTTGGATATAGGCGGGCAGAGTGAAGTTCTGCATCCACGTGCCGATCTGCGACAGCGCCAAACCGACGAAGATGATGCGGAACGAGCGGTACGACCACGCAGCCTTGGCGCTGCCGGGTACACGGCCGTGCTGAGGGGGTTTCGGGTCGGTGTAGTCGAACGCAGTCAGAAGGTCCGACGTTAGCGAGCCGCTCGATGAAAGGGTCGGAACATCATTCTGATCTCTTTGACATAGGTCTCTGGCACCTCGAACGCTGCAAAATGACCGCCACGGTCATACTCGGCCCAGTGGACGATGTTGGTGTAGCCATCCTCCACCCACTCCCGCACCGGCGGGGCGATCTCCTCGGGGAAGACCGCGAAGCCGGTCGGAATGTCGACGGTATGGCGGGTGCCTTTGCCGAAGCTCTCCCAGTACAACCGGCCGGAGGAGGCGGCGTTGCCATTGATCCAATACAGCATGATGTTGTCGAGGAGTTCGTCGCGTGTGAGGACATCTTCAGGGTGGCCACCGCGTTCGGAGTCGCGGGTGTCAGTCCACGCCCAGAACTTCTCGAGGATCCAGGCAGCCTGTCCGGCAGGTGAATCGACGAGGCCGTAACCGACGGTTTGGGGCCGTGTCGCCTGCTGCTTTGAATAGCCCGAGTCCCAGTCTCGGTAGTACTGCAGGTGCTCGAGCGTCCGTTTGGCTGCATCGCTCAGTTCGCCGTCGAGCTTCGGGCGCGCACCCATGGCGAGGGTGACGTGGATCGCAGCGCAGTGTTCGGTATCGAGCGCGCCGAGCGCCGTCGTCACGCCGGATCCCCAGTCGCCGCCTTGCGCGACGTAGCGGTGGTACCCGAGGCGCGCCATGAGTTCGGCGAAGGTGGTCGCGATCTTGTCGACGCCCCAGCCGGTGACCGTCGGCTTGCCGGAGAACCCGTACCCGGGCAGCGAGGGCGCAATGACGTGGAACGCATCCGCTGCATCGCCACCGTGGTTCGTCGGGTCGGTGAGTGGTTCGATCACCTTGTGGAACTCGACAATCGAGCCTGGCCATCCGTGCGTGAGCAGCAGGGGAGTTGCATCGGGATGCGGTGATCGTTGGTGAATGAAGTGGATATCGAGGTGGTCGATGGTGGTGACGAACTGATCGAACCGGTTGAGCTCAGCCTCGCGGGCTCGCCAGTTGTACTGCTCGGCCCAGTAGCCGCAGACGTCCTGCACATAGGTGAGCGGCGTGCCCTGCGACCAATCGTCGACCAACTCGCGTTCGGGCCAACGCGTGTTGCGCAGCCGTGATCGGAGATCGTCGAGGATCTCGTTACTGACGTTGATCGTGAAGGGTCGGATGTCAGTGCTCATCGCGTCACCGTAGGGCGAGCGACCTTGGGGTCGATCAGCCGAGCGGTGCCCACTCTGGACCGATATAGAACGAGTCGATGCGTTCAGCGCGGTAGGTGGCGACGAACTGCCCAGGCGCACCAGCGTCGAACTGCCACACGATGTCACCGCCGGAGGGGCCGTCGGGAACGACCTCGATGATGCGGGTGTGGAGGAAACTCGTGGGATTCATGAAGTCGGCCCCGCCGTGTGTGATCAGGACGTTGCCGTTGCTGACGCGGTCGGCGTCGCCGATGAACGCAGCGAAGAGTGGTTCACCGTCGACATCGTCGGTACGGTGCTCCCACAGCTGAGTGACCTGCCAGTCGGCCGGGACGTCGCTGCGATCGTCCACGTCGTACAACACGGCCCGACTGTAAGGCGGGTTCTCGGGGTCGGCCGGGTCAGTGCCAGGGCGGCCGTTGCCATTGTCGTAGAGCAGGATTGAACCGTCGTCTTGGACCTCGACGGCGTGCTGGTAGCGGGGGCCGTCGCCCGTGAGGGGCAATGTTCCGTTGTCGCCGAACGTCCAGAGAAGTTCGGTCTGCGGTCCGAGGTCCTCGCCATGCTGCATCGCGATGACTTGACTGGTGTGACGAGCGGAGAAGATGACCGCATCGCGGTCAGGGTCGTAGACCACTGCATTCGCATGTGTCCAGTCGCGGGCTCCGTCGACGGCGAAGAAGGCATTACACATCTCTTCGCCTGGCACGTCGTCGATATCGATGACGTCCCACAGGTCCCACGTGCGCAGGATCTCTCCTTCGGGGGTGAACTCGACAGCGACGTCGCTGAGCGCGTTGAACGGCAGATCGTCGCCGGGGCAGATGGCGGCTCGTTGTTCGTCGGTCAGGTCATGCGATGTTGCCGAGAGCGCGAGGTAGTTGCCGTCGACTGTTCGTTGAGCCTCGTGATGGATGAGGTTGAAATCTTCGGAGATCAGTGGAATTGGGTCAACGGCGTTGAGGTTTGTTCCACCGGGGATTGAGTCCGGAGCGTCGTCGAGAGTTGTCTCCACATCGGCCGCGGTCTCAGCGTCGACCGGCACGATCCATTCGCCGATTTCGTTGCCGAGCATGTCGAACTCGCGGATGCCATTCGGCCAGTAGATCGAGCTGAAGGTGCCGTCGACTGTCTGCTCAACCGCGCCAATAACCGGTCCATTTTGGTAGTACCAGACGATCTCGCCCTCGTTGTCGACGGCAATGAGGTACTGGAACTGGTCGAACGGACGGGCCGGTGTTGCGCTCGCAGGGTCGAGCAGTTCCTGTATCTCGATGATCGTGTAGCCGGCGGACGCGCGTGATAGGTCGGACTCGAACTCGTAGGGCACGAACCGATCAGGAACCGACCCCGTGGTGAACTCGGCATCCAGGACATCAAAGTCGGTACCGTCGGCAGTGGAGAGCGCGGCGGAGATCTCGTAGGTGCGGTCGCTCCGCATGCCGACGAGTGGGATCGAGACGGTGTCGATGGCCTGAGCGGTTGGCGGGAGCTCGACTGCATGGTCGCCCGACACGGCGGTGATGGTGATGATTGCGGGCTGACCAAGCTCGAAGTCGAGCTGTGCGCTCAGGGTGTTGTTCGCGTTGTCGAGCACGGTCAGCGTGTTGCGAGCCGATTCGTCGGTCAGGTCTGTCGGAGGTTCGGTCGCCGGTGCAGCTTCGGTGCTCGGAATGACCGTAGGAGCGGCTGTTTCGGGCGCAGAGTCGGCCGGCGCAGCGCCATCGGAGTCGGACGTGCACGCGGCGAGGCAACCGAGCACCCCGAGGAGGAGTGGGATTCGGACCACGTGTCGTCGAGGCTTGGTGAGCACCCACCAATTCTGGCCGGTGGACGGCCGAGTTGCACACCTCTTCTCGGATCACTGGCGAAAGTAGGGTTCGTTGTCATGACCGATGCCTCAGCAGCGATGCACAAGCGTGACCATGTTGCCAAGGAGCTGGGCATTGAGATCACGCATGCCGAAGTCGGGTTGGCGGTGGTCTCGATGACCGTGGAGGAACGCATGACCAATGGTCTTGGTGTGTGTCATGGTGGGCTGCTCTTCACGCTGGCCGACACCGCGATGGCGCATGCTTCGAATGCTGGCAACGAGCGGACGCTGTCGACGACGGCATCGATTGAGTGGATCTCGACCGCACGTATTGGCGATCACTTGGTGGCGACGTCACGCGCTGTTGCTCAACGCGGCCGCAACACGGTGCACGACATCACGGTGACAAACGGCAATGGCGACACAGTCGCACTGGTGCGCGGCCAGACACTCACACTCGGTGGGCCGGTGCTCGATGCCTGACGAATTCGAACAGCGCGCGACGGAGCGTGTCGCCGAGCTCGGCGACGGTGTCGGGGGTGGCTCCAGTGGGGAGATCGATCTCGAGAGCTTCGCGGCGTCGTTCGACTTGTTTCGGTTGGCCACGCGGACGATTGGAGACTTCGACACCGAGGTGCATCGACCGCTGGGGTTGTCGATGGCGGGTTTCCGGGTGCTGTTTACGGTGTGGGTCTTTGGTTCGTTGGAGGTGCGTGACATTGCTCGACTTTCCGGCGTGTCGCGTGCTGCAGTTTCGGGAGTGGTGACGACGTTGGAGCGCGAGCAGTTGGCGCTGCGTCAACGAGATCAGGCTGATGGTCGCCTCGCCAGCGTGACGGTGACCGATGCCGGTGTCGAGAAGCTGCGCCTGGCCTACGGTGGCCAGCATCGTCGCGAGCGACAACTGTTCGGCGTGCTTGATGAGGCGGAGTTGCATGCCTTCACCGCGACGCTGCGCAAGCTGCTTCGAGTGCGCCTGGACGATGACGCCGGGCAGCTCAATCCGGAAGATCGTTAAGGGCTTGACGATCACCGAGAATCCTCTACACTGAGCCGGACACGACATCGGTTCGAGGGGGACTGTTGCATGCACACACTCGCTGACCCACCAACTCGACGCGGCCGATCGTGGTCGGACCTTGATGACTTCCAAGCGTTCATCGACCGCGGCGGCATGGTCGAGCCGGGCGATGACATGCCGACGGAATATCGCGATGAGGTGTTCCGTTTCATCGAGTTCCATGCGAACTCGGAGTTGATGGGTGGGCTCACCGAACGAGATTGGATCCCGCACGCACCTGGGCTACGCCTGAAGCAGATCTTCCTGGCCAAGACGCAGGACGAGATCGGACACGCGCACCTGCTCTACATGGTGGCGGCTGACATGGGCGTCAAAACGCGAACTGAGATGCTTGAACAGCTCTTCGATGGTCGCTCACGATTCCACAATGTGTTTCACTACCAAGCGGTCACGTGGGCCGATCAGGTGGCGATTGCCTTCCTCGTCGATGCCGCAGCCTTCGCCAGCCAGCGGGCGGTCTTCGCTGAGTGCACGTACGGCCCGTACAAGCGTGTTCTCAAACGCATCGTCGCCGAGGAGGGCTTCCACATGCGTCACGGTGAGGAGATGCTGCTGCGCCTTGCCACTGGGACGCCGACGCAACATGAAATGTTCCAGGCCGCGCTCGACCGCTGGTGGTGGCCCGCCGTGCAGTTGTTCGGTCCCGACTCGCCTCCGGGTGACGCTGACCCGCTGATCCGCTGGAAGATCAAGTCGCAGCGCAACGAAGATCTCCGTCAGGCATACGTTCAAAAGTACGTGCCGTTGCTGCATGGCTATGGGTTCAAGGTTCCTGACTCCGAGCTGCGTCAGGATGCCGAAGGCGTGTGGCGGGCTGGAACGATTGACTGGGAACCACTGAAGGCCACGATGCGCCAGGGCGGCCCGGATTCGAAGCGGCGCATCGCGACCGCCGCCGCAAACTGGGCAGACACCGCCTGGGTGCGCGATGCACTCGAGGTGAGCCAGTGACCGCCACCGCCACCTTCGCAGCGAGCGGGCTCTCTGTCGAGAGTGCCGTGCGCGCCGCGGTCGCCGCGGTCAATGACCCCGAGTACCCCGACGTGTCGATTCTCGACCTTGGGCTGCTCGAATCGCTGCGCGTCGAATTCGTGACAGAGCATGGCGCTGAAGGTGCGGTTGCGCATGTCGGCTTGATCCCGACGTTCAGCGGTTGCCCAGCGCTGAAGATGATCGCGGACGACGTTCAGCAATCGGTTGAGTCGCTCGAGTGCATCGATCGCTGTGTCGTCTCATGGCTCGCCGGTCCGGTGTGGGACAGCAGCCGGCTGAGCGCTCCGGCGCAATCACGACTTGCCGAGGAGTACACCGTCGTGCTCCGGCGCAAAGACGGAAGCTTGCTGTGCCCGGTCTGTGGATCGGACGCGGTTGTAGACCAGGCGATGGCGGGGCCGACTCGGTGCCGCTCCGTGGCATGGTGTCCGTCGTGTCGGAACCCGGTCGAGGTGATGCGATGAGCGTCTCGACAACGCACGGGGCGCGGCGATGAAGACGTACGAGGTGTTTCTCAAGAAGGCAGGGCGCGATGAGTTCCGTCATGCCGGGTCGCTCGAAGCTCCCGACCCTGAGATGGCGGTGATGTACGCCAGCGAAACGCACGCTCGACGTGCTGAAGGCGCCGAGATGTGGCTCGTCGAACGTGGCAATGTGCTGGTTGCCGATCCTGCGATCCTTGCGGTCAACGACGACAAACCGCACCGTCACAACGATGGAGCGCGAGTCGCAGCGCGCCGCAAGGAACGACGCGAAGGAGACGAGACATGAGCCTCAAGGCCGCAGAGCGCGCACACCTGTTGGCGCTCGCTGACGACGAGCACATGGTGGGCGCTCGACACACCAACTGGATTGGCCTCGGCCCCTTCCTCGAAGAAGACCTCGCGTTCTGCTCGATCGCGCAAGACGAACTCGGTCATGCAATCGGTCTCTACGAGATCCTTCTCGCGGATGACCCAGACCGTGACAGTGCTGATCTCGACGGATTTGCGATGCTGCGCGACGCCGCTGACTACCGGAGCTGTTGGCTCGCCGAAGTCGACTGCAGTGACTGGAACGACTCGCTGGTCCGTCACTGGATGTACGACCGGGCCGAGTCGCTGCGGTGGGGAGCATTGTCCGATTGCTCCGACGAGCGGGTGGCCGCGCTGGCCAACCGGGCGCTTCGTGAGGAGACGTTCCATCTCGACCACGCCGAGCGCTTCATGGGCCGTGTTGCGGGCGCCGATGTGACTGGCAAGATCGCCGCGTCGATCAACCGGCTGCTGCCGATTGCTCGCGGGCTCTGGGACGAACTCGCTGAGGGTGATCCGGTGGCGACGGGCTTCGCGTCCCGGTCTGTTGCCGAGCTGGCTGCTGAGTGGGAAACGCTGATCGCTGATGACCTCAACAAATGGGGCGTCGACATCATCCTTCCCGACGGGAATGTGTCGACCGGTCAGGCGCATCGGTCGATACGCAGTGACGGTTTCGATGCGTTTCACGCAGATCTGCAGCGTGTGATTCTGCTCGACACATCCGCCGTGTGGTAGCCGCGCGTCCGCCCCTGAATCCCGCGAAATTTCAATCCACTACCAATACAGGAGACATCCATGGCCACGCTCACTGAATTTTGCAAGATCGAAGCAAAGCTGCGCTTCACCCCTGTTGGTGCCATCGGCACCGGCTTCCGAGTCGACGTTCCGTTCGAAGGGACAGCGACATCGAGTCACTGGGAGGGTGAGCGCAAGGTTGCCGGCACCGACGTGGTGCGTATTGGCTCAGACGGTGTGCAGCAGCTCGAGATTCGCGCTCGCATCGGCGAAGGCGGCGACATGGTCGCCTACCAAGCGATTGGTCGCGGCACCGACGCCACCGGTCCGCAGGAACTGCTGGTCTTCGAGACAGCGAACGAAGACTTGGCATTTCTCAATTCGGCGATCGCTGTCGCTGTGGGCGGCATGGACGGCAACAAGCTCAGCTTGACCGTCTCGCTCGTCTCGGCCTGATCGAGGACCCGGACCCGGAGCGACGTTGTCGCCCGGCTCTGGGCACCTGTTCATCTGATCGCTGAACGGGGGCAGCCTCCGTGGTGGTCGTCAGCCCTCGTCGTCCATGTCGTCCATGGTGGACTCGTCAAGGCCGGCAGCAATCGCGGCGTCGATCGACCCGGGTTCATCCTCGATGAAGTCGACGCACGCGATCTTGTTGTCGATGAACTCCATTGGGTGCACCACAAATGCCACGGCGGCGGTCCCGGCGATCTTGGCGTTCTCGGCGGTCATGAAGCCGTTGCCATCGTTGTCGCTGGTGAACGCGAGATGGATTTCGTTCGGTGGGAACTCTGAGCCTCCGACTTCGAACTGGTAGTGCGGGCCCGCGTTGCCGTCGTCGCAGGCTTGAGCGTGGGCGTGACTGATGTAGTCGACGTTCGGTAGTAGACCGGTGAGCTCCGTTGTGATGGTCGTGCCCAGGGGCGACCGAGCGATCACTGCGGTGCCTGCAACGCCGTCATAGCCCTCGGGGCGGGTGTCCATCAGTGAGTACTCACCCCGAGCCAGCGCTGCGCCGACGACGTCGTCGGCGGGTGTGGCGTCGGGGTCGCCCATGTTCATGTCCATGTCCATGTCCGTCGTCATGGGTCCGGTGTCGGTGGAGTCGCCGGCATCTGAGCCGCACGCGGCGAGTCCGAGAGCGATGAGTGCGGGCACGACACTGGCGCGTCGAAAGGTCGAGGTCTTCATGGTCTTCTCCTGAGAAGTCTGCGGCGTGTGAATGGTTGAGCTGAGTGGTTTCAGCGCACGGGTGAGCCACTCACGCGGCGATGTGATGACACCGAGCGGGTCCGAATGGTGTTCGGCATTCATCGCCCCAACGGTAATGCTGCCTTGGCCGCCAGCGATGTCGCCCGCCCACGGCATTTCGGCTCAGCCCATGGTGCCGCGGAGATACTTGCCGACGATGCCGCGGCGGACTTCCTGGGTGCCAGCGCCGATCTCGAGGAGCTTGGCGTCTCGGTACAGACGGTTGATTTCCATCTCCCACATGTAGCCCGCGCCGCCGTGGACTTGTACCGACTCGTCGGCGACCTCGCGCATCATCTTCGTCGCGTACAGGATGGCGGCGGCAGAGTGGGCGTGGATCGCTCCGTGGCCGGCATCGCTCTCGTCGGCTTCGGCGCACATCGCCAGGATTCGGTAGGTGTAGGCCTTGGCCAACTCGACGCCGATCCACATGTCGGCGAGCTTGAACTCGATCGCTTGGAAGTCAATGATGGGCTTGTCGAACTGTTTGCGTGTGGTGGCGTGTTCCATGCTCAGTTCGAGGCAGCGCTCGGCCATGCCGACCGCAGCTGGGGCGAGGAAGATCCGCTCGACGTCGAGGCCGCTCATCACGACGCCCACGCCGCCGTTCAGTTCGCCCACGATGTTGGCTGCGGGGACACGGCAATCGTCGAAGACGAGTTCGGCGGTGGGGCTCCCGCGGTAGCCCATCTTGCTCAGCTTCTGCGCGACGGCGAAGCCGGGAGTGTCGGTCTCCAAGACGAAGGCAGTGATTCCCCGGTGGCCGGCGGCGAGGTCGGTCTTGGCGTAGACCAACACGATGTCGGCGATTGGGCCGTTGGTGATGTAGGTCTTGGCCCCGTTGAGGATGTATTCGTCGCCGTCTTGCACCGCGGTTGTGGCCATCGATCCGAGGGCATCGGAACCAGCACCGGGCTCGGTCAAGCCGAGCGCGCCGATGATCGACCCATTGCACATCCCTGGCAGGTAACGCTGCTTGATGTCGTCGTTGGCGTTCCGGTAGATGTTGTTCGCGCACAGGTTGTCGTGCGCGCCCCACGTCAGCATTGCCGAAGCGTTGTACTTGCCCATTGCTTGACAGATCAGTCCTTGCTCGAAGAGGCCAAGTCCCTGTCCGCCGTACTCCTCGGGAATGGTGATGCCGAGGTAACCGTGCCGGGCAAACAGATCGAAGAGGTCGTCGGGGCACTCCTCGGTGTCATCCATCTTCTGGGCGAGGGGGAGCAGTTGTTCGCGGCTGAATCGTTCGGCCTCATTGAGAATCTGCTGCTGGACGTCGTTCAGTTCGAACGCTCCGGGGGTCAGGGTGGTGGTAGTGCTCATGACGTGCTCCTGTTCGAGAAAGTGCCAGCGGAGGGTCCGCTGGTCGCGCCGCCGGCGAAGGCTTGGGCGATGTGCATCCAGTCGGTTGCGATGTCGCCCTGCACGGTGAGGTCGGTGTCGTCGACGTGGCGTCGCTGCGTGGTGACGAGGCAGAAGTCGACCGCCGGGCCCGTGATCGAATCGGCGGCGTTGTCCGGGCCGAACACCCACGATTCGCCGGAGGGCGCCACAAGTTCGACGCGGACGGGCCCCGTCGGAGCGTCCATCTGGCGGTTGATGTAGCTCCACTTGTGAGTGATGAAGCCGAGTTGTGCGATGTGTCGGAGTCGGTCGGTGGCGGGACGATCGGCATGGGCGATACCTGCCGTGTCCAGGGTGTCGATGATGTCCTGGCCGTGTGCCCACGCTTCCATGAGTCGTGCGGTGAGGAATGACTTCGAACCCATCGAGGGGCCGTACCAGATGACGCGATCATCGTCGGCAAGCGATGCGGCCGCCTCGGAGAGCACGCCGCGGTTTGTGCGCCACGCATGGCACAGGTCCGGTGGCGTCATGGCGCGGTAGTCGCCGAGCGTTGCGAGGTCCATGGCGTCTTCGTTTCCGCTGGTCATCGCGCCCATCAATTCGGCGGTGAGGGACGTGAATCGATCCGGGTCGGTGATGGCGAGCGCTGCGGTCCAGTCGAAGTACGTGAGGTGGCCGATCTGGTCCGCAATCGTCCAGCGTGGGCTGGGGGTGTCGAGTGCCCAGAGTTCGTCGTTGAGGTCGCCGACGACAGCATCAAGCGCATCTTGCTCAGCGATGAGGTCATCGCGAACTGACGCAGCGGTTGGTGGGGTGGGTCCGGTCATTGAGTGCTCGATGTCTGTTGCGTCGGTGAGTGGATGGTCGAATGAAGAAGTGATCGCAGGACGATGTCGGTCATCTCGTGGCTCGCTTCGTCGCGGGTCATGCCCACATCGTCGAGAATGCCGGGCTGGCTGAAGTAGAGGCCGCTTCCTGCCAGCATGCCTGCTGCAACTCCGGGTGAGACAGATCGAAACTCGCCGGCCTCGATGCCGCGTTCGATCAGTGATTCGCTGACCGACATGACGTAGCGAAAGTGGCGATCGAGGAGTCGGCGCGCGGCGGGGTCGTCGGCCAGGTCGTCGGCGAACGCTGCGGTCAACCGCTGGAGTTCGAGCGCGCCGTTGATGTAGGAGCGGACTTGCTCGGCAATCGACTCGTTGGGGTCGACGTTGTTCAGTGCGGTGCGTCCGACGCGGTGGAGGAATCGGTCGAGCACGATGAGGACCAGCGCGTCCTTCGATGGTGCGAGTTCGTAGAGGGTGCGTCGGGAGCAGCCGACCGATGCGGCGAGTTGGGTCACTGTGACAGACGAAAACCCCTCTGAGAGGAACACCATTTCAAGCTGGTCGAGAATCTCGCGATGGCGCGGCCCCAACCGTTCCTCGGTCCGACGGGGGAGCAGCGGTTTTGGTGGGGTACCAATTGACACTATGTAGTACCGTAGTTACTGTCAGCCACACAAGCAAGCCATCACCGTCGGGGCCAGACCCCAGTGTGATGCCAAAGAGAATGAGAAACGATGGCCATCGGCAGTGTGATTCAGAGTCGACTTGACACGAAGTCAGACGACTATCGGGCGAATCTCGCCGAGATGCAGAAGATGTGGGACGAGGTCGCCGCCGAAATGGCAAAAGTGCCCACGATTGGCGGGCAGCGCTACGTCGACCGCCACCGCAAGCGAGGAAAGATGCTGGTGCGCGAACGCATCGAGAATCTCATCGACCCCAACACCCCGTTCCTCGAGCTCAGCCCGCTCGCGGCTTGGGGTACCGAGGACCCGATCGGCGTCGGCATCGCGTCAGGCATCGGCACGATCGAAGGCGTCGAGTGCCTCATCACGGGTACCGATATGACGGTGCGTGGTGGCTCGGCCAACCCCACCACCTGGAAGAAAAGCCAGCGGTTCACCGAGATTGCCAAGCAGAACCGTTTGCCCGTCATCAACCTCAATGAGTCCGCCGGTGCTGACTTGCCGCGCCAGGCTGACCTGTTCATTCAGGGCGGCGCGAGCTTCCGTGACCTCACGCAGCTCTCGCAGATGGGTATCCCCACCATCACGATGGCGTTCGGCCCCAATACGGCCGGCGGCGCGTACACGCCAGGTACCAGCGACTACACCGTCTTCGTCAAGGAGAAGGGCACCGCGTACCTCGGAGGGCCGCCGCTGGTGAAGATGGCAATCGATGAAATCGTCGACGAAGAATCCCTGGGCGGCGCCGAGATGCACTCTCGAACGTCGGGCCTGTCCGACTTCCTTGCCCACGACGAAATGGATGCGCTGCGCATTACCCGTCAGATCGTCAAGCACCTCCAGTGGAAGAAGCTGGGCCCCGGCCCGTCCGAGCCGGCCGATGAGCCGATCTATGACCCGGCCGAACTACTTGGATGCGCATCGGCAGATGTCCGCATCCCCTTTGACATCCGAGAGATCTATGCGCGGCTGCTCGACGGCAGCCGGTTCGAAGAGTTCAAGCCGCTCTACGGCGAACGGCTGGTGTGCGGTTGGGCCTCAATTCAGGGCTTTCCGGTCGGCGTGCTCGGCAACAACGGCATTCTCTTCTCCGAGGAAGCGAAGAAGGGTGCGCAGTTCATCCAGTTGTGCAACAAAACCAACACACCGCTGGTGTTCCTCCACAACATCACCGGCTTCATGGTCGGCTCGAAGGCCGAGCAGGGTGGCATCATCCGTAACGGCGCCAAGCTGATCAACGCCGTGTCCAACTCGACCGTGCCGCACTTCAACCTCATGGTCGGAGCGAGCTACGGCGCAGGGAACTACGGCATGGCCGGCAAGGCCTACAACCCCCGGTTCATTTTCACCTGGCCAAACCACCGCATTGCCGTGATGGGCCCGAAGCAGTTGGCGGGGGTGATGGACATCGTTGCCCGCAATAGCGCCGCTGGGCGAGGCCTCGAGGTTGACGAAGAGGCCTTGCAGGCGCAGACGTCGGCGCTCGAGGCGCAAATCGAACGCGAGTCGACGGCGCTCTTCTCGACAGGTCGTCTCTGGGACGACGGAATCATTCACCCCGCTGACTCGCGTACTGCACTGGGCATGGCGCTCTCTGCGGCACATAGCAACGAAATTGTCGGCGCCACGAGCTACGGCGTCTGGAGGCACTGAGATGGAATCTTCGAAGATGCAGTGGGCTGCACCAGAGGGAACCGAGCCCGTACCGCAGCGCCCGATCAACAAACTCCTCATCGCCAACCGCGGCGAAATTGCGGTGCGTATTGCCCGAACGGCACACCGCCTGGGGATCGGTACCGTTGGCGTGTATTCCGAACCTGATGCGAACGCTCTGCACGTTGACAGTGTCGACGTGGCGGTTTCGCTTGGTGGCGAGACACCAGCCCAGTCGTACCTGCGCGGTGATGCAATCATTGCGGCCGCGAAAGCGACCGGCGCCGACGCGATCCACCCCGGCTACGGCTTTCTTGCCGAGAACGCCGACTTCGCTCGTGAGGTCGAATCCGCGGGACTGATCTGGGTCGGGCCGACCCCAGACCAGATCACGCTGTTGGGCGACAAAGTGGCCGCGAAGCGAGCTGCGCTGGACGCGAACGTACCGACAACACCAATCTGGGAGATCTCTGACGAGCAGATCGCGAACGGCGTGGCTCCCGATGGCGTCCCGATGCCGGCGCTGGTCAAGGCCGCCGCCGGCGGTGGCGGTCGAGGGATGCGCATCGTCACCGATACAGCGTTGCTCGCCGACTCGATCACGTCGGCGAGCCGCGAGGCAAAGGCCGCTTTCGGAGATGGCGCGGTCTTCATCGAGCCGTATATCGAGCGCGGCCGACACATCGAAGTGCAGATCATGGGCGACCAGCACGGCAACGTTGTCCATCTGGGCGAACGCGAGTGCTCAATCCAACGTCGCAACCAGAAAGTCGTCGAGGAATCGCCGTCGTCCGGCATCTCCGAGGCCACTCGGCAGGCAGTCTGTGACGGAGCCATCGCGTTGGCCACTCAAGTCGGATACGTGGGCGCGGGAACCGTCGAGTTCTTGGTCGGTCACAACGGCGACGGAACGGACACGATCAACTTCCTGGAGGTCAACACCCGCCTCCAGGTTGAACATCCCGTCACCGAGGCCGTCACCGGCTTCGACCTCGTCGAGATGCAGCTGCGCGTCGCGGCAGGCGAGCCGCTTCCGGTCGCGCAGGGCGACGTCCGCATCAGCGGTCACGCCATCGAGGTTCGAATCGTTGCCGAGAACCCGGCCACGAACTGGATGCCCTCGACGGGGTTGATCACGGCGTTCGAGATCTCCGACGATGTGCGCACCGACACCGGCATCCGGTCCGGTGCAGAAGTTTCACCGAATTATGACTCGCTGCTCGCCAAGGTCATCTCGTTTGCGCAGACACGCCACGACGCTGCGCGTCAACTCGCACGAGCCCTCCGGAGCGCACAGATCACTGGTGTCGACACGAACGTCAACATGCTTGTTGCCACACTTGGCGAGCGAGATTTTCTCGCCGCAGATACGCCGACGGCGTATCTTGCCGAGCATCCCGCTGTCCTCACGCCAGCCGGTCCGATGGGCGATGACCGAGTCGCTCTGCTGCTCGGGGCTGTCTTCGCCGCCGAGCGGCGGAATCGTGAAGCTGACCCGCACCACGGCTTTGCCCCGTCCGGCTTCCGCAACCTCCGAACGTTGGGTCAGCGTCAGGTGTGGTCTGACGGAGTCAGCGAGCATCACGTCGAATACGTCGTCGAATCACGCACCGCGGCAAGCGTTCTGCTGGGCCCGTGGCCGACTCCTGGCGACGATGGATCCGTACCGGATGACGCTCGGCGCCGAGTCGCGGTGCGATTGCTGGCCCGCTCCGACGATCGCGAAGTGATCGAAATCGACGGTGTCCGTCACGGGGTTGACGTCACGCCTGACGGAGACACAGTGCGCTGCCGTTCCACCGCCGGTGCGGTCGCGTTCAGCCTGCAGCCGCGTTTCGTTGAACATGCCACCGACGTTGCCGGGGGCGGCCCGGTGTGCCCGCTGCCGGGGACGGTCATCGCTGTACATGTCGAGGCTGGTCAAACGGTGTCGGATGGTGACGTGCTGATGGTGGTCGAGGCGATGAAGATGGAGCACAAGATCACTTCGGCGGGTGCAGCCACCGTGTCCGAGGTGCGCTTTGCCGTGGGTGATCGTGTTGATCAAGGGGACCTCCTTGTCGCCCTCGAGATGGCGGAATGAGGGGGCCGATCTCGTGACCGATCCCATTCGTATTGCCAATTGTTCGGGGTTTTTCGGGGATCGCCCGAGTGGTGCCCTCGAGATGGTCGACGGTGGCCCGATCGACGTGCTCACCGGTGACTGGCTCGCCGAACTGACGATGCTCATCCTGAGTCGTATTCGTGCCAAGCGCCCCGGGCAGGGGTACGCCCGAACGTTTGTCGGCCAAATGGAACAGGTCATGGGGACATGTCTGGACAGCGGCATCAAGGTGGTCTCGAACGCCGGTGGTCTCGACCCTGATGGGTGTGCCGAGGCAGTCAAAGACGTTGCCGACAAGCTCGGCCTGTCGCCGACTATCGCATACGTCAACGGCGACAACTTGCTCGGCCGCATCGCCGAACTCGCTGAGGTCGGAGCACTGCAGCCGTTCCCGGGCGCTGATGGTGTTTCGGGCGATCTTGGCGATCTCTCCGACTACCTCAGCGCCAACGCATACCTCGGTTGCTTCGGCATCGTCGATGCGCTGACCGCTGGCGCCGACATCGTCATCACCGGCCGCGTCACCGACGCCGCCGTGGTGTGTGGGCCGGCAGCGTGGCACCACGGCTGGCAGCGAACGGACTTCGATCAACTCGCCGGGGGAGTCGTTGCAGGTCACCTCATCGAGTGCAGCGCTCAGGTCACCGGGGGCAACTATTCCTTCTTCACCGAGATCGACGGGCGCAACGAAGTTGATGGCACAGCCCGTTTCGGATTCCCGTGGGCTGACGTTGCCGCTGACGGCTCGTCGATCATCGGTAAGCATGACCACACCGGTGGTCAGGTGTCGGTCGGCACCGTCACCTCACAGCTGCTGTATGAGATCGGCGGCCCCGAGTATTTGGGGCCTGACGTCACCGCTCGCTTCGACACTGTCGAGCTCGAACAGCTCGGGACCGATCGTGTGTGGGTGTCGGGCGTTCGTGGCCAGGCCCCACCAACCACGCTGAAGGTCGCGATGAACGAGTTGGGTGGGTTTCGCAATTCGTTCACGGTGGCTCTCACTGGTCTCGACATCGAGGCAAAGGCCGACTTCGCTCAGGCCAGCTTCTGGACTGCCTGCCCGTATGGCCCCGACGATTTTGACTCGGTCACCAGCCGTGTCATCCCGACCAACAAGCCTGATCCGGCGACACAGGAGGAGGCGACTGCGATTTGGCGCCTCACCGTGAAGGACACCGATGAGCGCAAGGTCGGTCGTCCTTTCTCGGACGCGATGGTCCACACCGCACTCGCCGGAATCCCTGGAATGTACGGCCTCGGGGGAGGCCCGGGGCCAGGTCAGCCGTTCGGCGTGTACCGGCCGGCGACCGTTCCGTCCGACCTGGTTCCCCAGTACGTCACGATCTTGGGGAAGGACACGAAGCAGGTCGATTCGGTGGCCCCAGTGGGCAGCCCGATTGAGGTCGAGCTGCCCGACTCAGGCTTGCCATCCGGCAACTCCGAGACGCGGGCGGTCCCGCTCGGCACGGTCTTCGGAGCGCGCTCGGGCGACAAGGGTGGCAATGCAAACCTCGGGATCTTCGCTCGGTCCGAGGATGCATGGAACTGGCTCGACAACGAGCTGACGATCGATCGTCTTCGCGCGCTCCTGCCCGAAACGACGAACATGTCGATTGATCGGCACCGTTTCCCGAAGATCCGTTCGCTCAACTTCGTGGTCCACGGTCTTCTCGAGGAAGGCGTTGCCGCATCCACGCGGCAGGACGCGCAGGCCAAGGCGCTCGGCGAATGGCTGCGCGCCCGAGTGGTCGAGCTGCCGACATCATTGCTCTGAAGAGGCGAGTGGGTCCCTGATTTTGCGTCGTCAGACGCGTACGGGCCGTGCGAAGCGGGCCTGAACCGGTTGTGCCCACCGCACGATCGGGGCGCCGACCGGGGAGGGCAGCCCGGGGGCGGTCATGGCCGTGTCGCTGAGTTCAACGACCGTGGCGTCGTGCAGGGTCCACGGTTCGTGATCGACAGCGTGGAACCACAGCCGACCGAGTGATGCCGCGACTGTGCCCCAGCGAGCGGTGAGGAACAGGTCAAGGTCGTTCGGCTCGATCTCATTGCCGACCTCGATGCTGATCGTCGTCGACGCGGCAGGGGCGCGTGGCCAGCGTCGCTTCGTTGTGACGTAGCGGCGGCGGCGTCCGGTGACTTGGACGTCCATGTCGGCCCAGAAGTACGGGAAACCGATCGTCCAACGGGCAAACGCGACGACCAGCAGCCGGACGCAGTCGAGGGACAGGAACCACACCGCCCGGTTGCCTGCTGAGTCGATGACGTACGTCCGTACGTTGGTCTCCCAGAAGTTGGACACGTACGGGATTGGTGGCAACCACGTCGGGCCGGCACGGCGCATCTGAAATGGCACGAGCGAGACCCATGCCTGATCGTCATGCAGGTCAACCGTGAGCCCTTCAGGGAGGAGCGCTTGGATCGTCTCGGGGTCGTAAGGCCAATGCAGAAAAGCGAGTTCGAGCCAGTCATTGCGGAGCCAACCTTGCTCGATCGGCTCGGGGCAGGTCGGCGAGAGGGCCTTGGGCTGCGGTGATTGGTTCACGTGCGCCCGCCAATGTCAGTCGGCTCGGCGGATCGGACCGTCGACAGGCTTGCCGAACACCTTCCGGTCGGCTGGATCGTTGTCGTCGTCGTCCTCGCGTTCGTCCATCCACTGGCGCAGAACGGTCCACGCGTAGATGCCGGTCGAGTGGCCGTCTGACCAGTCGAGGCTCAGGCCCCAGTTGCCCGCGAGTTCAGCGTCGGTGATCGAGATGGGGCCGCCTTCCATCACCGGCTTGCTCACCGGTTCGCCCTTTTGCCGCCGCGAGTTGCACTCGGCGCAGGGGCAAGCGAGTCGGAGTGGTGCGAGTTCGAAGCGGGCAATGACGCCGTCTTCGAACTCGATCTCGACGTGTGACGCCCGGTCGACTTCGATGTTGAGAACGTCGTGGCGTGCCATCGAGTTCAGGCTATGGGTCTCAGCCAAGGATGATGTCGGCGTATTGGGGAAGCATCACTGCCGGACCGCTCAGGAGGAGTTCGGTGATGCAGCTGTCCTCCCACTTGCTGAGTTCCTCTTTGATCTTGCCGGCCGGGCCAACGAGCGCAACGTCTTCGACCATCTCGAGTGGAATCGACGCAGCCGCCTCTTGCTTCTTGCCTTCGAGGTACAGGTTTTGCACCTTGTCAGCCACATCGCCGTAGCCCATCCGCTCGAACACCTCGTAGTGGAAGTTCGCCCCCTTGGCGCCCATGCCGCCGGCGTACAGCGCAAGGAAGGGCCGGATCATGTCGGCGCATTCCTGCACGTTGTCGCCGGGCACGATCGACACGGTGGCGGTGACGGCAAAGTTGTCTTTCTTGGCGGGGTTGCCTGACGCGGCGAATCCCTTGTCCAATTGATCGCGGTAGAACGCGTCGTCCTTCGGTGAGAAGAACAACGGGAGCCAACCGTCGGCGATTTCCGCGGACAACGCAACGTTCTTTGGCCCCTCGGCAGCGAGATAGATCGGGATGTCATTGCGCAACGGATGGACGGTCGGCTTCAGCGCCTTGCCGAGATTGGCGCCACCGTCAAATGGCAACTGGTAGTGCTTGCCGTCGAACTTGACCGGCGCTTCTCGGGCGAATACCTGCCGCACGATGTCGATGTACTCGCGGGTGCGCTCGAGTGGACGGGGGTAGGGCTGGCCGTACCAGCCCTCGACCACCTGTGGTCCCGATGCGCCGAGGCCGAGAATGAACCGGCCGTCCGACAGGTGGTCCATCGTGATCGCGGCCATCGCCGCAGCCGTCGGGGTTCGCGCCGACATCTGCATAATGGCGGTGCCGAGCTGGATGTTCTGCGTCTGGGCACCCCACCAGGCGAGCGGCGTCAGCGCATCGGAGCCGTAGGCCTCAGCGGTCCAGACCGAGTTGAACCCGAGTCGCTCAGCCTCCTGCACTGCCTCGAGCGCGCCGTTGGGTGGGCCGGCCGACCAATATCCAGTGTTGTATCCGAGCTTGAGTTTCGCCATCTACCAACCGTAGGTGAGCGCACGATCTCGCAATCAGTCCGGCCTCAAGACGGTGACCGATGCGACACTGGTCCCATGGGTACCGAAGGAGATGATCGATTGGTGGTGACTGATGCAGTTCGCATCCCTCGCTACGAACTCGTCACCGCCTTCAGCGCCTCGGGCGGCCCAGGTGGCCAGCACGCAAACAAGGCAGCAACGCGCGTCGAGCTGACGTTTGACGTCACGATGTCATCGGCCTTCACCGAAGCCCAACGTGAACGCGTGATCAGCAAGCTTGGCGAAACGGTTCGCGTGGTTGCCGACGATGAGCGATCACAACTCAGGAACCGCTCGCTTGCTGAAGAACGGCTCGCCGCCAAACTGCGGGGGTCACTCCAGGTTCAGCGGCGCCGTCGGGCAACAAAACCAACGCGCGGCTCACAACGGCGCCGTTTGCAGGCGAAGTCCGAACGATCCGAGGTCAAGCGCCAGCGCAAACGTCCAGGACCCGAGGAGTAGTCGGAAACGGGCTGCCTGCGTCTCTGATCGGGCGGGCGGCTCGGCGAATCAGGCAGTGGGGGTGAAGGTGACCGGGAGGCTGTCGGGTCCGAAGATTGCTGTTCCAGGGGGCTTCCACTTCACGCCATCGGCCAGGGCAAGGTCGGGCATCCGTCGGGCAAGAATCGGGAGAGCCTCCTGGAGTTCGGCGCGTGCCAGCCACGCTCCGAGGCAGTAGTGAATGCCCGAACCCAGCGTCAGATGGGGGGAACCTGCTGGCTCCTTACGAATGTCGAACGTGCTGGCGTCGGGAAACACCGACTCGTCACGGTTGCCGGTGGCCGTGGACGGGAACACGAAGGTGCCTGCAGGAAAAAGTATGTCTCGGTACACGATGTCCTCGCTCGCGAATCGTCCGGTCCCGCGAATTGCGCCGAAGTGGCGCATCGACTCCTCGATGGCGCGGGGTGCGAGCTCGGGATCGTCGGCGAGCAGCTTCCACTGGTCGGGATGTTCGGCGAAGAGCGCGACTGAGCAACCGAGCTGATTGCGGGTGGTGTCGGTGCCGCCGATGATCACCGCGTTGACCATCATCACCAGTTCTTCGGTGTCGAGCGTGTCGCCGTCTTCCTCCGCAGCGATCAGATCGGTGAGCAGATCCTCGCGCGGGTCGTTGCGCCGCTCGGCGATCATTTGGATCGTGTACTCGGTCAGCTCAGTGCGGGCCTTCTTGATGATGTCGAGCTCGTCGAGCACGGTGCCGTTGAAGATCCGGAGCACGTCCTCGGCCCATCGTGAGAACAGCTGCCAATCCTGCTTTGGCGCACCGAGCAACTCACAGATGATCGGAATCGGGTATGGCTCGGTGATGTCGGCCACGATGTCGGCGGAGCCGGTCGGGGCGACAGGATCGATCAGCCCGTTCATCACCTCGCGCATAAATGGCCGAAGTCGGTCGGCCGACCGGGGTGAGAACGCTTTGGCGACGAGGCGGCGCAACCGCGTGTGCACGTCACCTTCGGCAGCAAGGATCGACGGCTTGTCAGGATTGCCGATCAGCTCCGGGTCGGTGATGCCGCGCATCTCGGGGATCTTCGATGCAGCGTTGTGCCACCGTTTATCACGCAAGATCGCCGTGACATCGGAATACGTCAGGATCGAGTAGCCGAACAGGCTCTTTGCGATCCAGGTGTCATCGGCAAGCTGTGTCATCGACGCCAGCGCTTCGTCGTGCGACATCTCGAACGTCGCAGGGTCGACTGATGGAATGTCGAGTTGGTCGACCGGCGTGATTCCCATAGCGCGACATTAGGTATGGGATGACCGGTCTGGAGAATTGGGCTCGGAGTTGAGCGGGCCCGACGGTCAGGCCTCGAAGACGTTGACGGCAGTGGCGTCGAGCGACTCGGCAACGATGGCGTTCGTGTGCTGACCGTTGACCGTGTTGATGCCGTGCTCAATCGCTGTGTCCCGCCGACCTGCCGCGACGGCGCCGTGGAGCGCGACCTGGAGCTGGAACGGCAGCGTCGCGTTGGTGAGCGCGTAGGTGCTCGTGTGAGGTACAGCGCCTGGCATGTTGCCGACGGCGTAGTGCACCACGCCGTGCTGTTCGAAGACCGGATCGTCGTGGGTGGTCTCACGCGTCGTGGCGATACAACCGCCTTGGTCGACGGCGACGTCGACGATGACCGAGCGCGGTTTCATCTGCTTGACGAGATCTTCGCTGACGACGACGGGCGCTCGCCCGCCGGCGACGAGGACTGCGCCAATCACGAGGTCGGCCTCCATCACGGTGCGCTCGATCGAGCCTTGGTTGGACGCGAGTGTCGAGATGCGGCCCTTGTGGATCTGATCGACGTATCGCAGCCGCTCGAGGTTCATATCGAGCACGGTGACTTCGGCTTCCATGCCGGCGGCGATGACGGCTGAGCTCCAGCCGACGTTGCCGGCGCCGAGCACAACGACCTTGGCCGGGCTGACGCCAGGGACGCCGCCCATCAAGACGCCGCGTCCGCCCTTATGGCGTTCGAGGAAATGTGCACCCATCTGGGGGGCGAGCCGCCCGGCTACTTCGCTCATCGGTGCGAGGAGCGGGAGCGAACCGTTGGCGAGTTGGACCGTTTCGTATGCAACGCTCGTCGTCTTCGATGCGAGCAATGCATCGGCGACGGCGGGATACGCAGCAAGGTGGAGGTAGGTGAACAGCGTCAGATCCTCGCGCAGGTACTGGAACTCCTCGGCTTTCGGTTCTTTGACCTTGACCACCATTTCTTGCGCCCAGGCGTCCGCAGCGGTCGGCACGATGGTCGCACCGGCTGCTGCGTAATCGTCGTCGGCGATTGAAGCGCCGATGCCGGCACCGGTCTGCACATGAACCTTGATGCCGCGGGCGTCAAGCTCGCGCACGCCATCGGGCGTCAGGGCCACGCGGTGCTCCGCTGTTTTGACTTCGGTCGGAACACCGACGGTCGAAATCGCTGGTCCGGCAGCCGTGTTGGTCATGTTGCCAATCGTGCGCCCTCGATCACACTCGTTTCCGGCCGATATCCATGTCACAATGTCGGTATGGACACCATTTCGTCGACGATTGACAGCATGGACGCTCGAATCCTTGGTGAGATACGTCGTGAGGCTCGGATCAGTTGGCGCGAACTGGGTGATCGCGTGCATCTTGCACCCACGTCGGTGGCCGAGCGTGTCCGTCGACTTGAGCAGCAAGGCGTGATCCAGGGCTACGAGGCACGCATCGATCCGGCGATGGTTGGGCGAACCGTACGCGCGATCGTCGACGTGAGCCTCGTGCCGGGCGACGGCGCGGACGCCTTCGAGGCTCGCGTCGAGGCCCGTGATGAAGTGGTGTTCGCGGCGTACGTCACTGGATCGGCCGACTACAAGGTCATCGTGGAATGTGCTGGTGCCGACGGCCTCGACCGCTTTGTCCGCTGGTTGCGCGCCGATGAGGTGGTGGCACGAACCGAATCACAGTTGGTACTCCGCACGATTGTCGATTGAGCGCCCCACCCTTTGGCGCGGCACGATGCGCCCCGAGGGGTCGTGGCCGTTAGCGTCGTGCGCTGGTGCCCGTGCAAACTCACTATCACGTGCTCGGCATTGAGCCCGAGGCTGACAACGCCACGGTTCGTGCCGCCTACCGGCGCCTTGCGAGGGATCACCACCCTGATCGCGTCGCCAGTTCGTCTGCCGTTTCGGGCAGCCGCGACATGCCTGCCATCAATGAGGCCTACCGAGTTCTCAACGATCCGGGTCGTCGCGCGCTGTATGACCGTTCCCTTGACGGACCCGCACGCCACCGAGCTCCAACCACCACGGGGCACTCGGGCGGCGACACGGTTGACTCCGACGAGCTGCGGGACGACTGGCGCCCCCACATGGATCGCCCCGCACGAGTTCCGTGGCGATCGTTGATGGTGTTCGGGTCGTTCGCCGTGGTTGGCATCTTGGTGCTGGCCCAATTCAGTGGCGTCGACAATGAGGTGGGGCCGGATGGGATTCTTCGCAACGGCGACTGCGTCGAGATCCAGGTCAACGGCGATGCCCGCGAAGTTCTGTGCGCTGGCGAACTTGATCTGGTGGTTCGTGCCTTCGTTCCGTTCGACGGCACGTGCCCGGGCCTGACCCAACCGCATCGCGACCGGCAGGGCATGGGCGTGGCCTGTGTCGAACTGCCGGATTGATCAGTGGTTTTCGTGACGCACTGATAGATTTCGGAACTCGCACGGGCGATTAGCTCAGATGGTAGAGCGCCTCGTTCACACCGAGGAGGTCACAGGATCGATGCCTGTATCGCCCACCCGTGAAG
>JABJAB010000073.1 GCA_018666235.1 Ilumatobacter sp.
GATTGAGAAGATCGCGACCAACGCGGCGATGGCCGGTTGTCTACCGGACCACATGACGGTTGTCGTGGCCGCGATCCGAGCAATGCTCCAGCCGGCATTCGACCTGGGCGAGATGCAATCGACCACACACTGCACGGCGCCGCTCATGATCGTCAACGGTCCCGTTGTCGACCACTGCGACATTGCAGGCAGCTTCGGCGCGCTGGGTCCGGGTCACCGCGCAAACGCATCGATCGGTCGAGCGGTTCGGCTCTGCATGATGAACATCGGTGATGCTCGTCCTGGTGTGTCAGATATGGCGCTGCTCGGTCATCCGGGCAAGTTCAGTTTCTGTCTCGCCGAAGATGAACAGTCGTCTCCGTGGGAACCTCTGGCCGAGGCGCTCGGCTATTCGTCCGACGATTCTGTCGTCACGATCCTGGGAGCGGAGGCGCCGCACTCCGTCGTGTTTACCAACGATGCCGACGACAACGATTCACCCCAACGGTTGCTGCGTGCGCTCGCAGCGGTCATCGCCAACACGGGTTCGAACAATGCCAACCTCTCGGGCGGAGCCGTTGCCGTGGCGCTGAACCCGGAACACGCCCAGGTACTCGCCGACGCTGGCATGAGCCGCAGCGACGTGCAGGCCGAACTGCAGCGGATGGCGGTCAACACCCGCGGGCAGATTCGCTCGTTCAACACCGGATTCATTGCGGCGGGTAACGACGACGACATCATCCCGGCTGTCCGTCGGCCCGCTGACATCGTGTTGTTCGTCGCTGGCGGCGCCGGGCTGTACTCCGCTGTCTTTCCCTCGTGGGCCGCCGGTGCACACCGCAACACCGTGGTGCACGAAGTCGTGGCGACGGGCGCTGCCTGTGAACTGCCGTGGGCATGAACATCTTCCCAACCCGTTGACAGCTCCGTGACGGCTTGGGATGAAAACAGACTTGCTGGCGGTTAGCGGCGTTCGCCGGTCAGAATGCGTTGAGCGGCGCGGTGAGCGTGCACGCATGCCTCGGCGGGGTGGTCACGCCACTCGGGGAACGTCAGAAAGCCTGCAGCGAACGCGTCTCCTGCGCCGGTGGTGTCAGCCACGTCGGTGATGCCGGTGGCGGGCACCGTGTAGGTGGTGGCTGAAGTGTCTGCTTCCGGAGGGACGCGAATCAATGCGGGGCCAGGCCCATTTTTCACGACAGCGATCGCGTCCGCCGGAAGCCGTTCGAGTCCGAACATGTCCGCCTCAGACTGGTTGGCGAAGACGATGTTGGGTCGCAGACGAGCCACTAAGGCTCTGACGCTGTCGAGTCCCGCGCCAGTCATCAGTGCTGTTGACGACAGATCGAGCGACACCGCGACATCGCGGTCGTGGGCCCATCCGATCAGCGTTGCTGCAGTCAACGCCGTCGCACCTTCGATCAAGGAGTAGAGCGGGACGTGCAACGTCGTGATGCCGTCGAGCCACTCCGGGCGAGGGTCATCGAGTTCGGCGCATGTCCGACGGTCGGTGAGCATCGACCGTTCAGCATCAGGCGCAACGAGCACGACGATCGTTCCGGTCGACCCGGATCGGTGGACGAACTGCGTGTCGACGCCAGCGGCCCCGAGCTCGGCGACCAATGCCGCTCCGACTGCGTCGGTGCCGACTTGCCCGAGAAACCGCACCGGTTGACCAAGTACGCCGGCAGTAGCCGCGACGTTGGCAGCACTGCCACCGCGGCGACGCAAGATGATCGACGACGTATCAGTCGCAACGTTGATGGGTCCTGCGAGTTGCACGACGATGTCATCGACCAAGTCGCCGAGAGTTGCGAGCACGCTGCGACTGTAGGCACGAAGACGTCGACCTGCCCGATTCTCAGTCCTCGATGATCGTCAGCTCGACGGCCACCTGGGCCTCAGGCAACAACCCCTCAGCTGACCGGACCGCTTTCTTGACGGGCAGGACGTAGGTCTTCTCGGACGTCGACGGGAAGATTGAGGTCCGCCATGTTGTCGCACCAACCTTGACTTCGACCCGAATCGAGCCGAATCCGTGTGCGGTCGCACCGAAGCGCTCCTCAATGTCGTCGGCATCGGCTTCGGGGAGACTGAGGAAGTACCAGGAGGCCTTGCTCGCCCATTCCCAAAGGTGGGCGGTAAATGAATAGCTCGCGGACACAAATGGCCTGGTGCGCTCAGCTGGCGGCGAGCTCGTCGAACTCGACGGCGATGGCTGTAGCGAGATCGGCGATGTCGTGCATCACGTCGCGATCGCCTGTGATGCCGAAGAACAGCGTGTCAGCGTAGGAAACGACGGCGATCGTGAGCCCCTCGTTGTCGAGAACTTCGACATAGGGGTAGGTCTCGACGAGCGGGGCGCCGCGCAGGTAGAGCGGAATCGGCGGGCCTGGCACGTTGGTGACGACGAGGTTCATCGGAATCTGTCGGCTGACGAAACGCGTCACCATCGGCGCGAGCCGCGGGATGGTGTCGGCGAGTTCAAGGATCGTTTGTGCACCGTCGACCATGACGGACCCCTTGAGCTCGCTCGTCTGCGTGTGGACACGTTCGAGGCGGACGGCGGGGTCGGGTTCGCTGATTGGCAGATCAACGAGGATCAGCGAGATCCGGTTGCCCAACGTGTCGCCGTGCTCGTCATCGGAGCGCAACGACACCGGGACCATTGCCTTGAGGGAGGCTGGCAGCGATGGGGGAGCGTCGACGCGCTCGGACAGAAACCGGCGGAGCGCGCCCGAGCAGGCAGCCAGCACGACGTCGTTGATCGTTGCGTCGTGTCCCTCCCTGATCGTCCGCACCGTTTCGAGCGGCACACGGGCCGACACCCAGCGCCGTTGCGCACCCACGTCGCGGTTCCACGGTGCGGGTGCAGGTTTGACCACGAAGTCGCGGACGGTTCGAACGATGCTCGTCGCGGTACCGATCAAGGGCCGAGGATCGCGCACCGCATCCGCAGCGGCGCGGGCGATCGAGAACGATCGACGAGCTTGATCGGCCATCGATGCGGTCAGCAGGTCTCGAGGTGCTGTGGCGCTGCGCGGCTGCCACGGATCGGCGGGAACGTCGGGAGCCGGGTCTGGCTCGAGGTCGACCAAAGCCATGGCAAGGTCGACGTTCGCAATACCGTCGCCGAGTGCATGGTGGGTCTTGATGATCAGCCCGACTCGATCGTCGGCCACACCGTCGACAAACCACATCTCCCACAGGGGTCGTGCCCGATCGAGCGCGATTGCCTGGACCCGACTCATCAGGTCGAGCAGCTGGTCGTTCCCGCCGGGCCGCGGGAGTGAGGTCAGACGTACGTGATACTCGATGTCGAAGCCCACATCGTCGACCCAGACGGGCCGACCTTGCCCGAACGGGACCTCCATCACGCGCTGCCGGAGTCGCGGCACCCGGTCGAGCCGCCGACCCACGTGGGCCCGGAGCGCATCAAGGTCAATGGCGCCTGTGTCGTTGCGAAGTGCGTCGCCAGCGAACAGCGAGAGAGATCCAACGTGCTGCGGTTCGTGCAGCGTCTCGATCCGGAGAAATACGGCGTCAGCCGCTGTCATTGCGTCGTGTGCCATTCCTCCTCGACCATACGGTGATCGCACGACTTGTTGCTAGGGCCGTTCGGCCCGGCTCGAACCCCACGACGGTTTCCTCTGCAGCGAAACCGGCAGTACTGTCCGGAAGATCCACCGACGCCACCGAGGACGCACCCCATCGTGACCACCACCATCATTCATCACAGCCCGCTGCCCGACGTCGTGATCCCCGACGTCACCATCACCGCGCACGTGTTGCGCAACGCATCAGCGCTACCAGACCGCGTCGCCATCCGCGATGCGGCGGGTACGAGTTCGTACACGTTCGCCCAGCTCGGCGACGCCATTCACTCGCTCGCCGGGGGCCTCGCAGCACGCGGGGTTGCTCCCGGCACGGTCGTTGGTCTGATGGCGCCCAACCTGCCCGAATATGCCGTCGTGTTCCACGGTGTCGCTGTCGCTGGTGGCGCGGTCACCACGATCAACCCGACATACGGGGTAGGCGAAGTCCGTCATCAGCTTCAGGACGCCGGTGC
>JABJAB010000074.1 GCA_018666235.1 Ilumatobacter sp.
GCGATCGATCTCAGCGAGAGACCGGACGCCGCTCAGCGCCATCGTTCGCTCGAGGCCCTCACGCATGAAGTCGAGCATGTGGGCGACGCCGCGTTCGCCGCCTGCTCCAAGTGCATAGAAGTACGGACGACCGATCGAGACAGCGTCAGCGCCCAGCGCGATCGCTTTGACGATGTCGCTCCCCCGCCGCACGCCGCCGTCACAGATAATCGTGCCGTTGTCACCAATTTCTTGTCGCACCGGTTCGACGAGCGAGATCGGTGCGGGAGCGTCGTCGAGTTGACGCCCTCCGTGGTTCGAGAGGCCGATGCCCTCGACGCCCATCGCGACGGCCTGCTTTGCGTCAGCGACGGTCTGGATCCCCTTGAGCACGATCGGCCCGTCCCAGATCGATCGGAGCCAGTCGATGTCGTCCCACGACAACGCCTGGTCGAACTGGCGTGCAACATGTTCGGCGAGCGACACCGCGGTACTGCCGTCCTCGTCGTTCTTGCCGACAACGTTGGCGAAGGTGATGGGCTCGTTGCGCAGGAAGTCGATGGTCCACGACGGGTGGATCGCACCGTCGACGAGCGTGCCGACACCGATCTTGGGCGGCAGCGTCATTCCTCGCCGCACATCGCGTTCGCGTCGCCCCAGGACGGCCGTGTCGACGGTCAACCAGATTGCTGTGAAGCCCGACGCCTTGGCTCGCTCGATCAGGTCTTTGACGAGCCCGCGGTCCTTCCAGGTGTACACCTGGAACCATTTCTCGCCGTCGCTGACCGCAGCCACTTCCTCGATCGAGCGAGTCCCCATGGTGGAGAGCGACCACGGCAGCCCAGCCTGGGCTGCGGCGCGCGCCACGGCCAACTCTCCCTGGGAGTGAGCGATGCGGGTGAACCCGGTCGGCGCCAAGATCAGTGGCATCGCTGCCGGTCGGCCAAAGATCGTGGTCGACGTATCGATGTTGCTCACGTCTCGGAGCACGCGCGGCTTGAATTCGATGTCAGCGAACGTGGTGACGTTGCGGGCAAGTGTCCGCTCGTCCTCCGCTCCCCCATCGATGTAGTCGAACACCCCGAACGGAAGTCGCCGCTTGGCTATCCGACGGTAGTCGTCGATACACGCCGCCTTCTTGAGACGCCGTTCGACCGGATCACGCGTGATCGAATCAAACTGCACGACCGAACGAAACGTCTTCAGCATTCCCATCAACGGCAGGCTACGACGCTCCGGCACTCCGAACCGCAGGCAGGTGGGACACAACCCGGGCAGCGCAGACAACGATGTCAGTCGACCAGGCGCAAGCCTGAAGGAGTCATGCTCGGCTCCGCCTGCGGCAAATCGACGACGAACTCGGTGCGGTGCGCCGGAAACAGGTGCTCACTGACCAGCACCGGCTCACCTTTGCGATCCGTGGTGACGCGTTGACAACGCAGCAGCGGTGAGCCGACTTGGATCCCGAGCAGCTTCGCATCTGCGGGCTCCGCTGAATCGGCGCCAATGGTCTGCGTGGCTCCGCGCAGTTCGATGTCAAGCAACTCATAGAAGGGGCGTTGCTCGACGTCGGTGCGTGACAGGCTCGCGCCGAGGTCAGCGGGACACCAGACGGTCACGACGGCAAATGGCTCGCCGTCAGCGAGATTGACTCGCTTGACTCGCAGCACCTGATCGGTCCGGAGCAACTTACGAACTCGCGCCGGCGGTTGTTCGAATGCAAACTCGCTGACCTTGCGCTCGCTGATCTTGCCCACACCTTCGACCTGTGACTCGATCGTGCCAAGCGATGTGAGGCTCTGACGCACTGGTTCGGTTGCAACGAACCACCCGAATCCTTGACGTGCCGCGATCAACCCATCATCTCGGACGAGTTCGAGAGCTCTGCGCACCGTGACCCGGGATGCAGCGAACTCCGCGGACATCTCTGCCTCGGATTGCAGCACGGTCCCTGGCGGCGAGCTACGTGCCCGCTCGCGCAGTTCGTCTGCGATCTCTTGGTACCGAATCCGCCTCACGTCTGCACCAACTCGATTCGGTTGCCGAACGGGTCGAAGACATGGCACCGCGTGAGGCCCACAATCTCGTTGTTCCACGTCGCATCAAGGCTGCTGCTCTCGATGAAGCTCGTGAGATTGTCCATCGTCAGCGCCGGGTGTGCCTTGTTCGCAGCGACAAACGATTCCTCCGCGCCGACGTGCACCCGCACATCTCCGGCTTCAAACCACGCGCCACCGCGCGCTGCGAGTCGGGGCGGCTTCGGCACCTCGGACAAACCCAACACGCCGACATAGAACGCTCTGGCGTCGTCTTCGGCTCCGTTTGGGATGGCGAGTTGAACGTGATCGATGCCAACCCATTCCGGTGCGACTCGCCCCTGCGGGTCGCTCGAAGCGTTCGTGGGGTGCTTTGCCGAACTCATGAACTTGTATTATAGTTGTCTACATGGCTTCTGTGAGTGCAACTACCCCCATCGAACTCGTCGAGCGTGTCTACGCCGCCCTTCCAGGCAACGTCGAAATCGCCCGCGACCGCCTGAATCGGCCGCTGACACTGACGGAAAAGATCCTCGTCAACCACCTCGCCGACCCCCAAAACCAGGAACTCGAACGTGGTGACAGCTACGCCGACTTCCACCCGGACCGCGTCGCGATGCAGGACGCAACAGCGCAAATGGCACTCCTCCAATTCATGACCGCAGGTCTTCCCGAAGTGGCCGTGCCCTCGACGGTCCACTGCGATCACCTGATTCAGGCCAAGGTCGGCGCGAAGATCGACCTCGGCGTCGCGGTCGACACCAACGCCGAGGTGTACGACTTCCTCAAGTCCGTCAGCGCCAATTATGGCATCGGATTCTGGGGCCCCGGCTCAGGGATCATCCATCAGGTCGTCCTCGAGAACTACGCCTTCCCCGGCGGCATGATGATCGGCACTGACAGCCATACCCCCAACGCTGGCGGGCTCGGCATGGTCGCCATTGGAGTCGGCGGCGCTGACGCCGTTGACGTGATGACCGGTTTCGCCTGGAACGTCAAGTGGCCAAAGGTCATCGGCGTGAAGCTCACCGGCACGCTCTCCGATTGGAGTAGCCCGAAGGATGTCATCCTCGAAGTCGCCCGCCAACTCACAGTCAAAGGCGGCACTGGGGCGATCGTTGAGTACTTCGGCGCCGGCGCCGATTCGATCTCTGCAACCGGCAAGGCCACCATCTGCAACATGGGCGCTGAGATCGGCGCCACGACGTCGGTGTTCGGCTACGACCAGAACATGAGCCAGTACCTCAAGGCCACCGGCCGCGAGGCCATCGCGGACGCCGCTGACAAGGTGTCCGATCACCTCCGTGCCGATCATGGCGCCGACTACGACCAGCTCCTCGAAATCAACCTCGATGATCTCAAGCCACTGATCAACGGACCGCATACGCCCGATCTGGCCCACAAGGTGGGCGCCGGTGTCGGCGAAGCAGCACGGGCCAACGACTGGCCACTCGTTCCTTCAGCCGCACTCATCGGTTCGTGCACCAACTCCTCCTACGAGGACATCACCCGCGCCGCTTCGATCGCACGCCAGGCCGCTGCCAAGGGTCTCACCGCAAAAATTGATTTGATGATCACACCCGGGTCCGAGCAAACCCGCGCGACCATCGAACGCGATGGCTTACTTGCCGACCTCGAAGCCATCGGCGCCACGGTGCTTGCCAACGCGTGCGGCCCTTGCATCGGGCAGTGGAGCCGCCCCGAGTCGATCACGAGCGCGTCCAACACGATCGTCACGTCCTTCAACCGCAACTTCCCCAAGCGCAACGACGGCTCGCCCAACACCCTTGCATTCGTCACCTCACCGGACACGGTGATGGCGATTGCACTGTCGGGGCGCCTCGATTTCGATCCGACGGTCGACACGATCACTGCACCCGACGGCACCGAGGTCAGTCTCGATGCACCCGTTGGCCAGATTCTTCCCGACGCCGGCTATGACCCTGGCGAAGACACGTTCACCGCTCCGCCAGCCGATGGCCACGACGTGCCAATTGCCGTGAGCCCCACCTCCGACCGCCTGCAGTTGCTTGAGCCGTTCGAACCAGTGTCGCTCGATCGCTACAGCGGCCTGCCGGTGCTCGTCAAGGCACAGGGCAAGTTCACCACCGACCACATTTCGATGGCCGGTCCCTGGCTGAAGTATCGGGGCCACCTCGAGAACATCTCGGGCAACCTCTACCTCGGCGCGGTGAACGCGTACGAGGGCTACGAAGTCGGCTTCGGCAAGAACCAACTCACCGGCGAGACGCAGCGTTTCCCCGAGATCGCCAAGGAATACCACGAGGCGGACCAAGCATGGATCGTCATCGGCGACGAGAACATGGGTGAAGGTTCGAGCCGCGAGCACGCGGCCATGGAGCCTCGCTTCCGGATGGGGCTCGTGGCGATCGCACGCAGCTTTGCCCGTATCCACGAGACCAACTTGAAGAAGCAGGGCATGGTTCCGCTCACGTTTGCCGACCCGGCCGACTACGACAAGATCGGCGAAGACGACCGCATCAACGTGGTGTCGTTGCCGCCAGTTCCAGGCGAGACCGTGCGGTGCGAGATCGTCAAGTCCGACGGCACCGTCGTTCCCTTCGAGTGCAACCACACGTTCAGCCCCGAACAGGTCGAGTGGTTCGAGGCTGGCTCCGCACTCAACATCATTCGCCGGAAGTCGCAGGGCTGATCACGGCCGACAGATTGGATCGACGCCCCCAGCCATGACGACACGACACGACCAAGTGATTGGCGTCGTCTGGCTGGCGGTCGTCGCTGTCTTCGTCGCGGCGATGATCGCCGGACTCATCCAAGTCGTCGGCAACACGACCGCGAGCATGGTGTACCGATGGGCGATGGCACTGCTTTTCCTCGGCAGCTCGCTCGCCTGGCTCACCGCATACCACCAATCCGCGCTGCGCCGCTTCTTCAAACGATGAGCGCCGCCGATCTCCGACCCGTCAGAGTTCGCAGCTGATCACCAAACTTCACGAGTGACGGATCTGTCGGCATCCCCGGTGCGGCAGCTGATGCGCGACCGCGACTACCGCAACTTCTTGGTGGCGAACATCCTGTACACCGGGGTCAACGGCACACTGCGGTTCGCTTTCATCTGGCTCATCGTCACCCTGACCGACTGGGAGTCAGCCGAAGGACTTGTGGCAATCGCCCTCGGACTCCCCGCGATGCTGCTGTCGCTGCCAGCAGGCGCTTGGTCAGATCGCGTCGACCGCAAAGCCCTGTACATCACCTGGACGTCAGTGACAGCAGGGGCGATGGCGCTCTTTACCGCAGTGATCGCGACCGGCAACGCGACACCAATCATCACGGGCCTCGCTGCTGTGGTGATCGGAACGTCAATCAGCGTCAACTCGCCAAACGTCCAGGCGATCGTTCCGTTGCTCGTCCCCAAGAAGCACCTCATGAACGCTGTCGCGTTGCAGAATGGCGCCGGTCAAGCTGCCGGCTTCGGTGGCCTTGTGTTGGGCGGGTTGGCAATCGAACTGCTCGGCGATGCCGGCGGGTTCGCGCTCCTCACAGTGCTGACCGCCGCGTCGGTGTTCATCATCGCCCGCGTCATCATTCCCAATGACGCCGCCATCGACACCGAAATACGGGCTGGCATGATCAGCTCGATCGTCGCGGGAGCCAAGTTCGGTCTCGGCCGCGATCCGTTGCGGACCTTGCTGCTCCTCTCGGTCATGCTCGGTGGTTCGTTCAGCGTGATGCAGATCTCGATGCCACGTGTCGTCGAAGACGTCTACGGTCGCGACGCCGGGGTCGCGGGCGTCGTGCTCGGCGCTTTCGGTATTGGGATGCTGATCAGTTCGGTGGCTGTTTCGCGCCGTCGTGCGATGCGACACGGCTGGAATATCACGCTGTTCATTGGCATCGGTCTTGGCCTGGGGCAGTTCGCGCTGAGTTTCGCCGCCAACGAGTGGGTCGCGATGTTGGTGATGCTGGCGTGGGGCCTGAACGCTGGCATCGCCATGGCGAGCCACCGAACGCTGATGCAGACCAACACCCCACCCGAGATGATGGGCCGGGTCATGGGCCTGATGATGCTCGGGTTCTCGGGATCACTACCGATCGGCGCGGTGACCTCGAGTGTGCTCGCACCGCAACTCGGGCCTCAGATGACGATGCGCGTCGTTGGTGCAGCGACCATGGTCGTCACCATGGCGCTGACGTTCAGACGCTCCATCGTCGACCTGCGTTGACCTCGATTCAGGCGCGGCGACCGGCTTCGACATCGTTCAGATCGAGGTGGTTGCGCATGTATTGATTGGTCGCATCACTCTGTGGCACGAAGTCCCACGCCTCGAAACGACCCTGCCGCAGCGCCCGGTCGACGGTGGCGCGCGACTGTTGGTTCGAGCGCACCGCAGCGTTGATGGTGCCCGGGTCCCATCGCTCGAAGATCTCGGCCTCGAAAGCCGCCACCATCGTTGCATGCTCCGGACTCAGCGCAAGGTTACGTAGCTCACTCGGGTCGACATCCAGGTCGTACAACTGGGCCGGGTCTGGTTGCGACCAAATGTACTTCCACGGTCCGCGACGGATCATGAAGATCGGAGCGATCGCGCCTTCACCGAGGTACTCCCCCACCACGGTTCTGTGCTCAATCCCAGTGCGATTGAAGAGCGGAACGAGACTTGCCCCGTCCATCTCATCGGGGATCTCGACGTCAGCTATCTCGAGCAACGTGGGTGCCAGGTCGAGGAGACCGGCGTGTGACGCGTTGACGGACGGCCGCACCCCCGGGCAATTGACAATGAGCGGGATCCGAGCGCTGTGCTCGAAGAAGTTCATCTTGTACCAGAGGCCGCGCTCGCCGAGCATGTCGCCGTGATCGGCGGTGACGACCACGACAGTGTTCTCGCGCATGTTGTGGCGGTCGAGTACCTCGATCATGTTGCCGACATGATCATCGACGTAGCTGATGTTGGCCAGATATGCGTGCCGAGCGTCGCGAACCTGATCGTCAGAAAGCTGGGCCGTGTCGGCACCGATGACGTTGCGGAGACGACGACTGTGTGGATCAACCTGAGCGTCGGGCAGGTCGCTGACCGTCGGCATCGGGATCTCGTCGTCGGTGTAGAGATCCCAGAACTGCTGCCGAGCAACGTACGGATCGTGCGGGTGCGTGAACGACGCGGTCATCATCCATGGTCGAGGATCTGCAGTCCTTGCGAGGTCACGCAACTGACGAACCGCGTGATGGGCGACGTCGTCGTCATAGTCGAGTTGGTTCGACACGTCGACCACGCCGGCTTGCACGACCGAATCCATGTTGTGAAACCACCAGTCGAACCGACCGTCTGGGTCGCCCCAGTTTGGGGTCCAACCGAAGTCGGCCGGGTAGATGTCTGTCGTCAACCGCTCTTCGAATCCGTGCAGTTGGTCCGGGCCGACGAAGTGCATCTTGCCAACGAGCGACGTCTGGTAGCCAGCGGCGCGAAGGTGATGCGCAAAGGTCGGAATGCTCGATGGGAATTCGGACGCGTTGTCGTAGGCGCCAATCTTGCTGTTGAGTTGCCCACTCATCATCGCGAAGCGAGCGGGAGCACAGAGCGGACTATTGCTGTACGTGCTGGTGAAGTTGACGCCCGACGCTGCGAGCCGGTCGATGTTCGGCGTCTTGGCTGGGCCACCGTGGAACGAGAGGAATGGTGCCGACAGTTGGTCGGCCATAATCAGCAGAATGTTCGGCTGATCCTTCACCGACGTCCACCCTCGACAACGTCGCTGCGGTAGACCTCGGTGTGGTCAGGCGGCAGCGGATCGTTGCCAAGGATCAGGTCGGCTGCCTTCTCGGCGATCATCATTGTCGGGGCGTACGTGTTTCCGTTGCTCACGTTCGGCATGCACCCCGCGTCGACCACGCGAAGTCCTTGCGTGCCCCACACCTGCATCGTGGACGGGTCGAGCACGGCCATCGGGTCGCTCTGCGGTCCGATCTTGGTCGTACAGGAGGGGTGCAGTGCCGTCTCGGAGTCTTTGGCCACCCAGGCCATGATCTCCTCATCGGTCTCGACGGCAGGTCCCGGCGAGATCTCACCAGCGTTGAGCGGTTCGAACGCCGGTTGCGTCAGGATCTTCCGCGCCGTTCGCACCGCTTCGATCCACTCCCGACGATCTTGCTCAGTGCTGAGGTAGTTGAACTGCACCGCCGGATGCTTCGATGCATCGCGCGACGTAATCTTCACCGTGCCCCGAGCGTCGGAGTACATCGGGCCGACATGCACTTGATAGCCGTGCTCGATTTTCGCACGACTACCGTCGGGCCTGCTTGGCGACGATCCGTCGTAACGAATCGCGATCGGCAAGAAGTGAAACATCAAGTTCGGGTACGACTCGTTCGGATTGCTCTTGACGAACGCGCCGGCTTCGAAGTGATTTGACGAGCCCGGCCCCCGCCGGAACAACCACTGCAGACCGATCCACGGCTTCTTCCAGTGCGCGAGATGCGGTTGAATCGACACCGGCTCCTTGGACTCGTATTGGATGTAGACCTCGAGGTGGTCCTGCAGGTTCTCACCGACGCCCGGCACGTCCGCAACGACGGGGATACCGAGCGACTCCAGGTGCTGACGATCACCGACGCCAGACAGTTGCAGCAACTGCGGACTGTTGAACGCGCCCCCGCACAGCACCACTTCGCGTCCCTCGATCCTCGACACGCCGCGTCCGAAGAAGCCACCGACGCCAAGCTTGCGGACCTCGACACCTGTGGCCCGCTCTGGCTGCTCCGGGTCCTCGAACACCACCTTGTTGACCTGGGCCCGCGTCATCAGAGTCAAATTCGGGCGGTCAAGCACCGGATGGAGGTAGGCGCGCGCTGCGCTGAGACGGCGGCCGCGCAGGACGTTCTTGTCAAACGGGCCGAATCCCTCCTGCCGATAGCCATTGACGTCGTCGGTGCGGTCAAAGCCCGCTTCGACGCCGGCCGCGAGCCATGCGTCAAAGAGCGCGTTGTTCGCGGGCCCACGTTCGAGCACGAGCGGACCGTCATCGTTGCGGAGCCCGGGGTGCTCGGGCTCTTCGCCAGCAAGACAGGTCTCCATCCGTTTGAAGTACGGCAGGCAGTGCGCCCAGTCCCATTGTTCCAAGCCGGGAATGGAACCCCACTTGTCGTAGTCCATCGGGTTGCCCCGCTGGAAGATCATCCCGTTGATGCTGCTCGATCCGCCGAGCACCTTGCCCCTCGCGTGGTAGACACGGCGTCCGCCCATGAAGGGCTCCGGCTCGGACTCGTACTTCCAGTCGTAGAACCGGCTGCCAATTGGGAAGGCAAGCGCGGCGGGCATGTGGATGAAGACATCCCATTTCCAGTCGCGTCGGCCTGCCTCGATGACCAGCACCTCGTTGGACGGATCGGCACTCAGTCGGTTCGCGAGCGCGCACCCAGCGGATCCGCCACCAACAATGATGTAGTCGTACACCGGCCCAGTCTGCCAGTGCGCGGGTGTTGATCAGTCGAGTCTGCGCAGAGCCTCACAAAATGCGTCGTCGCTCCGGGTCCTCCGTGGTTCGCATGAGCATCGTGCGCAAAATGTTCGCACGGTCCACACGCCGTGTCCGTTCAGTCAGCGTCGATGGCGGCGCGTACTTCGGCGACGTACTCACCGACGCTGTCTGGCCCTGTCTCCATGAGCCGGCGCACCACTGAGGCTCCCTGGATCACTCCGTCGGCAACTCGGGTGGCCTGGTAGGCCTGCTCGGCGTTCGACACGCCGACACCAACCAGCACCGGCTTGTCGGTGATTGCCTTGAGCCGCGCGGCCAAGTCGGTTGCTGTTTCGGCGAGCGATGACCGTTCGCCCGTGACGCCGAGCAATCCCACTGAGTAGATGAATCCGCGGGCTCGCGCCGCGACCCGCGGCAGTCGATCATCCGGGGCCGTTGGAGCTGCGAGCATGATCGCCTCGATGCCGTGAGCCTCGGCTGCCGTGCACCACGGGTCGGATTCTTCAAGCGGCAGGTCGGGCAGGATGGCCGCAGCGACACCCGCACGCTGGAGGTTTGCCGCGAACCGTTCAGGTCCGGGGTGATGCACCAGGTTGTAGTAGGTCATCACCGCGAGCGGGATCTCCACGTCGAGACCTGGCACCTCATCGAGCACTGACTGCGGTGTCACCCCAGCTTCGAGAGCAGCCTGTGACGCCTGCTGGATGACCGGGCCATCCATCACCGGATCGGAGAACGGGATACCTATCTCGACAGCATCGGCACCGTTCGCAGCGCACGCCCGAATTGCATCTTGCCAACCGGGATATCCACCGGTGATGTACGGGACGAGCAGTTTGCGACCGGCTTCGCGCTTGGCCCGGAACTCAGTTTCGAGACGCCCAGGCATCAGACGTTGCCGTCCGCATCGGCGAGAATATCCATCATCTGCGCGACGTCCTTGTCGCCGCGTCCCGACAAGTTCATCAACACGGTCTGGCCTTGCATGCGGGGCGCCTCACGCGAAATCCACGCAACGGCGTGCGCACATTCGAGCGCCGGGATGATGCCTTCGGTTTCTGACAGCAACCGGAATCCGGCAATGACCTCATCGTCAGTGACACTCGGGTACTCGGCCCGCCCAATGGAGGCGAGATAGGAGTGCTCAGGGCCGACGCCGGGATAGTCGAGGCCCGCTGAGATCGAGAGCGCCTCTTCCACCTGGCCGTATTCGTCCTGCATCAAGTTGCTGCGCATGCCGTGCACAACGCCGGGCACACCCTTGCCGATTGCCGCTCCACCAGCCGGCTCGACGCCAACCAAGCGGACACCCGGCTCGTCGACGAACCCGCTGAAGATTCCCATCGCATTCGAGCCGCCACCGACACAGGCCACGACAACATCGGGCAGTGCGCCCGTGAGATCGCTGATCTGCGTGTGCGCTTCGTCGCCAATGATCGACTGGAATTGGCGCACCATGTAGGGGTACGGGTGCGGCCCAACGACTGAACCCAGGCAGAAGTGGGTGTCGCCAACGTTGGCAACCCAGTGCCGCATTGCCTCGTTGACGGCATCTTTCAGCGTGCGGCTGCCGCTGTGGACGGATTCGACTTCGGAGCCGAGCAGCTTCATGCGAAAGACGTTGAGTGCCTGACGTTCCACATCAACGGCACCCATGTACACCTTGCATTCGAGCCCCATGAGCGCCGCAGCAGTAGCGCTGGCGACGCCGTGCTGACCAGCACCGGTATCGGCCACAATGCGCTTCTTACCCATGCGCTTCGCAAGCAACGTCTGGCCGATCACGTTGTTGATCTTGTGCGAGCCCGTGTGGTTGAGGTCCTCACGTTTCAGGATCAGTCGGATGCCAAGCTGAGCGCTGAGGTTCTTGCATTCGGTCATGATCGACGGGCGTCCGGAGTAGAGACGGTGCACCTCGTCGAGTTCGGAGCGAAACGATGGATCTGCCCACGCCTCGTTAAAGGCCGCTTCGAGCTCCTGACATGCAGGCACCAGCGTTTCGGGAACGAAGCGGCCACCGAAGTCGCCGAAACGACCTGTGTTGTCCGGGGGCGCCGACAATGTGTCCGGATTCGTACTCATTGGGACCGCAGGGTACTGACTGGTCCGGCAGCGACCCCAGTCGATCTCAGCTATTCAACATCCCAGTCGTAGGGCAGGTTGTCATCGCCTCGGTACTGCTCCGATGCGTGCGCCTTCGCGTTCTCGATGAAACGCTTAACAGCCATCGCGTCCTTTTTGCCTGGCGACTTCTCGACGCCGCTTGCCACATCGACACCCCACGGTTGCACCTCTTGGACCGCTGCATCCACGTTCTCGGGCGTGAGGCCTCCGGCAAGGATCAGCTTCATCGAGTCAGGCGCGTCCCCGGCGATCGACCAATCGAAGACCTTCCCGCTGCCAGGACTGGGCGCGTCGAGCAAGATCATGTCAGTGCCGTAGGTATCGGCTTTGGGGAGGTTCTCGTCGTCCGAGCCGAATGCCTTGATCACCCAGCGGAAATGACCCGCAATCTCACGCGTCTGCGCCGGAGTCTCGCGACCATGAAGCTGCACAGCTTTGACCCCGGCCTTGTGCGCCAGCTCGACCACTCGCGACGGGAGTTCGTCTCGGAAGACACCGACCGTGAGAATCTCGGGCGGGAGCCGACGGGTGATGTCGTACACCTTCTGCGGCGCGACCTGGCGAGTCGACGGCGCAAAGATAAACCCGACGGCATCGGCGCCCATGGCAACCGACAGCAATGCGTCGTCTTCGTTGGTGATGCCACAGATCTTGACGAACATGAGATGGCTCAACGTACCCGTCGCCGAACCGTCGGCGCGGGATCAGTACTGTGATCACATGACGCGCCTCGACAAGATCGACCTCGATGCCTCCCTCGGCAAGCGCGAATACAACGAGCGCCTTGCTGCAGCGCAGCAACGATTTCTCGAACTCCGGCTCCAATTGGGCGGCCAGACCACCAACGGCAAGATCGGCCCAGGGCTTCTGGTCGTGATGGAGGGTTCCGACGCCGGCGGAAAGGGTGGAGCGATCAAACGGTTGGTCCAGCTCCTCGACCCTCGGCACTACAGCGTCTACAGCTACGCGGCTCCAAGCTCACGCGAATTGCGTCACCACTTTCTCTGGCGCTTCTGGTCGAAGGTCCCTGGGCGCGGCGGGATGTGCGTTTTCGACCGCAGCTGGTACGGCCGGGTGCTCGTCGAACGCGTCGAAGGCTTCGCAACACCGACCGAATGGAATCGGGCATACGACAAGATTGTCGACTTCGAACGCGGCCTGGTCGTCGAAGGCGTCATCGTCATCAAGTTCTGGATGCAAGTCAGCCCGAAGGAGCAACTCAACCGATTCGAGAGCCGTGCAGACGACCCGCTGCGACAATGGAAATTGACCGACGAGGACTGGCGCAACCGGAAGAAGCGTGAAAAGTACGACGAAGCCGCCGAGGACATGCTCGAGCGGACTGATCACGAGGATGCGCCGTGGAATCTGATTGCCGGCGACCAGAAGAGGTGGGCGCGAATTGCCGTCCTCGAAACGACAATCAGCCGAGTCGAAGAGGGCATCCGGCTCTGGAACGAGCGATCGGACTGATCCCGCCATGGGCGTGCAATCTCGTGCGTGATTCAACCGTCAGCGCAGTACTGACGTCAGGAGCAGGCTGGTCTCGCTGTTCACCACGCCGTCAACGGCTCGGATCTGTCCGAGTACGCGGTCGAAGTTTCCCAATGAGATCGTTCGCACCTCGGCGACGAGGTCCGAACCGCCGTTCGCGGTGTGCTGCGAGTGAATCGCGGGCAGCCCGCGGAGCTTTCTGATCACGCCTCGCGATCTCGCGCTCACTCAGCACGCAGCCTGGCCGAGTGACGTCGGGGTCGGGCCCAACCGTCACTCAGTCACGGCAGTCCGGCCGCTGTCTGGCAGGCTGACCCAATGAAACAATTCAGCGGACGTGTGGTCGCTATCACCGGTGCAGCATCGGGCATCGGCCGGGCGCTGGCCACCGATCTGGCGTCGCGCGGCGCTCATCTCGCGCTTGCCGACCTTGATGCGATTGGACTTGCCGAAACCGTTGGCATGTGCGAGGGCCACGGGGTCAAGGTCACTTCCGCCACGGTTGACGTTGCTGATCGTGCCGAAATGTTCGCCTGGGCCGACACGGTCGCCGACCTGCACGGCTCGGTCAACATGATCGTCAACAATGCCGGCGTCAATCTCGCCGCCACTGCCGCCAAGCAGTCGATCAGCGACTTCGAATGGGTGATGGACATCGACTTCTGGGGCGTCGTGCATGGCACACAAGCCTTCCTCCCACATCTTCACCGGGCTGACGAAGGCCATGTGGTCAACATCTCGAGTGTCTTTGGTCTGGTCAGTATTCCCGGGCAGTCCGCCTACAACTCCGCCAAATTTGCGGTACGCGGGTTCAGTGACGCGCTCCGCATGGAACTCGAGATCGAAAAAGCAAACGTCTCGGTCACGACGATCCATCCGGGCGGCATCAAGACCAACATCGTCAACAGCGGACGACGCGACGACACTGTGCGCGCCATCGGGCAAGACCCTGACGACATGCAAAACGAGTTCGACAAGTTCGCCATGAGCAGTCCCGAGAAGGCGGCACGTCAGATCCTGAAGGCCGTTGAGCGCAACCGTCGCCGGGCCCTGATCGGGCCCGACGCAAAGTTGTTCGACATTGCGTCGCGGCTACCCGCTGGCCTCTACCAACGGTTCTTCATCTCCAGCGCGCGGCGCGAGCTCAGCCGCTGATCGTTCAGAGCGTGCTCGGGTAGTACGACCCAACGGCGCGCGACGACACTTCAGAGCGGAAGTCAGATTCGAACGGCCAATCTTCCTCTTCGCCGAGGACAGGACCTTGCACGAACCGCCCGTAGTCGCCACCCACTCGATCGTTGCCAACAAGCGACCAAGCCTGGCGCCGATAGGTCCAGTTGTCTGGCTGCAGACGGTGGCATGCGTTGAAGTGTTCGATCGCCGCGTCTCGGTTGCCGGCCCGCCAGAGATGGTTGGCAAGTTCGAAGTGCGCCGCGCCTTGCGACATCGCAGCATCGCGCGGTTGCGAGGCAGCGATGACCTCGCCCGGCGACATCACGAACGGGCTGTCGGCACCATTGTTGACCCAGTCGCGAATCGCGTCGGGATATGACAGCCGGTCCTGGCCTGAGCCAAGCACGGCCCACATACCGGGCCCGTCAACCGGCTCGGCAGGAGCGCCTGGGGCACGGCCCAGGTCGGGCATGTCGGCAAGCATCTCCTTGGGAAACTCTTGCCGTCCGCCTGGCCAACCGGGTTCGGGCGGTCGGACGATGATGCCCTGTTCATCGATCCAGATCACATTCGGAATATTGACGACACCGAAGAGTGCATCGAGCTGATGCGTCGGGTCGAGCAGTGACGGATGCGTCGGCCGTCCCGACGGGTGTGCAGCCTCGATGTAGCGACGCGAGGCCTCTGGCCCACTCAATTCGAGCGAGGCGGTGACCACTTCGAGGCCTGCTGGGTGAAGTTCGTCGCGGAGTGCCTGCCAACCTGGCAGATCGAAGGAACAACCTCAATACGGTGCCCAGGAGACGATCACGACCTTCTGTCCGTGCAGCGAGGAGAGCCGAAATTCGTTGCCGTCGAGATCCTTGAGCACCAACTCCGGCGCCTGCGCTGTGGCAAGGGCCCGGTCCCCGAGCGATTCTGGACCGATCGCGGACATCGCCGTCGTGGCGTCGGTGACGATGGCCATGCCGAGACGCTCGGCCACTGCGCGAACGTTGAAGTCTGCTGCGCTGCCGTCGAGCGGGACACAGACCTCGGCCTTACAAGCACCCTGCGGCTTGATTTCCCAACCGGTTCCAGCGGCGAACTGTTCTGCGGTGAGCTCGAGGGTGTCGGTCAGCATGCGGCGACCGTAGCGGTCAGCCGATCAGCTCGACGAGTGCGCGCTTTGGGTCGTCGCTGGTGACGAGCGATTCCCCGACGAGGACTGCGCCGTAACCGGCCGCTTCGAGCATGCGTGCATCGTCGGCACCCCGGACTCCCGACTCGGCGACCTTGACTGCGCTGTCCGGTATGACGCCACCCATCCGCACCGCACGCTCGTGATCGACCTGGAACGTGACCAAGTCGCGTTGGTTGACACCGACCAGTGTTGCGTCAGCTTCGAGTGCGTGTTCGAGTTCCGCCTCGTCATGAATTTCGACAAGAACGTCAAGACCGATGTCGATCGCCAGCGCGTGAAATTCAGCGAGCTGAACAGTGTCCAGCGCCGCAGCGATGAGCAGCACACAGTCGGCACCCATCAGACGGGCGTCAAGCACATCGAGTTCGCTGACCGTGAAGTCCTTACGGAGCACCGGCAGCGAGCAAGCCCGACGTGCCGCTTGCAGATCGTCGACCGAACCACCAAAGCCATCGACATCGGTGAGCACCGAGAGGCATGAGGCTCCGCCAGTTTCGTAGACCCTCGCCAAGTCCGCTGGGTCAAGCCTCATGTTGAGGTCGCCCTTCGACGGCGATCGCCGTTTGATCTCAGCGATGACTCCCAGCTTCGTGTTGGCGACGAGCGCCGCCCGAAACCCCCGCGCTGGCGGCATCGCCCGTGCCTCGTCGATGAGCTGCCCGACTGATCGCGTGTCGGCTGCTGCCATCTCGCGATGGCGCTCGAGAATCTTGTCAAGGTAGGTGACAGTCACCGGAGGCCGGTCCTAGAAGCCGAGCTTGCCCGACACAGTGGCCAACAGCTCCTCGATCGGCACTCGCACTTGCTCCATGGTGTCGCGGTCGCGGACGGTGACCGCATTGTCGTCAAGCGATTCGAAGTCCACAGTGACCGCGAGCGGCGTGCCGATCTCGTCCTGGCGGCGGTAACGCTTGCCAATGTTTTGCGTCTCGTCATAGTCGACCATGTAGCGATCGGCGAGCAGCTTGCGCACCTCGTGCGCGAGCGGCGTGAGAGTGTCCTTCTTGCTCAAGGGAAGCACGGCGACCTTGTACGGAGCTAACCGCGGGTGCAGCCGCAGCACGGTTCGGCTCTCGCCGTTGACCTCGTCCTCGTCGTACGCTGCGAGCAGAAACGCCGCCATTGCGCGAGTTGCGCCTGCGGCCGGTTCGATCACGTACGGCACGTACCGCTCGTTCGATTGCGGATCGAAGTAGTCGAGCTTCTCCCCCGACGCTGCGGCGTGGGCCTTGAGATCGAAATCGGTCCGCTTCGCGATGCCTTCCAACTCGTCAAAACCCCACGGGAATTTGAACTCGACGTCGGAGGTGCCAGTCGAATAGTGCGACAACTCGTCGGCGTCGTGCGGTCGAAGCATCACCATCTCTGCCGGGATGCCGTGCTCGATGTACCAGTTCAGCCGCTCGTTGCACCAATATTCGTACCACTGGTCGCTCTCGTCGGGCGGCACGAAGAACTCCATCTCCATCTGCTCGAACTCGCGGGTGCGGAAGATCCAGTTTTGAGGAGTGATTTCGTTGCGGAAGCTCTTGCCGACCTGCGCAATGCCAAAGGGTGGCTTCTTGCGGCTGGTCTGCAGCACCTGGCCAAAGTTGGTGAACATGCCCTGCGCCGTCTCAGGACGGAGGTAGGCATCGGCACCAGCACCCTCGACCGGACCCGCCTGCGTCTTGAACATCAGGTTGAACTCGCGTGCTTCGGTGAAGCTGTTCTTCTCACCGCATTCCGGACAGGTCTCAGGGTCGTCGAGCTTGTCGAGACGGAACCGGTTCTTGCAGTTCGTGCAGTCGACCAGTGGATCTGAGAAGTTGCCAAGGTGGCCGGAGGCCTCCCAGACCTGGGGTGGGCCAAGGATCGCTGCGTCGATCAGCACGACGTCGTCGCGTTGCTGGACCATCGATCGGACCCATGCCTCTTTGACGTTGCGGAGCAACAATGATCCGAGCGGGCCGTAGTCGTACGTCGACCGGAAACCACCGTAGATCTCTGCGGACTGGTAGACGAAGCCGCGTCGTTTGCAGAGGGAGACGATCTGATCCAGGTCGGTTGCCGGCATAGGCGTGCGAGTCTACGAGCACCACGGCTGACCCACCCGTTGCCGTTTGCGTGGGCAGGGCCGCGATGGGTCAGTGCGCTTCGAACATCGCGACGGCTTTGAGTCGTCGTTCGATGTGGAACTCCAAGGCACGAGTCGCCAATGCCGAAACCTCGTGCGTGACGGGCGACTCGGGCTGAGCCAATGCATGAGCAAGGCGGCCGCCCAGGATGTCGCGCAGCAGCGACAGCGCTCCGGCGCTGATTGATTGGCCAGAACGACAGGCGCGACACAGCACCCCGCCTTCGTTCAGATCGAAGGCAACGAGTTGCGTTCCCGGCCCGGACTCGCCGCACCGGACACACACGTCGAGTTGCGGACGCATGCCTTCATTCGCTAGCAACTTCCAGTAAAACGCCGGCACGTTGATCGGCGACGGGTTGGATGCAATGGTGCGCAACACTCCGACAACCATTCGGTACAGCTGTTGGTTTGGTTCTCGTTCGAGCGACAGCTGATCAACGGCCTCGAGCACGGCCAGGCCCTGCGAGGCGCGATCCAACGACGACAGCATCGGCGCAAGCGGTTCGACCGACTCAGCCTGGGTCACGATGTCCAACTCGCGCCCGCGGTAGAGCTGGACGTTGACATGGCTCATCGGCTCCAGCCGGGCACCGAATTTCGACTTCGTCTTCCGCACGCCCTTTGCGACGGCCCGAACCTTGCCGTTGTCACGGGTGTGCATCACAATGATGCGGTCAGCCTCCCGCAGCTTGTAGGTCCGCAGAACCACACCGGTGTCGCGATAGAGCTCGCTCATCCGATCGATTCGTCGGTCTCGTCGAGACCCCCGAATCGCCGTTCACGCTTCGCGAAGTCGGCAATGGCGTCGACGACGTGATCTGCAGCAAGTTCATCCCAGCTCAGCGGAACGAAGACCAGCTCGCCATATGCCAGCTCCCACACCAATGACGGCGGGAGACGATTGGGCTCACCGAGTACAAGGATCAGGTCGGGTTCACAATCAGCGGGGGCGTAGAGCGCCTCAGCAACCGTTGCTTCGTTGACTGGGTCCGCCGGGTCAAGCCGCCGCATCGCTGCGGCAAACCGATCGCGCCCGTCGCCGCATGGATCGATCATGACGTGACAGTTGCCGATCTGACGCTCCCACCAGTCTTGCTCAACAGCGTCATCGCCCGGCTCGAATGCCCGCAACGTGAGGTACGACGCACCGGCCTGGCCGACAATCGCCCCGAGCGTCTCGACCCGGTGGGCCCATCGCTGCTCGCCGAGATCGTTCCACTCGCGCAGCGTGCCGCCCACCACCATCACATGGCGGAGGAACTGGCGCGTTGAGTCAGATGTGTCAGCCGCCCCTGCCTCAGGCACAGGCGTGGAGGCAACGTTGACAACCACAAGATCATTCTTCCACGTCCGTCGCCATATGTGGCGGCTCGCAGACCATCGGGCCAAGTACGGTGCTCGGCGTGCCGCCCGATGCTCACCATCCGCTCCACGTCGCATGCATCATGGATGGCAATGGTCGCTGGGCGGGCCGTCGTGGGTTGCCTCGCACAGACGGCCACACCGAAGGCGAGGAGAACCTTGCCCGTCTCGTCCGAGTCGCGGTGCAGCGCGACATCGGCTGGTTGACCGTGTTCGGCTTCTCGACAGAGAATTGGCGGCGGCCTCGTCCCGAAGTGCGCCACATTCTGGGCCTCCACGAGAAGCTGTTCGGACGTGTTGCGGAGTTGAATGAGCTCAACGTCCGAATCCAGTGGATCGGCCGGCCCTTCGATTCGCGCGAGGCCCGAACCCCAAAGTACGTGCAGCGGGCAATCCGTAAGGCGATTGTGGACACCGCCGAGAACACTGGCATGACGCTCACGGTCGCCTTCGATTACGGCGGCCGTGCCGAATTGGTGAAAGCAGTCGAAGGGGCGCGGTCCACCGATGCCGGCGTGACGCCCGAGACGATCAGCCAGCACATGTATTTGCCCGACCTCCCGCCGGTCGACGTCGTCATTCGGACCAGTGGCGAGCGCCGGGTGTCAAATTTCCTGCTCTGGCAGGCAGCAGGCGCGGCGATCCACTTCACCGACACCGCGTGGCCCGACTTCGGCGAAACCGAACTCGACGAAGCACTCGCACTGCTCGACGCATGACCGACGACTCAGCCGCGCCCCCAGCCTCGTCCGAACCCGGCGAGGCACTCGCGGCGCTTGCCCAGGCCACCGCAGCACTCGACAACGCGGAGGACCGTCCCGGCCAGTTCGAGATGGCTCGCCTTGTCGAGCAATCGATCGCATCCGGCAAGCACCTCGTGGTTCAAGCCGGCACCGGAACCGGCAAGACCCTTGCCTACCTCGTCCCTGCAATCACCGGTGAGAAACGTGTGGTGATCGCCACCGCGACCAAGGCCCTGCAGGATCAGCTCGCAAATAAGGACCTGCCGTTTCTCGCGGAACATCTCGACGCCGACTTCGACTTCGCCGTACTGAAGGGCCGCAGCAACTACGTCTGTCTGCAGCGGCTAAAAGAGATGAGCGGCGGCGAACAGGGGCAGCTCGAACTCGACACCTTGGCCGTGGTCACCCAGGCCGAGATCAAGAAGATCGCGGAGTGGGCCGGCACTTCGGCGACCGGCGATCAAGCCGAACTCGACTGGTCGCCGTCCGACAATGCGTGGCGCTCCGTGAGCGTAGGCAGCGACGAATGCCCTGGAGCGGACAAATGCCCGCTGGGCGATCCCTGCTTCGCCGAGCAGGCTCGACGCAGGGCTGCTGCTGCCGACGTCATCGTGGTCAATACCTATCTGTACGGCCTCAACGTGGCGAGTGACGGTGCCATCCTTCCCGACCACGACGTCGTTGTGTTCGACGAGGCCCACGTCCTTGAAGACACGATGAGCGACACGGTTGGTGTCGAGGTTTCGCCCGGGCGATTTACAGCACTGTCAGGCGTCGTCGGCAAGATCATCACCGACCCCAGCCTCACCGGCGGTATCGCCGAGATCGGCGCAGGTCTGCGCGACGTGCTCGGCGACGAGGTCGGGAAACGGCTGACCGCCCCACTCCCCGACGAGATTCAAGAAGTGTTGACCGATGCTCGCCTGCGGCTCGGTGATGTCAACGACACGCTGATCGCCATCGACACGAAGAACGAGGATGCCAAGCAGCGCAAGCTGCGGGCGCAAACCATGACCGGCCGCTCGATCAGCCAGCTCGATATCGCCATCGAAGGCCGCGAAGGTCACGTCGCTTTTGTCTCCGGTTCACGCGAATCGCCGCGGCTTGAAATTGCGCCGCTTGATGTCGGACCGACCATGACCGAAGGGGTCTGGTCGAAGCGAACCGCAATTCTCACGAGCGCAACGATCCCGTCGTCGCTTGCAGAACGAGTCGGCATGCAGACGAGCGAAGTGGAGGTCGCCGACGTCGGCAGCCCGTTCGACTACGCAGCGAACTCGCTGCTGTACAACGCGATCCATCTGCCCAACCCGAACGATGGCGGCTTCCGCGCGAAGGCCAATGACGAACTTGAGGCGTTGATCAATGCCGCAGGGGGTCGGACCCTGGCCTTGTTCACGAGCTATCGAGCCATGGACGAAGCAGCTGAAGAGATGAAGAGCCGACTCGACATGCCGATTCTGACGCAGCGCGACCTGCCCAAACCTGCCCTGGTCCAGGCATTCACCGATTCCGAAGAGACGTGCCTGTTCGCCACGGCCGGGCTCTTTCAGGGTGTCGATGTCCCGGGTAAGACCCTCTCGCTCGTGGTCATCGATCGCATTCCCTTCCCACGGCCTGACGATCCGTTGTTGTCCGCTCGGCGCGACCTCCTTGGCCCCGCAGCGTTCAGCCAGATCGATATCCCGCGTGCGTCAATGATGTTGGCACAGGCCTGCGGGCGTCTGATCCGTACCTCGACCGACAAGGGTGTCGTTGCCGTCATGGATCCGCGGCTGGGCAAGGCGCGTTATCGCTGGGACATCGTGTCGGCGCTTCCCCCGATGAAACGTACGCGGCACCGAAGCGATGTCGTGGAGTTTCTGGAGACCATCCGCGACACCTAGCCGTAGTGGCGTTGCATCATGTCCGGGTAACTCCTGGCGAAGTAGTTCCAGAGCTGATCGCCGTAGGTATCGGTGTGACTCGCGCTCCCCATGTCGCCCACTCCGGCATCGGTTTGCTCCTTGGTCGCCATGAATCCAGCCGCCCTGTGTCGTTCGCTCGCTTCCACCGCATCGACGAATCGCTGGTCGAGCCGGATGGGATCCAACGCCGTGTCAAGCGACGGGCCGTGGAAGTACGCGGACGACATGCGCGGTTCGCTCGTGATGACCCGATGCGCCGTGGCAACGAGATAGTTCCCCGTCATCGCCTGCAGCATTTCTCCGATGTTCAGCACGAACGAATCGGGCACGACCGGCACGTCGATCCAGTCTCCGGCCGGATCAAGCACCTGGAGACCCGGCGTCGGTCCTGCTGCCAGCAACGTGATGAATCCCGTGTCGTGGTGTGCGTTCACCCCGGCCGATCCCTCGGGAGTCGGCGGATAGTTGATGAACTTCGTGAGCGACATCGAGTTCTTGTCAAACGCGGTGCAGAAGTGGTCAGCGTCGAGTCCGAGCCCGAGTGCGAACAGGCTGAGAATCTCGTCTGCAAGGGTTCCAAGCCGATTGAACCAGTCGAGCGTCAATGCTTGCTGTCCTGCGATGACGTCGTCGGGCATCCACTGGTTTGGCCCGAGCAACCGAAGGTACGCAGGCACGACATCGGCAGCGAGGGCCGGCCGTTCAGACCACACGTCGATTTGTTCGCGGACGTCGGGCCGATTGTTGGTGAATTCGGTGCCGACCGCTTCCCAGCCGCGGAAGTGCCGCGACTCACGCTTGTCGATGAACAGTTTTTGCTCGTCGGACAGCGCAAAGAACTCGGCCATCATCGCGAACACGTTGTCGAGGTAGCCCGCCGGCAGGCCGTGGTTGACCAGCACGGCAAAACCGATGTCGTGGTAGACCGCGGTCAGCTCATCGGCGAGCGCCCGTCGTTCGCCGTCGGTCCCGCGCAGCGGACCCAAATCGATCGTCGGGATGCGAGCGGGCATCTGCCACTCAGGCGAGGGTGTCGACGTTGTTGAGCTCGCGGAAGGCTTGCTCAAGGCGGTCGACGAAGCTCACTTCACCAGACCGCAGCCAGACACGCGGGTCGTAGTACTTCTTGTTCGGCGCGTCGGCGCCATCGGGGTTGCCGAGCTGGCCCTGGAGATAATCGTGCTTGTCGGACTCGTACCCGCGGATCCCGTCCCAGAACGCCCATTGGAGGTCGGTGTCGATGTTCATCTTGATGACGCCATAGCCCAGCGCCTCTTCAATCTCAGCAGCCGTCGAGCCCGAGCCTCCATGGAACACGAAGTTGACGGGCTTGTCTGATTCAGTCGAATACTTCTCGGCGATATGCGCTTGCGCATCACGGAGGATCGTCGGCGTGAGCTTGACATTCCCCGGCTTGTAGACACCGTGCACATTGCCGAACGCTGCGGCGATCGTGAAGTTCGGGCTGACTTCCATCAGCCGTTCGTAGGCATACGCGACTTCTTCGGGCTTCGAGTACAGGTCCTCGGGATTGGCATCGGAATTATCGACGCCATCTTCCTCGCCTCCGGTGATACCGAGTTCGATCTCGAGGGTCATGCCCATCGGCGCCATTCGTTTCAGGTAATCGACGCAGATGTCGAGGTTCTCCTCCATCGGCTCTTCAGAGAGGTCGAGCATGTGCGAACTGAACAGTGGCGCTCCGGTTGCGGCAAAGTGCTCTTCGCCGACGTCGAGGAGCCCTGAAATCCATGGAAGCTTCGCCTTCGGGCAGTGATCAGTGTGAAGGATCACCCGAGCGTCATAGGCCTCCGCCAACGTCTGCACGTGCTTGGCTCCTGCGACCGAACCGAGTATCGACGCTCGGCTGGAGTCGACCGGGACGTTCTTCCCCCCGACGAATGCCGACCCGCTGGTCGAGTATTGAATGATGACCGGGCTGTTGAGTTTTCCGGCAGTCTCCATGACGGCATTCATCGAGTTGGTGCCAATGCAGTTTGCTGCGGGAAGCGCAAACTGCTGGTCTTTCGCCAATGCAAAAACCTGGTTCACCGCCTCGCCGGTGAGCACGCCTGCGGGGAAGTCGTTGCGAAGTTCAGTCACAGCTCTGAGCGTACGCGAAACCCTTCACGTTGGTCAGCCCAACCGAGGTTGGATCTGCGACGGGGGCTACGTTCGGCGCATGTCTGAATTGGTTCACGCGGTGATCGTCGATGATGTCGCCACGATCACGCTCGACTCACAGCACAACCGCAATGCACTCTCGAAGCCCTTGCTCGACCAGCTACACGCTGGGATCGACGCCGCGGAGGAAGCCCAAGCCCGAGCCATCGTGCTCCGTCACGAAGGGCCGGCGTTCTGCGCCGGCGCCGACCTGAAGGAACGATCCGACGGCCCGCCGGACTCCGGACCGATGGTACGAGCCCTCAAACGCTTGATGGACACAGAGCGGCCGACGATTGCTGCAGTCGATGGTGCCGTGCGGGCCGGCGGGATCGGGCTGATGGCATCCTGCGATCTCGTCGTCGTGCACAGCACCACGACGTTTGCGCTGACCGAGGTGCGCATCGGCGTCGCCGCAGCCATCATCTCGGTCCCCATTCTGCGGCGCGTGCCGCCCGGCAAGATCGCGGCAGCGATGTTGACCGGTGAGCAGTTCGGTGCGGATGAAGCCCGAACGATTGGCTTGGTCACTCATGTCACTGACAATGTTGCGACATCCGTTGCTGCGTTGGTGGACGGCATCAAGGCCGGCGCACCCCGGGCCGTTCGCGAGACCAAGGCGCTGCTCCACTCAGTTCCGACGATGGACCGCGACACGGCGTTCGCCGCAATGGAGGGTCTGTCGAATGAGCTGTTCCAAGGACCCGACGCGAAGATCGGCATGCAGGCGTTCCGCGAGAAGCGACGACCCACCTGGGTCCTGAGCGAATCTGACCAAACGTGACGCATTCGGCGCCCGAGACCATCCGTGTCGCTACCGGTGACAACCAGTTCATTGTCGCGGACCACTGGCCGGGAGACGCCACGCCCGTGATCCTCGCCCACGGCGGCGGCCAAACCCGGCACTCGTGGGGTGGCACAGCCGCAACCCTCGCGGCCAAGGGACATCGCGTGGCGTCGATTGACCTGCGCGGGCACGGCGATTCAACCTGGGCACCTGACGGCGACTATTCGATGGGCGCGTACTGCGGTGATGCACTGCGCATTGCCGAGTGGATTCGCCACGACAACCCGACGACGCGCATCGCCTGGGTCGGGGCATCGCTCGGCGGGATGACCGGACTCCACGTCATCGACGCTGCTCCTGCGTGGTTCTCGTCGCTGACGCTGGTCGACATCACCCCTCGGCCCGCCGCGAAGGGCGTCAGCCGCATCCTCGAGTTCATGGCCGCCAAGGCGGACGAGGGTTTTGTAGACCTCGAGGAAGCCGCTGATGCGATCGCCGAGTACCAGCCACATCGACCGCGACCCAAGGATCTGTCGGGCCTCGCCAAGAACCTCCGACTCGGCGATGACGGACGCTGGCGATGGCACTGGGATCCGGCTTTCCTTGACGTCCGATCAGGCACCAACTCAGAACACGCCCGCGACCGTCATCATGACGAACTTGAGATGATCGCTCGAAGAATCACGATGCCGACGATGTTGGTCCGTGGACGACTCTCGGACCTGGTGACGCAAGACGAGGTTGACGAGTTCCTCAAGATGGTCCCGCACGCGCGTTATGTCGACGTCAAAGATGCCGCTCACATGATCGCCGGCGACAAGAACGACGTGTTCACTGACGCCGTTGTCGAGTTCCTCGACGGGTGACAGCCGAGTTCCTCGACGGGTGACAGCCGAGTTCATCGACGGGTGACAGCCGAGTTTCGCAATGCAGAACCGTCGTGCGAGAATGGTCTCATGACCACTGTCACCAGCCAGGATCTCCACGACCGCATTGCCGGACAGAACCTCCCGAAGCGGTTTCTGCAGAACGTCGAGCGCAATGGCGACATCGAAGTCCTCAACTGGAAGGCCGCGGACGGCTCGTGGGCATCCAAGACCCTGAACGAGATGGCTGCTGACGTCGCTCGTCTGACCGCTGCGCTCAAAGACCTCGGCGTGGCTCGCGGCGACAAGGTCGTCATGATGATTCGCAACCGCCAAGAGTTCCACGCCCTCGACACCGCCGTGCTCTTCTGCGGCGCCACCCCGGTGTCGATCTACAACTCCTCGGCTCCCGATCAAATCCAGTACCTGATCAACGACTGCGGCGCCTCGGTCGCGATTCTCGAAGACAGCGGCTTTCTGGAGCGCTTCGAGTCGGTGCGCGAAAAGATTCCAACGATCAAGCACATCGCCCTGATCGAAACCACGGACGAGACACCCGACGACGTGTTGCGCTATAGCGACTTGATTGCGTTCGAGCCGGTCGACCTCGCGGTGGAGGCACAAACCGCCACGCTCGATGACGTCGCCACCATCATCTACACCTCCGGCACGACCGGCCCACCAAAGGGCGTCATGCTCAGCCACAGCAACGTGGCGTGGACACTTGAGTCCGTTGGCCAGTCGATGCGCGACCAGACCGACATCGAAGACTTCGCAGGCAAGCGTCACGTTTCGTATCTGCCCATGGCCCACGTGATGGAGCGTCTCCTCGGTCACTACTACATGCTTGACTTCGCCACGAAGGTTTACTGCTGCCCGGAAACCTCGCAGATGCCGGCGATGGTCCGTGAGAGCAAGCCGAACGTCTTCATCGGCGTTCCCCGCGTCTGGGAAAAGATGTACGCCGGCGTCACGGCCGCGATTTCGGCCGATCCTGAAAAGGAGCAGCAATTCAACGACGCAATCGCTGCTGCGACACCGATCATGGAGAAAATGACTCAGGGAGAGGCAACCGAGGAAGAAGTCGCCACCTGGAACTTCCTGGATGAGGTCGGCTTCAAAGCCGTCCGCGGTCTGATTGGCCTCGACGAGGTCGAGATCGGCATCTCCGGCGCTGCACCCATCCCCGCCGAGATCCTCGAGTGGTTCCGCACCATTGGTGTGCCGCTGAGCGAGGGCTACGGCATGAGCGAAACCACTGCGGTGCTCTCCTGGTCGGCTGCAGCGAAGCCTGGCTACGTCGGCCAGGCCGCAGTCGGCGTCGAGATGAAGATTGCCGACGACGGTGAGGTTCTCGCACGGGGCGGCAACATGTTCGAGGGGTACCTCGGGCTTCCCGACAAGACAGCGGAGTCGATCGACGACGACGGTTGGGTCCACACGGGCGACATCGGAATCATGGATGACGAGGGCTACCTCAAGATCGTTGATCGCAAGAAGGAACTGATCATCACTGCGGGCGGCAAGAACATCAGCCCGGCGAACCTCGAAGCGGCACTCAAGATGATCCCGCTGGTGGGGCAAGCGTGTGCCATCGGCGAGCAGAAGCCATTTGTCGCTGCGCTGGTCGTCCTCGATCCAGATGCATCGGCGGCGTGGGCAACTGAGCACGGTGTGCAGGGCGATGCCGCCACGACGGCAGCACTGGCGGAGAATCCCGACGTGATTGCCGAAGTCAATGCCGGCCTCGTCGAAGCGATGGCAGACTTCAACAACGCCGAGGCCGTCAAGAAGGTCAAGGTGCTGGGCGATGAATGGATGCCGGACACCGACCTGCTGACGCCGACCTCAAAGCTCAAGCGGCGCGGTGTCCTCGCAGCGTTCGCCGCAGAGATCGACTCGCTGTACGCGAAATAGCAATCAGTTCTTGATCAGCCGATAGCCAACGCCACGGGCGGTGACGATCAACTTCGGATCGTCGGGATGTTCCTCGACTTTGACGCGCAGTCGGCGAACGTGCGCGTCGACCAACCGCGAGTCGCCGAGGTATTCGTACCCCCAGACACGCTCGAGCAGTTGATCGCGCGAGAGCACAGCGCCAGCATGGTCGGCGAACTCACACAGCAATCGGAACTCAGTCTTGGTGAGGCTGAGCTCCGCGCCGCCCTTCAACACAATGCCCTGCTCCCGCAGCAACTCGATGTCACCGAAGACCGACGCCGCCGACGCCGTTGTCGCTCCTTGCAGGTGCACGCGGCGGAGGAGCGCGCGAATGCGCGCAGCCAGTTCCTTCGGCACCACCGGTTTGGTCACGTAGTCGTCGGCGCCCGCTTCGAGCCCAGCCACCATGTCCACGGTGTCGGTTTGGGCCGTGATGATGATGATCGGGACAATGCTCTTCAGACGCAGTGCTCGACACACCTCGAAGCCCGACATGTCGGGCAAGCGGAGGTCGAGGAGCACCAAGTCAGTGGATGCCACGTCGAATGCGGCCAGACCGTCCTGACCATTGGCGGCTTGGCGAACCGAATAGCCCTCGTCTTCGAGCGCGAGAGACAGCGCCAACCGAATCGCGTCGTCGTCTTCGATAAACAGCAACGATTCCATGTACGTTCGGACACTACACCGCACCGCGTTCCCCGAGGTGAGGCCAGGTTTTCGGGGGTTCGATCTTTGTTACAGAAATCGCACACATCCCGAATAGGTCTGTCACACGCGAGGCGCATTGTTGTATCTGTTCACGCTGCCCCGGTGAGACACCTTCCTCCCCCTGGTGTCTCACCGGCAGCGCGTGAATCCCGCCGCTCGTACCATTTCGGACTGGCAACCCTGCAACACTTCGTTTCGTGGCTCGGCAACGCTCTCTCCGCCTCCGCACCCGCGTCACGCTGTTCTTCGCACTGATTGCCCTGTTCGCCGGATCGGTCCTCATCGGAGTCACCTACGGATTTGCGCGGAGCAACCTCTTGGCCCGAGAGGACTCGTCGGCCCGCGACCAAGCCATCGTCAATGCGAGTCAAGTCCGCGAGGAATACACCGCAGCTCCGGGCCAGATCGGCAGCTTTTTTGACGCCGATCTCCGCACCGCGGACGGTGGGTTCGCCAGTTTGCTTGCCGCTGACACCTCAACGCAGATTGCCGGTTCGGACACTCGCGTTCGGATCGACGACTACCCGGCCAGCCTCGTCGACACCGTCCGCAGGGGCGGCAACGGGCGCCAGTACGCCGTCATCAACGGGGAGGACTACGTCGTCGTCGGGTTGTACATTGGCGCACACGACGCGGCCTATTTCGAGGCATTCCCACTCAGTGACACCGAGCGCACGCTGCGTTCGATCCTCACCGCGCTGGCTCTCGGCGGCCTCGGTGGCCTGATACTGGCTTCCCTCTTCGGTTTCTCGACGAGCCGCCGATTGCTCCGCCCGCTCAGCCGCGTTGCTGACGCCGCGGAGGACATCGCGTCTGGCGGGCTGGACACCCGTCTTGTTGAAGAGTCCGACCCCGACCTGGACCGTTTGGCGGGCTCATTCAACGACATGGCCGATGCCGTCCAAACACGCATCGAACGAGAGGCCCGTTTTGCCTCCGACGTCAGCCATGAGCTGCGATCACCGATCACTGCTCTGACTGCGGCCGTTGAAGTAATGGACGGCCGCCGGGAAGAAGTTCCGGAGCGAACTCGCCAGGCGCTCGACGTCGTGGTCGGTCAGGTGCGACGATTCGACAGCATGGTGATCGACCTTCTCGAACTCTCGCGGCTCGACGCGGGCGCTACCGACATGAATGTCGAGCGCCTCGACATCGTCGACCTGACCCGTCGAATCGCCGGACGGTACGGCGCTCCGGACGTGCCGATCAGTGTTGCACCACGAACTCGACGCGAGGTGTCGATCGACAAGGTGCGCTACGAACGAATCGTCGGCAACCTCATCGAAAACGCCAAGAATCATGGAGGTGGAGCTGTCGAGATTCAGATCGAACCCGCCCGGGACAAACGCATCCGCATCGCCGTCATCGACGACGGCCCCGGTGTCGCGCAAGGAGAGCGCGAGCGGATCTTCGAGCGTTTCGCGCGCGGGAGCGCTGCTCGGCACCGGATCGGCACCGGACTCGGACTCGCCCTGGTCGCCGAGCACAGCTCTGCAATGGGCGGGCGCGCCTGGGTTGAGGACGGCAAGTTCGGTGGCGCTCGCTTTGTGGTTGAACTCCCGATGGCGGTCGACGCGTGAGGCCGTCGACGCGGACCTTGCTTGCAGCGCTTGCGACACAAGCGTTGGCAGTCGTCGCGGTCTCGTGCGGAGTGCCGACCGGCGATGCCACGTTTCAGGACATCGATGGTGACGTGCTCGGCGGGCTGAACGATCCAACCACAACCACAACCACAACCACAACCACAACCACAACCACGCTCGCGCCGCAGGCCCCTGACCCTGCGTTGGAGACCACCACAACTGTGCCTGTCACCGATCCGCCACCGCCTGCGGCGATGGTGACCGTCTACTTCATCAGTCGCGGGCTACTTTCTCCTGCGACATCCGAGGTCGATCCGTCGTACGGGCTCAACGAACTCGTTGTCCTCCTCGAAGACGGACCTCCCGACGACAGCGTCGGCGAGCGGCTGCAATCGTTCGTCGAGCCCGGCCTCATCGTCGGCACACCGACCAGCGAAAGTGGCATCATCCAAGTCGAGCTGGACGGCGAGGAATTCAACGCAATCGCCCTGCGCAATCAGCGCGAGGCGCTCGCACAGATCGTCGTGACACTGCTCCAAAATACGCCAGCCGTCGGCCAGGTCTCTTTTACCATCGACGACCAGATCGTGTTGATTCCCACCGATAGCGGGTCCCAGGAAGCTGCATCCGTCGACGACTTCAACCGACTCCTGGGCGCGCCCCGATTGCCAAACGGCATCCCCGGCGAGCTCGTTGATCCGGTGAATGTCACGACCAGCATTCCCCAATAGGCCGCACCGATCAGTACCCGAGTCGCTCGACTCGTTCGGGTTTGCGCTGCCAATCCTTGTCGACCTTCACCCTCAGTTCGAGGTAGACACCTTCGGGCATCTGCTTACGGGCAAGCTCGCCGGCACGCTTCAAGATGGCTCCGCCCTTGCCGATGACCATCCCCTTTTGGCTGTCGCGTTCGACGAGAATGTTGACGCGGATCCGAGGCCATTCCCATTCCACGACTTCCGTCGCGATCGAATACGGCAGTTCGTCGTGGGTCACCGCGAGCAGTTGCTCACGGACGAGCTCTGCAACCCAACGTTCCTCGGGCAGATCGGAGATCTCGTCATTGGGGAAGTACTGCGGGCCTTCCGGAAGTGTGCTGGCAAGATGATCAACGAGAGGGCCAATGCCCTCACCCGTCTTGGCCGAGACCGGGAAATATTCTTTCGCACCCAATTGGCTGGCCGCTTGGAGCATCGCAAGCACCTGCTGTGGTTTGGCAATGTCGGTCTTGTTGACGATGACGGTCGAAGCTGACATGTCGAGATGATCGGCAACCCACTTGTCGCCCTTACCGAACTGCATTGTGGCGTCAAGCACCAGACACGTCGCATCAACGTCTTTCGTGCTGTCGAGCGCCGTTGCATTCACTCGCTCGCCGAGCGCTGTGACTGGCTTGTGCAGCCCCGGCGTATCGACGAACACCAGCTGGCTGGTCGGCCTCGTGAGCACGCCCATGATGCGATGCCGTGTGGTCTGAGGCTTGTCGGAGACAATGCTGATCTTGCGTCCGCAGATGGCATTCACCAACGACGATTTCCCGACGTTGGGTCGCCCGACGAACGTGACGAAGCCCGACGTGTAGCCGTCCGAATTCACTGGCGCATCAGGGCTGGTCGTTTCGTCGGTCACGCCACCAGTCTGCCAACCTCTCACCTATGACGCGCATGATCAACGGCATCGATGAGATGAAGACCCTTGTCGGCGAGCACCTGGGCTGGTCTCCGTACACGGAGATCACCCAGGAACAAGTCCAGCAGTTCGCCGAGGCAACCGGCGACCACCAGTGGATACACATCGACGTTGAACGTGCCAAAGCCGGGCCCTTCGGCGGCCCGATCGCTCACGGCTATCTGACGTTGTCACTTGGCCCCATGCTGTCGCCACAGGTCTTCGGCGTGTCGGGCGTTGCGATGGGCGTCAACTATGGGGCCGGCAAGATTCGATTCCCGTCGCCCGTTCCCGTGGGCGCCAAGGTTCGGCTCGGCATCACGCTTGTCGCTGTCGACGACATCCCGGGTGGCGCTCAGGTAACGCAGCAATTCGTGTTCGAATGCGAAGGTTCCGAGAAACCCTCGTGTGTCGCGGAAGTCATCTTCCGGTACTACGTCTGATCAAGACGCCCATGCCGAACGCTCCATCCGCCGAACCGATCACCATCGGCCTTGCCGAAGTTCACGAGGCAATTGCGGCGACCCGGCCCGACGACGCGTGCCTCGTCTTTCGCGATCGTCGTTTCACGTGGGGTGAGGTGACCGAGCGCACTCGGCGGCTGGCCAACGCGCTCCTCGATCGAGGCCTGGGCTGCCACACCGAACGCGGCGATCTCGACGGCCACGTCAGCGGGCAGGATCATATTGGTGTCTACCTCCACAACGGAAACGAATACCTCGAGGTGATGTTGGGTGCGCTGAAAGCGCGCGTTGCATCGTTCAACATCAACTACCGATACGTCGCGGAAGAATTGCGATATCTGCTCGACGATGCGCACGCTCGGGCGATCGTGGTGCACAGTCAATTCGCCCCCGTACTCGCCGAGGTCCTGCCCGACCTCGCGCACCTTGACGTGATCCTGCAGGTCCCCGACCATTCCGGGAATGATCTACTTCCCGGCGCGGTCTGGTACGAGGATGCCTTGGCCGCAGCATCACCCGACCGTCCAAACGTCGAGTGGAGCGCCGATGATCTCTACATGCTCTACACCGGTGGCACCACCGGGATGCCGAAAGGCGTCATGTGGCGCAACGGCGACGCCATGGTCGAGTGTTTTGGGGGCTCGCGTACAGCGACAACAGTCGAAGAATTCGTTGCCGAGGCGAATACCGGTCTCCAAGCACTACTGGCACCTCCGTTTATGCACGGAGCGGGACACTGGATGAGCTTCCGCACCTGGCTGGGTGGTGGCACAATCTTCGTGCAATCAGTTCCCGAACAGCTCGACCCGGTCGACATCTGGACGCTCGTCGAAAGCGAACGCCTCAATTTCTTATTGATCGTCGGCGACGCATTCGCTCGTCCGCTGCTCGACGAACTTGAGCACCCAACCGGACGCGGGCCGTACGACCTCGAATCGCTGACGGTTCTGCTGTCCGGCGGTGCCGCCCTGTCGGCCAATTTGAAGGTGGAGTTCCTGCAGCACCTCCCCACGGTGATGATCGTCGACGGCCTCGGGTCATCCGAGGCCGGCGGCCAGGTGTCCCATGTGTCCGCTGGCGGCAATGCCTCGACGGGCACCTTCGAGCTGACGAGTGGCAATGTCATCCTGTCGCCCGAGCTTGATGCCGTGTTGGCCCCAACCGACACCACCACAGGGTGGTTGGCCAAGACCGGCCGCCTTGCGCTTGGCTACCTCGGCGACGCGGACAAGACCGCTCGCACCTACCCGACCATCGACGGTCAGCGCTACGCGGTGCCTGGTGACCGGGCCCGATTTGTCGATGACCATCCCGACGACTTCATGGTCGAACTGCACGGCCGCGATTCGGTCACGATCAACTCAGGTGGCGAGAAAATCTTCGCCGAAGAGGTCGAGGCTGCGATCAAGGCGCACCCGGGCGTATATGACTGCGTGGTTGCCGGACGGCCAAGCGAGCGTTGGGGCAGCGAGGTAGTGGCTGTCGTCCGAATTCGTTCGGGTCATGACGTCGCCGACACCGATCTACTCTCCGAGGCCGCCCGGCACATCGCTCGATACAAGCTGCCAAAGGCAATCGTGCACGTGAATGAAATCGTGCGATCCCCCAGCGGCAAAGCGGACTACCGCTGGGCGAA
>JABJAB010000075.1 GCA_018666235.1 Ilumatobacter sp.
CCGAAAGTGACATCAGAACTGCCCGCACTGGCATTCTGTCTTCTCTTCTGTTTTCAAGGAGCCAAAAAGGCTACGGCACGCACCCTGACCAGGACATTCACCCAAACCAGACCGTTGGTGCCACACTCTTCCAGAAGCAAATGCCTCCGTGGAGCGAAGAGCTACGCTACGGCCATCGAGAGGTTCGCGCAACCTGCCGTAAAGATTTGTGGGGCACGGCATCTCAGTCGGCGTTGCTCCAGCGGGAGAACCTCGGGTTGGTTCCTCCTCATGGAGTTCCACGTCTCCCCTGTGGGGGCGCAAGCGTGGGTTCGCTCAGGCTCACGACGGCGCCTCGCCATCACCAGATCTGATTAACTACAAAGGCCCCTCTTCACACCTCAGCGACCACACCTCACGGAGAATCCGACATGGCCAAGCTGACACCACGTGCATCCATCCTGAGCAGCATTCCCATGTTCTCAGGGCTGTCGAAGAAGGAGCTCGCGTCGATCCAGCGGATGATGTCCAAGATCCCCATCGATGCCGGCTCGGAGTTCATCAAGCAAGGCACGGTCGGTCGGGAGGCCTTCATCATCGTGAGCGGCAATGCGTCAGTCTGGAAAGACGACAAGCTCGTTGCTTCAGTTGGACCGGGCTCCGTGATCGGCGAAATGGCACTGCTTTAGGGAACACCGCGCAATGCAACCGTGAAGGCAGAGAGCGACCTCATGGTCGAAGTCCTCGGCAGCCGTCAGTTCTCCGCCTTCCTTGATGCCAACATTGCAGTCACGCGCAAAGTGCTCAAGTCCACAATCACTCGGCTCATGGAAGCCGAATCATCGCTGCTCGGCTAGCACCTCTGCCCCGAGGGCCCGCAGCCAGACCCCAGCGCCAAACGCCCACGGTCCATCACCGCGAGTAGGCGTCGGGTCATTCGAACGAAAACCCCTCGTAGCCGTTCGCTTCACAGGCGGCAATGAACATCAGGTAGCCGTCGGTGCTGGGATAATTCAGCAGTTGGCGACGCTTCCCGGGAATGTTGGCCCCCATGTACCAACTGTCAGCCTGAGACAGCAGGGCCATCGCAGCGACCTCGTCGAGGTGCTCCGCCCATCGGCGGTCAGCACTCGCGGTCGACTCCACACGTCTGGATCCCGTTCGACGCATGTGACTCAGCATTCTCACGACCCAGTCCCCCTGCAGCTCTGCGCAGGTCGGGCCATTGCAGAACGCTGTCGGGCTCTGCGGGCCATAGAGGAACAACAGGTTGGGGAATCCGTTGACGGCCATCCCGAACTGTGTCTCAACACCATCGGACCACCGCTGCGTCAGCGTGTCGCCGGACGGACCGGCGATGTTGATCTGCGTGAGGCCACCGGTGTTCGCGTCAAATCCTGTTGCCAACACGAGCACATCGAAATCATGGTGCCGTCCGTCGGCGGTGCGCACGCCAGTCGCTGTGACGCGCTCGATCGGGGCACCCTGCAGATCAACGAGGTGCACGTTCGGTTGGTTGAAACACTCGTAGTAGCCCTGCTCGAGCGAGGGGCGTTTGGTGCCGAACGGGTAGGGCGGCTCGAGCGGTGCGAGGACGTCCGCGATCGCCGTGTCCGTGATCCGGGCACGTGTCTTATCGCGCCAGAAGTCGTACGCGGTGCGATTGGCGGCGAGATCAAGACCGATGTCTTTGAAGGTCCCGGCCCAGAAGTGGAACCCGCCGGCCTGCCATGCCTCTTCAAAGACCGCACGCCGCTCCTCGGGCGACACCTCCAACGCGCCGACTTCGTGGCGAACAATGTCAAAGAAACTGCCCGGTGGTTCATTGCGTCGTCGAAAGATCTCCGGATAGTCGAGCTTGGCCCGGTCCTGTTCATCAACAGTGAGGCTGCGCTGCTGCATCGGTAATGCCGTCACCGGAGTTCGCTGGAACACAGTCAACTCAGCAGCGGTGCGGCTTGCTTCTTGCACGATCTGGACCGCACTGGCTCCGGTGCCGATCACGCCGACCCGTTTGCCATCGAAGGCGACACCCCCGTCGGGCCACTGCGCCGTGTGCTGACACGGGCCGTCGAAGTCGTCGAGGCCAGCGATGTCAGGAATGTACGGCTTGGACGCAAAACCGGTGCACAGCACGAAGTACCGCGCGACGATCTGACCTGCAGTCGTCTCGACAACCCACCGGCAGCGTTCTTCGTCGAAACGAGCAGCCGTAACTTGTGTGTCGAGACGAATGTGACGCCGCAAGTCGAGCGTGTCAACGACGTGATCGAAGTAGCGGCGCAGCTCTTCTTGACCCGGGAACCGCTCGGTCCAGTTCCAGTCGCGCCACACGGCCTCGATCGAGAACTCGTAGTTCGGCACGTGGGAGTCGACGCGGGCGCCCGGGTAGCGGTTCGTGTTCCACACACCACCGACGCCTGAACTTGCTTCGACGACCTGAGCATCGAAGCCTTCCTGACGCAGGCGGTGGAGTTGATACAGCCCGTTGAAGCCGGCGCCGACGACGAGAACATCGAGCTCCTGATCGTGCTCCTGCGGCTGGGAACCGCGCGACCGTCCGATCACCATGTGAACACCATCTTGGCCGTCGTTGCGTGCTGCATGTTCCCTCCGATTCCTCCGATCTTGTCGGATGAGGTGCGGCTACTTCGATTCGCAGCCCGCTGAAGACGCGACGGCACGCGGAACTGGCGCGACGGCACACAGAACCATGGAAACATGGAACGCGATGACGAACGACGGCAGCACCCCATTCAGTCCTCCGGCACCGCCACCTCCGCCCCCACCGCCTCAGGCCGGTGGGCCAGGCGCAGTGCCACCAGGGCCGGCGTACCCGGCACGATTTGACGTCCGGTACCCCGAGCAGCTCAGCCGCGTGACCACTGCGTTTCGCCTGATCCTGGTCATCCCCATCGCGATCTTGCTGAGCGTGCTCAGCGGCAGTGGAACCCAAGTCACGCAGACTGCTGGCGGGGAATGGGTCATGACCAGCACGGCGAGTGTTGCGAGCGCTCTCTTCGGAGCAACGTTGTTGATGATTCTGTTCCGGAAGCGCTACCCGCGCTGGTGGTTTGACTTCAACTTGGAGCTCACTCGATTCACTGCCCGCGTCGGTGTGTACATGGCACTGTTGACCGACGAGTACCCGTCGACTGTCGACGCCCAGAGCGTGGCACTGGATATCGACTATCCAGACGCGGAGCACGATCTGCGTCGCGGACTCCCGCTGGTCAAGTGGTTCCTGGCCATTCCCCACTACATCGTGTTGTTCTTCTTGGCGATCGGCGCGTTCTTCGCAGTGATCGCCGCTTGGTTCGCGATCCTGTTCACTGGCCGATACCCGCGAGGCCTGTTCAACTTCGTCGTCGGTGTCGGACGATGGGGCATGCGCGTCAACGCCTACGCGTTCCTCCTCACGACCGACCAGTACCCCCCCGTTCTCACTTCGCTGACCGATCCCCACAACCGACCGTTTGCGCACCCGCCACGTGTCGCCGGCGGCGGTTCCTGGGTGCGCAAACGACTGATCTGTCGGACCGGATGGGCGCGTAGGGTGGCCCCATGGGGCAGATCGGAGTCGTGCTTGGCGCCGGCGGCATCGTCGGAGCCGCCTACCACGCCGGAGTGTTGACAGCTTTGGCCGAGGCCGGCTTCGACGCCCGAGACGCAGAAGTGCTTGTCGGAACCTCCGCCGGTGCCGGCGTGGCGGCCACATTGCGCGCCGGGTTTCCGCCCATCGACCTCGCACCGCGCACGCTGGCTCAGCCGATTTCCACCGAAGCGGCTGCGATCGTTGGGCGCACGGGAGGGCCGCCAACCATCGACATGCGGCCGCGACCACTCTCGCGTCTACCGCGTCCTGCTTCACCGAACATGGTGCTGCGATCGGGCGGGCGCCCCGGCAAAGTGTTCGCCGCGCTGACACCAACCGGAACGATCTCGACCAACGTCATCGGTGAACGAATCAAGATGCTGTACGGCAATCTCTCGTGGCCCGCGCAACCATTGTGGATCTGCGCCGTCGACCTCGACAGTGGCGATCGAGTCGTGTTCGGTCGCGAGGGCACCGACGCGCCGGTCGGCGTCGCCGTCCAGGCATCGTCGTCGATTCCCGGCGTCTTCCGGCCCGTCGAACACGCGGGGCGGCGATATGTCGATGGTGCCGTGCATTCCCCCACCAACGCCGACCTCCTCGCCGACGCCGGGCTCGATCTCGTCGTCATCGTTTCGCCGATGTCAGAGACGCGAGGCGGGCGCGGCCCGTCGATGCCGGGACTCCGTGGCGTGCAAGCCCGACAGCTGGCAACCGAAGTGAAACGGCTTCGCGACGCCGGCACCAATGTTGTCACCTTCCAACCGACACCAGCTGACGTTGCGGCCATGGGCCGCAACTCCATGGACGCGACTCGACGCGAGGCAACGACCGAAACCGCTCTCGCCTCGGCCCGAACACGCCTGACTGACCCAGCACTCGCCGAGCGCCTCGACACCCTCCGGACCGCTTCGTCCTGATCGCCCGCAGATCCACGCGCTTGGGGAATGCCCACGCCTCGTCAAACGTTGTAGTGAACATGGCCGTCATTCCAGAATCGCACGCTGACCTGCTGACCAAAAAGACCTTCTGGCACATCGCCACCATGGGCCCGCACGACGAAATCCAGTCGAGCCCGGTCTGGGGCGGCTGGGACGGCGAACACTTCATGTTCTCTCTGACCAGAGGCCGACAGAAGTACGAGAACCTCGTCCGTAATCCAACGATCGCCGTGTCCGGCACGGATCCAGACAGCCCGTACCGCTACCTCGAAATCCGTGGCACGGTCGTGCGTATCGATGACGATTCATCAAACACGTTCATCGACTCGATGGCCAAGAAGTACATCAACGCCGACGCGTACCCGCACCACCAGGAAGGTGACCATCGCGTTGTCATGGTCGTGCAGCCATCGCGCACCAGCCAGATGGGCTGAATCCGGCCGTGTTCGCAGGCCGCGCTGCCGGCCCGAACCTCAGGATTCCGTGGCCGATCGGAACGGCATCGGTGCACGCCAGCGGAAATGCATGGCAGCAATTCTGAACACGAAGACCATGATCGCCACCCCGATGGCAACGCCACCGCTGTAGAAATCATTGCGCAGCGACACGACCACCGCCGTCGCACCGAGCGCTGCGGGGATCGCGTAAAGCGTGCTGTCACGATGAAAAATACTTGGGTGTTCGTTGGCGAGGACGTCGCGGATGATGCCGCCACCGGCCGCCGAGATCACACCGATCAGCACGGCGCCAACCGCACTTGTTCCGAACGAAAAGGCCTTCACGGCACCAGTCACGCAGAACAACCCCAGGCCTGCCGCGTCGAAAATCAGCACCGCACGGTTGACGCGCTGATTGATCAGCCAATGGCCGACAAAAACCAAAGCCGCAGCGCCGAGCGGCACGACCAGATACAGCACGTCGCTGAACGCCGTCGGCGGCGTCGCACCGAGCAGCAGGTCGCGCAAGACACCGCCGCCCAACGCCGTCACGAGTGCCAGCGAAATCACGCCCACCAGCTCGAAGCCCTTGCGAACTGCGAGCAAACCACCCGAGATGGCAAACGCGAAGACCCCAATCAAATCCAATGTCCGTTCAAGTGTGGGCTCAAGTCCACTGAACGTGCTCGCCTGGGCAATGAGGTTCATGCCGGTGGTGCTTCCGGGGGATCCTTGGCGAGGTCTTCGACAACTTCAACATGGGGGAGCGACGTCAGGATCTGCGGCGCACCAATAACCTTGCAGCTCCGACTCCCACCGCCAAGCACGATGCGTTCGCACTCCATCACTCGACTATCGACCCATAACGGCATGTGCTCGCTCAATCCGATGGGCGTGACGCCGCCAACCCTCATGCCGGTGAGTTCCTCGGTGACGTCTGACCCAGCGAACGAGCACTTCTTTACGCCAAGCTTCTTGCGCACCACCTTGTTGACGTCAAGTCGGGTGCTCGCCAACACGACACAGGCCACGTAGACCGGCGGATCGCTCTTGCCGATCACGACCAAGGTGTTGGCTGATTGGTCGAGCGTGTAGCCATAGGCTTCGACGAACTGTGCGGTGTCGGCGAGTTCTGGGTCACAGTCGATGACCTCGACATCGAGGGACGGATCGTTCGACCCGAGCTGGGCGACGATGCGTCGAACGTCGGCTTCAGTTGCATCCATAGCCGCATCGTAGGAGTCCGCGGGCGCCTCGGAGGTGACGGGCAGCTGCTCGGTAGCGTGATGGAATGACGTCGATCCCCGCAGCCCAGGCAGAGCTCACACGAACGGCATTTCGCACGCTCAACTCGGTCGTGAAGCCCGCCGTGATCGCCGGCGTTGGCAACCCATTTCCCGTGGGTGGCGGCGCCATCGTGCTCGAGGTGACGGGACGCGTGTCGGGCGAGCCGCGGCAAGTGCCGCTTCTGGCCACCCGGCTCGGCGACAAACTGATGGTCAGCACAGTCCGCAGCGACTCGCAGTGGTTGCGCAACATCGAAGCCGACCCGAATGTCGTCGTTCACCTCTATGGCAAGCGCCGAGCCGCCACCGCAGAAGTTACGCGCGGAACGCTGAACGTCGTCGCCATCAGTCTCGCCTGACGGCCCGTCCTCTCGCGAGCGCGCCAATCGCTGCCCGCTCAGACCAGCAATCCGCCCCATTCTGGACCCAGGTCTACGGGTCGGGCATCACGCCTGACCACCGTCGAGCGCTCCGGACTCCGTCCTTCGGTTGCGGCTCAGCTCAGGTTGTCGATGCGTCGACAGGCAGACAGTCGTTGGCACAGCCGGTTGCCGAGTTGGCGAAGCCGGGGGCTGCGGAGCGATGGAGTACTGCGCCGGTGGGCGCGAAGCGAAGGAGCGCCTTGCCCTCCGGAATCGGGTCAACTCCCGCCGGCGGATCACCGTCGTGCACCGAAGCCGTGCCATCCACAATCAGGCTGTAGCCGTCATGGTCGAGCGGCGGATAGCAGAGCGTGACGACTGACCCAGCCGTTGCATTGCGCGCCGTGCCTGCGCTCACCGACATCAGCAAGGCGGGTTCCGCTCCGTCGTCGTGCCACAACGTCGACAGACTCACCAGGTGCGGCGTGGCATCGGGGCGCACCGTGAGCAGGAATGCCCAGGTGTACTCCCCCGTCTTGGCCTGCAAATCGGGCAACTCAACGGGAATGCTCATGAGCAAAGACTAGATGCGAACGACGACTTGGTGCCGACGACTTGGTGCCTGGCACCATGTGGTCCGCTTGTCAACGAGGGGTCAGAGCGAACTGGCGCGAATCGCGTTGCGCTTCTGGAAGAAGTCGCCGACCTGATTCAGCGACAGGACAGTGAGCGTCAACGCCAAGGACGGCCAGATGACCTGCCACACATCAATTTTGATGTCACGCCGCGACTGATTGATCATGTTGCCCCACGTGGACGTGGGGAGTTGCACGCTGAGACCGAGGAACGACAGCGCACCCTCAACCACGATGACAAATGCCGATGCGACCATTGCGTACGCCACGAGCGTCGGCAGCACGTTCGGAAAGATCTCGCGGAACAGGATCTTTCTCTGCTTGGTACCAATCGATCGCGCAGCAAGCACGAACTCACGGTTCGAGATGGCCAAGCTGTTCGCTCGGGCGACTCGGGTGTACGCGGGAATCGACAGAAAGCCAATCACTCCGCTGATCACGAGAAGATCGCGCACCTCGAAGATCGCGACCAGCGCCAACAGCAGCACCAGCGCCGGGAAGGCAAGGATGACATCGATCACCGACATGATCATGGTCTCGGTGCGCCCCCGCACGAATCCGACGAGTGTGCCGAGAAATCCGCCGACCACGATGCCGAACAGCACGGAAACGATGGCGACGGTCAGGCTGACCCACGCGCCGTGGGCAATTCGTGCAAACGTGTCGCGCGCCAACGCATCGGTCCCAAGCCAGTTGCTGGCCGACGGACCTTCGATCGGCTCGCCGGTACCAAACTCACCCGTTGCCGCGTTGAAGTTGTTGAGCTGGAGGTTCGGGTCCTGCAGCGGCAACGATCCGTTGAACACCGAGGTGTCGAGTTTGGCGTAGATCGCCAGACCCACGACGCCAACGAGCCAGATCGCCGCGAACTTGACGAGGATCGGCATCGAGCGAAACACCTGCCGCAACGATGCACGCTTCGGCTTGCCCGGCGGCGTCGAGCCCGCCGTCATCGATTCGATCGACCGCGATGCTGCCGTGTCGGGCGCTTCCCCGTGGACGACACCCGTCGCTATGCGGCCACCGACTGCCGATTCGGTCGGAGGGAGTTCGAAATCATCGCTCATCGTCAGCTCTTCCTGATCCGCGGATCGATGAAGGTGTACAGGATGTCGACCAAGGCATTGATGATGACGTAGGCCGCCGCGACGAACACGGTGATGCCTTGGATCATCAAGATGTCACGGGAGTTGATCGCGTTGATCAAACGGAACCCCAGTCCGGGAACGGCGAACAGCGTCTCGATGACGACCGTTCCGCCGAGGAGGGCACCGAAGTTGATGCCGATGATCGTCGCCAGGCTGAGCGAACTCGGTCGCAGCGCATGACGGAAAAGAATGAAGCGGTTACTCAGGCCTTTGGCGCGTGCGGCGAGGATGAAGTCCTGCTGCAACGTGCCGATCATGTCGGAACGCACGAGGCGTGAGAAAATCGCCATCTGCGTGAGCGCCAGGGCGGTTGCCGGCATGATCGCCGTCTTGAGGTTCTCGACAAGGCCCTTATCGGTGATTCGATTCCAGTTGGACGCCGGTAACCAGCCGAGACGAACAGAGAAGACATAGATCAGAAAGATGCCGGTGATGAAGTTCGGCACCGACAGCGCAACCTGCGCTGCTGCCGACGTCGTGGTGTCCTGCCACTTGCCCTGACGGTATGCGCCGAGAATGCCGACGGGCACGGCAACCGCAACCGCCATCATGATCGCCATGAGTGCAAGCTGACCGGTGACCGGGATACGGTTCTTGATCTCACCGGTGACAGTCTGACCGCGGTTGATGTATGACTCACCGAGATCGCCTTGCACCGCGTCGCCGAGCCAGTTGAGGTAGCGCTGAACAAACGGCTCGTCGAGCTTCAGCTCGGTCCGAAGCTCCTCTTCGATCTCAGGTGTTCGTTCGGTCTGACCGAGGATTGCATCGACGGGGTCGCCTGGGAGCAACGAGACCATGCTGAACGTGATCAAGGTCACCGCGAACAGCGTCGCCACAAGGCGGGCGAGTCGCGTGAACAACATGAGTGCCATCGAAGAAGTGCTCCCTATCAGGTCGACATCGTGGATTGAACGGGGTCCGACCATTCCGGCCGGGTCAGAGCGACCCGGCCGGAACCATCACCATGAAATTCAGGAAGTGATGAACACTTCGAGCCAGCGGCCCTCAGCAGCTTGCTGACCGATACCGAGGTCGCCACCCTGCGGGAGGTGCCACCCAAGGATGCCGTCCAACTTCGGATCCGCAGCGATCATCGTCGCTGTGTGACCCGAGTACCAGAGCGGCACGTTTTCGGCGAAGTCCAACATGATGGACTCGTACGCTGCGAAGCGCTCGTCGAAATCGTCGGTCGCCACTGCGCCGACTGCTGCGCCGAAGTTCGCCGCCGAGAAGTAGTTGGGGAAGTTGACCGGCGACACAATGCCGTCGAGTCCGTTCTCCGCAGCAATCTCAGGAGTGGGCGGTGCGAATGCAGACGTGTACGTCGCAGGGTCGTTGTCATCGCTGAAGCGCCAGCAATGAGCGTTGTGCTCATCGGTGACCGCCTTGTTGATGTGCGTCTGCTGATCGAACTGGGTCAGCGTCACGTTGACCAACTCGGTCTGTGACCACACCTGCTCGATGACCTGCATGGCAGCGATGAGTGTGGGATCTGGCGGGCAAGACAGCTCGACGTCGATCTTCTCGCCGACGGCCTTGCCGTCAGAGCGCTCGGGATCGTTGACGTACTCGCTGACCAATGCCACGCCACCTTCGAAGTCAAACTGCGGCCAAGCGGCTGCAACCTTCTCCGAGTACCAGACGCTGTCCGGCGAGAACCACTGCGAACCCGGCAACGAAATACCGGTACCGCCGAGTGCCTCAATGACGTTCTCCTGGCTGTTCAGATGTGTGAGGCCCTTACGGACTCGAACATCGTCGAACGGTGCCTTCAGCACGTTGAACATGCCGCCACCAACGTTGTTGCCCTGGAACTCGTAGAGCGCCAGGCTGCCGTCAGCGCGGGCATCACGGATGGTGCCCTGACGCAACGACTGCATTGCATCAACGGTGCCCGAGAGCACAGCGTCAAGGCGGGTGCCTTCGTCCGGAATCGGGCGGAACGCAATGGAGTCGAGATACGGGAGCTGATTGCCTTCGGCATCAGAGTTCCAGTAGTTCTCGTTACGCACGACCTTGGTCTCGTTGTCGAGGTCGCGGGAATCGATGACGAACGGGCCCGTGCCGATCGGTGCGGTGCTGTAACTGTCAGGGTCAGCTACCGCTGCTGCTGGGTCAAAGACCATGCCGAGCGCAGCACGTTCGAGGTACGCCGGGAACGCGGAGTTCGAAGCACCCAAGGTGTACGTCACTTCAAGATCGCCGGTGGCTTCGACTCCGACAAGATTGGATGCGCCGACCACGCCAGCGGAAACGGTGCCACCCTGCTGGACTGGGAACATGTCGGCGATGGTCTGAGCGGTGAGTTCAACACCGTTGTGGAATGTGACACCGGGTCGCAGCGTCATTGTCCAGACGGTGAAGTCCTCGTTCGAGGAGATCGACTCAGCGAGCCACGGCTGGAGCTGACCGTTTGAGTCCTTTTCCATCAGCTTGTCGTAGATGGTCCCGATGATGTTGTAGCAAGGCGAGGAGCATGTGTCTTCCCACGGACGCAGGCCGACCGCTTCGGATTCAAGACCGACGGCGATGTCGCCGCCGTAGCTCACTGCGCTGGTTGCCTCGGCCGCTTCGGTGTCAACATCGCCTTCGGCCTCGGTGCCGGCTTCAGCGACATCTTCGTTCTCCGCAGGCTCCTCCGCAGGCTCCTCGGCAGGCTCCTCGGCAGGCTCATCGCCGCCGCTGGCTTCGGTCGCGACGGGAGTGGTGTCGCCACCGCCGTCACTGTCTCCATCGTCGCTCCCACACGCGGCTGCAAGCAGACCGAATACGAGTGGAAGTGCGAGAAGACGACTCGTGCGTCGTCGTGTCATTGGATGTCCCCCTTGTGTGTGGAGCCGAGGCCCCGGTTGATTTCAAGCACTCCCCCTGAGCGCTTGAACGACTGTTTATCAGACGTGACGGCCATCACATGTGTCGGAAGGCACGCATCGTCACGAGATTGGCACCAGGCCGTCATCGACTTCCCTGTTGTCTGGCTCACGCGGTGAGCGATACCGGTACGTCATCCGCCTCAACGAGGGGATGATGGCAGGCCACGAAATGATCACCAGACACACGCCGCATGATCGGCTCCTGCTCGGCACAGATCTCATCAGCGAGCGGACAGCGAGTGCGGAAACGACAACCCGACGGCGGCGACAGCGGCGAGGGAAGTTCTCCCTCCGCAGCCACGTCCTCATCGATCTGGACGGTCGGATCCGGAACAGGCAGCGACTCGAGGAGCAACCGGGTGTACGGGTGCGCCGGATTGGCATACAACTCGTCGGACTCGGAAATCTCACACATCTTGCCGAGATACATCACCGCGACACGGTCAGAGATGTTCTTGACCACCGCAAGGTCGTGCGCGATGAACACGAGCGTCAGGCCGTACTCGGCCTTCAAGTCCTCGAGCAGATTGAGAATCTGCGCCTGGACCGAAACGTCAAGCGCCGAGACCGGCTCGTCACAGATGATCAACTCGGGTTCGAGCACGAGCGCACGGGCAATCGAGATGCGCTGACATTGACCGCCGGAAAACTCGTGCGGCCGCTTGTAGCGCGCCACATCGGGGTCGATGCCGACGGCGTCGAGCATCTTGGCAACCTTTGCCCACTGCTCATCTTTGTTCTTTGGACCCCAGACGTTGAGCGGCTCAGCAACAATTTCACCAACCGTGCGACGCGGGTTGAGTGACGAAATCGGGTCCTGGAAGATCATCTGCACGTCAGTGCGACGCGAGCGCATCACCGAGTCAGAGACGCCAGCGAGATCCTCACCATTGAGCGACACCTCACCACGAGTTGGCGTGGGCAGCTGCAAGATTGCTCTGCCGGTGGTCGACTTGCCGCAGCCCGATTCACCAACCAGGCCCAACGTCTCACCCCGGGCGATGTCGAAACTGATGCCGCTCACGGCGTACACCGTGCGACCCCGGGCGGCGGGAAACTCGACATGCATGTTCGTGACCTGCAGAAGTGCCTCGCCGGACTGGCGAAGGTGGGCAGTGCCGGTTCCGGCCATCAGTGTTCTCCCTCTTTGGCGGCTTGTGCGAGGTGTTCAAGTGCGGCCAAATCATCAGTGGCTTGCACCCGGCCTGCTGCGGCGAGCGTTTGCGGGACGCCCGCCTCAAGGTTGCGTTGGAACGCCGCCTCGTTCTCCGGTGTCCCGATCGGGAAGTGGCACGCGAACTCATGACCGGACTCGTCAGCTTTTTGCAGCACCGGCTCTTCCTCGCGACATCGATCCTGCGCGTACGGGCAACGCGGCGCAAACTTGCAGCCGTCTGGCGGTGAGATCAAGTCCGGCGGACGACCGGCAATCGCGGTGAGCCGGGTGTGTTTCGGTTGGTCAGTCTTCGGAATCGAGAAGAGCAACGCCTGGGTGTACGGGTGACGCATCTCGGCGAACAGCAGCGGTGTCGGTGCCTTCTCAACGATCTTGCCGGCATACATCACAGCGATGTCATCGGTTCGCCCAGCGACCACGCCAAGGTCATGGGTGACCATGATCATCGTCATGAACCGGTCGCGCTGCTGGGCGGCCAACAGGTTGAGAATCTGGTGTTGAACAGTGACGTCGAGTGCAGTGGTCGGCTCATCAGCAAACAACATTTTCGGACCGCAGGCCAACGCAATCGCGATGCAGACACGCTGGCGCATGCCGCCCGACATCTGATGCGGGTAGTTGTCGAAACGCGCCTCGGGCTCGGGGATACGAACCGATCGCAGCAGTTCGACGGCCACCTCACGCGCGTCGGCCTTGTTCATGCCGAGGTGCTGACGGACGTGCTCGGTGAGCTGGCGCCCGACCTTGACGACCGGATTGAGCGAGGTCATCGGGTCTTGGAAGACCATCGCCATCTCGACACCCCACAGATGTTTCATCTGCTTTGGACTCTGACCGACCAACTCCATGCCGGCGTACCTGACCGAACCTGCGGTGACGGCGTTGGCCACCACGTTGAGCCCCATGATCGAACGGGACAGGATGGTCTTGCCCGAACCGGACTCGCCCACAACACCGAGCGTCTTGCCCCGCTCAAGTGTGAGCGACACGCCGTCAACCGCCTTCACCGCGCCCGCAGGCACCATGAAGTGGGTCCGCAAGTCTTTGACGACGAGCAGCGGTTCGGTGTCAGTCGACTCGCTCCCTAAGAGAACGTCAGCAGTATTGGTCATGCAGTTTCCCCGTTACCCCTTGTTGACCCCTTGTTGACCCCTTGTTGACCCCGTGTTGCCATGGGGCCGATGACACTTCGATGATCCTGGCGGCGCGACCGATCGGTGATGACCTGTCGTTTCCCCAACCGTAGTGTGACCGTCGGCACCCCCGCGACACGAATCGGAA
>JABJAB010000076.1 GCA_018666235.1 Ilumatobacter sp.
CCGAAAGTGACATCAGAACTGCCCGCACTGGCATTCTGTCTTCTCTTCTGTTTTCAAGGAGCCAAAAAGGCTACGGCACGCACCCTGACCAGGACATTCACCCAAACCAGACCGTTGGTGCCACACTCTTCCAGAAGCAAACGCCTCCGTGGAGCGAGAAACTAAGCTATACGCAACGAGGACCTGGCACAACCTGCCTCAACGATCTATTTCGACGAGGTGGTGAGACTTCTTGCCTTTCCGCAGCAACAGGTACCTCCCGTGGAGCAGTTTCTGGTCGCTGAGCTGGTCTTTTTCACCGAGCTGCACCCCATTGGCGTAGACCGCATGTTGGGCCAGCGTGCGACGCGCGTCACCATTGGATTGTGCGAGCTCCGTGGCCACCAAGACCCCAACGGTGTCATCCAGTTCGCTGGCGCGCATCCGGCTGTGCGGGATCTCGCCGGCGAGGGTCGCAAACGCGACCTCGGACGCACCGGTCGGATCCTTGCTGAACAGCAGATCGGCCGCCTCGTTCGCTGCAGTTGCCGCTGCAGCTCCATGGACGAGTGTGACCATGTCGTCGGCCAACGTCTTCTGACCAAGGCGTCGCTGCGGTGCCTCGGCGTGGCGAGCGGCAACGGCTCGAATCTCGTCGACCGGCCGAAGCGAGAAGGTGAGGAGCTGCGCCTCGACATCGTCGTCTGCAGTCTGCATCCAATGCTGGCGGAACTGGTACGGGCTGGTTTTGGCCGGATCCAGCCACACGCGCGCGCCCGTCGTCTTACCGAGCTTGGTTCCGTCAGCGGCGGTGAGCAGCGGCCAGGAGAAGGCATGCACGTGAGCCTGACGTTTGCGCCGAATGAGGTCGACGCCAGAAATAATGTTGCCCCACTGGTCTGAACCACCGATCTGAATCGTGCACCCGAGATGGTCGTGGAGCCACAGGTAGTCGTTGGCCTGCAGCAGCATGTAGCTGAACTCCGTGAACGAGATGCCGTGCTCGGAATTGATCCGGACTTTGATGCTTTCGCGAGCCAGCATCTGATTGACCGTGACGTGTTTTCCCACGTCACGGAGAAACTCGAGGATCGTGATCGGATGCGTCCAATCGCGATTGTCGACCAGCGTGCCGCGCTGCTCATCGGTCAGATCGACGATGCGGCCCAGCTGCTCCTTGATCTTGGCGACGTTGTACGTCAAGGTCTCCTCGTCGAGCAGATTGCGCTCTTCGGATCGTCCGCCTGGATCACCGACCATGCCCGTGGCACCACCGGCCAACGCGATCGCCCGGTGGCCGGCATCTTGAAATCGACGCAGCACCACCAAACCGATGAGGTTGCCCACGTGGAGACTGTCCGCCGTCGGGTCGCACCCGTAGTAGACACCGGTCGGCCCCTCGGCGACCTGGGCCCGCAAGTATTCACGGTCAGTCGAATCGTGGATGAGGTTGCGGGCTTCGAGGTCTGCGATCAGGTCGCCGTTCACGAGAGTCATATCCGGATCAAGGTTACTCTCGCCGCATGGACGACCCGAGTGACGAATTGGAACTCGAGCGACGGTTTGCTGAGTCCGCGGTCACCTCGCTCCCGCGGGCCCCGCTCTACGCAGCTCTTTCGGCCGGCATCGCAGCGGATCCGGGCCTGCACCGGTTACTCCTCGACGCCCCGCCGACCCAACGACTTCCGGTACTTCTGTTCGCAAGCATTCACTCGCTGCTGATTGCAGAGCCGACCCACCCACTCGCCGACTGGTATCCAAATCTCCGGTCTGTGCCGCGCTTGCCAGATGACGACGAGTTGATGCCGACGCTCTCAGCGTTCGTCCGCGATCACCTCGACGAGATCAAGCAGCTGGTGTCGACCCGGTCAACCCAGACGAATGAAGTCGGCCGTTCGCTGCTGTTCCTGCCACCGCTCGGCATGATTGCCCAAGAGGTTGGGGCCGTGACGATGATTGATGTCGGTGCGAGCGGCGGGTTGAACCTCTTGCTCGACCAGTTCGCGTATCGATACGAGCCCGACGACGGGTCACCGGCATCGACCGTGGGCGCTGATTCGACCGTCACCCTGACTGCCTCCACTCGCGGCGCCGTGCCGATCCCTGCCGTACTCCCGACGATCGCCGGACGGCTCGGTATCGACGCGAGTCCAATTGATGTCACCAACGACAGGCAGGCACGTTGGCTCGAGGCTTGTGTCTGGCCGGACCAACCGGAACGTTTTCGTCGTCTCCGCGCCGCCATCGAACTGGCCAGAATCGACCCTCCCCGCATCGTGAAGGGCGATCTCGTGGCTGAAATGTCCGAGGCCATCGAGCGCATCCGCCCGCTCGGCCACCCGGTGGTCACCAACTCGTGGGTTCTCAACTATCTGCACGACCGTGAACGCGACACATTCCTGGACGAACTCGAACACATCGGTGCCGCAGGCGACCTGTCGTGGATCGCTGCCGAGGCGCCGGCTCTCACCGCTGGGCTACCGTGGCCCCACGAGATCGCCGAGAACTGGCAAACCCAACTCCTCCTCACCACGTGGCGTGACGGCATCCGCACCGTCCGCCATCTCGCCCACTGCCATCCACACGGATTCTGGATGCATTGGCAGTGAACCGGTGAGTCGCTTCGCTGTTCAGTCGAACAGCTCTTCAAGGTGTTCACGCGCCTCATTGAGTTCGGCGAACAAGATCTCGTTCATCGAGTTGTCGTACGCAGCTTCGGGGTCTGCTCGAACTGCGCGGTCGAGGGCGTAGGCATCGTCACCGACAAGAATCCGCCAGCGTTCGGCGAGGACGTCAGTGAGGATGACCGTGGCTGCCTCGGCTGCGGTCATTGGGGCGTTGTCGTGGAACATCTGATCAGCGACCGCCATCAGTTCACGTTCTTCGTCGTTCAGGTTGCGGGCTCCGAAGTTCATCGAATTCTGAACAATCGACGTGCCGATGTGCCCAGGCATCACGACCGAGACCAGCACATGTGGCGCGTTGACCGCCATGTCGGTGATCAACGCTTCGGTGAAGCCCTTCACGGCGAACTTTGCCGCGGAGTACGCCGTGTGCGGCCGGTCGGGACCGATCGAGGCCCAAAAGCCATTCACGCTGGAGGTATTGACGATGTGCCCCTCATCGGACGCAATCAGTGCGTCCAAGAACGCGAGAACACCCCAGCGCACACCGTTGAAACAAATATCGAAGCACCGGTCCCAGCTCTCTCGCGTGTCCGTCACCAGGCTTCCACCGCCACTCAGACCCGCATTGTTGAACAACAAGTTGATGTGCTCGGTGTCGTGATCCGCAAGCACAGCATCACGGAAGACGAGCATCGCAGCCTCGTCGCTCACGTCGCAGACGTGGGTCGAGATCCGAATATCGGAAGCCGGCGCGGCGGCGCGAGCCAGCGTCGCGGTTTCCTGCATCCGCTCGTCGGAGAGGTCACACATCGACACGTGGGCGCCAGCGGCAGCCAGTTGGACCACCAGCTCTCGGCCCATGCCAGTGCCGCCACCCGTGACGACTGCGATCTTGCCTGCAAAGCTCTTCATCAGCGCGAAGCTACTGCCGACGAAGTCGCGGCGAAGAGATGGCCGTGCTCCACCATGCTCGCCCTGTGCTTCGGCACACCGGCGTCAATCACCGTGACAGTCGCGGCTCCTGCTCAGGATGAAGGGCGAAGGGTCGCAGTACCGACCTCGTTGGCCGGCACGACCGGAACGCGAAACCGCCACGGAGTTTCGATGCCCTTGGTAATGCCAACGCGTGGTCCGCTGCGGGGCACGAGCGGCGGTGGTTGTCCGTCGTCGACAATGGCAACGGGTCCGTCGAACAGGTCTGCTCCGTCGTGATGGGCCCCAATGCCCAACGCCTGACAGAGCTTGCCCGGACCATTGGCCAAGTCGGCATCGGGGCGTCCCACACGCCGTCGACGCATCGCATCAATACCTTCGGTGGGCTCGACGGCACGGATTAAGACCGCTTGTCCGCTCCCGAGCGGACCTGTCACGACGTTGGCGCACTGGTGGATGCCGTAGCTGAGGTAGACGTAGAGATGCCCGGCCGGGCCGAACATCACCGTGTTGCGCGACGTTTCTCCGTTGAACGTATGGCTCGCCGGATCATCGGGCATATAGGCCTCGACCTCAATGATCCGACCGCTGCACATGATTCCGGCGACATCAACGACCAGGCATTTCCCCAGCAGGTCCGGAGCAACCTCAGGCGCGTCACGCTCGAACCACGCTCGGTCGATCGGTTGCGCCAGGCCAGGCACTCAGTCGACCGAGGCGAGGTCTCGGATTGCGGTGATCTCATCGGCGAGCATGGTGCGATACGACGCCACCTGCTCGTCTCGCGCCGCAGGCCCGGCAGCCCCACGCGAAGTCCGCATCTGAACACCCACGCCCGGACGGACCAGTGCTGCTGCGTCTGGCCCGAGCACTGGGTCAGCTGCGACGAGGTCGGCCAAGCGACCCTTGCCGGCGAGACAAGCCTGCACATGTGCACCGACGACAGCGTGCGCTTCTCGGAACGGCATACCGTCACGCACGAGAAACTCAGCGAGGTCGGTCGCGGCCATGGTCTCCTCATCGGCGGCTGCTGCCATTGCGTCGGTGTTGAATGTTGCCGTGGCAATCATGCCGGTCAATGCGGCGACCGCGAGCGTGACTTGCTCGACCGAGTCGAACAGCGGCTCCTTGTCTTCCTGGAGGTCGCGGTTGTACGCCATCGGCAGCCCCTTGAGCGTGGCCAACAAACCAGTCAGATTGCCGATCAGACGACCGCTCTTGCCGCGGGCCAGTTCCGCGATGTCGGGGTTCTTCTTCTGGGGCAACATCGACGAGCCGGTTGCATACCCGTCGTCGAGCCGAGCAAAGCCGAACTCGCCTGAGGTCCAGAGCACCCACTCCTCTCCGATGCGGGAGAGGTGGATGCCGATCAGCGCAAGGTTGAACACGGCCTCGGCCACGAAATCCCGGTCACTCACTGCATCGAGGCTGTTGTCGAATGCCTTGGCAAAACCGAGGTCTGCGGCGTTGCCGACAGGGTCGATCGGGAGCGACGATCCGGCGAGCGCGCCGGCGCCGAGTGGTGACACGTCGAGGCGATGCAATGTGTCGACGAGCCGGCTGACATCACGGCCGAGCGCCCATCCGTGTGCCATCAGATGGTGCGAGAGCAACACTGGTTGGGCGCGTTGCAGGTGGGTGTAGCCGGGCAGGTACGCGTCGCCTGCCTCAAGCGCTTGGTCGAGCAAGGCTTCCTGCATCTCGATGAGGCGGATGGCGACGTCTTTCAGTTCGCGCTTGCACCAGAGTCGGAAGGCGGTGGCCACCTGGTCGTTTCGGCTCCGGGCGGTGTGGAGCTTGCCGCCTGCTGCACCGGCAATCTCGGTGACTCGGCGTTCGATGGCGGTGTGGATGTCCTCGTCGCTATCGACAAAATGGAACCCGCTGCCCTCCATCTCGTCAGCGACTTGGTCGAGTGCGCCGAGGATCGCGTTGCGCTCGTCCTCGGTCAGCAATCCGACGCGGGCAAGTCCCCGAACGTGGCCCTTGGAACCGGCGATGTCGTCGCGCCACATTCGCTGGTCGTACGGAAGGCTGACGGTGTAGGCCAGCAGCGACTCTGACGGGCCACCGGTAAAGCGACCGTGCCACAACGTCTTGGCCTGTTCCGGCAAGTGTGCGTCGCGCGCGAATTCATTCTTGTCATCGAGATCCATGGAGGCCTTTCAGTCCGCCGTTCGCCGTCGACTCAGTCGAGTCCAGCGAAGTCTTTCAAGTCGTTGCAGAGATCTGTGCCATCGGCGTTGACCGAGATGCACATCAGCGTGTCGTCACCAGCCACGGTGCCGAGCAGACCGTCGGGCCGGCTGCGGTCGAGCGCTGAGGCCACGACGTGAGCACACCCGGGCGGGGTACGTAACACCACAATGTTGCCGGAGACCGCCACTTCGGCGACCCACTCCCCCATCACGCGCCGGAGCTGGTCAACTGGTGCAATCCGGTCAGGCGCAAATTCTGGAATGGCGTACACCGTGTTTCCCCCGGGGACACGTACCTTGACCGCGCCGATGTCATCGAGGTCGCGCGACACCGTTGCCTGCGTGGCGTCGATGCCTTCAGCCGCCAACAGGTCGATCAGATCGGGTTGGCTCGTGACCTCATGATCGCCGACGAGTCGCACAATGAGGGTTTGACGCTGCACCTTGCTGGTCATGTCTCGACCCCCATCAAGAACGCAAGCGCGCCCCGTGCGGCGTGCATCCGGTTGTGCCCCTGCTGAAAGACGACTGAGCGAGGACCGTCGATGACCGATGCTGTGACCTCGAAGCCGCGGTAGGCCGGCAGGCAATGCATGAAGATCGATGCGGGACCGGCAGCATCCATCATGGCGTCGTCCACGGTGAAGCCGTCGAACTTCTGTCGCTTGGCTTCTTTGTCCTCTTCTTCGCCCATCGACACCCAAGTATCGGTGTGCACCGCGTGAGCCCCGACAACCATCTCGATAGGTCGGTTGCCCTGTTCAACTGAGGCGGCGCCGAGCAAGAGGATGCGGTCAATCTCAGCGTCGTCGGCTTCGAAGCCGAGCGGGCAAGCGAGGCGGATGTGCATCCCCAGTCGGGCTGAGATTTCAGCCAGCGATCGAGCGACGTTGTTGTAATCACCGACGTACGCCACCGTTTGGCCTGCGAGGTCACCGAGGTGCTGACGCATCGTCAGCGCATCGGCGAAGGCCTGCAACGGATGGGAATGATCGCTGAGCATGTTGACAACGGGCACCGTCGCGACGGCGGCGAGCCGGGTGATGGTCGAGTGGTCGTACACGCGGGCGGCGATCAACGCGTGGAATCCTTCCATGATCCGCGCCACGTCTTCTACTGGCTCGCGGGTGTCGAATCCGACTTCTTCGCCGCGTGTGAACACCGGGTGGCCACCGAGCTGGACGACCGCCATTTCCATCGAGTGCCGAGTCCGAGCCGACGGCTTTTCAAAGATCAGCGCGACGCCTTGGCCCGTGAGCGGCCGAGGCAAGTCGGCCAGCGGGACCTCGGCGAGATCAAGTATCGCTGTGACTTCCGCGGCACTGAAGTCCGCGATGTCGATGAGGTGGCGGGTCATGAGCCAGCTGCGATCTGTTCGTTGAGCGCGGATCCGATCATCGCCACGGCCTCGGCCACCTCCGCATCGCTGATGTTCAGCGGTGGGATGAGACGAATGGTGGTGGGATTGACGGCGTTCACGATGAGTCCGGCTTCGAGGAGGTCCGCGTAGGCGACTCGCGCATCGATTCCATCAGCAAGTTCGACTCCGAGCATCAGTCCATGCCCACGGACACCGACGACGCCGTCAAGTTCGAGGAGCGCAGTCACCAGCTTCGCGCCGGTGGCAACGGCTAGCGCTGGTGCATCGATGCGGAGCATCTCGTCGATCGTGGCGTTGACCGCTGCCGTGGCAATGGCAGTCCCAGAGTACGTGCTGCCATGGTCACCGGGCTCGAAGACAGCAGCGACATCGGCACGCGCCCAGCAAGCACCGACGGGCATCCCATTGCCCATTGCCTTGGCCAGAGTGACCACATCCGGGCTCACACCTGCATGCTCGAACCCAAACCATCTACCAGTGCGGGCAAATCCGGTCTGAATCTCATCGACCATCATCAACGCACCGGTCTCGTTGCAGAGTTCGCGGATACCTCGCAGGTACTCGGTCGTGGCCGGATTGACACCACCCTCGCCTTGCACCGACTCGATCAGCACGGCAGCAACCGAACCATCGACCGCTGCGCGCATCGCGTCGAGGTCTCCCCACGCGACGTGCTTGAACCCGTCGGGCATCGGGAAGAACGGCTCGTGTTTCGTCGGTTGCCCCGTTGCTGCCAACGACGCCAAGGTACGGCCGTGAAAACTGCCGAGCGCGCTCACGACGGTGTGCCGCCCTCGGCCGCCATGCTTGCGCGCGAGCTTCAACGCACACTCGTTGGACTCGGCGCCCGAGTTAGTGAAGAAGATCTGCCCGTGTTGGCCCGTCGCGTCAAACAGCAGGCGGTTGATCTTGACCGCGGCCTCTGTTGCCACCGGGTTGGCAAAGAAGTTCGACACATGCAGCAACCGTGTCGACTGGTCACTGATTGCCTGCGCGATTGCAGGGTGGCTGTGACCGAGCGATGTCACGGCGATACCAGCCAGAAAGTCGAGGTAGCGCTTGCCGTTCGAGTCCCACAGCTCGGTGCCACTTCCCCGCTCGAACATGATCGAAGGCGGACCGAACACCGGCATGAACGGGCAACTCTGCGCTCCCGGGGTGTCGAAATCGTGGCTCATGACCTTGTTCCTGTCTGTTCGGTCCCGGTGTTTTCAATCATCGTGCCAATGCCGTCGTCGGTGAACAGCTCGAGCAGCAGCACATGCGCAACTCGACCGTCGAGAATGTGGCCCCCATTGACGCCGTTGCGCACAGCATGCGTGCAACTGTCGATCTTGGGGATCATCCCGCCTGCGATGATGCCGTCGGCAACCAATGCGTCGAGCTGGTCAGCAGTCGTCCGCCGAATCAACGTGGCCGCGTCGGCAACGTCGCGGCGCAATCCTTCGATGTCGGTGAGATAGATCAGCTTCTCGGCACCAAGCGCCTCGGCGATCGCTCCGGCAGCGGTGTCAGCGTTGATGTTGTACGCCTGGCCGGTCTCGTCGCTGCCGATCGTGGCGATGACCGGAATGAACTCGTCGTCCAAGAGCCCGTTGATGACCTCGGGGTTGATTTCCGTGACATCGCCAACGAAACCCAGCTCGGGGTCGCGTGCTTCGGCCCGAATGAGGCCGCCATCGACGCCACTGACACCGACCGCGTAGTTGCCGTGCACGTTGATGGCGGCGACGAGCTGCGGGTTGACCTGTCCTTTGAGCACCATGCGGGCAATTTCGACGGTCTCGGCATCCGTGACCCGGAGCCCATTGACAAACTCGGACTTCTTTCCCAGCCGTTCCATCAGGGCGGTGATTTGCGGGCCACCGCCATGCACCACGACGGGACGCATCCCGACCAGCCGCATCAGCACGATGTCCTCGGCAAACAACGTCAGCGGATCGTGGCCCTCGGTGCCCGCCAACGCATTCCCGCCGTACTTCACGACAATCGTTTTGCCGGCGAAGCGGCGGATGTAGGGCAGTGCCTCGACCAATGTGGAGGCGCGTAGTCCGGCCTCGTCGATGATCGGGCTCACGGTGCAACTCCGACGGTGGTCAGGCCAGCGCCCTCGTCGAGCCCCAACGCCACGTTGGCCGCTTGAACTGCGCCGCCGGATGCGCCCTTCGTGAGGTTGTCGATGGCACACATCGCAAGGACCATGCCGGTCCGCTCGTCGAACCGCGCCGAGACGTGTGCGGCATTCGACCCCATCACCGACTTGGTCTGCGGCGCGCCATCGATCACTGCAACAAACGGTTCGTCAGCGTAGAACTCGCGCATCACGTCCATCACCGTGTCCGCCGACGCTGCGGCGGTGGCCGGCGCAGTGCACGTGGCCAGGATGCCTCGGCTCATGGGGACGTGGTGTGGCGTGAACAACACCTGCGCCCCGATCTCCTGCTCGATCTCGGGGGTGTGGCGATGAGTGAGCAGGCCGTACGCCCGCGTGTTCGAATCGATGCTGGTGAACATGTTCACGTCGCTCGCTGCGCGGCCCGCACCGGTGATCCCGGTGAGCGAGTTCACAGCGATTCCGGCCGTGGCGATCAGTCCGGCATCAACCAGCGGCTTCAGCGCCAGCGCCGCGGCCGTGACGTGGCAGCCAGGTGTGGCGATGAGCTGTGCGCCTTGCAAGTCGATTCGGTGGAACTCGGGGAGGCCGTACACCGCGTCGCCAAGCATCTCGGGTTGGGTGTGCTCGAATCCGTAGAACTCGGGGTACTGCGTGGTGTCCTGGAGCCGGTATGCCGCCGAGAGGTCGACGACACATCCGACCTTGCCCACGATCTGCGGAGCAAGGTCCATCGATGCTGCGTGGGGCAGGCCCAGAATCACGAGGTCGAGACCATCGAGCGACGCCGGATCAAACTGTTCGAACACCAAGTTCGGGTAACCCAGTTCGAGCGAGGGGTACACATCAGCAGCTCGGCGGCCTGCCATCGAGTCACCTGTGGCGAGGCGCACGTCGAAGTGGGGATGCTGTGCCGCGATGCGGAGCAGTTCAGCGCCGGTGAACCCCGATGCACCGATGATACCGACGTTGATCTTCGTCATTGTATGATCATACAGTCAACTGCATGATCATACAACGAACACGAGTCACCGCAGCTGAGCTGCCATGGCGAGTTTCGAGTCATCAGATCCGGCAGACTGTTCCCGTGTTTCCGAGCGCACCCGTCACCAAGGGTCGACTTCTCCTCGCCGCCCCGCCACTGGAGGACCCGAACTTCGACCGCACGGTCATCTATGTGCTCGAGCACCATGACGAAGGCGCAGTCGGCGTTGTCATCAATCGTTCCAGCGACGAGGCTCTCGACGAACCGCTCGACCGGTGGATCGACCTCCAGACGGCCCCCAGCTCAGTGTTCGAGGGTGGACCTGTTGAATCGACGGCGCTGATCGCGCTCGCTGCGGCCAAAGATCCCGATATCGACGACGAAGCGCTCACACCAATCGTGGGAGTCATCGCCTCCGCCGACCTCACCGCTGATCCAGCGATCGTGGCCGCCTCGGTCAACGAAGTCCGAGTCTTCCGCGGCTATGCGGGGTGGGGCCCCGGTCAACTCGAAGGCGAAATCGATGCTGGCGCCTGGCTCGTACTCGATGCACAAACCAGCGACGTGTTCACCAATGCTCCTGACGAGCTCTGGCGCGAAGTGCTGCGGCGCCAACCCGGTCGCCTGGCCTGGCTGGCCAATGCCCCCGATGATCTCAGCATGAACTGAGATCAGCGGACCGTCAGCACGTCGATGGCCTGCTGCGCTCGATCAACCGGCACGAGAATGTGATCGTGATGGAAGCCAGCCAGCACGTTGCACGGGATACCGGCTTTGCCGAGCGTGGCGGAGAACGCCGCAGTCAACCCCACCGCTTCAAGACTTGACTGGACCGTGAGCGAGAGCCACGCCATCTCCAGCTCAACCGGCAGGCCTGCTCGCTCGGCGGCCTCGACGGGCAGGACCAGAGTGGTGAGGTCACCTTCGGTGACCACCCCATGGGCTGCAGCGAGCAATTCCGGTGCCGGCGTACGCACAGTGGCATAGGTGAAGACACCCGGACGCCGCTCGACACGCAACGTCGCCAGCATCTTGTCGAGATCAGTCTCTCCCGGAGATGTCATCCCGTCAGCTTCGCAGCTCGGCGCCCAGCTTGATTGTCGCTGTCTCAACCCCTCGTCGCACGTCGGCGATGTCAGCATCAGTCAGATTGCGATCAATTGCTTGGAGACGGAGGCGGTACGCAAGCGAACGGCTGCCGTCCGCAACGCCGGTCCCCCGATACACGTCGAACAGTGACATGTCGACGAGGAGCTTTCCTGCACCCTGCCGGATCGCCTTGTCGAGCTTTTCCGCGGGAATGTCGTTCGGCAACGTAAATGCAAGATCGAGGTCGCTCGATGGCTGGCGGCTCGTCGCCTTCCACTGCGTCGGCTTTGGCTCGCGACCCAGCAACTGGTCGAGATCCAGCTCGAGAATTGCCACTCGCTCGTGGACATCAAACGCCGCAAGCACATCAGGCGCAACTTCGCCGACCGCACCAAGTGGCTCCTTGCCTGCCTGCAGCGTCGCGGTACGCGTGGGATGGAGCCCTGCGGGCACTCGGCTCTGATCAACTCGAGCTCCAGCACCGAGTGTGTTGACGAGCTCGCGCCACACCGCCACAGCGGCGGGCGCTTCCTCGCCGGCGAGCACCACCGTCAGCGCTTCGTATTCGGCGGGCAGTTCCCCGTCACTGGGCGGATACACGTGGCCGATCTCGTACAACCGCACACCGGTGCGACGATGGGACTCGTTGAATGCGAGCGCCTCCAGCAGGCCGGGACGCAGTGACGTGCGCAGCACGCTCTCTTCCATCACCAGCGGGTTGGTGATGGAGATCGCCTCGGGAGGCAACCCCGCTTTGGCCAGCGTGCCAGGGGCCAGAAAGGGGTTCGGCATGGCTTCGGAAATACCGAGACCAAGCAGTACTTCGCGCACCAGCCGCCGGCACTGTTGGTGCGGCGTCAGGCCGCCGTGGACGGTGGACTTCGGCACAGACTTGCCAAGCTTTTCGTAGCCATGGTGGCGTGCAACTTCTTCGATGACGTCGACTTCATCGGTGGAGTCGAGCCGCCAGGTAGGCAGCACGACACTGCGAGTGTCCCCCACGCCCGACACCGTGTAGCCGATCGGGTCGAGTAACGCAGAAAGATCATCAGCGATGAAATCGGTGCCAAGGAGACGGTTCACGGCGCCGACTCGCACGTCGACCGACCGCTCGGCGGCGGGCAGGAAGTCGCTTCGGGCGTCTGCTCCCCCGGCGTGCACGACGAGGTCCGGGCATGTCTCAGACAGGAGTTCGGCGAAACGGAGCACGGCGTTTGGCATGCCGTGCGGATCAACGCCGCGTTCGAAACGAGACGACGCTTCGGAACGCAAATTGGTGCGGGTCACGGTCTGGCCAATGCCAACGAGGCTGAACCAGGCCATCTCGAGGGCGACCGTCGTGGTTGCATCGCTGATTTCAGAATCGAGGCCACCCATGATTCCACCAACGCCGATCGGCGTGTCGTCGGCATCACAGATGAAAAGGTCCTCCGCAGTGAACGTACGAGCATCCCCGTCAAGCGTGGTCAGCAACTCGCCGTCGTTGGCAAGCCGGATACGGAACCCGCCACCACCGAGGGTGTCAAGGTCATAGGCATGGTTCGGCTGGTTCAGCTCGAGCATCACGTAGTTGCTCACATCCACGACGTTGCTGATCGGGCGCATGCCAGCTGCGGTGAGACGATTGGCCATCCAGTCCGGTGACGGCTTCACTTCGACGCCCGAGATCACCGTCGAGGTGAAACGGGCGCAGCGATCGCCATCGACGATCTCGACCGGCGTCGTACGCGCTTCGCCGGCGACTTCGAAGGCAGGTACCGGCGGGCGGAACTCGACGCCCATCTTGGCAGCGAGGTCGCGGGCGATCCCGACGTAGCCCCAGCAGTCCGGACGGTTGCGGGTCACGTCAGCATCGATCAGCACATCGAGGCTGAGCCCAAGTGCCTCGCCGTATGGCAGACCAAGCGGTGTGTCGGGATCGAGCAAGCGGATGCCGGAGTGGTCGTCGCCGAGGCCCAGTTCGGTGGCGCTGCAGAGCATTCCTTCCGAGTCGATGCCCAGGATGCCGCGTCGCTCGATGGTCATCCCGTTCGGCATGGTCGTGCCGAGTGTGGCGAGCGGAACGATGTCGCCTTCGGAGATGTTGTCAGCCCCGCACCAGACGTGCAGCTCGTCGCCGGCACCAGTAGTGACGTGGACGCGTTGCACCTTGGCCGCATCGGGGTGCGACTCGAGACGATTGATCTTGGCCGTCACGACGCCCTCGACCGTTTCGCCGATCACCTCGACCGACTCCACTTCGAGTCCGAGCGCGGTGATTGCGTCAGCGACGCGCGCGACCGCTGCGCTGTCGGTCGGATCGGCGAAGTCGCCGTATTCGTTGAGCCATGAAAGAAGGATCTTCATCAGAACTGCGCTCCTTTAGAACTGCTCGAGGAATCGGATGTCATCGGCGAACATCTCGCGGATGTCCGCCACGCCATGGCGCATGATCGCCATGCGGTCGATACCGAATCCAAAGGCAAATCCGCTCCACTCCTCAGGGTCGAGGCCACCGGCGCGTAGGACGTTCGGGTGCACCATGCCCGAACCGCCCAACTCGATCCAGCTGCCATCTGGTCGTTGGATGTCGAACTCGGCCGATGGTTCAGTGAACGGGAAGTAGCTCGGCCGCAGGCGAGAGTTGAACCCCGGCCCGAAGTAGGCCTTCGTGAAGGCGTCAATCGTGCCGGCAAGGTCAGCCATCGTGATGTTGCGATCAATGACCAGACCCTCGATCTGATGGAACACCGGCATGTGTGTGGCGTCCGGCGTATCGCGACGAAACACCCGCCCCGGCGCCACGATGTAGATCGGCGGTTCTTCATCCAGCATCGTGCGAATCTGCACCGGCGACGTGTGCGTACGCAAAACCGTGGAACCCGGTTCGCCTCCTGGCGGCACGTGGTCGACAAACAACGTGTCCCACTCTCCGCGCGCCGGGTGGCCAATCGGCATGTTGAGCGCTTCAAAATTGTGCCAGTCAGTCTCGACTTCGGGGCCTTCCGCCACACGGAACCCCAAGCCGACGAAGACGTCTTCCAACCGCTCCCAGGCCTGGGTAGCGAGGTGAGCGTGGCCGCGAGTCGGCGCTCCCATGAATTCAGTGAGATCGAGTCGTTCGTTTTCGACCTGCTCTGCCAGGGCCGCAGCAGAGAGAACGGCGCGCCGGGCGTCGAGGGCCACATCGACCGCCGACATCGCGTCGTTGACGGCAGCGCCTGCCGCCTTCTTCTGCTCGATTGAATCGAGGCTGCCTAACTGCTTCTTCAGCGCAGCGAGTTCGCCCTTCTTGCCGGCGTACCTGGTCGTCAGGGCAACGATGTCTTCCAGGGAGGCGGCTGCCTCAATGTCGGCAAGTGCTGCGTCTTTCGCAGCGATGATGTCAGTGATCACGAGAGTCCTTTCAGGTCATCCGGATGAGACGCGTCAGTCCCCGGACGAACGGCAAAACGTGGGCAGGAGCAATTGAGCGCTGGGCACGTCCCCCGGTCACCCGGGGAACAGAAATCGCTGCGACTGCAGATTCACGAGGGGCAGGATAGCCCGTCAGACTGCTCGATCAGTCGATCAGTTCTCTGAGTGAGCCAGCGATCTGGTCGGAGCGGTCAGCTGCAGACCGTCGAATCATCCAGCGACGGGCTCGGCGAACCGCAATCGGTTTCCGTCGGGATCAGCGATCTCGAAGTCCCGCGCCCACGGCATCTCGTCGATGGTTGCGCCCGACAGCGCGGCAAGCGGCTCGACGGCATCGACCCAGATGTAGAGCAGCCCGGGTGTGGCGATGTCGCCGGTGTGCTCCGACAGGTGGATCTCGGCGTCGCCACGCTTGATTCCGACATAAGCAGGCAGGTGCGGCTCGAATCGATGTTCGAACACCACCTCGAACCCGTAGTGCCGGTACCACTGGACTGCAGCGGCAGCATCCTGAGTCGGGAGAATCGGAACCACCCGTGTCGCCATCTCGACCACGTTACGAGAGTCAGGAACGTTGGCGGGCAGCCTCGAACGCCAAGACCGTGGTGGCCATGGCGACGTTGAGTGACTCCGTACGGCCGTGATGCGGAATGGTGACCCACTCGCGGATCGGCCCGGCGGCGTCGTCCCATTCGTCGGGAAGGCCCGCCGCTTCGTTCCCCATCACGATGGCGACGCGTCCGGTGAGGTCGATGTCGGTATGCGGGTGCACGGTTCGGCCGTCAGTGTCGTGACTGCTTGAGCCGATCAGCCGGAGGCCTGCAGTTCGCAACTCGTCAAGCTCGGCAACGACCACCGGCACGTTGAACAACGCCCCGGCCGACGAGCGGACGACTTTCGAGTTGTAGGGGTCGACGCCGCCAGGCGTCAGCACAACCAGGTCAGCGCCAGCGGCTTCAGCCGACCGTAGAATCGTGCCGAGGTTGCCCGGGTCGCTCACCCGGTCAAGCGCGACGACCAAGGACGCTGCGAGCAGCCGTTCGTGCACGTCGCCAACCTCGGGCATTCCCACGATGGCAATCGGCGGCTGTGGAGCCGCGGTGGAGGCAACTCGCTCCAGCACGCCTGATCGAAGCTCGTACACCGAACCAGCGCCGTCGATTGCTGCATCGCTGCCCTCGGGCACGAACTGCGCGTCGACGCGCCAACCAGCGCGTACTGCTTCAGCGACGAGAACAGGGCCCTCGACGACGAACACACCTTCGTCGTAACGCGAACTGCGACGCCCCAGGAGGCGTCGCAGATCTTGAACTCGTGAGTTTTTGTAGTCCAGAGCGCTCATGTGCTCTGGAAACTACTGGTCAGAGAGCTGCCTTCGCGCTTTCGACCAGTTTGGCGAACGCTGCGGGCTCGGTGACCGCGAGCTCCGCGAGGATCTTGCGGTCGACTTCGATGCCAGCGGCGTTCATACCGGCGATGAACCGGCTGTAGCTCATGTCGTGCTGGCGGGTGCCAGCGTTGATCCGCTGGATCCACAGGCGACGCATTTCGCCCTTGCGCGCACGCCGGTCGCGGAAGGCGTAATTGCCCGACCGCATGACCTGCTCGTTTGCGGCCCGGAACGAACGGCTCTTATTGCCGTAGTAGCCCTTGGCCTGCTTCAGTACCTTCTTGTGCCGCTTCTTGGACGCGACGCCACGTTTCACTCGTGCCATTGTCTTTTCCTTCTACTCAGCGCTCAGCCAGGAGGCGCTTGATCTTGCGGGCATCGCCCTTGTGAACGTCGGCATCGCGGTCGAGGCGATGCTTGCGCGAGGACGACTTGCCCTCGAACTTGTGCTGGTTGTTCTGCTGCTCATGGCGCAGCTTTCCGGTGCCAGTCTTCTTGAACCGCTTCGCGGCGGTCTTCGATGTCTTCATCTTGGGCATCGAACGCTCCTTATTCAGTTGTTTCCGACTCGGCGGTGGCCGTGTCGGCTGCTTCGGCTGCTTCGGCTGCTTCGACTTCGGCGACCTCTTCGACCTCGACGGCTTCCTCAACCGGGGCGGTTGCCACAGGCTCAGTCGACGCTTCGGTGTCGGTTGGTGTCTCAGTCTCAGCGGCTGCGCTTGCGGCCTCTGCTTCTTTGGCAGCCTCGGCGGCTGCCTTCTTCATTGCTTCTTGGGCTTGTTTGTCCGGGGACAGCACCATGGTCATGCTGCGGCCCTCGAATCGAGCTTGGGTGTCGACTTTGGCGGCCGGCCCCACTGACTCAAGCACATCATCGAGAATCTTCGAACCGAGCTCCGGGTGGGCCATCTCACGGCCGCGGAATTGCAGCGTGATCTTGACCTTGTGGCCTTCGTCGATGAATCTGATGACGTTGCGTGTCTTGGTGTCGAAGTCGCCCCTGCCGATTTTCGGCCGGTACTTCACTTCTTTCACCGTGACGTTGGTCGATTTTTTACGAGCCTCTTTGGCCTTTTGGCCCTCCTCGTACTTGAACTTTCCGTAGTCCATGATCCGACAAACGGGGGGATTCGCACCAGGTGCGACCTCCACGAGATCGAGATCAAAGCCACGGGCCATTCGCAGCGCTTCGGGAACCGCTTTGATTCCGAGTTGGTCACCTGTGGGTCCGATGAGTCGGACTTCGCGTGATCGGATGCGGTCGTTGATGCGATGCTGGTCGCCGCGTTGTTCGTTTCGAGGTGCTATGAGACTGCTCTCCTGTACAAATGGGCCTCCCCATGTTTTGAATGTGATGGCGCTCAACGCGAAATGTCACGGAGCGGCCAACACAAACACGCCACGGACATCTCTCGATGTCGTGCCGTGCACGTGGCTGGTCTCAGCCGGGACCTGGACGCACGGTTGAAGTTTCCGTTGTTCTCGGGAACTCGCGGTCGTGGCCAGGTGGGAGTTTCCCCCACTTCGCCTCAATTGTTGCTCGGTAGGCTACCGCACGTGACTGACGAAAGTGCTCCAACGCCAGATTCCGACTCCGACCACACTGCTGAATTCGCAGATATCAATGAAGGCCTCGCCGGTTTCGGCGCCGAGCCCGAGCTCGATCAAGAGTCCATCGATGCCATGCAAGAAGCACAGCGGGCGATGGAAGACGCTCGATCACGTCTCGCAGACGTTCCTGCCGAAGTCGTGGTGACGAACCACGTCATGGGCCTGTACGAGTTGGCCGCCATCCACCTGTCGGCCACTCCCCCTGACCTCGAACAGTCCGTACTGGCCATAGATGCCGTTGCCTGCCTCGTCGACGGTCTCGGCGACCGCCTCGGCGAAGAAGCGCCCACGATGCGCGATGCACTCAACAACATCCGCCTCGCCTTCGTGCAGATCAAAGGTGCCGAGCAGCCCTCCAACAGCTGAACCCCGCCCGAAAAATGATGGAAAATGGGCGTTGAGCGACGATTTCCCCTCACATTTCGGTCAGGGGTGACGGGCGAAGCGGCCGAGCGGGGCGTCGACCACGCGTGAATTGCGCACGATCACGTCCTCCTCGGCAAGGATGTCGGCCTGAAGCTGAGGATTACTTGACCTCAGATGACCCGAGGCGTTGACAACGCGCCACCACGGAACGTCGACGTCAGTGTGGCCGACGATACGACCGACAAGACGAGACATCTTCGGATACCCAGCGACGTCAGCGACATCGCCGTAAGTGGTCACTTCGCCTTCGTTCAGCGACAGCAGCACCTCGAGAATCCGACGCTCTCGCTCAGCGCGGAGCGATGCGTCGTCAACCATCTGAATACCCAAGCAGCCGAATTCAGGACCGGATGCGAGCGGCTTCGTAACGGCCAAATTTGGCGAGGAGGTCGAACGAGACGGCCGTGCCGACGGCAATCGACCGGCTCCCGTCTGAGATCTCGATGCAGTGGAATGGGTGTTCGGAGCCGTCCTCGGACGTGATGGTTCCCAGGCCGACCGATTCGTCAAAGGCCGTGACCGTCCCCGTCGAGGTGGTGGTCACGGCACGATCTTGGAAATCGACATCTCGAGCAAGTCGGTGGCTCCTGCCTCACGCAACGCCGGGATCACCAGGTTGACCGTGCGCTTCTCGATGACTGATTCGACTGCGTACCCTCCACCGGACAGTGGTGACACCGTGGGCGACTTCATCGACGGCAGGACGGCAAGTACCGCATCGCGATGATCCTCATCGACGTTCAGCTTCAGGAGCACCTTGCCCCTGGCATCAAGAACGCCGTTGAGCAGGGTCATCACCTGCTCCATTGCCTTGCGCTTCTCCGGATCGGCGAACGCGACCGGATTTGCCACGACTTCGGTATAGCTCGTGAGAATCGTGTCGATCACCTTGAGACCGGCAGCACGAAGGGCTCGACCGGTTTCGGTGATCTCGACAACACAGTCGGCAATGTCAGGAATCTTGGCCTCGGTGGCGCCATAGGAAAGTCGAATGTTGGCCTCGACACCCTGCTGCTCGAAGAACTTCTTCGTGATACCGAGGTATTCCGTCTGGACACGCACGCCGTTCGGGAGGTCCGTCACCGACTCTGCCGCCGAATCGCCCGCCACTGCGACCACCATCCGAATTGGCTTCGAGGTGTTCTTGGAGTACTTCAGTTCTCCGAGGCTCTCGACAACGCTGCCCGTCTCCTCGACCCAGTCGCGACCGGTGATACCAATATCGAAGAGCCCTTCGGCGACGTACGTCGGAATCTCCTGGGGACGCAAGATCCGGACCGACGCGATTCGGGGATCGTCGATCGTCGCTTGATAGTCGACCGATGAGGAACGGTTCACAGGCAGGTCGGCAGCGTCGAACAATTCGAGCGTTGCCTTTTCGAGTGAACCCTTGGGGAGAACGACATTGAGCACGCCGTGAGGGTATCGAGACTCCGCCGCTGACGACCTGCGAGTTTCAGTGACGCCTGCTCCCGGCCTCGACGCAACTCAGAGTGACGCCTGCTCCCAACCTGATGTCACTGGGTTTGTGGTCAGTGTGAGTTGTCCGTGTCGTGCAACAACCGAAGCGCATGCGGCAGCACGTCGAGGATCGCGTCGAGTTGTTCGACACAGCCCTTGGTACTGCCCGGGGTGTTCACGATGATCGCGTTGCCCCGGATACCGGCAACCCCACGCGAGAGCCGACCGAGCGGGTTGCACAGGCGCATGGCCTCGGCGAGACCGGGAGCTTCGCGTTCGATGACCGCACGCGTGCCTTCCGGTGTCTGGTCCCGTGGAGCAAAACCCGTGCCGCCTGTCGAGACCACGAGTCCGGCGAAACCATCGGTCAGTTCCGTCAACGCCGCAGCGACGTTGTCCGTGCCATCAGCGGTGACCCGCTGCTCGACTACGTCAAACCCTGCCACCACGAGATGAGCGGCGAGAGCTGCGCCGCTCTTGTCATCGCGCGTGCCGTGGATGACTCCATCACTGCAGGTCAGCACCTTCGCCTGTTGCCGGTCAGCCGCCATCGATGCACTCATGTGACCCGACGGTAGCGAATCAGCACCATTCCGTCAGTGTCTGCATCGTGCGGCAACACCCGCCACCCGTGCCCGAAACGCCGCCACGTGCCGACTGCAGGTTCACTGGGATCGACTTCGAATCCTGCAGGGGTCGGATGATCGATCGACTCCTCAGCCGTCACCGTGCACACGCTGTAGATGAGTCGGCCACCTGGCTTGACCAGCGTCGCGGCCGCAGCGAGCAGCCCACGCTGCAGCACGGCCAATTCGGTGATGTCGCTGGCTTCGATACGCCAACGAGCATCTGGACGACGACGCAGCGCGCCAAGTCCCGAGCACGGTGCATCGAGGAGCACCGCGTCGAATGAGGCCGGGCGGAATGGCGGCGCAGTCCCGTCGGCGGTGACCACCGGGAGCTCGAGGTCGAGCTTGATGGCGTTCTCGCGGACGAGCTGCACACGGCGGTGACGCATGTCTGCCGCGATGACGAGCGCACCGTCGTTGGCAATCGCTGTCGCCTTCCCGCCCGGAGCTGCACACACGTCGAGAACGCGCTCGTCGGGGCCAGCGTCGACCGACGCCGAAACCCACTGCGACGATCGGTCCTGCACGTAGCCATCGGCACGCGCTGTCACCGGGGGCGGCTCGTTCATCCGCTCCATCGCAGAAATTGCTTCGTCACCGAGTTCGGTCACCAGCCGATCGGCCAGCCAGTTGGGGTAGCTCAGCCGCGATGCGTCAGAAGGCCACGTCATCGACTCGATCGGCGAGTCGGCAACGCGGCGCAGCACAGCATTGACGAAGCCACGGGTCTTACCCGGCGCGAGTTCCACGGTCTCGCTGACCGCGGCGTGCGCCGGCACCCCCGCATACGCGAGCTGATACGCACCGAGCCGAAGGAGCGAGCGGGTCGCATCGTCAGGAGGCTGGCTGACAAACCGGTCGATGATCGCATCGCAGGCACGCCGCATTCGGGTCGAGCCGTAGACGAGCTCGGTGGCAAAGCGCCGATCTTGATCAGACAGATTGGATGCCGCCAGCGTCGGACCGAGCACGAGGTTGGCGTACGCCCCGTCGTTCTCGATGCGCTGCAGCACATCAAAGGCCAGTTGGCGAGCTGTCTCGCGCTTCTCGGTGTGTGCACGCGGATCGGTCCGGCCTTTGTCGTTCCAGTCCGAGTTCTGGAGTGCGGCGCGACGCTGCTTGCGATTCAACGGTTTCGTGTCATCGACGGGAGGCCCCGACGGCGCGGTCCAGTCGCTCACAGCGTTCCGAACAATTCGTTGGCAGTTGGTTGCGCGCCGTTGCGCCATGCTGCGAAGTCCATAGGGCCCTTGCCTTCCGGTTGCACTGATGTCGGAACGAGTACGCCATCCACGAGGTCGGCCGCATGGATCTTCAAGCGCTTGTCGCGGAACGTGGTCCACGCTCCCCCGACTCGAATCAGCCGGTGAACGTGCTCGGCAGGCTGCGCCCAGTCGATTTCGAAGTCCGGCTTCGCGAACTTCGCGGCGTACAGCGTCTCGCCGTGTTGCGGCTCGGCCGTATCGATCCACTCGGCGAGCGGTGTGTTCAGCGTCCGCACGAGCAGGTCTGCTGCGATGTCAACCAGCCGAACGCGCAGCTCCGCGGCGGTTGTGTCGTCGGTGATCGGCGTCGTGACGCAGTTGTACACTCCGCCGGTGTCGAGACCTTCTTCGAGGGCCATGATGCACACGCCGGTCTCGCTGTCGCCTGCGAGGAGCGCTCGCTCGACAGGTGCCGCTCCGCGCCATCGCGGCAACAGCGAGAAGTGCGCGTTGACCATCGGAATGACCCCAAGGATATGCGGCCTGATCATCCGGCCGTAGGCAACAACGACCCCCAGCTCTGCACCGTCACGCTCGACGGCCAGGATGACGTCATCCGGATCGTGCGAGACAGGGAGGCCCAATTCAATGGCGGCGGCCTTGACCGGGCTCGGTGACAGCGCTCCGCCTCTCCCCCGCTTCTTGTCGACACGTGTGACGACGAGCACGATCTCGTGGCCAGCTGCGTGCAAGGCCTGAAGGGGTGGCACCGCCATCTCGGGTGTGCCGAGGTAGACGAGCTTCATTGAACTGGCCTGATCAGGAGAGACCCAGACGCCTGCGGAGCGGTTGGCGCTCGGTCGCGCCCTCAGCGGCTTGTTCTTCAATTCGCCGGTACTCGCGCATCGCTTCTTTGCGCTGGTCGCCCTCAAGGCGATCGAACATCAACACACCGTGGAGGTGGTCGATCTCGTGTTGAAACATGCGCGCTTCCAACTCGTCGGCTTCGATCTCGATGATCTCGCCGTCGAGACTGACGCCACGAACCAGCACCTTCTTTGGCCGAAGCATTTCGACGTACAACCCCGGAATCGACAGGCAGCCTTCGTCGAAGACCCATTCGCCGTCGGACTCGACGACTTCAGGGTTGACGATCGCCAGTGGCTCATCGCCCAGATCCCAGACCACCACCTGCTTCTGCACGCCAATTTGCGGGGCCGCGAGCGCCAAGCCGTTGCCGGAGTCGATGAGCGTGTCGAACATCTCGTCGACAAGGCGGATGACCTTGCCGTCGATATTGTCGACCGCGGCCGCCTTGGTCTTCAACACGGGATCGCCGTATGTCCTGATCTTGTACGACATTCCTGCCAGGCTACGACGCGTGGACCCGGTTGACGACGCTCATTACTTCGATGACGACCCCACCGTGGCGTCTGCCCCGGTGGTGATCGACGTCATGCTCCCCGACACCGCGTTCGTGATGGAAACCGATCGCGGTGTCTTCAGCCGCGGTCACGTCGACTCGGGGACCAATCTGCTCCTCCGCGCCGACTTGCCACTCGCTTCGACGGGACATCTGCTTGACCTCGGCGCTGGCGCCGGACCAATCGCCTTGGCGATGGCGCTGCGATCGCCACACGCCACGGTCTGGGCCGTTGACGTCAATTCTCGGGCCCGCGAGCTGTGTCTGCGCAATGCGCGACGCAATGGCATCACCAACATGCAAGTGGCAGCACCCGGTGACGTTCCTCCGGAGATCCGGTTCGCGACGATCTGGTCGAATCCGCCGGTCCGTATCGGCAAACCCGCGATGCGCGCACTTCTCCTGGAGTGGCTGGCCCGCCTCGACGAGGGAGGAACCGCGTGCCTGGTCGTCCAAAAACACCTCGGTGCTGACTCGCTGCAACGTTGGTTGCAGCTCGAAGGCTTCCCCACCCAGCGGACCGCCTCGAAGACCGGCTTCCGTCTCCTCGCTGTCGCCCCGCGCGCCCTGTGACGCCGACGCGGGACTTTCGGCCCTGCCTGTCCCGCCAATTTCAACGTCACATGGGAGCTACGACAACTGAGAGAAGCGACAACATGACCCAGCACGCGACCGGCACGCAACATCCTCCGGTTGGACGGCGTCGGTTCCTCGCCACGCTTGGAGGCGGTGCCGCTGTGGTCGGCCTCGCCGCCTGCGATGCTGACGGGCCCGACGGCCCGGGCACCGCATTTTTCGATGAGGACCACCCTGTCGACGCGTCCGCCGGTGCCGTCGAGACAGTCCAGGTCACCCAAGCGGTGGCTCCCACCTTTGATGACCGTTCTGATTCGATCATCCCCGCCCTGACACGCCTTGCCGACCTCTCGACCGCGGACAAATCCGAGGAGCGGATGGCCTACGCGCCGCTGGTCCCCGAGCGCGCACGACGCAGCGACCAACGCATCGTCGAGTTCGACATTGACGTTATTGAGGGCGAGTGTGTCGTCGACCCCGCCAACAACGTGTCCACCCTGATGTGGGGCTTTCGCATCGGCGGCG
>JABJAB010000077.1 GCA_018666235.1 Ilumatobacter sp.
GAGGCCGACATCGTGTTGAGCTTGGGTGGCGATGGCACGATGCTGCGCTCGGTCGGGATGCTTGAGGGCGCCACGGTTCCGGTGCTCGGCGTGAATCTGGGCTCGTTGGGGTATCTGACCGAAATCGAGCCAGATTCCCTCGAACTCTCGCTGTCCTCGTTCTTTGCCGGACCCGAGTCGGGCGAGTGGCATATCGATGACCGAATGATGCTCGATGTGTCCGTCAACGGAGTTCACGCAGGCCGTGCGCTCAACGAAGCGGTAGTCGAGAAGAGCCAGTCCGGCCACACCGTCCGATTGCTCGCTCGGATTGACGGCGAACCTTTCACGCACTACGCAGCTGATGGTCTCATCGTTGCGACACCGACGGGATCCACCGCGTACTCGCTGTCGGCTCGCGGGCCGGTGGTGTCGCCCCGACATCGGGCCGTGCTGCTCACACCCGTAGCGCCACACATGCTCTTCGATCGGTCGTTGGTGCTCGATCCAAGCGAGGTCGTCGAGATCGAGGTCTCGGGCCATCGTCGTGCCGAAGTGGCCATCGACGGCCAACCGACCGCGACGCTCGACGACGGTGACGTGGTCTGCTGTGTTCCGTCGCCGGCCACCGCCAACTTCGTCCGATTCGGCACGTATCGGTACCACCAGATTCTCAAGGCAAAGTTCGGACTCACTGATCGGTGACCGTTCCGCCCCTGGGCGGATGAGGCGTGCGGCTCAGTCCATGCCCCGCCACCCGATACATCCGATTGTCGGGCCACCGGACGTTGGGCGCCAACCGACTCCTAGCTGCACTGCATGGCCTCACGGGGAGTGCAACGGCCAGGCTCGGACTTATCACCCACGCCCGTTCGGACTCTTCTGACTCTTCGGGGTCAGCGTCGGCCCAAGCACTCGCGTCTGCCACGGCTACTGCGCAGGGAGGAGCTGTGTCAGCTCGATCAGGCTGCTGTCGGCGAGCGCAGCCGCACGAACTTTGCTGATGTCCTGGTACTTGGGATCGCTGACCTTGTCGATGAAGTGCTGGCGGCTGGGATAGCGGACCAGAATGGCGAGGTCCCACTCCTCGGTGCCGATGATTGTGCGATGCGCAGGTCCCAACCAGACCGGTTCGCTGTCGTAGCGGACATTTGCCGCGTTGTTGAGTTCTCCGTATCGCCGGAACGCCTCTTGCCCTGACATTCCATCGACGCCGAATCCTGTGAGGGCACGCTCGCGGAACTTCAGGAGATTGAGCATCACGACAGGCTCATCAGGGTCGGCTTGCCGCATCTGTTCGAGCGTTTGATCATCGACGTCGATGTTTCCCACGCTTGGAGTCTCGCGTGCTCGATGCGATCATGAGCACTTCGGACGGAACCGTTCTGGCTGTGACGACCGGTGAGGTTGCCCCTGGCAGCCTGTCCTCACCCGGAATGAAATCACCGAGTACTCTTTCCTCGATGGGGTGCAGGTAGTGGAGCGGGCAGTGGACAACGACAATTCAAGCCGAGCGCGCCGGGACGCGTCGAAGCATGGCGCGGCACGTTCTGGGCGCGAGATCAGCGAAGGAACGTCGCACCAGCAGGGCAGGCGTCAGGCGACGCAGCCAGGGATCGGGCTCGGCGGTGTCCTCGCCCAAGCCAAGCTCGCTGTCGGTCCCGTGGACGACCGTTTCGAGCGTGAGGCCGACCTCACCGCCAGCCGTGTGGTTCGGGCGCTTCAGCTTGGCACGCCGGTGCCCGATGAGGATCAGACCGACACTGGCCCCCGCGTGCAGCGCTCCGCTCACCGGGCGCCCGAGGCCGTTGATGATCGCCTCGGCGAGGCGGATCGGATCAGCCGGATCCAACGCAGCACGGTCGTTGGGGCGCAGGGCGGCGATCTCGACGAGGACACCGCGCGGCTCCTCAACAGCTCGCGCTCCGGCGGTGCGCCGTTGCCCGAACCAGCCAGGTCCAAAATGGAAGGGGCCTTCGGTGCCGACTTCAGCGGTATCCGAGTCCACGCCGGGCCAAGATCGACCGAACTGAACAACCGGATCCAAGCAAAAGCATTCACCACCGGCAACGACATCTTCTTCCGCGACGGAGTACCCGACGCGACCACCGGCAACGGCCAAGAACTCCTCGCCCACGAACTCACCCACACCATCCAACAAGGCGCAGCCGACCCAATCA
>JABJAB010000078.1 GCA_018666235.1 Ilumatobacter sp.
CGCCGCAATGCGGTTGGCTGCTGAAAAAGTTGTCGACTGGGACGGCGGAACGCGGATCGGTGATTCGGTTGAAACGTTCGTGAAGGACTGGGGTCGGCGTGGGCTGAGTCGAGGCGCAACAGTGATCATCTGCTCCGACGGTCTCGACCGCGGCGACCCGGCGGTGCTTGCTGTCGCGATGGAGAAGCTCGAACGACTTTCGCATCGCATCGTGTGGATGAACCCGCTCCACGACGCACAGGGTGGCGTTCCGCCCACTCTCGCAATGGCAGTCGTCGGCCCTCATATCGACGAGATCACCTCGGGCAAAGATCTCGCGAGTCTTGAGGACTTCGCGTCGCGCCTCGCACAGATTGGATGATGAGACAATGAGCAAGTGGAGTGTGTCGATCAAAGCCGAAGGTGACCGGCCGATGAAAATCGAAGAGATCGTCGCACTCGCTGATGCAGTGGCGCCGCTCGACGGCATTGCGTCAGGTATCGGCGCAATGAGCTACGGCGCGCAGATTGTTGTTGAGGCTGACAGTGCCGATGAAGCGGTCGACGTGGCGCTCCCTTTATTCGCTGATGCGGTCGTAACGGCCGGTGCACCGCAGTGGCCGGTCACCAAAGCCGAGGTCACCGGCGATGAAGAGGACTACTTCGAGTGACCGTCAAAAAACCATGATCCGTCTCGGGTCCCTTGCCGGTTACCCGTTTGAGGGGCCCCGCGTCCTTGGTGGCTGGCAGCCGCCTGTCACGGGGGCCGTGTACGCGATCCTGTACCTAGCTGACCCGGACGGCAAGCCTCACGATTTCGCAGTAATTGACGTTGACCAGGCGGAAAACCTGCGCGAAGCGGGGTTACCGAACGCTCATCGAAGGGCCAAATGTTGGGAACGGCGTGCGGGTACGAAGTGGGGTGTTTACATCGCGACGTACGAGGTCCCCGGCGGGACGGAACGCCATCGGATCCAGATCGTCAAGGAACTCCTCAGCGTGTACAAGCCGGGCTGCGCGCCTGAGCAGTACGACCAGGCATGGCAAGACGAGTGGATCGGCCGCTACGACGCGCCGACAACTGGCCCGTTGACAACCAATCGGGACCCGAACGAGACCTGACCCTCCACGTCGGGTGATGAATGCCGGCGGCTTTTAGCGGCTGATTGGCTCAGGGTTGTAGCCGACAGCTTCGTTGAGCCTTGACCGTCGTGAACCCATTGCAGGTAGGGCCGGCGGCCGCTCGGTTCCTTCGGCCTCCGGCTCGTAGGTGGCGCCTGTAACGATGCCTTCAGCAAAGCCATACAGCAGCGGTAGCGCCCCGGCGACGACTGCACCGGTGCGGTTGATTCGCTCGACACCTGGGCCGATGGCCTCGGTGTCGCGCTCGATCTTCCACACGATCTGCGCGCATTCCTCGAGCATTGTCGCCACGCGGCCGAGCTGGCTGCCAAGCACGTAAAGGAAGAACGCTAAGCCTGCAATCAGCAAGGTGATCGCGATGACACTGAAAGTGACGAGCATGGTCATGAGCGCACCTTGTCGAGAACTCGGCCGAGGAATAGATGATGTTCGAGGCCTTCATTGAGTACGCCGTCGACAGCGTCAGCGGTCTGGCCGATCAACGCCGTGTCAGCGGTGTTCGCTGAAGCTTCTTCAAGGGTGACTTTGATGGCAGCGACCCGCTGCTCGATGGTCCTCACGAACATCACTAGCAAGGTCAGCAGTGCCACGACCGCGACGATGACGACGAATCCGAGAACAATCGCTGTCCACCACAGCTCCTCTTCTCGATCAGTAATTGCCTGTATCACGGTTCAGCCCCCCAACCGCTTGCGGCCGCGGTTCAGCCCTGCAGTGATCGCGCCGGCAGCGTCGATCGTCGTATTGAGTTCTTTCAGCGCGTCGGTGTTTTCGACGGTCTCTTCGAGGTGACCGTTGATCGTCGCTGCGCGTTGCCCAATTGATCGGGCAAGGATGAGAATCGGGACCACGAGAGCCACGACGGCGACTACAACAACGGCCCCGACCGTGAAGCCGATAGTCCAGCTGGTGTCCAGCATCAGCATTGCAACTCCTTAGATCGAGTCCGCGAAGTCGCGGACGGGTTTCAGGCTCGCGTTTACCGACGGCAACGCCGTCGGCACAGTCGAGGTTTTGGCTGCGATCACTTCGACTCCACCGTTCAACGATTCGAGCGTTTTGTCGACTGCTCGCAGATGAACAGCGACCCGGAATAAGCCGACCGCAGCGAAAAAGACGATCAACAGAGCGATGATCACCGTGACCCAGGCAACTAATGACATGTGAACCTCTCCTACTCTTCCGGAAGTAACTTCGCGACTGAACCTGCGTACCGAACAGCGCCGTCGGCGACTTCTTCGATCACGGTGTCGGTCGTAGCGAGCAACTCGGGGGTGTTGTTGAGCTCACCAATAGCGGCGACGCCCCCAGCGAGGATGTCGTCGCTCGCTTTGCGAATACGTTCAACTGCACCGAGCAGCCGACTGAGCAGCACAACAGCTACCAGTGCGGCTACCAACAGCAAAATATTTCCAATCCACCACAACATGAGCGTCTCCTATACAGCCTCGGGCGAATACGGCATGAAGAACCGACGAAAGATACGTGCAAGCGCCATCCGCACGGCCCGCAGACCGATCGCGAAACCGCTGGGGCTACTCGACGCAAGTTGGCCGACCTCGTCGGGACTGCGTCCGGCGGCGATCGCATCAAGTCGTGCTCCGGCGTTGGCAGCGAAATCGTCGAGAAGCACGGCGGTCACGTCGGAGACGAGCCCACGTCCGTACTGGGCGGCTGCTCCGGAGAGTTGCAGGTCCATCGTCACTGCGACCTTTGTTCCGCTGGCGGTCGTTTCGAGCGCAGCGTCAACGAGCATTGCTGCTTGACCGCGCCCTTTCTTTTCCGCTCCTGCCGCGTCGACTTTGATCGTGTGCGTGTCCTCGTTGCGCTCAAGGATCTTCGCGTTTCCGTCGAAACTGAGCTTGACCGGTCCGAGGCCGATGACGACCCCGCCCGCGTAGTGGTCCTCGCCGATCTCTTCGTTGAGTTCGGTTCCGGGAAGACACTTCGCCACCTGCGGAATGTTTTCGAAGAACGTCCAGACGCGATCGATTGGATGATCGACTTCGAAATTATTGGTTATCAGCATCTATACCCCCTGCTGGCTTCCGAACGCTGCCCGGCAACCCGAGCAGCAGAAGTAGTACGTCATGTCGCCCACATCGAGCGGATGGCTGGTGTCGACAGCGTCGACCGTCATTCCACAGATGGGGTCGATCGCTGTCTCGACCTTCGGCAGATCGATCTGAATGGCTGCAGCGAACTCGCCCGCTGCTCGGCGCTGCACAAGGTCGGCGAGGATGGCCACCGCCATTTCCTTGTGGGTTGTGCTGCCGAGGTTGAGACCGGCCGGCACGCGAAGCGCATCGAGTTCGGTCTCATCGAAAGACTGGGCAAGGAACGACCGGATTACTTCGCCTCGCTTCGCTGATGCCACAACGCCCACGTAAGCCGGTGACGCCTTTAACGCAGCGACAACGATGTCTTCATCGCCATGACCCTGAGTAGCGACGACCACAATGGAGTGCGACGACAACAGGCCCTCACTGAAATCAGGCCCTCCGACGAGTTCGACGTTCCAGTCGAGCTGACTAGCTTGCTCGCAGAGGGTCTGGGCCATCGGTGAATCACCGATGATCACGAGATGCGGCATCGATATCACTGGCTCCAAATAGATCTGCAGAGCTCCTTCGCTCTGACATGACATTTCGACAGCCATCGTGCCGTCGGGGAGATCACCGAAGCGGTCGTTTGCGCCGAGGGCGAGCAATCGCGGTGATCCGGCTTCGAGTGTCTTCACTGCTTCGCGTTTGAACACCGGCTCGGCGCAGGCTCCGCCGATCCAACCGTGAATTTCGCCGGTCGCGGTGTAGATCGCCCGAGAGCCGTGTTGGCCTGAAGATGGGCCTTCGCGCCAGACGACGGTGGCGAGCACGAACGGTGTTCCGCGACGCGCAAGGTCAACGGCGCGCTCCAGCACACCCCAGCCTTCCACGGCGCGGTCGAGGTTCACCCGTCGGTCCTTACCGGCGGTGCTCCGGAGATGTTTTGTCCGGTCTGGAGTGCCTCGTAGACCCGATCGGGAAGCAGCGGCATATCGATGTTACGAACGCCGGTCCCCTTGAGGGCGTCCATCACTGCGTTGACGAACGCTGCCGGGCCACCCACTGTGGCGCACTCGCCGATGCCTTTGGCTCCAATTGGGTGGTGCGGGCACGGAGTCACAACTTCGTGGAGTTCGAAGCCCGGTGTCTCCCAGGCGGTCGGTAGCAGATAATCCATGTAGTTCGAGCCGACACAATTGCCTGCCTCATCGAACGTGATGAATTGCATGTTCGCCATCGCGTACGCCTCGGTGAGCCCACCCATGATCTGACCTTCGACGATCATTGGATTGATGCGCACACCGCAGTCATCGACGGCAACCACGCGCAACACGTCCCACACTCCGGTCTCAGGGTCGACTTCGACTGTCGCGATGTAGCAGGCGAAAGGCCAGGTGAGGTTGGGTGGGTCGTAATACGCGTTGTTCTCCAAGCCAGGCTCCATGCCGTCAGGCACATTGCTGTACGCAGCCATTGCGCACTCCTGAATGGTCACTCCGCGATCCTGGGCTCCGCGGACATAGAACCGGCCGAGTTCCCACTCGATGTCCTCGTCGGATACCTCGAGCAGGTGAGCGGCAATTTTGCGTGCCTTCGCGCGGATCTTCCGGCTGACCATCGAGACCGCTGCCCCTGCGACTGGCGTGGACCGAGATGCATAGGTACCCATGCCGAACGGTGCGGTATCGGTGTCACCTTCCTCGACAACGATGTCCTCAGCGGGGATGCCGAGTTCGTGTGCAACGATCTGGGCCCATGTGGTCTCATGGCCTTGGCCCTGGGACTTCGCGCCCGTCCGAAGAATTGCTTTGCCAGTCATGTGGACCCGCAACTCGGCGGAGTCGAACATCTTGATGCCGAGAATGTCGTACTCGCGGCTGTTGCCGGCGCCAAGCGGTTCGGTCATCGTCGAGATGCCGATCCCGAGCAGCCGCCCGCGCTGCTTGGCCTCTTCTTTCTGCGCAAGGAAGTCCTCATAGCCGATTGCTTCGAGGCCCATGTTGAGACACTTCTCGTACTGCCCCGAGTCGGTGAGGAACCCAAACGGAGTGCGGTGCGGGAAGTCGTCGTCGCGTACGAGGTTGACACGACGGAACTCAGCTTGGTCCATGCCCAGTTCGTCGGCGGCGGCCTGCACCATTCGCTCTTGGAAGAACATTGCCTCGGTGACGCGGAACGAGCAGCGATACGCGACGCCTCCCGGTGCTTTGTTCGTGTAGATACCCCGAGCCGTGAGATGCGCGGAAGGGATGTCGTAACACGCAAATGCGGAGTGCATCAGCCCGATCTTGAACTTCGAGGGCTGCGCGTCGGAGAAAAACGCTCCGTGGTCGGAGTCCGTGTGCATCCGCACCGCGAGGATCTTTCCGTCGTTACGCAACGCCATCTGGCCTTTGAGGTAGACGTCGCGCCCAAACCCGGTGGAGATCAGGTTGCTGGTCTTGTCCTCGATCCACTTGACAGGTCGCTCGAGCAGAATTGACGCAAGAATCGACGCAACGTAGCCGGGATACACGGGGACCTTGTTGCCGAAGCCTCCACCGAGGTCGGGGGCGATGATCCGGATCATGTGCTCGGGGATCTCGGCGACGAGCGAAACTGCTGCGCGGATGATGTGCGGTGCCTGCGACGTCATGTAAACGGTGAGCTTGGAGGTGGCCCGGTCGTAGTCGGCAATCGATCCGCAGGTCTCGATCGGCGACGGATGCGAACGCGGGTAGTGCATGTCGATTTCAGAGATCAGGTCAGCGTTCGCGAAGGCCTGGTCGGTGCCATCTCGATCTCCGACTTCCCAGTCGAACACGACGTTGTCATGCTGATTGACTTTGTCGTCGCGGATGAGCGGCGCGCCGGGAGCGAGAGCCTGCTCAGGGTTGACGACTGGCGGTAGCGGTTCGTATTTGACAACGATCGCTTCGACGCCATCTCGTGCGATGTAGGGGTCGTCGGCGATGACAGCACAGACCTCTTGGCCCTGGAACCGAACCTTGTCAGTTGCCAGTACTGCTTGCGTGTCATACGACAGCGTTGGCATCCATGCAAGGTTGCGCGCGGCCATCATTTCACCGGTCATCACCATGCGGACACCAGGTATTGCGTACGCCGCACTGGTGTCGATCGAGGTGATCTTCGCGTGTGCCAAGGGGCTGCGCAGGATCTCCATGTACAACATGCCGGGCAGGACCACGTCGTCGACGTAGTTTCCTGTCCCGCGAATGAAACGGTTGTCCTCGACCCGGCGCCGACTTGCCCCGAGGCCTCCGATTTTGATCTCGTCGAGTGTCACGCTCAGTTTCCTTCTTCTTCGATTTGCGGCGGCGCGTCACCACGCATCTTCTGCGCAGCCCAGAGCACGGCTTTTACGATGTTCTGATATCCGGTGCAACGGCAAAGGTTTCCCGACAGCGCCCACCGGACTTCGTCTTCGGTGGGGTCAGGGTTCTCGTCGAGCAACGCTTTTGCGCTGAGCATCATCCCCGGCGTGCAGAAACCGCATTGCAGTCCGTGCTCATCTTTGAAGCCCTCTTGGATTGGATGCAGTTCGCTAGCAGTTGCCAAACCCTCAACGGTGGTGACGTCGTGATTGTTGGCCTGCACGGCAAAGACCGTGCAGCTCTTCACCGGTTGGCCGTCGAGCAGCACGGTGCACGCTCCGCAGTTCGTTGTGTCGCAACCGGTGTGGGTGCCTGTTAAACGGAAGCCGTTGCGCAGCAAGTGTGCCAGCAGCAGGCGGGGCTCGACGTCGGCGGCGCGCCGCTCGCCATTCACGCGCACGTTGACTCGTGTAACGGCGACGTTGTCGTCGGTCGTAACTGCTACTTCTTCGAAAAGGCTGGTCATGTCAGGCCACCTGCTGTTCTGATCGTTGGACGTTGGCAAGGATTCGGCTCACGAAGGTCGACACCACGTGACGTTTGTAGTCGGCGCTCCCTCGATGGTCAGATCGAGGTTTGGAGATCTCAGCAGCCAGGCGTGCCGCGTTCGCAATAGATTCGGCGTCGAGGCGCGAACCGACGAGGGCTGCAGCTGCGTCGCTCGCGTCGACGGTTTGGGAACCAACACCGGTCAGCCCGATGCCGGCCTTAGTGACGCTGTCGCCGGACATCTCCAACGCAATGGCCACGCCGGCAGTCGCGAAATCACCGACTCGTCGCTCCAACTTGAGGTACCCACCGACGCGGGTGCCTTGCGCCGGTTCAATCACGGCTTCGGTCGCGATCTCGTCGCGGCTCAGAATGGTTTGGAATGGGCCAGAGACGAGTTCCTTCACAGGAATCGATCGGCTGCCGTTCGGGCCGACAGCGGTGACTGAGCCATCGAGGGCAACCATGCACGATGCCCAGTCGCCTTGCGGGTCGGCATGGCAGACCGAGCCGACGAACGTGCCACGAGTACGTACGATCGGGTCGGCGACCAGCGGCGCGGCGGCAGCGATGGTCGGCTGATGGTCGCCGAGCGTCGTCGACTTCTCGAGCTGGGCGTGACGGCACAGTGCGCCAATGCGGTAGGTGCCGTCGGCGTCGGCTCCGTGCAAGTCGAGACCGGGGATGTTGTTGATGTCAACCAACGTCGCCGGGCTAGCGAAGCGCAGCTTCATCATTGGGATGAGGCTCTGACCGCCGGCAAGCACTTTGGCATCGTCGGTCGACCTGAGGATCTGAATCGCCTCGGCGAGCGACGTCGGTGCTTCATAGTTAAAGCGGGATGGATACATATCCGGACTCGATTCCTGTTCTGCGAATGGGCGAAGAAGCTGAGGACCTAGAAACCCTCAGGGTCCGGAACAGCGCGGGGCATCCCGTCCGGGTCGGGGTCTGGCCGTCGTTGCTGGTGTGGCGGCCACGGCCCCTGGACGGGTTGGCCTGCCACCTTCAGATGGTCGATGAGATGCGGCCACGCCCACACGGTCGGGCTGTCGCCTTCCTTCGGGGTGTCAGCAATGAGTTCGTACATGCGCGGGTTACCCGCACTTTGACCCGATGACTCGATCGGCATTCAAAACCCCCATTTTTTGGACCGTCCCCCGACGGCCAACGTCAGGCAACCATAGCGGAGTAAACCCTGCGAGTCGATAGCCGATTTGTTGACGGTCTTCAACCGGTGTGAATGAACGCCGGTGCTGGCCGCGACACAGACGCCACCGACGAACTCATTGACGTTCGCGCAGATCTGGGCGACCAGCGGCATAACTCACCTGAGATCTTCGGACAGGTCGCCGGCCTTCACTGCGATCTGGCCGCCGAGCAAGCACGGCGCGATGAGCTACTCCGTCCGGGCGTGCCCGGGCCGTGCTCACGGTGCGTGAGCGGTAGCAGCACGATCGATAGTTGATCTGACGAAACTGTCAACCGTTGTGTTTAGTTGCCGGGTGGAGCGAACTCGATCACCTGCTGGAAGGTCGGCCGGTTCGTAGCGCGGAAATCGTCGTCGATCAATCCGGGTGCGAACGTCAGCCGCTGTCCTTCGCTCAACCAGGTGGTCGGGTCATCGCCGCGTTCAGCGGCGACTTCGGTCGCTGCTGTGTCGATTGCTGTCCACAGCGCATCACGACAGGTGTCGATGTCACCGGACCCGCAGTACTGCACCCCAAACGGGCCGTCGACCGGCTCGCCGAGCAACGCACGAAGGTCCTTGTCGATCAGGCTTTCGTCGTTGATGCCACGTCGGGCGTCCGTGAGAGCCTCACCGAGTACCGGCTCGCTAACCGCTGCAGCGATTGGATCGAAGACGGCATCGAAGATCAGCGGTCCGGGGCTGTCATGGTCGCCGTTGTTGTCGGCGTCGAGCCGTGGAGCATCGTCGGCGATCCACTCATCGAGGATCGCAACTACTTCAGCAGCCAGTTCCGACGGAGCGTCGCCACCGGCAAGTACAGCGCTGACCACTGGCCACACCGTTGACCGGATGTCCTCAGTTGCGGAACGGTTCATCACACCTACAACATCGGTGAGTTCGGACTTGTCCGGCCACTGATCGAACGCCTCAACACGGTGTACCGACCCGTACTGGTTCCCGTCGCCATGCATGAACCCTGGTGCTGACTGATTGTTCCAGTTGAGGAGCCGATCCGTCGGGTGTCCTGTGGCGTGTGGGTGCTCGTCTTGCTCTAAGAAGCCTTGCCATTCGTACTCGCCGGTCCCGAGAGTCGGGAGACGCCGGTCAAGTCCTTCGGCACGCACCGGCAACTGACCGGAAGCGAAGTAGCCGACGCTGTCCCGATTGGCGTAACCCCAATTGAACGTGAACCCGAACTGGTTCGCGATTTCGAAGAACGCCTCGTCGGTATCGGCATCGCCTTCGGTCATGTTCTTCAACGCGCCGAGGTTGAGGCCGTCGCGACCGAAAGTGGATCGCTGGCTGGTCAACGCAACCGGCACTCCCTGCGATGTCGCTGTCCCGATGAAGGGCCCGTGTACCGAAGTCGGGTAACGGATCGGGATATCGCCGAGCGTGCCGGCGTCGAACTGCTCAAATGGAATGCAGTCGCCGTCAAACTCGTAGTGGGTTGACTGGCGCGACGGAGTTGATCCGTCCGGCTCGCAAAGAATTTCGACGAACACGTCGCGCACATCCTGGTTCGCTGAGGTCAAGCTCCAGGCGTAGTCCTCGGTGCGACCAAGCAAGAGATACATCGACAGGCCAGGTACTGCAGCGCCCTGCGCTTCAATGCCAGGACCAGAGAGATGGATTTGTTGCACGATCTCGGGGTAGTAGTACCCGAGCTGTGGGCCCATGACAGCGAGCGTTGTCTCATTTGCTGAGGCTGCTGGGTCAACAATCAACCAGTTCGACGCAGTTCTCGTTGGTGGGCCTGACGCAGCGTCATACACGGCACTGACGTTGGTCTCAAGGATCGCGATGTCCCCAGGGTCACGTGGATCGAAGGAAATCAGAGAGCCTTCGTCGATGATCACTGAGCCGGTGACGTCGCCACCAGTGAGCGCCGGGTACTCGAAACGGTCCTCGATTGTGGTGGGTGCCTCAGGATCGCTGTCTGGCATCAGGTCTTCCCAGACCTGGCGGCCCTGGTCATTGCCGAGCTGGTTTTGGAGCGCAGATAGGAACTCAGCGTTGCGTGCCTCGCTGCCACCACCGGCACCGAAGATTGAGCCAATGAACGCAGTTGTCGCGATGACATCGTTGACAGTGGCGGGCGCCTGGTCGATGTCGTTGGCTTCCCAGTAGGCGGTTAGTCCGTCGGCGTAGGCCTGCGCATCAGAGATGATTTCCTCTCCTTCTTCGCCGTACTCGTCAATGATGACCTGGATTTGATCGGTCACTAGTTGCTCGGCTGCTTCGCTTGGAATGAATGTCTGTCCGCTGGTGACTAAAGAGAAAGCGTTGATTCCCGGTACGTCAGCGACCGCCACGCGAGCGGGGCCGCGGCCGAGCGTGATGAGCAGCCCGCGGTCCCGAGCGGTGACCCAACCGGCGCCGAAAGCCAAGTCTTCGCGGGTCTCGCCGGTGATGTGAGGGATCCCAAACTCGTCGTAAATGATCGTGGTGCCGTCCCGGCCGGTCGGCTCTTCAGTGGTCGCGCCGATCGGAGCGAAGTCCTGGGGAAGAAAGAGGCGCTCGATGTCTTCGTCAGTTACGTCACCACGCAGCGGGGTCAATTCGTCGTACAGCGCGAGTTGGTCGGTCGACTCGTCGGTCTTGGGTAGCCCGCCGTAGTTGCCGGGCGGCAGGATGTAGTACGACCGGTCCTCTGTGATTGTCGCAATGGGGTCGGGGTTTGCCTCCGCGGCAGGAGCGGTGGTGTCGGTTGACTCGTCAGGCGCGTCAGTAGCGGGCGGCTCTTCGACGGCTGGCTCAGTAACAGCGGGTTCGCTTGCGTCGGTTGCTGGTGTCGATTCGCTGGACTCGTCATCACCTGATGAGCAAGCGGCCACAACAAGCGCAGCGGCAGTTGCGACAGCGACCGCCCTGACGCGGCCATTGAATTTAAATGACATGAGTCCCCCTCGTTTTGTTCCCCACCGCAACTTAAGCGGATTGCGGTCTGAGAGCAGAGTCCTTCGTTCAGAATTCTGTTGTCGGTGAGATTCGTTTAGCCGGGACTTGCGCAGCGTTTCCCGGTCAATCGGTACCAGACGGAACGTGAGCGCACATCTCTGCTACGCAGACCGCTGCTCACCGTGGCGAGTTGACTCATTGACGCGGAATTCACGTCGCCGGGAGCGAACTCGGAGTCGACATTGGCCGGCGGAGGCGATCCCATGATCCATAGGATCCGGGACGATCGCGTTGGTCACAGTTTTTGTTTGAGCTGAGCGTGACGGTCAGCTAGCAAAGCATTCGGCCGCAATGCGTCCTGCCTCCCCCTGGGAAGGCAGGACGCACGGCCGTATCAGTCGAGACGGGTTAGGCGTCGGCGCTGGTTGCGCTTGGTGTGGTGCCGGGCTCGATGTAGCCGTCTTCGCGGGACTTGGCGAGGGCGATGCCGAGGACCAAGATGCCGAAGAGGGGCTTGGCGAGAACGTCACCAATTGAGTACATGACTTGTCGGGCGACTTCTGCGTTGGCTTCGTCGTCGATCAGCGATGGCAGCATGTAGGCAATGGGGTAGATGCCCCAGGTGGCCAAGATGATGTAGCGAAGTGCGTCGACGAGTTTTTTGACGCCGTCGCTTTGGCGTTCGAGTGACTTGCCGAGCTCAGCGAAGAGCACGTACAAGATGTACAGGAACGGAATCGTTGACAGAACGCCCCATACGGTGCGCATCGAGTCGTCTGCGTCAAGGATTTCACCTGGGTAGCCGAGGACGATCATTGCAACAGCAGCGATGGTGAGTCGGACAATGAGGCTGCGGGTCTTGCTTTGGGTCAGCTTCAGTACGACAACGAGTTCAGCGAGTAGGAGTGGCACGGTGAGGAGCCAGTCGACGTAGCGGTAGCCCTCGTTGAAGGGTTTGCCGTCTTGGGTGTATTCACCGCCGGCGTAGCTGAATGCGTCTTCCCATGATCCGAAGATTCGGACGTAGTGGTAAAGCGCGATGGCCACTACGAGAGTGGAAAGGGTGACGGCCATGCGGTGCTGGGGTGCTACTCGGGTTCGGGCGAGTAGGAAAAACAGCAGTGCTGCTCCCATGCTTGCAATGACAAACGAGAACGAGTTGTAAACCAGATTGAACTGGCCCTCGCTCAATGTGAGATCCATATGACTCTCCTTTTGGTGAAATAAACTTGGACTTCGTGACCGAACTTTTATATCACATTGTGCTACGCCAGCGACGAGGTGGGCGTGGAAAGTCCGCAGGATCGCCGAGAGGTCGCCTGAAAGTAATGTGAAGCGCGCACTGCTGACTTGCGCCCAAGTTGGCTGTTTCTGGACTACGACATCTCGATGACGTCGTGGTTGTCTTAGTGTCCAACAATGGCGTGGTCAGTCCGAATTTCAGAAGCGAACGATATGCCCAACGTTATTCGGCTCATCGAGCGAGTCCGAAGCGCTGAGACTGTTCATGCTGAACTGAGTGACGTTGTTGCTGATCTGAGGTCGCCGTCAACAAACGTTGTTGCCTGCGTCGGTGACACAATCGTCGCCGTTCTCGTTGGCCGGTCCGAAGGCGATGTCGGTCGCATCGTTGCTATCGCTATCGCTCCGGAGTGGAGAAACAAAGGCATTGGATCGGCGTTAATAGGCTGTGTCGAAGCCGCGTTTTTGAAAGCCGGCTGTCACCGCATTGTGGCGCTGCTCACCGAAGGTCAAGTCGGCGCAGCTGCGCTCATCAATCGAGGTTTCGAAGTCACGCCGAATCTGGCGCTGTATGAAAAAGATGAGCCGCTTCGTCCAACGGCGTTTTCAATCCTCGAACGCTGGAACGGCGAGCTGATTGACAAGTCTCGTTGGGAATCTTTTTCCGGTCTCACAATGCAACGCGACATTGTTGAACAACGACTGTTGGCTCCGTTAATTGAAGCCGACTTGGCAAGCCATTTTGGTGTCATCGCGCCATCAGCGATGCTGCTGTTTGGTCCACCTGGGACCGGAAAGACTTCGTTTGCGAAAGCTGTTGCGGGGCGACTGGGCTGGCCTTTTGTTGAGCTTCTGCCGTCGAAACTCGGAGCGCAAGGCGCGTCGATGATGGCGGACGAACTTGGCCGGGCCTTCGACGATCTGCTCGGACTCGAACAAGTTGTGGTGTTCATTGACGAAGTCGATGACATCGCGAGCTCACGTGCCGCACGACCCGAAACCCAAGCCGTTGTTAATGAACTACTCAAGGCAATAGTGCGGGTGCGTGAGGTTCCGGGTCGGCTCCTGGTGTGCGCAACGAACTCGATCGCAGCTCTCGATCCCGCTGTTGTGCGTCCCGGCCGATTCGACTTGGTGATCCCGATCGGGCCGCCAGATCCTGACGCACGCCTTGCGTTACTCACCGACATGCTTGGAGCAATCCCAGGCTCAGCAATTGACCCAGAAGCCATGGTTGAGCCAACCGATGGATTGACCCCTGCTGATATTGCGAGCGCCATTCAACGAGCAGCTGCGGCGGCGTTCCGATCTGTCCGTCAGGGCGACACGACAGCGACCATCACAAACAGTGATCTCATTGAAGCGATTGACTCAACGGTGCCCACCATTTCCGAAGCGAGTCGAGCTGACTTTGTTGAAGAGTCCGAACGGTTCAGCCGTCTCTAACCGGCAGTCGGTGCTCGGCGCACTGTTGCGTTGATGGATCTGGTTGACGCAACGCTGCACGCCGCTGGCCATTGACGCAGCTCGGGCTGTGCAGGTCAGGCAGTACTTGTCTGATTGAGATATCGCGCCACGCCTCCGCCCAACAGCTGTGTGACACCGGCTCAGTACCGTCAGTGAAATGGCTGACAAACAACGATTTCCAGACACCGTCAACGCTGTGCAAGAAACGGATCAAAACAGCAGCGATTTAGGGCTGAAGCCCGTGATACCGCTTCCGAGTCCCCCCTCGCGCACAACTCAGCTGGCTCACCACCGTGGCGATCGCAGCGTCGTTCGCATTAATTTTCCCGTCGCTCCGGAAGATTGATATTTACGAAGAGCTCACCTCGACCGAACCTTCCAGC
>JABJAB010000079.1 GCA_018666235.1 Ilumatobacter sp.
GACCGTCTGCTGCGTCATGTTCTGGTGGACGGCAAACCGGTTGGTCTGAGCATGATCGAAGCCGGAAAAGCGAACGCCCGATACGACGCGATCGACGGCTACTCCTTGCACCGATACCAAGACCAGTACCGCGCGACAGACGGCGAGAACACGTTTGACTGTGTGGTCGTGTCGCTGCCGCAAACGGGCTCAGCAGTTGAGCTTTGGAACCTGCCTGGCCCAGACCTTGACTGCTCTGACATTCGTCGCAAGGTTCGTATAATCGGACCCGACTACCACCGCCTCGACCGCGACGGTGACGGCTGGGGATGCGAAAGCTATGGCTAACACCACGTCCACCACGCTCTAGAACACGGGGCCATCAGCCCTGCGGGCGAAACACAAACATGTTCGACGGTTCAGCCGGTCGAGGTTTGTCAGCCGATCACGCCGGCCCGGTTCGCTTCAGTCAGAGCGGCCTACGCGCATCGAGAGGTAAGACCGGTAATAAACGGAGGTGTCGCTCCGCTTGCAGCCATTTCGACTTCGACTTCGATGAACTCTTCTTGGGTGTACTCGCCTTCGAGTCCCTCTAACACGCACAAACAGTACGAATCTTCTCCACCAGCACCACGGCAGGACTCAAGGAAGTTCTCTCGAATTTCAGCTGCGTACTCACGACCGTTTGACGCCTCGTCATCGGAGCTACACGCAACTCCGGTGACAACAAGAAGGCCTACCAGCAAAGATTTCATCCAGATAACTTGAAGTTACCCGACACTCGTGAAAGTCAAAAAGTGTGAGGTAAGACCGCTTGAACGCGAAACCGGTTGCGTCAAGAGTTGAGCAGAAGAATCAACATCACAGGCACGCCAAGCATCACCAGTGTCGTCACCGCGATGTAGATCGGGAACGGCGCTTTGAGGAATTGTGTGCCGAACGCGGAGCCTTGGAGTTCTTCGCTCATGTCTTTGCGCATCGCAGCAATGTCCATCACAGCGCCGAATGAAAGAAACCACAGGTAAAACCCGAGCGCTCCGACCGCAACCGACAGGGCTTGTTTGCCGTCATCGCTGAATCGATTTAATGAAACGGCAATCGCAATGCCAACGGTCATCAACATGAGACTTTTCAAACACACGAAAAGCATGTCTGCTCGGTGGCTGATCCATTTGTGTAGGTCGTTGTTATCCATTGCGCACTCCCTTTCGTTTGGTTACCTCCATACAAGCAGATGCAAGACGACCTCTGCGGGACCCGCCAGTTGCGTCGAAGATTGCACTGAACTCCTTCTCAAAGGTCAGCGCGTCGGGACTGTGAGGGTTGCCGGCATCGTCGGTCACTCAGTCTTTTTCGCTCACGACGGAGCCGAAAGACTTTTTGGCAAAGGGACGCGCTCGAAGCGGATGGGCGAAGAAGTTTTTGTCTGCTTCAATCGTTGGCGAGAAGCTGTTGGTAGTCCTCCCAGGTGTCGACATCCAACGGGATGTCGGCATCAACTCGCACGCGGGCCGTCTCGTGTTGACCGGACTCGAGAAGCTTCCACACTGCCTTGTCGCCGTGCAGGTCAGCGAGCGGACCGAACATGCTGCGAGCGAACCAGAACGGGTGACCGGTGCCGTCGTTGTACTCGATAACTGCGAGCTCGGCGCCCGCTGCGGCTGCATCCAGAAGCGAGTCGACGGCCGCAGACGGCACGCCCGGCTGGTCGCCGAGGAACAGCACGAAGCCCGCAGCTTTCGGGTTGATCGCATCGAGAGCTGACACGATCGACGACGAACAACCGTTGGTGTGATGGACGCTGTCAACCACGTCGACCCCCGACAGATCGACCGTTTCGCGCACCTCGGGAGCAGCACCTCCAAGGGTGACGATCGTCTGGGCGAAACCGAAACCAGTGACAGTCTCAATCGTCGCGTCGAGCAAGGTCGCTTCACGGAACGGGAGCAGCTGCTTGGGCTGACCCAGGCGCCGCGACGACCCGGCAGCTAACACCAGCGCTGTAACGATCATCGTGAGGCTTCCCACATGTCGACGAACGCTAGCTAACACTACGGTGTGAGTCGTGTACGGAATTGCTCTGAGTGTCGCTGCGTGCCTTCGAGGGGGCACGCGCGTAGATGTCGCGTGGAGTCTCGACCCTGAGCAGGTACCGACGTTCGATCCGACTGATGCGGTCGCAATCACGCCGGGCGGGGGACGCCTCGGTTCACTGCTCGGTGGCGCGCTCGACAGTCGCTTAGTTGAGCTTTCCCTCAGCGGGTCGAACGAGGCACGTGTCGTTACCTGCGAGCTCGACGGTATCGAGTCGTCCGCACTTGGGGTTCCGCAGGGCACTGTCGTGCGCATTGTGTTCGCGCCAGCTGAGGTCCTCCCCGAGGAGCTGTGGGAGCCGTTGCTGGAACGCGAACCAGTCGCCATCGTGGCCGCGAAGGAAAATGACCGATTAAGTGAGATTCGTTTCGTCGCCCCGCAGGGTTCGACTGGCTTCAGTCTTGACGACGAGCAGCTCAGCGCGAGCTGGGCGCCGACGCCGTCACTCGTCCTGTTCGGGGGTGGGCCGATGGCTGATGCGCTCAGCCACGCTGCAGGGTTCGTTGGTTGGAGCGTGGACCGGGTGAGTGGCGCCGATCACGCCATCGGTGTCGCTGCCAACTTGTCTGCTATCGACGGGATCGTCGTGATGGGCCACGACACTGAAGCTGTCGGCCGCGTCCTGCAAGCAGCACTCGGCTCGCGGGTCGGCTACATCGGGTCAATCGGGCCGAGTTCGCTGCAAGAGGATCGTGGTGACTGGCTTGCCTTTCGGGGCGTCACCGATACCCGGCGCGTCCACGGGCCAGCTGGCTTTCCGATCGGAGCGCGAACTCCTGAGGAGGTTGCCGTGTCGGTGGTCTGTGAGATGCTGAGCGTTCGCGAAGATCCCGATAGCTGATCGACTGCTCCGTGGAATCACCTGCTGTGGACTCGCGCTACAGTTTGTGAGTCGGGCGTTGCATCGTCCGGCCAAAGTGGGGCAAAGGGATCAAAGATGACCAACAATCCGCACGAGATTGACAACGTGTTGCAAGACGTCTGGGCAGGCAACGAAGACGTCAGCGCCGACGCGGACTGCAGCCCGACCAAGGTCTGCCGCAACGCCCGAGAATTCAGCTTCGATGGAATCGCCGAAGGCGATGACGACCTCGGCACGTCATGGCGCAACCTCCTCGCCCGGGAAGGCAAGCTCGCTGCAGGCGATACTGCCTCGGTTCGAGACCTGGTGCTCGGCTCGACGAACGACTGAGCTCCGATGACTCAGCCACCGGCGGAGCCGCCGTCCAGCGTCCCTGACCTTCAGAACCAGCTGCGCGACGTCGGCTACCTCGCTGACAGGGGTCTCGCCACCGCAACGCTGATCTCGCTTCGACTCGGCCGACCGCTGTTACTTGAAGGTGAGGTCGGTGTCGGCAAGACCGAGTTGGCGAAATGCCTTGCGCAGCTCACGGGCCGTGAACTGATCCGGCTGCAGTGCTACGAAGGCATCGACACGCACCAGGCGCTGTACGAATGGGACTACGCACGACAGATGCTGCACGTGCGGGCCCTATCTGAACGTGAGCTCACCGACTCAGCCACCGTTGGCGGGCTCTACGCGGAGGAGTTCCTGCTCGAACGACCGTTGCTACAAGCAGTCCGTGCCGGCGGCAGGTCGGTGCTCCTGATTGACGAGATCGATCGCGCCGACGACGAGTTCGAGGCGTTCCTCCTAGAACTTCTCTCGGACTTCCAGATCACGATCCCCGAGATCGGCACCATGAAAGCCGAGGACAGACCCATTGTTGTTCTCACGTCCAATCGAACCCGTGAGCTACACGATGCGCTGAAGCGACGATGTCTGTACCACTGGATCGGCTACCCGACGGTGAGCGAAGAAGTCGACATCGTCCGAGTTCGGGCTCCTGACGTGGCCGAAGCTTTGACGCGCAAAGTAGTTGATGCAGTTCATCGTCTACGCGACTTGGATCTGGCCAAACCGCCTGGAGTTGCCGAGACCATTGATTGGGTCGAGGCGCTCGGCGCGATTGGTGCTGACAATCTCGACGGTGAGACCGCGATCGACACGCTCGGTTCGGTGATCAAAGATCGCGACGACCTCGAATTCGTGTCGTCGGGAATTGACCGTGTCATACCTGATGCCTGATCAAGAACACGACGCAGCTACCGGCGATCCGCAGATCGTCGATCGTCTCGTCGCGTTCGGCACCGCGCTGCGCGAGGCCGGACTGCCGGTCGGAACCGATGACGTGTTGACGTTCTGCGCTGCGGTCGCAGAACTAACGCCATCGGACCTTGAGGACGTCTACTGGTCCGGACGGACCACGCTGGTCAACCGCCGCGACCATCTTCCCGTGTACGACGAGCTGTTCCGCCGGTACTTTCTGCACGTACCCGCCGGAGCTGAACGAAAGCACACCAAGGATCGCCATGCCCCGCAGGGGTCGACCGGCACAATCAATGTGCCAGACGCTGAGCCTGGGGACCGTGAGTCCGAAGAGCCGCCGCTGGTGTTGGGATTGCAGGCGTCGTCACTCGAGATCGAACGCACCAAAAAGTTCTCTGCCTGCTCAGACGCTGAGCTTGCCGCTGTACGCCGAATGATCGCCCGGATGCGCGTCGAACCACCTAAACGACGGACCCGTCGCTACTGCAACGACCCGTCAGGGTCGGTGATCGACGTGCGCCGCATGGCACGCGCAGAGATGGACCTTCACACCGCCGCAACTGCGCTTTTGCGCATGGACCGCAAGCGCAAACCGCGGACGCTTGTGCTGCTTCTTGACGTGTCAGGCTCGATGGCTGATCACTCACGCAACCTGTTGCAGTTCGCGTATTCGATGCGCCAGGC
>JABJAB010000080.1 GCA_018666235.1 Ilumatobacter sp.
GGGTGCCGGTACAGGCCAACGTCGGACCGACCGGTCTCCGAGGCAGCAGAACTCATCACGCAACGACAAATCTAGGCCACGCCCGGGCGTGCTCGGCCACCGACAACGCCTCAACCTTGCGCTGTCGCTGCGGCGCGGGCGGCACGACGGCCGCGTGGGCCAGCGCCACTTGGTTCCCAGGTGAATTTCTTCATCGCAATACCGAGGCCGAGGAGGCCCCAGGCGGCCACGAAGCCAAGTGCTCCCCAGTCGAACGCTGGTGCTGCAACGAAGGGGTTGAAGCAGTCCTGGAAGGCGTTGACAAAGGGCTTCAGCGGGAAGATGTTCGCAATGGTGGTCAGCGCGCTGTCGCCGTCGGTAGCAACAAAGACATCAGAGATGAAGGCCAACGGCAGGATCGTGGCGTTGGCGGCCGCTGAGGCCGAGCTCGCGGTCTTGATGATCGACGCCAAGGCCATCCCCAGCGCTGCGAACGCTCCCACACCGACCAAGAAGGTCACGGCAGCTGCTGGCATCTTCGCCCATTCGATCGAGAGGTCGTAGAAGACCACGCCAACCGTGAGCATCACCATCGCGCCGACGAAGGCGATCACGATGGCCGAGCAGATAAAGCCGGCGATGTAGATCCACGTCGGGAGCGGCGTGCTGCGCCAGCGCTTCAAGACACCTTCGTCACGTCGGATCGGAACCATGTTCGCGAGATTGGAGAACGTTGCCGAAACCGCGGTGTAGGCCGCAAGGCCACCCGTGTAGAACTGGCGGACCGACCAGTCACCCTCGTCGGTCTCGATGGTGTTGTCACCAAAGAGTGCGTTGAACAGCACCAACATCACCAGCGGCAGAATGATGGTGAAGAACAGCGCCACCGGAACTCGGGTGAAGTACTTGAGCTGGTACTGCGTTTGGCGCAGCACCATCGACAGGCTCGACGGAAATGCGCTCATGAAGTCTCCTCCGACTGCTCGGTCAGTTGAAGAAACACATCTTCGAGCGACGCACGAGCCACTCGCAGCGACTCAAGCTCGACCCCATTCTCAATCGCCCAGCCCGTTGCCCGATGCACCACCTCGGTGGCACGGTCGACTGTGGCTTCAACCAGCCGCCCGGACAGGCGAACGTCCCCACCGAGGACGGGACCAAAGGTGCTGATCGCATCGGCGGTCTCAATCGAGTCAGGCAGCATGAAACTGACAACGGTGCCGCTGATTCCCTCGATCAGTTGCGCCGGAGTGCCCTCGGCGATCATCTTGCCCGATGCCAGCACGCCGACTCGGTCCGCCAGGTGTTCGGCTTCGTCGAGATAGTGCGTCGTGAGGAGCACCGTGACGCCGTCGTCGCCCAGTGCTTCGATCAGATCCCAAGACTTCCGGCGTGCTGCGGGATCAAAACCGGTGGTCGGCTCGTCGAGAAAAAGCAGATCAGGACGCCCGATGATGCCCAGTGCCAGATCGACCCGACGACGTTGGCCTCCGGATAACGAACCAACCCGCTCGTCGACCTTCTCCTCGAGTCCGGCGAGTTCGACGACTTCGTCCAGTGTCCGTCGACGGCGATAGGCACTCGCGTACAGATCAATGACCTCGCGCACCGTGAATTCGTTCTCGACCCCGGAGGTTTGGAGGACCACGCCGATCCGATCGCGGAACTCACGTTGCGCTTTCGCAGGGTCGAACCCCAACACGGACACTGAGCCCGATGTCATGGTGCGGTGGCCCTCGAGAATCTCCACAGCGGTCGACTTGCCCGCACCGTTGTGGCCGAGCAACGCGTAGACCTCTCCTTCGCCGACGTGAAAGCTGACACCATCGACGGCGCGGTTGTCTCCGTAGTGCTTGTGCAGGTCGCGAACGTCGATTGCAGGCATCAACCGCCGATCGTACCGAACCCGATCCGAGGATCAGATCGCCGGGGGTCTGGCACCCAGGTCACGTGCGGGGATAGTTCGCCGATGTAATTGGCAGTCCCGTGTCGTTGCGAAGGTGTTCGGCTGCTGGCACGAAGTACCCCATCAGCTCCGCAGAAACGTCCACTGGGACGGCCACGTCATCGCACACCGTCTCGACCGCAGCCGCCATATGGAGCAACCACCGGTCACGCTCGAGCGGACCCACATGGAACGGGAAGTGCCGCATCCGCAGGCGCGGGTGTCCACGTTCCTCCATGTACGTCGTCGGTCCGCCCCAGTACTGAATGAGAAAGAGCGTGAGTCGATGGCGTGCACCGGTCAGGTCAGGCTGCTCGGGGTACAGCGGAAGGAGCACCTGATCGGTCGCCACTCCCTCGTAGAACACATCGACAAGGCGCTCGAAGAAGGCGGAGCGACTGGCATCGTCGGTTCCGACTCGAAAAAAGAGCGAAGGCGCCGTGTCAACCACGGCGCCCACGTTAGGGGTCTTGAAGGGACTTCTGAGGTCAGATGTCTCGGAGGTCTCGTCGACGACGTTGCCAGACCGAAGCTCTGCCAGCCTTGCTGGGGAAGTCAGGCCGAGGCGAGTGCCGCGTCAAACTTGCGGAATTCGATGAGTTCGCTGTTCTTCAACACGAACGGCGTGGAGTCGTTGCACGGATCGAGGATGACAAACTCATCGGTTGCCAGGAGGACAAGAACAGTCATCATGTCGTCGTCGACATTGGCAGCGGTCTTGACTTCGATCACGTCACCGGCGGTCAGTTCTTGCATCAACATCGTGTTCATGGGGGGCCGTTTCTGGGTGGAGTTGTCAGCGTTGTTGCTGATATGTGTTCTTCCTCAAGAACCTCTAGAAACTTGAGAAATTCCCTGCGGCGCTGTGCCAACCGCCACGTTCCATGTTCGTGCGGGTCGCGGGTGGTGGTCAACGGTGACGGACCGCGCCCACTGGGCTCAGTCGAAGGTGGGGTCGACCCAGTCGGGGAAGATCTCGGGCAGGCCGTCGCTGACCTTGACCGGGTAGTCCGGGTGGCGCTTCTCAAGGAAGCTCGTGACGCCCTCACGAGCATCATCGCTGGCGCCGCGCGACAGGATGCCGCGCGAGTCGACCCGGTGGGCTTCCATCGGGTGACTGGCTCCGAGCATCCGCCACAGCATCTGACGGGTGAGCGCCACCGATACCGGCGCGGTGTTCTCGGCGATCTCTGCAGCAATCGCGCGCGCTGCAGGAAGGAGCTCGTCCGCAGTATGAACGCTGCGAACGAGTCCACCGGCACGCGCCTCGTCGGCCGGGAAGACCCGTCCGGTGTAGCACCACTCGGTTGCCTGGCTGATACCGACGAGCCGAGGAAGGAAATACGAGGAACACGCTTCGGGCACGATGCCGCGGCGGGCAAACACAAAGCCGAATTTCGCATGCTCGCTGGCCAGCCGGAAATCCATCGGCAAGGTCATCGTCACGCCCACCCCGACGGCGGCTCCGTTGATGGCCCCGATCACCGGCTTCGTGCAGTTGAAGATCCGCAGCGACACCATTCCGCCGCCGTCGCGAGGAACGCCGGCATCGGTCTGAATATCGCTGCCGCCACTCGAGAAGGTCTCTCCCCCGCTCGCTGAGAGATCGGCTCCAGCGCAGAATCCCCGGCCGGCACCGGTGACGATCACCGCGCGAACGTCGTCATCGGCGTCAACCTGATCGAAGGCATCGATCATCTCGTACATCATCGTGCCAGTGAAGGCATTCAGCTTGTCCGGGCGATTCAGCGTGATGGTCGCGATGTTGTCGGCGACCTCATAAACGATCTGGGTGTACTCCATCCGAGCAACGTAGTGATCGTCCTCGCCGTCGCCCCGATCGCAACGACAGCATCAGTCAAGAATCAGACGTCCAAGAAGCGCGAGGCGGCAATGCCGGAGCCGATGGCGCCGGCAGCGGCACCGATCAGGAGCATGATCAGCATCACCTGTTTGTCGTATCCATCAGTCACCACAAGTGCGGCAAACCCGCTGCCATCGGGGAACTCACCGACGCCGCTGGTCCACTGACTATTCCAAGCCCACAAGCCGGCACTGGCAAGGACGCCACCAATAATCCCGTGCAGCAGGCCCTCGAGCATGAACGGAATACGAATGAACCAGTCGGTCGCACCGACGAGCTTCATCACTTCGATCTCTCGTCGCCGAGCAAAGATTGCCGTGCGAATCGTGTTCCAGATGAGCAGCACCGCAGCGAGCAACAAGAACACTGACAGCAGCAACAAACGGAAGCCGAAGAAGTCCTGCAGTTGACCGATCAAGCTGATCTGGTCCTCGGCAAATTGGACGTTGAACACGTTGGGCAGCTCAGAGAACGCTCCCTCAAGCTGTCGCAGCAGTTCAACGTCGGTCCCCTCGGTCGGTACCACCTTGTACTGGGTCGGAATGTTGTCGGCGGTCAGCAACTCAAGTGTTCCCGGCTCGCCAGCAAGCACAATCTCAGCTTCGTTCAGCGAGCACTGCGAGTCGCAGTAGCCGAAGCTTTCAACGAACTGCGGGTTGTTGCCGAGGGCCCCCTCGATGACACCAAGTTGATCCGCGCTGGCACCGGCGTTGACAAAGATGATCATCTCGACGCCGCCCTCCCACTTGGAGAGCAAGTTGTCGAACCCCTTCTGGCTCAGCAGGGTGAGCCCCACCCCCAGCAGCGAGATCGCCGCGGTGATGATCGCCGCGAGTGTCAGCGTGGCGTTACGACGAAAACTGTCAAATGTTTCGCGAAGTGTGTATCGGAGGCGTGAAAGCATGGTGGATTGAGATCTCCCGAGTCACTCGTAGACGCCGCGAGCCTGGTCCCGGACAATGACGCCGCGATCGAGCTGAATGACTCGTTTGCGCATCGTGTTCACGATGCGTTGGTCGTGGGTGGCCATCACCACGGTGGTGCCAGTCTTGTTGATGCGATCAAGCAAGCGCATGATTCCCTCGCCGGTGGCTGGATCGAGGTTGCCCGTGGGCTCATCCGCAAGAAGAATCAGCGGTCGATTCACGAATGCCCGAGCGACAGAAACACGCTGCTGCTCGCCACCGGACAGCTGATGCGGAAGACGATCTTCCTTGCCAGCGAGACCGACAAGCTCAAGGACGGCCGGGACCTGCTGCTTGATCACGTGCTTCGGGCGACCAATGACCTCTTGCGCAAACGCCACGTTCTCGAACACCGTCTTTTCGAGCAGGAGTTTGTAGTCCTGGAAGATGTTGCCAATGTTGCGGCGAAGGTGCGGCACGCGGCCCGGCGGCATGTCGACGATATTGCGACCTGCCACCCAGACGGCACCGCGCTCGGGCCGATCCTGGCGGTTGAGCATCCGCAACAACGTGCTCTTGCCGGAGCCGGATGGGCCCACGAGAAAGACGAACTCGCCTTTGGCGATGTCGAATCCTGCGTCGCGGAGCGCCACGACTTCGGCGGAGTAGCTCTTGGTGACGTTTTCGAGGCGAATCATGAGGAAGGTTGGCCAGTCGGAACGGTCCGATCAGCCCTGCAAGACAGTACCGCCGTCACACACAGGCAATGAGGCACCCCACCTGCATATTTCGTGACCAGTGGCTCACACACGGCACTCACCTGCTCAGACGTCGTCTTCACCCTGAGCCCGCTTGAACTGCAGGAAGCCTTCAATGAGGAAGTCGATATCACCGTCGAGCACGCCACTGACGTTGGCCGTCTCAATCTCGGTACGGAGATCCTTCACCATCTGGTACGGCTGCATCACGTAGCTGCGAATCTGGCTCCCCCAGCCCACCTGGGCTTGCTTGCCCGCGATGGCGTCAAGTTCGGCCTGGCGGTCTTCTTCAGCCTTCGCCGCAATCATCGACTTCAAGCGGCCCATGGCCCGCTCACGGTTCTGCAACTGGCTCCGCTCTTCCTGCGAACTCGCCACCAGCCCGGTTGGGTGGTGGATGTAACGCACCGCGGACGACGTCTTGTTGATGTGTTGGCCGCCAGCCCCTGACGCTCGGAACACCTGCATTTCGATGTCGGACTCGTCGATGTCCAGCTCGACATCTTCGAGCAGCGGCCACACCTGGACCGCTGCGAACGAAGTCTGACGCCGCCCTTGATTGTCGAAGGGGCTGATGCGCACCAACCGATGCGTGCCCCGTTCCGCGCTCATCAAGCCATAGGCATACCGGCCAGAAATCGTGACCTCCGCCGACATGATCCCGGCCTCAGCACCTTCGGACACACCGTTGAGGGTGATCGTGAAGCCGCGCCGCTCACACCACTTCTCGTACATGCGCAGCAGCATCTCGGAGAAGTCCTGGGCGTCGACGCCACCATCCTTGGCGTTGATCTGCACAATGCAGTCTGTGTCATCGTGCTCGCCGGTGAACATGCTGCGCAACTCAAGCTGATCGAACGTTGCCGCAATCGCGCCAATCGCCGTCTCAATTTCGGGCTCCAGGCTGGCGTCGTCTTCGTCGCGCGCCAATTCGTGCAGCACCTCGACGTTTTCGATGTCTTCGGTCAGCGTGTCGAACGCCTCGAGGTCATCTTTGATGTTGGCGTACTCGGCGTTGAGCTTCTTGGCGCGGTCCTGGTCATCCCACAGTCCCGGCTCAGCCACCTCGTGTTCGAGCACTGCGAAACGCTCGCGGTTCTCGACGACCGAGAGATAGACCTCGGCCTCGGCAAGTCGACGTTGTACCTCGCGGATGTCGTGTGTGAAGTCGCGCATGAACCCAGTGGTGTCCTTTCGCGCTCAGGCTTCGCCGTGGCAGTTCTTGAACTTCTTGCCAGAACCGCAGGGACACGGCGCATTGCGTGGCGTCTTTTCGAAGGCGTCCTTGACGACCGTCTCCTGCTTCTTCGGCTCAGGCGCTTCGGCTGCAGTTGCAGGTGCACCTGCGGCATCAGCTGCAGCAGCGCGTGCGGCGCGGTCGAAGCCACTCGACTGGACGTCGTCAGATGAACTGGTCTGGAGGTTCTGAACAGGGGCTGGCGCCGCTGCGCCCACGAGCGGCTGCGCCGCGTCGTCTTTCACGACCTGCACGTGCATCACGTACTTGACGAAGTCCTGCGCAATCCCGGTCATCATCGTGCCGAACATCTCGAAACCCTCGCGTTGCCACTCGACAAGCGGATCCTTTTGACCCATGGCTCGCAGGTTGATTCCGCCCTGCAGGTAGTCCATTTCTTCGAGATGTTCCCGCCAGCGTTGATCGATGATGCGCAGCATCACCTGACGTTCCACCTGGCGAAGCGTGTCCGCGCCCATCTCTTCTTCGCGCTGCTCGTAGTGAGCAGTGGCGTTCGACATCACCATCTCGTAGATCTCGTCGGTGTCAGCGCATGCCTGCAACTGCGCGACCGAGCTCGAATTTGGCCAGTAGAGCGTGAGTTCTTTGGCCAGGCCGTCGAGATCCCACTCATCGTCGGCAGCCGAAGCGCAGTGCGTCGTGATCAAGGCGTCGACCGCATCGGCCAAGTACTCAGCGCCCGCATTCTTGAGGTCTGCGCCATCGAGGATCTGGTCGCGGCGTTGGTAGATGATCTTGCGCTGCTCGTTCATCACCTCGTCGTACTTGAGGACGTTCTTGCGAATCTCAGCGTTCTTGGTCTCGACCGTGGTCTGTGCCCGCTCGATGGCCTTGGTGACCATCTTCGCCTCGATGGCCTCGTCGTCAGGCAGCGCCCGGCCCATGACATAGTTCAACGCGCCGGTCGCAAACAGGCGCATCAGATCGTCATCGAGACTCAGGAAGAAGCGGCTCGCCCCAGGGTCGCCCTGACGACCCGAACGGCCACGGAGCTGGTTGTCGATACGGCGGCTGTCATGACGCTCGGACCCAATGACGTAGAGACCGCCCTGATCCAGAACCTGCTGCCGCTCGCGCTCACACTCACCTGAGAACTTGGCAAGCATCTCGTCGTACAACGCCTGGGCCTTCTTGCGTTCAACCTGAAACTCCTCAGGCATCTGCTCGACCGGCACGGCGAACTCGAAGTCGGACTTCAGATGCTCATCGGTGTACCCGGCCTTCAGGACCTCGGATTGGGCGAGTCCTTCGGGGTTGCCGCCGAGCAAAATATCGACGCCGCGACCCGCCATGTTGGTGGCGACGGTGACCGCACCGAGGCGACCTGCCTGGGTGACGATCTCGGCTTCGCGAGTGTGCTGCTTGGCGTTGAGGACCTCGCAGGTGATGTTGCGCTGATCGAGGAGACGGCCCAGGTGCTCCGAACGGCCGACGCTGGCAGTACCAACAAGAATCGGCTGCCCCTTGGCATGACGTTCTTCGATGTCGTCGATGATTGCGTTGAACTTTGCCTCTTCGGACTTGTAGATCAAGTCCGGCTCGTCGGCGCGGACCACCGGCTGATTGGTCGGAATGGGCACCACCCCGAGGCCGTAGGTGTTCATCAGTTCAGCTGCTTCTGTGGCGGCCGTGCCCGTCATGCCGGCAAGCTTTTCGTAGAGCCGGTAGTAATTCTGCAGCGTGATGGTGGCGAGAGTCTGGTTCTCTTCCTTGATCTTGACGCCCTCTTTGGCTTCGACAGCCTGGTGGATGCCTTCGGACCAACGACGGCCCTCGAGCACACGACCGGTGAACTCATCGACGATCTTCACTTCGCCGCCCTGGACGATGTAGTCCTTGTCGCGCTTGTAGACCTCTTTCGCCTTCAGCGCCACCGTGAATTGGTGCACGAGGTTCGCTTCGACGGTGTCGTAGAGGTTCTCGACGCCGAGCGCGGCTTCGACGGTCTCGATGCCCTGCTCCGTCGGTACGACAATCCGCTTGTCTTCTTCGAATTCGTAGTCCACGTCCCGCTTGAGCGAACGGACAATGGAGGCGAACCGGTAGTACAGCTTCGCTGCGTCTGCGACACGGCCCGAGATGATGAGCGGGGTACGCGCCTCGTCGATGAGAATCGAGTCGACTTCATCAACGATGCAGAAGTTGTGACCGCGCTGTTGGACCTTGGCGTCTTTGCTGGGCGCCATGTTGTCGCGGAGATAGTCGAAACCCAGTTCGTTATTGGTGCCATAGGTGACATCAGCGGCGTAGCTCTTGCGCTTCTCGGCTGCGGTGGCGCCACGACCCGGCAGAATCAACCCGACGTCCATATTCATGAACCGGTAGATGCGGCCCATCAGCTCAGACTGGTATTGGGCCAGATAGTCGTTGACCGTGACGAGATGCACGCCCTTCTGGGCAATGGCGTTGAGAAACACTGGCGCTGTCGACGTGAGGGTTTTACCTTCACCGGTCTTCATCTCGGCGACCCAGCCGAAGTGCAGCGCTGCGCCGCCCATCATCTGCACGTCGAAGTGGCGTTGTCCGAGTGTGCGGTCTGCCGCCTCACGCGTGACCGCGAAGGCTTCGACCAGCATGTCGTCGAGATCTTCGCCGTTTTCGAGGCGCTGACGGAACTCGCCGGTCTTCGCTTTGAGCGCGTCGTCGGTGAGTTTGCGGTAGTCGTCCTCGAGTGCGTTGATCTCGGGGACGATGCCCTCGAGCGCCTTGAGTTTCTTGCCTTCGCCGGCGCGAAGAATTCGATCGAGAATGCCCATGAGGGCGCCAATCCTACCGTCAGGCAGCCACTGCCCGAGGCGCATGACGGAACGACAGCACCTTGGCGCCGACCGCGGCCGGTGTCGACGCGACTGCAGCAAGCGTCACGTCCCGCGCTCCCTGCTGCCGCAGCGCGTCGGCGGCGGCGAGCAGCGTGGCACCTGTGGTGACCACGTCGTCCACCACCACAACGTTGCGACCCCACAGACCGGGTTTGGCGATGAACTCTGGGCCGTCGAGGCGCTCAGACCGATTCTTTCCCGTTTGTGCTGTTGACGACCCAGGCCGGGCCAGAAGACGGCGGGTCGGCACACCCAGTTGTCGGCCGACTGTGCGCGCGATCTCTTCTGCCTGATCGAACCCTCGCTGTCGACGTCGGCGCGAACTGGTCGGCGCCCACGTCACCACGTCGAGATCATGATGCACCCCGGCCTCGACAAGCCGGTTGACCAACAATCCGCCCAGGTGGCGAGCTACTTGGCGGCGGTTGCGGTACTTGAGCGAGAGCACGACATCACGTGCTCGCCCGGTGAATGGCACCGCGGCAATAACGCCATGCGCCTGCGGCTGCGGCGGTCGGCCGACCAACGCGAATCGACAAGTCCTGCAGATGGCCAGGCCGGGTGTGTCGCAGCCTGCACAGCGAGTTTCGAAGAGCATGCTGCCATCATGAATGAGCACTGTCACAGAGTCGGCCCGTGCCGATCTGGTCGACGCAGCAGTGCGCACATCGGCGCGACCGAAACCGCTGGCCCCAGCGGTCCACCCACTCGATACCGTGCACCCGATGGCCGGAACCAATGCGGCACCGACTCCGTCGTTGCGAGTTCCTCGCGACCGGTTCATCGAACGGCTCGTCCGTTGCCTTTTCGGGCTGGCACTCTTCGGCCTCGGCATCTCGATGATTATCGATGCCGAACTCGGCGCTGCACCGTGGGACGTCTTTCACTCCGGAGTCAGCGAAATCACCGGGATTTCGGTCGGCAACGTTGTCATCCTCACCGGTCTCGCGCTCCTTCTCCTCTGGATTCCGCTGCGTGAACGACCAGGGCTCGGCACCCTGCTCAACGCCACCGTGATCGGCATCGTCGTCGATATCACCCTGCCGTGGATCCCTGAGTCCAACCTCCTCGTCACGCGGACGCTGCTCATGTTGGGTGGGGTCACGGTGATCGCGATCGGTTCGGGCTTCTACATCGGTGCCGGCCTCGGACCTGGGCCGCGTGACGGTTTGATGACCGGCCTTGCTAAACGCTCGATCGGCAGTTGGCAGATTTCCATTCGTGTCGCGCGTACCGCGGTCGAGTTGCTCGTCCTCTGTGTCGGCATCGCGCTCGGCGGGTCGATCGGCATCGGAACAGCCGTGTTTGCGTTCGGCATCGGCCCCCTCGTTCAGGTCTTTCTTCCCCGCCTCGCGATGCAACCCGCCTAGAACGCAGAACGCCGACGAAGACCCCTCGAGAGACGGGTCTTCGTCGGCATGACGGCGGACGGGCTGAGGTCAGCGCGCAGCCGACGCAATCTCAGTAGCGGTAGTTGGCCGGCTTGAAGGGGCCCGAGGGGTCCATGTCAAGGTATTCGGCTTGCTCATCGGTGAGCTTGGTGAGCTTCACGCCGAGCGCATCGAGGTGCAACATGGCCACCTTCTCGTCAAGGTGCTTTGGCAGCACGTAGACACCTAGCGGGTAGGCCTCGGTCCGGTTGAACAGTTCGATCTGGGCGATCACCTGGTTGGTGAATGAGCACGACATCACGAAGCTCGGGTGCCCGGTGGCGCAACCGAGGTTCACCAGGCGGCCCTCGGCGAGAATGATGATCTGCTTACCGTCGTCGAACTTCCACACGTCGGTGCCGGGCTTCAGTTCGTCACGAGTCGCCCCGGAACGGGACAACCCCGCCATGTCGATCTCGTTGTCGAAGTGGCCGATGTTGCAGACAATGGCATTGTGCTTCATCTGCTTCATCGAATCGATGGTGATGAGGTCCATGTTGCCGGTGGAGGTGACGAAAATGTCGGCGGTTTCCACGACGTCTTCGAGCGGAAGTACCTGGAGGCCTTCCATCGCAGCCTGGAGGGCGTTGATCGGATCGATCTCGGTCACGATCACGCGAGCGCCCTGTCCTTGCAGCGACTGCACGCAACCCTTTCCGACGTCGCCGTAGCCGAGCACGACGGCGGTCTTGCCACCGATCATCACGTCAGTCGCCCGCGAGATCGAATCGACGAGGCTGTGGCGACAGCCGTACAGGTTGTCGAATTTCGACTTGGTGACTGAGTCGTTGACGTTGATCGCCGGGAACAGCAGCTCGCCGTCATCCATCATCTTGTAGAGACGCTTGACGCCCGTGGTGGTTTCTTCGGTGACGCCTTTGATGCCGGCGGCCATGCGGGTCCACTTGCCGTGTTCGGTCTTGAGTGAACGCTGAAGTAGGCCGAGCACGATGGCGAACTCCGGGTTGGAGGCCGACGTCGGGTCGGGCACTTCGCCCGACTTCTCGAACTCGACTCCCTTGTGGAGCAGCATCGTGGCGTCTCCGCCATCGTCGAGGATCATGTTCGGGCCGTCGTAGACCTCACCGTTGGGCCCA
>JABJAB010000081.1 GCA_018666235.1 Ilumatobacter sp.
CGAACTGCCGGATTGATCAGTGGTTTTCGTGACGCACTGATAGATTTCGGAACTCGCACGGGCGATTAGCTCAGATGGTAGAGCGCCTCGTTCACACCGAGGAGGTCACAGGATCGATGCCTGTATCGCCCACCCGTGAAGGTCCTGGTCAGAGCATTTGCTCAGGTCAGGGCTTTCGTCGTTTTCGACTCCGATGAACTCGCAGCTGTTCCCTGTCCGAGGATCCAGCGCCGGGCGAACAAGGAGGGCTAGTGTCAACCTCGATGGAGCGACTGTGCGAGCGACCTGGATGCTCAGACACAGCTTCAGTTGCGTACGGGATGCGGCCCGAGGATCTGGTGTTCTGGCTCGATCAGCTGGACGCTGCTGCGCGCGAGAGCGGGGGCGTTCTCTGCCGTCGACACGCCGATTCGATGGTCGTGCCACGGAGCTGGACACTCGACGATCTGCGTGACCCTGACCTCCATCTCTTTCGCCCGCCCGAAGCGGACCCGTCTCGTCGGCGCTCCCGTCGTTCAGCAAGCACGAACGCAGCCGATAGTGCTGATGCCGAACAGCTCGCACTCGGCGTCGAGGAAACTGCAGCTCCGGACACCACCGCCGAGCGGGCGGGTGACGACGCCGCGCCGATTGTTGACGCCTCCAGTCCGACGGATCCAGCCGAATCGTGGTCGCCCTCATTTGACGACGGCGACGACCTCGACGGGCTCCTCGCAGCGCGTAGTCCGCTCCTCGCCCGTGCCTTCCGCGGCGACGACCGCCCGCGATCCTGATTACGTCGGTTGCCGGGTCGGGACCTCGTGGAGATTCGCCGCAGCTTGTCGGCTCCGTGTGGGCCCGATCGGCTTTTTGCCTGGGTCGAAGACCTTGCTGTGTACCCGCAGTGGATGCGCCTTGTGCATCACGTCGGACCGGTTACCGAGGCTGAGGGATTGCCTGCATGGCAGGTGGAGCTGCGCGCCGAGGTCGGACCGTTTGCTCGATCGAAGGTGTTGCGCATGGTCCGAACCGAGCACGACCTGCCTCACCGAGTGACGTTCGAGCGCAGGGAGCTCGACGGTCGACAACACTCACCTTGGACCCTGCGCGCCACGGTTGACGGCGAGACGGGGTCAGGTGGCGATGCGTCCACCTTGACGATGGAATTGCGGTATGGCGGAAGTCTGTGGAGCGGAGCGGTCCTCCAGCGTGTGCTCGATGATGCCGTCCGACGGGGGAGCGAACGACTGATCGGCCTCGTCAGTGACGAGCCCACGCGCTGAATCGGCCTGAGGCTCGCCGTTCCAAGGCGAGCGGGAGTCCGAAGCAGTCACTCAACGATTCGGCCGTCAGCGTCGAGGCGATTGGTCCAGACGCCAACTCGTTGCCACCTGCGAGCAGCAAGACATGGGTGATGCCCGGCGGGATCTCGTCAACGTGGTGAGTGACGATGACGAGCGGTGCTGCGGCGGCATCGGTAGCGAGCGCGCCAAGCGCCCTGACCAACTGCTCGCGACCGCCCAGGTCGAGGCGCGCCGACGGTTCATCGAGCAGCACGACAGCGGGGTCGTTCATCAGTGCGCGGGCGAGCAACACACGCTGTTGCTCACCCGATGAGAGTGTGCCGAACGTCCGGTCGGAAAACCGTTCGACGCCCATCTGAGCGAGACAGAAGCCGGCCCGATCGGTGTCCGCGTCGTCGTAGCGATGCCACCAGGGCTCGAGGGCAGCGAACTTGGCGGTTCGGACGACATCGATCACTGCGAGTTCTGGGCGCAACTGGTCAGCGAGGGCCGCAGAGGCATAGCCCACGCTGCGGCGGAGGGTTCGGACATCGGTTTGGCCTAGCCGTTGACCGAGGACGTCGACCGTTCCCGACGTCGGATGGTCGTACAGCGCCATGATGCGCATGAGGCTGGTCTTGCCCGATCCGTTCGCGCCCAGGATTACCCAACGTTGATCCCGTTCAACTCTTGAGTTGATCTTGCCTATGACATCAGTGCCATCCCGATGCAGGTGCACATCGCGCAACTCCAGAGCAGGAGGAGGTGGTGATGCCTTTGATGTCGAGTTCACGTCCTCCATGCCATCCATCATGCCCGTAACTGCATCGCACATCCGCTCCCGCCGCGGGAGATTGCGCGCTCGGGGTGCCCGTCATCAAACCGCAATGTCCAGTACAGTTGCGCCTCGTATGACCGGACGAAGGATCGCAGCGTTGCTCGCGATTGTCGTCACATCCGTTGCATCGATCGTTCCGGTGGCGGCTATGGCGCAGACCGACGAAGCTGCTGCGGAACGGGCCGCGCGGGAGATCCAAGAGGCTCGCAACCAAGCCAACGAAGCCGCCGAGGCGTTCTTCCAGGCCGAATCTGATCTCGATGTACTGCAGGACGAAGTCGGAGGGCTCGAACGAGAGACTGATCAACTGCAAGCCATTGTTGATCGGCTGCGCCGCGACGTCGAGTCGGTCGCTGTGTCGCGGTTCATCTCCAGCGGTGCGTCTGGTATTCCGTTGCTCACCGGTATTCAGGCCCCCCAAGATCAGGTACAGGCCGAAGTATTCGTTGACGTCTTGACCAACTCGGGCGCAGACGTGCTCGACGCGTACGACATCGCGCAAAAGCAACTGGTCACCAGCCAATCCGAACTGGCCGACCGCAAACGGGATATCGAGGCGCAGCAAGCGGTCTTTGTCGCCCTGCAAGAGCAAGCGGAGGACGAAGTGGCCCGCCTTCGAGCGTTCGAAGAGGAACGCTTGCAAGACGAAGCAGTGCAGCGCGCACTTGCCGCCCGGATCGCCGCTGATCGCGTTCAACTGGAGGAGCAAGCGCGCCGTGAAGCCGAAGCAGCAGCCCGCGCGATTCCCGACCCTGTCGTCGACCTGTCGACCACGACGCTGGTCGCACCGTCGCCCACGGTGCCAGGCGCACTCGCCACGAATGATGCCGAGGTGCGTGACGTCACGACAACGCCTGCCGAGACTGCGCCTTCGACCACCGAAGTCCCCACCAACGATGGCGCGTCAGGCGGCACGAGCGGTGGTCGAACGGGTGTCGGCGGGAGTGGCAGCAACGCCCGCCCCATCGACACTGGCGCTGGCTATCTCGACAACATCATCTGCCCGATGCCGGGTTCGGCATTCGCTGACACTTGGGGCGCACCCCGCTCTGGTGGGCGGAGCCACCAGGGCGTCGACATGATTGCGCCTCGTGGCATCCCGATCTATGCGGTCACCAGTGGCTTCGCCACGTTCAAGACCAATCGGCTGGGCGGCAACGCGGTGTCGCTCCTCGGCGGCAACGGCAATCGCTACTACTACGCCCACCTCGACAGCTACGTGGGCGAGAGCCGGATCGTTTTCCAGGGCGATGTCATCGGATACAACGGGGACACCGGCAATGCTCGGTTCAGTACACCCCACCTGCACTTCGAGATTCGGCCAGGCGGCGGTCTCCCCACAAATCCGTACCCCACGGTGCGCGCCGCTGGCTGCTGATCTGCCAGGCTCGCTCGGATGACGAGCGAGTCCGACGTTCTCGGTCAACTGCTGAGCAACGAGCTTGGCACACCGATCGCCGACCTGACCCGGTTGTCGGGTGGCGCCTCTCGTGAGACCTGGCGGTTCACCGCCGATGGCCAGCAGCTGGTTGTCCAGCTGCAGCGTGCTGGTGACATTCGAGACATGATGGTCGAGGCCGCAGTCGTCGCAGCAGCCGGTGCGTCCGGCGTGCCGGTGCCGGCCATGGTGGCGTCGGGTCGGCGCGATGACGGCGGAGCGTTCATGATCGTCGAGGCGATTTCCGGCGAGACGATTGCGCGCAAGATTCAGCGCGACGACGAGTTCGCCGACGCTCGAAGCAGCTTTGCTGAGCGGTGTGGTGCTGCGCTGGCCCAGATCCACTCTGTCGACCCCGACGACATCGACGGGCTTGATGATCCTGACCAAATCGAGCACTACACCGCTGTGTTCGATGAACTCGGCGAGCCGCACCCGGTGTTCGAGTTCACCCGCAACTGGCTCCTCGAACATCGACCTGCCGAGACTCGGCGCAGCCTTGTGCACGGCGACTTTCGGCTCGGCAACCTGATCGTCGGTCCCGGAGGGCTCAGCGCGATCATCGATTGGGAGCTCGCTCACATCGGAGACCCGATGGAAGATCTTGGGTGGCTGTGCGTCAAGGCGTGGCGATTCGGCGGGGCGGACCCGGTGGGTGGTATCGGCACACGCGCTGATCTGTTCGCGGCGTACGAGGCAGCGGGGGGTGGAACCGTCGACGCCGACGCCGTCCGTTGGTGGGAGGTGCTCGGCACGTGGAAGTGGGGGATCATGTGCGCACTCCAGGCCAACGCGCACCGCTCTGGCGCCGTGCGCAGCCACGAGCTGGCTGCAATTGGCCGACGCGTGTGCGAAAACGAGTTTGACCTCCTTGACCCGGGCGGCCTCGATCTGTTCGGTTTGTCAGGGATCGGGCTCAGCGTTGCCGACGTTCCGGTGCGGTCGGGCGCAACGGCGGATGGCGGACCGCACGACGTGCCGACGTCGGCGGAATTGGTCGAGGCAGTGCGCGAATGGATCGAGCGTGATGTGCTCACGTCAGTCGCAGGGCATCTCCGCTTTCACAGCAGAGTGGCGGTGAATGTGTTGTCGATGGTCGAGCGAGAGATGTTGCTGGGCGGAGCTCAGGCGGTGGCCCACGAAGAGCGACTCGACGCGCTGGGCGTACGCAGCGAGGCTGATCTTGCAGCGCTGATCCGTTCCGGTGCCGCGGCACACCGTCAAGCTGAGATCGGTGCAGTGCTCTTCGAGTCTGTTGTCGACAAGCTCCGCGTCGCCAACCCCAAGTACCTCGACTGACTGGCGCCCATCGCTTGAGTTCGCGTGCACATCTTGCGCGCCCCGGTATGCCCCGATGGTAGGGGAAGGTGTTCAGACCTTGGGGGTAATGGTGACTGGCTGGCCGGCGGCAAGTTGACCGCAGGCCGCATCGATGTCCGTGCCGCGGTTCTGCCGCACGGTGGCGTTGGCGCCAAATTCCTCGAGCGCATCACGGAACGCGTAGACCTTCTTCAATGGTGTCCCCATGGTCGGATAACCGGGCGTCGGGTTGAGCGGAATCAGATTGACGTGCGCATGTGGCTGCAGTCGGCGACACAGTGCAGCGAGTTCTCGGGCGTCGCTGGTGCGGTCGTTGACCCCATCGATCATGGCCCACTCGAAACTCACCCGACGGTTCTTGACTTGCAGGTATTCGCTGCATGCCTCGATGAGGTCGTCGATCGGATACCGCTTGTTGATCGGCACCATCTCGGTCCGGAGTTCGTCGTTGGCTGCGTGCAACGACACGGCGAGGTTCACCGGTAGCGGCAAGTCCTTCAACGCCCGGATACCGGGGATCAAGCCAACAGTGGAGATTGTGATGTGTCGGGCCGACAAACCGATGTCGCCATGAATGCGCTCGACTGACTTCCAGACCGGCGTGAGGTTGGCCATCGGTTCGCCCATGCCCATGAACACGATGTTGCTCACGCGGCGATCGGCCTGCTTGGCTCGCTGCGCGGCCCTGACGACCTGCTCGACGATCTCGCCGACGGTCAGGTGCCGAGTGAATCCGGCCTGCCCGGTGGCGCAGAATCCGCACGCCATGGCGCAGCCGGCCTGGCTGCTCACGCAGACCGTTGCCCGGTCGGGATACAGCATGAGCACGGTCTCGACTCGGCTGCCGCCGTCGAGTTCCCACAAGAACTTCACTGTGTCGCCGGTCTCGTCGACCGACTCGGTCACCGGAGTAAGTGCGGTTGGCAACTCATCATCGAGTCGCTGGCGCAGCTTCTTGGGCAGATTGGTGATGTCGGCTGGGTCGGCGAGTTGGGTGTACAGACCGTCCCAGAGTTGATCCAGCCGGTAGCGCGGTTCACCGTCGAGGTGCTCGGCAAGCGCTTCGCGCGTTACGTCATATCGAGTCGGTCCGGGCACTCGGTCACGCTATCCGTGGTGCGACGACGAGTTGGTGCCAGGCACCCTGTCGTCTTTGAGTGCAGTTGGTCAGGTGAGATGCGGTACAGCGAGGCGCTCGTATTCCGCCATGCGGGCGCGGACGACGTCGAGGCTCGAGGTCCAGAACGCCTCGTCGGTGACGTCGAGGTCGAATGCCTCGCCGAGCTGCTCAGCGGTGTCCATGCCGACTCGAGACAGCAGGGTGTCGTAGCCGGACCGGAACCGTTCGGGGTCTGCCTGATACCGGGCAAACAGGCCGAGCCCGAAGAGGAGCCCATACGTGTAAGGCCAGTTGTAGAAGTGGGAGCCGTAGTAGTGCGGCTTGAGGAGCCACATGTATGGGTGCGCTGTGGCCCGATCGATGCCGTCGCCGTAGGCAGAGAGTTGCGCCTCGTTCATCAGTTCACAGAGTTCGGCGGCGCTCAACGTACGGCGCTGGCGGCGGGCGAATACTTCGGTCTCGAACAGGAAGCGCGAGCGGATGTCGACGACGACTTGGTTCGTCCCTTGCAGGTCGACGTCGAGCAACGCCAAACGTTCGTCGCCTTCAAGTCGGGCGAGGCCAGCTTCGACCACCAGCGTCTCGCAGAAGATGCTGGCCGTCTCGGCGAGCGCCATCGGAAGTCGGCGTTGCAGCGCTGTTCTGCCCGCAAGCGTGGAGTTGTGGTAAGCGTGGCCAAGTTCGTGGGCGGTCGTTTGTGCTGATTCCGTCGACCCTGACCAATTGAGCATCACGAGGGATCGGTCGCCCCCGAACGACATGCAGAACGCTCCGCCCTGCTTGCCGTCGCGTGGCGCAGCATCGATCCATTCATCGGTCAGCGCGCGATCGACGAGTCCGGCGAGCGATGGGCTGTACTCGGTGAAGGCGTTGCGCACGATGCCGATGCCTTCGTCCCACGTCACCGCACTCGAGACAAACGGAAGTGGAGCCACAAGGTCCCACCAGGGCAGGCCGCGCTCGGCAGTGTGGCCGTGCAGCTGTGCTTTGACGCGCATCCAGCGTTGGAAGTCAGGTAGCGACGCAGTGACCGCAGCGTGCATCGCATCGAACGTGGTCCGGCTCACGCTGTTGGCAAAACACGACGCATCGAGCGGCGACGCCCAGTTGCGTCGACGGTTGATGATGTTGGCCTCGCCCTTGATGGCGTTCATCGCCGCGGCGACGGGAACTTCAATGGTGGGCCATGCCTGCATCTCGGCGTCGTAGGCAGCCTCGCGGACGATGGGGTCGGCATCCGTGCCGAGGCCACGAACCGCTGGCATCGGCAACTTCGCAGGGCCGTCAGGGAGCGCGACCGATGCGGTGAGCTGGGAGGTGACGTCGCTTTGCAGCCGTCCCCAAGCGCTTGAGCCGGTCGTGCTCAGCGCCGCGTATAGGTGTTCTTCGGCCTCCGGCATCTGGTGTGCCGCGCGTTCGGCAAAACGTTGGAGCGGGCCGAGGTGTTCGCGTGCTTCGGCACTCACGTTGGCAATCTCGTCAGCGCCCAACGCGGCGACCCAATCTGCAAGGCGGGCGAGCAGCGGTCGCAGCGATGATCCGGTCGTGTTGATTTCGCTCATCACCGCCTGGGCATGCTCGTGGCGCGAGTCGGTCGACACGATTGAGTACACGTATGCATCGAGCAGGTTGAGTGCGTCAGACACCCGGTTGAACTCAGCGATTGCCCGGTCGGCCTTGTCGCCGTCTGCTGGCTCGATGCTGCGCTCGGTCGAGCGGATGTCGAGTTCGTCGAACAGGACCGCCAGCCGTTCGACGTCAGCGCCGACGAGTTCGAGTGCGTCTGTGAAGGATCTTGCGTCGAGCGATTCGTGCACGTCGGTGACGTTCCAACGCGGGAGTGCCTGGTTGTTGCTCGCCGTCATATCAGCGGTTGCCGCTGCTCTCGAGGACGAATTGGTTGGACGGTGCGACCTCGTTCACAAACGCTGCGTTGGTGGCCGACACCGAGAAGCCGAGCCGCTCGTACATCGACACTGCTGCAGTGTTGTCGGCATCGACGTAGAGCAGTGCGGTGCTGATGCCCATGTCGCTGAGATGTTCGAGCCCAGCGAGGGTGAGTTGCTTGCCGAGGCCACGCCCGTGAAAGTCGGGATCGACCGCAATCACGTAGATCTCGCCGACCTCTGGTTCGGTTTCGGTCGCTGGATGGACCTTCGTCCAACAGAACGCAGCCATCTGGCCGTCGACGTCGTGGACGCGGAATCCAGCCGGGTCGAACCACTCTTCGCCCTGACGTTGGCAGAACGTCTCGAGCGTCCAACCGCCTTGCTCCCCATGGCCCGCAAATGCACGGTTGTTGACCGACAGCCAACTGTCGTCGTCGATACCTGGAACAAAATCACGAGTTGCCGCCGTGACAGCGATACCGGTGGGCAACGGGCGGCGCATCTGATGGAGCGTGCGCCCGACACGCATACCGGCGTCGCCAGCAAGCTGGCGGTGCATCGACGTGGGTTCGTAAACCCACCAGTTGACGTTCCCGCCCCCGTCGGAAGCGATGACCTCGATGGCGGAGTCGATCAGCTCAGGGCCGATCGTGGCCATCTCGTATCGGTGGTGCGGATGGACCACCAGCTCGAACGCGTAGGAGTCGTTACCCCGCGACACTTGGGCGTACGCAACCGGATGATCGTGGCCTGGCTCCGATGCAAGCAGCCCGGCGAACCCGTTGTGGCCGCCATTGACGAGGTCGAGGTAGAGGTGATCGGACAGCGGCCGCCGTCCATCGGCGCGCGCTGCAGCGTCGAGCAGCTCGTTCACCGTGGCGATGTCATCATCTTCCATCTGACGTTTGATCTCAAGACATCGCACGGGGCCAGGTTACCGGTCCAGCTTCCTGCCCTTTTGCCCGGGCGGAGCCGTCCAGTTGGACCCTCGGCCCGGAGGGGAGTACGGTCTTTCCTGCAAACAAGGTTCCCGCCAACCTGTTTGCCGCGAGTGTCGGGCATCCGCCGCCTGACCTCGCCGAACGACGGCCCCTTCCGAGGGGTCGTCGTTTCGTTTTCAGCTGACTTGGCGAATGGCGCGCTGCAGGGTGCGCTCGGCGGAGCGAAGTTGGCGCTCCGCTTCGTGGATTGCCCCGACGATGTCGTCGCGCTCGGTACCGACGAACGGCTCGGCGAGACCAGCTACCCGTTCGCGGTAGCGGCCGACGTTGTCGGCAATGGTCGAGAGTTCCGACGACGTGCGTTCGAGTGAGGCAGCCACGCTCCGACGCTATCGGCGGGCGAAACGACCGAAACGATCCCGAGAGCTGGGCCTCTCCGTCGGTACCCTTCAGCTGCGTGATTCCTGTTCGCGACGACCTCCGTGCCCTCGAGGGCTATCACTCGGCCCAGGTCGACGTTCGTGTCCGGTTGAACACCAACGAGTCACCGACACCGCCACCTGACGCGTTCCGCGAAGCCGTCGCCGCGGAGGTCTCGAAAGTCGAATGGCATCGATATCCGGACCGCGCAGCGATGGCGTTGCGCGTCGCCATCGCTGAGAGCCACGGTGTCGATGCGGCACAGGTCTTCGTCGCAAACGGATCCAACGAGGTGCTCCAGACAGTCCTGCTTGCCTACGCGGGTCCCGGCCGCGTCGTCGCGACGTTCGAGCCGACGTACCAGATGCATGCACAGATCGCCCGCATCACCGGTGCCACCGTGGTGGAGGGCGAGCGCGCCGAGGATTTCACGCTTGACCCTGCCGAAGTCGAACGGGTTCTCACCGAGCACCAACCGCACGTCGTCTTTTTGACGTCTCCCAATAATCCCACCGGTCTCGTCGAGCCGGCCGATCGCGTACAGCAGCTCCTCGACTTCGCACCCGGCCTTGTCGTTGTCGATGAGGCCTACGCCCAGTTCGCCGACTGGACGGCACTCGATCTCGTTGACGAAGACACGCCGCTGGTGGTCACCCGCACGTTCTCTAAGACGTGGTCGATGGCGGGAGCGCGTCTCGGTTACCTCGTTGGTCCGACCTGGTTGGTCGCCGAGCTTGAGAAAGTGGTGCTTCCGTACCACCTCGACACGGTGAAGCAGATCGCTGGTCGGCTCGCGCTGCGTTATGTCGAGGACATGGATGATCGGGTCGCACAGATTGTTGCTGAGCGCGGGCGGATCAGTTCTGAACTCGAGGCTTTGGGCCTCACGGTGATTCCGAGTGGAGCGAATTTTGTCTTGTTTCGGCCTGACGGCCACGACGGCCGTGCGGTGTGGCAGGGCCTCGTCGACCGCAGCGTGTTGATTCGTGACTGTTCGGGCTGGCCGCGTCTGGCGAACTGCCTGCGCGTCACCGTTGGCACACGCGACGAAAACTCCGAATTCCTGAGTGCGCTCTCCGATGTACTCAGTGCTTCTACCGCTGACTTTCGCAGTCATCCCCAGACCGAACAGAATGGAGCCGACCGATGAGTCGCACCGCCAGCCGTAGCCGCTCGACCAAGGAGACATCGATCGAGGTTTCGATCGACCTCGACGGATCCGGCACGACCGACATTTCAACCGGCATTCCGTTCTACGACCACATGCTTGATCAGCTTGGCCGCCACGGCGGGTTCGATCTCAGAGTGCAGGCAGTCGGTGACTTACACATCGACACGCATCACACGGTCGAAGACGTGGCGATCACGCTCGGGGAGTGTTTCGCCGAAGCTCTGGGTGACAAAGCCGGCGTCCGACGTTTTGCAAGCGGCCGTTATCCGCTCGATGAGGCCCTGATCGACGTCGCGCTCGACCTTTCGGGCCGTCCGCATGTCGAGTGGCACGTCGACATGCCTGAGAGCCTGCCGCTCGGCGACCCTGCATTCGACCCGCAACTGGCAGAGCACATCGTCTCGTCGTTCGCCACGTCGGCTGGCATCACTCTGCACGTCGAGATGATCCGGGGGCGCAACACCCACCACGTCATCGAGGCAACCTTCAAGGGGTTGGCGCGCACGCTTCGTGACGCCGTTCGCATCGATGATGCAGGTGGGGTGCCGTCGACCAAGGGCGTGCTGTGACGGCCGCTGCTTCACCGGGCGGGGTGCGGCCGCTGGTCGCGGTACTCGACTACGGGATCGGCAATGTTCATTCGGCGCAAAAGGCACTCGAGCGAGGCGGCGCCGATGCGCGTTTGACCGCTGACCCGGAGGTCATCGCGGATGCCGACGGCGTGGTGCTGCCCGGTGTCGGGGCATTTGGCGCTTGTATGGACGCCCTGCGGTCGAGCGGTCTGGAACAGCCGGCGCTCGATGCGGTTGCGTCTGGGCGTCCGTTTCTTGGCATCTGTGTCGGTATGCAGATGCTGTTCAGCCAGTCTGAGGAAAACCCTGAAGCGCGTGGTCTTGGCGTCATCCCAGGAACGATTACGTGGATCCCGACCGAGCCGGTCGCTGGACCAAAGATCCCGCAGATGCAGTGGAATCGTCTTGACATCGTCGCTGCCGACCCGATGCTCGTCGGTCTCGGTGACGAGCCTTGGCTGTACTTCGTGCACTCACTGCACGGCGTGCCCGATGATCCGGCTGTTGTGGTCGCAACGGTCGAGTACGGGACCACGCTGAACGCCGCGTTCCGGCTTGACAACGTGTTTGCTGCTCAATTCCATCCAGAGAAGTCGAGCGCGCCCGGACTGGCGTTGCTGTCGAACTTCGTCGAGGTGTGCGCTCGATCCGCAGCAACATCGGCAGTACCGAGCAACGAGGTATCGGCATGATCGAGTTGTACCCGGCCATTGACCTGCTTGGAGGGCGCGTCGTCCGGCTCCGGCAGGGCGATTACGCCGATGAGACCGAGTACGGCACCGATCCGGTTGCGATGGCGCGCGGCTTCGCCGATGCCGGGACGCCGTGGATTCACGTTGTCGACCTCGACGCCGCGAAGTCGGGTGACCCCGTCAACCGGCCGGTCGTTGCGGCTATCGCTGCTGCAGTCCAGGGCACGAGCCGGGTGCAGACGGGCGGTGGCGTGCGTTCGGTCGACGATGCCCGTCAGCTCGCCGATGCCGGCGTGGCCCGCGTGGTCATGGGCTCGGCCGCGGTGCGCGACCCCGCCTTGGTTGCATTGGCCTCAGAGGTGGTGCCGGTCGCTGTCGGCCTCGACCATCGCAGCGGTGAACTTGCGGTGCACGGATGGACGAAGGGAAGTGGCGTCATGCTCGATGATGCGTACGAGCGCTTCCCAACGGCTGATGTCTTCGTCATCACCGACATCGGTCGCGACGGAATGCTCGAAGGACCGGACGTCGAGGGACTCACTCGCTCCGCAGAACTCGCCGGCGCGCCCGTCATTGCGTCCGGAGGGGTGTCGAGCCTCGCCGATATCGAGTTGTTGGCGGCAATTCCTGGACTCGGCGGTGTCATTACCGGCAAGGCGGTTTACGAGGGTCGCTTCACGGTGGCGGCAGGCCTGGCTGCATTGGCCCGGGCGCAAGGAGCCGACCGATGAAGGCGGCGCGCGTCATCCCATGTCTCGACGTGGCTGATGGCCGGGTCGTGAAGGGCACCAATTTCGTCGACCTACGTGACGCTGGCGACCCGGTCGAGCTCGCGGCCCGCTACGACCTCGAGGGTGCCGATGAGCTGGTGTTTCTCGACATCACTGCCTCGAGCGACAACCGTGAGACCACGATTGAAATGGTGCATCGCGTCGCCGAGCAGGTCTACATCCCGTTCACGGTCGGCGGTGGCATTCGAACGCTCGAAGACGCTCGACGCATGCTCCGTGCCGGTGCCGACAAAGTGAGCGTCAATACCGCAGCCGTGCAACGGCCAGAGCTGATCACTGAGATTGCAGCCGAGTTCGGCTCCCAATGTGTGGTGTGCGCCATCGACGCTCGTCGACGTCGCCCCGACGGCGATGTCAGCGGCCCCGCTCCCGAGGTACCGGCCGATGGCTGGGAGGTCTACCTGCACGGCGGGCGCACCCCGACCGGCATTGATGCGGTCGACTGGGCTGCAGAGGCGGTGCGGCTGGGTGCCGGTGAGTTGCTGCTCACGTCGATGGATCGTGATGGCACTCGCGAAGGCTTCGATCTCGACCTGACTCGAGCAATCGCTGATCGGGTCAACGTCCCACTCATCGCCAGCGGGGGAGTCGGCACGCTTGAACACCTGGCCGATGGCGTGACCCAGGGCGGCGCCGATGCTGTCTTGGCTGCGTCGATTTTTCACTTTCGTGAGCACACGGTTGCCGAAGCCAAAGACGTGATGACCGCCGCCGGCATCACCGTGCGCCCCGCCGGCGTCTGAGCCCGTCACTCCTTCCCGTCACTCCTTCCCGTTTGTGTCGGGGTTTCTGCGGACCGGTCCGCAGAAACTCGTACACAAACGTTGTGAGTGCGTAACTTTCAGGGAATGAGCGATGCATTGGTCACGACGGAACGGCGCGCGGGCGTCCTGATCTGCCATCTGGACGACGGCAAGGCGAATGCGTTGTCGAACGACATGATCATCGCGATCAGCGAAGCAATCAGCGAGGCGGAAGGCGACGACAGCATTCACGCCGTGGTGCTGCACGGCCGCGAGGGCAAGTTCTCCGCCGGGTTCGACCTCACCGTGATGCTGGCCGGCGACATGGCCGCGATGGCCGATCTGGTCGCCAACGGTGGCGAGCTCTGCCGCTCGATCTATGCGGCCAAAGTGCCCGTCGTCGCAGCGTGCACGGGCCACGCCCTGGCCGCGGGCGCGTTGATCCTGTTGGCGTGCGATGTTCGAATTGGAGCCGATCAGCCCTGCAAGATCGGCCTCAATGAGGTGGCCATCGGTATGACACTTCCGGACTGGGCGCTGACCCTTGCGGGCGAGCGGCTGAGTCAGCGACATCTCCAGCGAGCGATTCCGACGGCGCGGATCACCGACGCTTTGGGCGCGGTCGATGCTGGCTACCTTGACGAGGCTGTCGCCCCGGACGCGGTGCTCGACGCGGCGATTGCTCAGGCCACTGAGTTTGCTGCGCTTGATAGCAAGGCCTATGCGGTGACGATCCGAAAGATGCGCGGGGCAGCAGTTGCCCAGATGGCCGAACAAATTGCCGCTGACCGCGCCGGGGGACTCGCCGCGCAGATCTGATTGGTCGCGTCGCCGATCACGCCAAGCGCACGAAAAGGCGGTGGTTTGACGTGCGCTCTGTTCGGTCGGCACGACGGACAGCTTGCTGCTTGGGTACTGTCCGGTCATGGCAACCCCCAAAGTCAATCCCAACATGGAATACCGGCGCCTCGGCAACACCGGCATGAAGGTCAGCATCATGTCGCTCGGTAGTTGGGTCACCTTCGACACCCAGCTCGACAACACGCTGGCCACCGAGTGCATCGAGGCCGCGGGCGAGGCCGGCTGCAACTTCTTCGACAATGCCGAGGCGTATGCCGGCGGCAAGAGCGAAGAGATCATGGGCAAAGCGTTTCGCGACCTCGGATGGGAACGCTGGTCCTATGTCCTGACTACCAAGCTCTACTGGGGCATCAACGGTGAGACACCGAACATGCGGAACACGCTCAACCGCAAGTACCTGATGCAAGGGATCGATGCATCACTCGAACGCCTCCAGCACGACTTCGTCGATGTCTTGTATTGCCACCGCTGCGATCCCGAGACGCCGCTTGAGGAAGTCGTGCGGGCAATGAGCGACATCGTGTCGTCCGGCAAGGCCACGTACTGGGGAACCAGCGAGTGGACGGCCGAAGAGATTCGTGGCGCCATCGAAATCGCCGACAAGCATCACCTGCACAAGCCGGTGACCGAGCAGAGCCAGTATAACCTGCTCGAACGACGCAACGTCGAGAAGAACTATGCCCGGCTGTGGGAGGACTACCGCTACGGCAACACCATCTGGAGCCCGCTGGCGTCTGGCTTGCTCACCGGCAAGTACAAGGACGGCATTCCCGAGGACTCCCGCGGTGCCCTCGCCGGCTACGAGTGGTTGCAAGACCGTCTGTCTGACGGCGACGCGCTGGCACAGGTCGAGAATCTGCGTCCCATCGCTGACCGCCTTGATTGCTCGATGGCGCAGTTGGCGCTTGCCTGGGCGGCGAAACACCCGATGGTGTCGAGCGTCATCACCGGAGCGTCGAAGGTCAGCCAGGTTGAGCAAAACTTCGCCGCGATCGACGTGATCCCGTTGATCACCGACGAGGTCGACGAAGAGATGCGAGCCGCCGTCAAGCGCTGATCCCTGCGTGCATTGTTTGCGTCGGGATTTCTGCGGACCGGTCCGCAGAATCTCGGACACAAACGATCAGGTGGTGAGGAATTTCAGGGTGTGTTCCGCGATGTGCGCGGTGCGGCCGACAAGGAAGTGATCTGCTGAGGCGATGGTCTCGTGGGTGGTCTGTGGCCACTCCGAGATGATCGCCTCAGTTGCGTCCGGGGACGAGAACTGGTCGTGGGCGGGCGTGAGGATGAGCGTGGCAACGTCCATGCCCCGGCTCACATCCATCGCCGCGAGCGGGGGCGCGACGAGCACCTTGGCTGCGAGGCGGTCGTCGTCCAATCCGAGCACTATTGCGGCGCCGAACGAGTAGCCGACGGCGAACAGCGGGACGCCCGGCACCTCGGCGGACACGAAGTCCACTGCTGTCGTGGCATCGAGCCGTTCGCCTCGGCCGTGGTCGAACGCCGCTCGGAAGTCGAAACGCAGCGCCGCGATCCCTGCGCCGGGGAGTGCATCGAAGAGCACCTGCACCACGTTGTTCTGTCGGTTGCCGCCGTGCTGCGGATGCGGATGGCAAATAATCGCGGCGGCCCGGGGAGCGTCGGGGATGGACAGGTCGCCGTTGAGGGTGACGTCATCAGAGGTGGTGAACTGCACGGTTCGCGTCATGACAATGCCACGGTACCCTCGGCGCCCATGGCTGGCCCCACATCGAGCGTTGACGACAAGCTGCCGATCAAAATGCTCAACGACCGCGTGCTCGTGAAGGTCTCGGACAAGGGCACTGACCGTAAGTCATCCGGCGGGATTGTGATTCCGGCAACGGCGCAGGTTCAGAAACGTCTCGTCTGGGCGACCGTCGTGGCGCAGGGACAAAACGTTCGGAGCTGTGAGATTGGCGACAAGGTGCTGTTCAGTCCCGACGATCGGTACGAGGTTGAAGTTCAGGGCGAGGACTACGTCATGCTCCGCGAGCGTGAGCTCCACGCGGTTGCCGCAGAGCGCATCGAAGCATCCACCGGGCTCTATCTCTAGTCCGCTGCGCGTTCGGAGGGTCGTGATGGCCTACGTTGGCCGTTTCAACAACACCAGGAGCAACCGATGATCAAAGTCAGCGTCATGTACCCGAGCGGCGACGATGCCACATTCGACATGGACTACTACAAGACCAAGCACATGGAAATCGTCGACCGTACGATCAAGCCGGCGAGATGGGACATCGAGTCCGGCATCAACGGTCCGTACATCGCGGTCGGCAACTTGTACTTCGAGTCGATGGAAGCCATGCAAGCTGGCATGGGTAGCGCAGGCGAGGCGCTCGCTGACGTTCCGAACTTCACGAATGCTGAGTCGGCCGTGCAGGTGTCACAAATCGTCGACAGCTGAAATCTGACCGGATGGAGCGGCCGCCACGTCCGTAGGCTGGATTCATGCCTGACGGGATCACGATCGCAGCGACCGACGAGCAGTTGGCCGGACTCAAATACAACAGCGACGGCCTGATCACGGCCATTGCCCAGGATGTCGATAGCGGCGACATCTTGATGCTCGCGTGGATGAACGAAGAGTCGTTGAAGATGACCTTCGCCGAGGGACGCATGGTCTACTGGTCACGCAGCCGTCAGGAACTTTGGCGCAAGGGTGACACCAGCGGTGATCGCCAGTTCGTCAAAGAAGCGTTCTACGATTGTGACGCTGACGCGTTGCTGTTCAAGGTCGAGCAAGAAGGCGCAGGTGCCTGCCACACCGGTGCGCGCACCTGCTTCTTCAGCAGCTTCGGCTGATGCAGTTCCAACCGACACGGGCCGAGTTCCACGCGCACGCCGCCGAGCACACGGTGGTGCCCGTATGGACTGAGTTGCTTGCTGATCTCGAAACGCCGGTTGCCGCGTACACCAAGCTTGTTGGTGACGGCCCCGGCTTCCTGCTTGAGTCGGTCGAAGGCGCCGAGCGGTGGGCCCGTTTCTCATTCGTCGGTCGCAACCCGTCGGCCACGCTGATCCTGCGCGATGGCACCGTTGAGATCGATGGCCCGGTGCCTGACGGCATTCCGACTGGCGATGGAATGCTTGCTGCGTTGGAAGCGCTGCTCGGCGCGTACAGCAGTCCGTCGTTCCCTGACCTTCCGCCGCTACACGGCGGCATTATGGGCTTCCTCGGCTACGACATCGTTCGTGAGGTCGAGCACCTGCCTGGAACGCCGAACGACGACCGAAGCTACCCCGACGCGGTGATGTCTGTCATTGGTTCGCTTGCCGCATTCGATCACTGGCGGCAGCGGGTCTACCTCATCGAAAGCGTCCCCACGCTTGGCCTGAGCGCAGTTGACCTCGACACGGCCTACGACGCGGCCGTTCAGCGGGTCAGCGAGGCGGTCAAACAGCTGGCGCAACCGCTGCCATACACGCCGGTCGCCCCGCCATCTCTCGAAGACGACCTCCCCGTTCTCGCATCGACGATGCCGAACGGGATGTATCAACGCGCCGTCGAAGCGGCAAAGGATTACATCGTCGCCGGCGACATTTTTCAAGTGGTGCTGGCCCAGCGGTACGACATTGAACTCGAGGCCGATCCGTTCGACTTCTATCGCGTGCTCCGGCAGGTGAATCCGTCGCCCTACATGTACTACGTCAAGCACGATGAGCTGACGATCGTCGGGTCGTCGCCCGAGCCGATGGTGCAATTGCTCGACCGCAAGGTGGTGTCCCGGCCGATCGCCGGGACGCGTCGGCGCGGCAAGACGGACGAGCATGATCGCCTGATGGCCGCTGAGTTGCAGGAGCATCCAAAAGAGCGCGCCGAGCACGTGATGTTGGTTGACCTTGCCCGCAACGATGTCGGCCGGGTGTCGAAGTTCGGCACCGTGCACGTTGATGAGCTGATGACGCTCGAGCGGTACAGCCATGTGATGCACATGACCTCGCAGGTGTCGGGGGAATTGCGCGATGAGCTCGGGCCGATCGATGTACTGCGTGCCACGTTGCCAGCAGGAACACTGTCGGGTGCACCGAAGGTCCGAGCGATGGAGATCATCGATGAACTCGAGCCGGTCAAGCGTGGACCGTACGGGGGAGTGGTCGGCTACATCGACTGGTCCGGCAACCTCGACACGGCCATCGCGATTCGTACGATGTTTGTCACGGGCGACGGTAAAACGGCAAGCCTGCAGGCTGGGGCCGGCGTTGTGGCTGACTCGGTGCCGGACGACGAAGACCTCGAGTGCCGCAACAAGGCCGCAGCCCTGCTGGCAGCGATTCCCGGTGCGCGCCGCATGACAGCGGCGCGACGCGAAGCGGGCACGCAAGCCTGACCCTTACAGGGCGAGGGCGATCAGAAAAATCACGCTGAGGCCGGCGAACACGAACGTGATCATGGTCGCGAGGGCAATGAGTCCTGCGAAGCTGGTCACGGCGGTGAGCGCGAGGCCGAGGCTTTTGAACTGACCAGAGCGATCGCCAACTTCGTTTTGCAGAGAGAAGAACTGGCGTGAAACGGCAACGACACTGTCGCCTTGCGACGCGTCGGTTGATTCGATGGTCTCGATGACGGTGCGTTGCGTTTGCGTGTTGCCGGCGATCAGCGAGCGAATCTCGATGAGGAGCGCGTCGGTGTTTTTGCGCACCGAGCGGAGCCGCGAAAGGGCCGTGGTTACTGAGGCAATGGCAATGAAGGCAAACACGGCGCCGAGGACGGTCCACACCGTTTCGATGCCGCCGTCGAGTGCGGCGATACCGAGGAAGAACCCGCCCACACTGATCACGATCGTCAGAAACAACACGCCGGTCGCGAGCGCGGAGGCCCGCCGCACGAGACGCAGGACGGCGTCAACGGCTCGTTGTGCGAGTTGATCGAGTCCGTCGCGGCCGAACCCCTGTCGATCTGAGCTCGCGTCGAAGTGGTCATTGCTCATTGCATCGCAGTGTGCCAGATCGCTCGGCTCGGTCCAGACTGGGCCGATGCAGAATTCCGCCGACCTGCCATTCATCGACGAATCAGCCCGCGATCGTCTCACTGTCGAAGGCGATGACGCCCTCACGTATCTGCAGTCGCAGATCGCGCAGGAGATCCGGGACATCGAGGTTGGTGAGACGCGATGGACGCTGGTGCTTGCGCCGAACGGGAAGATTGACGTCCTGGCCCGAATCACGAGGACTGCCGACTTGACGTTCGTCCTCGACACGGACGCAGGGTTCGGCGAGACACTCGAGGCACGAATCAATCGATTCAAGATTCGCGTCAAGGCCGACTCGTCGCTGGTGCCCGCCGAGAACTCGGCGCCGTCAGCTGGCCACGAAGCAGCTCGCATCGCTGCCGGTTGGCCTCGGATGGGCGCCGAGATCGTTTCGGGCGAGACGATTCCTGCGGTGACGGGCGTCGTTCCACTGTCGGTCAACTTCACCAAGGGTTGCTACCCAGGACAGGAACTGGTCGAGAGAATGGATAGCCGTGGTGCCGACGCGCCGAAGACACTTCGGATCCTTGACGTCCCCGATGGCACCGCAGTCGGCGAGCGCATTGACGACCTCGCCGAGGTGACCAGCGTCAGCGGCACCACGGCCCTGGCCTACGTGAAGCGCGGCAATGACGTGGGCCGCCTGCCCGCCCACCTGGACTGAGATCTGAATTAGACGCGCGACAGCGTGCGACGGATGGCCTGCACTTCGGGGTGTTCTCGCAGGCCGATCAACTCGGGAGATCCGTCGATAACCGATGCGAGCCCGGCCGGCGAAGTGCCGACGTTGGCAGCCGCGCGCAACCACCCGATCGCTGTGCCCTGATCTCCTAACGCCCCGGAAGCACGCGCAACCGCTGATGCGCTCAGCGTGTTCGGGTTCCGTTCGAAGCTGCCTGCCGCGTAGTGCGCGGCGTCTTCGAACTCGCCGAGCGAGATCAGAATGTTGGCGAGCAGATATTCGTTGGTGGGGTCCCCAAACGGTTTGGGGTCGGGGAGCAGCTCGACCAGCGCACGAAGCTGACCGGACTCGAGCGCAAGCGCCATCGGTACTGCGTCGGGCCGGGAGTGGCTGAGAGCCGCGACCAGCAGTCGCCGCGCACGGTTCTCCTTGCCGGCTTCGAGCGCATTGTTCGCCGAGATCCAGGGTGACTGCGGTTCCTTCGAGGCACCCAGCATCTGTAACTGCGTGACCATCAAGAACGCGATGAAGATACCAAAGCCGCGCAGATTGGGGCTGACGAACATCACCGCAGCAGCGATGCCTGTCACGGTGATGGAGAACAGCAGCATGATGCGATCTGAGCGGCCGGGAAAAAGGCGGTCAAGGCCCTGCAACACGATGTGACCGCCATCCAGTGGCAAGATCGGAATCAAGTTGAGCGCGCCGATCACTGGCCCGGCCCACCAGATCGCTGAGGTTGCGGCGTTGGCGTCGAACGACGAACGGTCCAACGGGTTGGCGCCGAGAGCTAGCAACAGCGCCATGCTGCTGGCGATGTGGATTCCTGGTCCGCTGAATGAGATGACGGCGTGACCGAGGCGCGAGATCGGGCGCGTGGGTGCATACGACGCATAGCCGGCGAGAAAGCCGAGAGAAATTTCTGCGTGAGCGCCATTCTGGCGAGCCGAGACGGCATGGCCGAGTTCGTGAATGATCGTGAACACGGCGATGGCCCCGGCCAGCCACAACCCGAACTCGTCCCCGTACACGATGACGATGAGTGCCATGAACATCACGAAGCCGGGCTGCACATGCACTTTGAAGCCGAGCAGCGTGAACATTGGGGCCATGCTACGGGCGTCAGCCCGGCGGTCCGGTGTCGTTGATGGACGCATGGAGTCCCGTGATCGGCTGGAGACATGGCAGTGTTGCCAGGATGAAGGACTGGCGAACAGGAGCTGACTCGTTGCGGTTGGCGGTCACCGCTGCGTTGGCGGGTGGGGACACGGCTGCGGAACGGGCGAAAGCAGTTCTTTCGATCACGGCGGCGGATCTCGATGATGTGATCCACGCGCAGTTTGAGGCAGCGGCCGTGGCCCTGACGTCAGGATTGGGTGCGTCACCCGGTGCAGGTGTCGGCAAGGTCTACTTCTCAGCCGACGATGCTGCCGATGCCGCGGACCGAGGCGAAGACGTCGTGCTCGTGCGCAACGAAACGACGCCGGCAGATGTGCACGGGATGATGGTGGCAAATGGGCTCCTGACGACACGCGGTGGGCTCGTGAGCCATGCTGCCGTCGTCGCCCGCGGCTGGGGTACGCCCGCAGTGGTCGGCGCCGACACAATCGTGATCGGCGATCGCTGTTTCAGCGTCGGCGATGTCGTCGTGGAGGAGGGTGACGTCATCTCGATCGATGGGGCGACGGGTGATGTTGTGCTCGGCGAGATGGCGACCGCATCTGGCGGGCCGCCAGAGGAGTTTTTTACGCTGCTGAGTTGGGCGGACGAGATCAGAGCAGGTCACCTTGCCGTCCGCGCGAACGCAGACACCGGAGACGATGCGATGAAGGCCCGCGAGCTGGGCGCCGAAGGGATTGGGCTTTGCCGAACCGAGCACATGTTCCTCGCGGCAGACCGACTCCCTGTGGTCCGTCGAATGATTCTTGCTCGCGATGCCGACGAAGAAGGAGCAGCGCTCGAGGAGCTTGGTCGGGTACAGCAGGCTGACTTCGAAGACATCCTGCGCGCCATGGACAGCTTGCCCGTCACGGTGCGCCTGCTCGATCCTCCGCTGCACGAGTTCCTGCCATCGGTCGCCGAGTTGACGTTGAAGGAAGCGACCGAGGGGTTGTCTGATGTCGAGCAGCAAGAGTTACGCGCCGCGCGTACGTGGGCCGAGCACAACCCGATGATTGGTACACGCGGCGTGCGCCTCGGTGTGCTCAAACCCGGCCTGTATGCGATGCAGGTGCGAGCACTTCTGGCTGCGGTGCAGACGCTGCGCGACGCAGGGCTGCATCCGATTGTCGAGGTGATGATTCCGCTGACCGTCACCCGACCAGAGCTTGCGCTCGCTCGATCGTGGGTCGAAGCTGAGATCGAGGCCACACAGTCTGATCACAGCGACATCACCATTGGCACGATGATTGAGACGCCGCGGGCAGCGCTGCGGGCTGGCGATATCGCCCACGATGCTGACTTCTTCTCCTTCGGCACGAACGACCTGACGCAGTTGACGTTCGGTTTCAGCCGTGATGATGTCGAGACCCGAATGATGCCGGCGTACCTCGATCTCGGTCTGCTCCCAGCCAACCCGTTCGACACGATCGATCAGTTCGGTGTCGGGGCCCTGCTCCGCCTGGCTGTGGAACAGGGCCGGGAGGCTGTACCAGGACTCAAGATGGGCGTCTGTGGTGAGCATGGTGGCGACCCGGCTTCGATCGAGCTGTTCCACGAGATTGGACTCGACTATGTGTCGTGCTCGCCGTATCGGGTGCCCATCGCTCGGCTCACTGCGGCGCAGGCGGTTCTCGCCTCTTCCTCGAAGTAGCTCAAAGAACGGAGAACCTCAAGTCGTTCGTTCGGATCGGCTGCTTCGTGATCCTTGTTCGCGTCCGAGCCCGGCGATGTCACGGCCGTATCCTGGCGTACGTGTCCATCTACGACGATGAGTTTGACGACGCCGACGAATTTGACGAGGCCGACTTTGCTGATCGTCCGTTGCCGCCTCGGGCCAGCCGGACGTCGAGGGTCGCGATGCTCGCAGCGATTGCCGCGGTGGTGGCCATGGTCGCGGCCGGCCTGGTGGTCGGTGGTGGCGACGGCGCTGACGATTCGCCTCCAGCGACAAGGCCGACGCCGTAGTCTGAAGGCATGGGGATCGTCGACGAAGACATCGAGCGGCTGCGGTCGACCGTGTCGATTGTCGACACCGTCCAGCAGTACGTCGCGCTCAAACGGGTCGGCCGGAACTGGGTCGGCCTGTGTCCATTTCACGCAGAGAAGAGCGGCTCGTTCAACGTCACCGAGGAACGGGGCCGCTACAAGTGTTTCGGCTGTGACAAGGGCGGTGACGTCTTCACGTTCATCCAAGAGATCGAGCACCTTGACTTTCCGGGTGCAATCGAACACCTCGCGGCCAAGGCGGGTATCCAACTCAACTACACGACGTCGGGACAGTCCGAAGAGCGCTCGCGCCGCAAGAAACTGACGGCAGCGATGAACGACGCGGTCGAGTGGTATCACCAGCGGCTGCTGGAATCTCCTGATGCTCGAGCCGCCCGCGACTATTTGCGGCGGCGCGGTCTGGCTGGTGATATCGCTCGGCAGTTCAAACTTGGTTGGGCTCCCGATGATTGGGATCAGCTCTCGCGCAATCTCGGTGCGCCTGCCGATGTGATGCAGGATGTCGGGCTGTCGTTTCGTAACCGGCGCAACAAGATGCAAGACGCGTTCCGCGGTCGCGTGATGTTCCCGATCTTCTCCGAATCGGGCGAGGCGCTGGCGTTCGGCGGGCGCATCCTTCCCGGCTCTGACGACCCAGCGAAGTACAAGAACAGCGCGGAGACGCCGATCTACATGAAGAGCAAGACGCTGTACGGGCTGAACTGGGCAAAGGCCGATATCGCCAAGAAGGACCAGGTCGTGGTGTGCGAGGGGTATACGGACGTGATCGGCTTCCATCGTGCCGGCGTGCCTCGCGCCGTTGCCACCTGTGGCACGGCGCTCACCGAGGAACACGTGCGTCTGCTCAAACGGTACGCCAGCAAAGTGGTGCTGTCGTTCGACGCTGACGCTGCTGGTCAGGGAGCCGCGGAACGGTTCTACGAGTGGGAAGAGAAGCACAAGGTTGAAGTGCTGGTCGCTCGGCTCCCTGACGGTAAGGATCCTGGTGACCTGGCTTCGTCGCAACCGGAGGCTTTGGTGGCAGCCGTCGACAAGCCGGTGCCGTTCCTCAAGTTCCGACTTGATCGCACGATGCGCGGTCGGCCGAAGGACTCACCCGAGCACCGGGTCCGACTCGCTGAGGATGCGATGGCAGTCGTCAACGAACATCCCAACAAGTCGATCCGCATGCTCTACGCCGGCGAAGTCGCCGCGGAGCTGTCGATGCCGGTCAGCGACATGGTTCGTCTGGCCGAGCGCGGAACTCGGCGTCCCGCCATTCAGGTGCAGCAGAAGCGGTCGCGAGGTCCGGTACAAAATGCTGAGTTTGCGGCCCTCGTGCTGCTCGTTCAAGACTGGGACTCGATCGCTCCGTGGCTGTTGGCAGAGCTCTTCGACGATGACGTCAACCGCATGGCGTTCATCGCACTTGGCGAGGCTGGCGGAGATCTCTCGAAGGCGATTGAGATTGCCCCTCCCGATGCTGTCGACATTCTCGAACGTGCCGCTGTGGTCGACCTCAACCTCGTCGCAGACGTCGAAGCTCGCACATTGATCGGAGCAGCCTGTCGTCGGGAGTTGCAGCAGCGGGTGCGTGTGATCGATCCCGAGGGGATGGTCGAGGATCGTCAGGCGCGTCTCGACCTCGAAGCGCTGCAAGACACCGAGCCCACTCGCGCTCTCGCCGCGGCTGAGTCATTGCTAGGTTGGCTTCATCGACGATCAGAGGAACGCACAGATGGGGAACACTGATGCTGGTGACCCCACAGAGAGCGTGTCTGCCGCGCCCTTCTTGGGTGTTGAGGCCAAAGAGTGGGACAAGCTTGTCGCCAAGGGTCGTGAATCTGGTGAGGTGCATGCCGAAGACTTGACGCTTGTCCTCCGGCACGTCGAATTGACCGGGGACGTGCTGGTCGATGTGCAGTCGAAGATGGCCGAACACGGCATCACCATCGACGATGCCGTCGAGGGGCACGGCGACGATCACGACGAGGTCGCGGACATCTTGCACAAGGTCACCGTCGAGCCGGTGGAAGCACCGCTTCCTGACGACGCGGACGAGAAGCTGCTCAGTCGGCGACGGGGGCGGCGGATGAAGAAGTCGTCGCCGAAGGGCGAGGGCGGGACCTCTGACGCCGTCCGGATGTACTTGCGTGAGATTGGTCAGGTCGACTTACTCACGACCGACGATGAGCGCCGCCTGGCGCAGTTGATCGAAGAAGGGCTGATCGCTGCGGGCAAGATCGACGAGGCGGCCGAAGCTGGCAAGCCCATCGATGGTGTCGAGGGGCGCATGCTGACCCGTGCGGTCAATCGGGGTGAGCGAGCCAAGAGCGAACTCACGCAAGCCAACTTGCGCCTCGTCGTCAGCATCGCCAAGCGCTATTCGGGCCGGGGTATGCAACTGCTCGACCTCATCCAAGAGGGCAACCTGGGTCTGATGCGTGCGGTCGACAAGTTCGACTACACCAAGGGCTTCAAGTTCTCAACGTATGCCACCTGGTGGATTCGTCAGGCGATCACTCGATCGATTGCAGATCAGGCCCGCACGATTCGCATTCCAGTCCACATGGTCGAGCACATGAACCGTGTCACGCGGGCGAAGCGTTCGATGCACCAAGAATTGGAGCGTGAACCCACGATCGAAGAGATCTCGGTACGCGTCCAACTCGAGCCGGATCGAGTCCGTGAACTGCTGCGCTATTCGCAAGATCCGTTGTCACTCGACTCGCCGGTCGGCGAGGAAGACGAGTCGAACTTGGGCGATTTCATCCAGGACGACTCTGTCGTCAGCCCGGCCGACGCTGCGGCCAAAGTGATGCTGTCTGACGCGGTCGGTGAAGTGCTCGGTGAACTCTCAGAGCGTGAGCAGGACATTGTCCGGTTGCGGTTTGGTCTCGACGGCGGCCAGGCCAAAACGCTCGAAGAGGTCGGCAAGGAATTTGGTGTGACGCGTGAGCGAATTCGCCAGATCGAGGCCAAGACCTTGGCCAAGCTCCGCCACCCCCAACGAAGCCAACGGCTCAGAGAATTCCTCGAGGTCGAATAGACCTCGAATCGAGAGTGGGAGGGTCGGTCTCTGACCGATAGCCTCGCCTCGGCTCCTGCCTTCCGGGGTAGCTCAGCTGGCAGAGCAGCGGACTGTTAATCCGCTTGTCGTGGGTTCGAGCCCCACCCCCGGAGCCAACGAAGAGGGCCCACCGCAAGCCGGTGGGCCTTCGTCGTTTTCGGGCAGTGGATGCGACTGGTGGGGCGTCCGGGGCTCGAACCCGGGACCGACGGATTATGAGTCCGCTGCTCTAACCAACTGAGCTAACACCCCTGGAATCACAGACGAGGACAGACCTCATCGGTGATGTTCAGGCGTCGGGTTGTTCGATCGCGTCCAGGAAGGCGTTGACGTCGGGCTCTTCGCCGCCGACCAGCCAAATGGTGAGCTCGCCCGGATTGTCGCTCTCCTCGTCGTCCTCGGCATCTTGCCAGGGGAGCACACCGTCAACGAAGTATCGGTCGACCGTGATGTCATCATTGTCGGCATCCACCGGGGCGACAATGGCAATCTCGACCTCGGTCTCCGGCGGTTGGTCGCTGAGGATGTCGATCAGTTCATGAACTCGCATCGGCTCAGTGTAAGTAGTCGCCGAGCCACGCGGGTGCGTGCTCGAGCAGGTAGAGGCTGACGTGTTTGCATCGATCGAGTGCAGTCGTGACAGCCTGGTCCTGATTCATGTAGACGTCGGCGAGGTCGACGGTCATCTTGGCGACCATTGAGAGGCTTCGCTCTGGCGCATCGGTGACGCTCGGGAACGAGTCGATGGCGGACACCTCGACGGGAAGGTCCATGCCGCCGATGCCAGCGAGGTCCGTAGCGAGCACCAGCAGGTCGGGCGGTTCGGGAAGGGGCGGCAACGTCCACGTGAACAGCAATGGAAAGCTGAAGCCGTGCGGTGGTGGGTCGTCGAGGTCATCGAGCTTCATCACCTCGTCTTCGAACCCGAGCATCGCCCTGGGATCGACATCAAGTGAGAGGTGGAGGTCGATCGGGCCCGAACAAGCTTCCTCGGGGTGGAGGTCGACTTCCCACAACTGGCGGAGTGAATATGTCTCGACGAAGTGTCGTTCGTCGTGAACATGAAAGCCAGAGTCGATGGCCTGGCTCTTCACATCGGCAATGAATCCTGCAACGTCGATGACTGCCATCGCTCCGGACACTACCGTCCGTGGCGTGGACTCGACCAACAACAGCGACGCTTCTGTCATACCGGTTGAGGCGAGGGCGACGCTCGATCTGTTCGCGTCGATCTGTGACCGCGCCGCTGAGGTGGTTGGGGCCAACGCAGATTGGGGCGCGTCGGGCCTGCGTTCCGGACAATACGCCATCGATCTCGATGTCGATGAGGTCTGTGTCCAGCCGCTGCTTGCTGCGGGGTTCGACGTGTTGTCCGAGGAATCGGGACTGCAACAGCAGGGTGGCGAACTCGGACGTGACGTCGTGGTGGTCGATCCACTCGACGGATCGACGAACGCCAGCCTGGGGCTGCCGTGGTGCGCGACGGCGTTGTGCTTGGTCAGCGATGGCGTGCCGACGGTGGCGATGGTGAGCAACCTCGCGACAAGCGATCGGTACACCGCTGTGCGGGATCGCGGAGCGAACCGGAATGGTCAGCCAATCCTGGTCGGTCCGCGGTCGTCGCTTTCGGAGTCGATCATCGCCGTGAACGGTTTGCCGCCGGCGCACTGGGGCTGGCAGCAATTCCGCGCGATGGGAGCCGCAGCGCTCGACATCGCGGCGGTGGCCCGCGGTGGATTTGACGGCTACGTCGACACGACCACGGATTCACATGGTGTGTGGGATTACTTGGCGTCGGTCTTGATTCTCGAGGAGGCTGGCGGCTGTGCGGCCGATGCTCTCGGGCGAGACCTCACGGTGCTCAACCACGTTGATCGGCGCACACCGGTTGTGGCGTCAGGCGGCGCCTTGCTTGACGAGTTGATTGCGGCCCGGACGCGAAGGGGCCCGTGAGGTGCGTCAGTCCCGTAGCAGGGATGGGCTTGAATCAGTCGACCGGGCCGAAGCCCGACGCTGGATTCCTGATGGACGCTCTCACGGACCCAGTTTCATAATCGCGCCGGAGTCCCTGCAGCGCAAGGTCTTTGATCAGGCAATTGGTGCTCAGGGGGTGTGATTGGTGGTCGATCACCTACACAGGGCGATGCGATCTCGTATCCAGCGGGTCCACGCCTCTCTGAATCGGATCACAGCTGGCAAGGGCCGGAGATCGGCCCAAGTTCCCATCACATTGGGCTGGAGTAGGCACTCGGTGCCTTTGCGAGGGCTGGGTCACAGCGTCGCCGCTACACTCCGTCGCTGAGTTCGGGCGCATAGCTCAGTTGGCTAGAGCGCTGCCTTTACATGGCAGATGTCGGGGGTTCGAGTCCCTCTGCGCCCACAACAGAATTCCTGGTAGATGCTCTGGCAGCGTCTTCGGGGGTCTTGTCGAGTTTCCGAGCCGGCGTGTCGCGGGTTCGCCGACAGCGGACTGACTGCGAGATGATCAGTCCATGCCCGACCACGACCTTCCCGTCTTGCACCTCGATCGGCCGATCCTCGATGCCGACCTGGCCTATGTCGGAG
>JABJAB010000082.1 GCA_018666235.1 Ilumatobacter sp.
TCCGGACCTGAACACGCTGTGTCGAGCGGCTTGGACGGATCGAACCGCACTGGTGCTGTGCGATGTGCTCGACGCTGAGGAGATCGCGGTTCCGGTGTCGCCGAGAGCGATGTTGCGAGCCCAGATCGCCCGACTTGCCGCGACAGGAAACGCAGCGTTTGCCGCGTCGGAACTCGAGTTCTATCTGTACCAAGACAGCTATCGCAGCGCGCACGAAGCTGGACACGCTGACTTGCAGCCCGCCGGTTGGTACAGCGAGGACTACCACCTCTTGCAAGGCGCGCGCATCGAGCCGTACGTCGGCGCTGCTCGTCGTGCGCTCCGGCAGAGCGGCATCCCGGTCGAGAACTCAAAGGGTGAGACCGGGGTCGGTCAGCATGAGCTGAATATCCGATATGCGGACGTGTTGACGATGGCTGATCGACATGCGGTGATGAAACACGGCATGAAGGAACTGGCTGACGCCCAAGGCGTGAGCGTCACCTTCATGGCCAAGCCCCACGCCGACGATGCCGGCAACAGCTGTCACATTCATCTGAGTCTGTGGGATGCGGCGGCCGAGACGAACGTGTTCGCGGCCGGCGACGAGCGCAGCGATCTGTTTCGATGGTTCCTCGGTGGGTGGATGACACACCTCCAAGACTTCATGGTCTTTTTTGCGCCGACGGTCAACTCATACAAGCGATTCCAAGACGGGTCGTGGGCACCGACACGTATTGCCTGGTCCGACGACAATCGCACGGCCGGCTTCCGGGTGGTCGGGACCGGCCCGAGCCTGCGGATCGAATGTCGGATTCCCGGTGGTGACTGCAACCCATATCTCGCCTACACCGCCGCGCTGGCGAGTGGCCTCGACGGGATCGAAAACCGCATAGAGCCACCGCCCCGCTTCGATGGTGACGCCTACGCATCCGCAGCGTTGGAGCGCGTTCCGCGAACGTTGCGTGAGGCGACCGATCGCTTTCGGGGCAGCGCCGTCACGCGCCGTCTCCTCGGCGATGGCGTCGTCGATCACTACGCACATTTCTTCACGACCGAAGCCGACGCCTTCGACGCCGCGGTCACCGACTGGGAACGTCACCGGTACTTCGAACGCATCTGATTCCCCCCGCTCGCGCCCAGAAAAAGGGCATGACCGGGACCTTCGCCAGTGCACAGGATCACGCGCCGGAAACTACGGTGGTGGCGTGTACACGATGAACGATCCGATCCAGCGAGCCCGAACGATCTTCGGCTCCCGAACCGGCGTCGTGCACGGCGAGATCCGCCGCACCTACGCGGAGTTGGGCGAACGGATTGACCGCGTTGGTGCCCTGATGCGCCAACTCACCGAGCCGGGAGACCGAGTGGCGTTGTGGTCGCTCAACTCGGACAAGTTCCTCGAACTCTTCTTCGGGATTCCGATTTCGGGTCGAGTCATCGTGCCGCACAACACTCGATGGGCCCAGCCGGAGTTGGTGTATGCGACCGAAGACGCCGGCGCCAAGGTGCTGATCTGCGATCGCGACCCGGGTGGGCTGGCCGCCTCGGTCGACCGAGTCATCCGTCTCGACACCGACGAGTACGAGTCGTTGCTTGCCGGCGTCTCGATTGACGACCCGATGAGCGACGTCCGGATCGCGCCCGACACCTTGGCCGGGCTCTTCTACACCGGTGGCACGACCGGCGCGGCGAAGGGCGTGATGCTGACGCATGCCAACCTGATGGCCAACGCGGTGCAGGTCCAACTCGCCCAGCCAATTCTCGACGACGACCGTTACCTCACGATGGCACCGATGTTCCATGCGGCAGGGCTGTACTCGGCACTTGTCCTCCCGTGGGTCGGCGCATCGAACGTGATTCTTGGTGCCTTCGATCCCGGCGCAGCACTCGACCTGATCACCGACGAACAGGTGACCTGCGCAATCGCAGTGCCAGCGATGCTGTCGGCGATGTGCGAAACGCAGGCCACCGAGCCGCGCGACCTGTCGTCGATGCGTTGGCTGTCGCACGGTGCCTCACCCGTTGCGCTCGAGGTGCTGCGGCGCGCAGACGATCTGTTCAAGTGTGAGCTCATTCACCTCTACGGGGCCACCGAGCTGTCGCCGATTGCGGCGATCTTCCGCCACGAGGAGCAGTACCTCGACAGCGAACGAGCCAAGAGTTGCGGACAGGGGCCTCCCGGTGTGGAGATCCGGGTCGTCGGCCCGGCGGGCAACGCGGTCCCGCCAGGAACTGCCGGCGAGGTCGCCGTGCGCGGCCCGAACGTGATGGCCGGGTATTGGAACAAGCCCGAACAGACAGCCGAAGTGCTGCTCGACGGCGGGTGGTACCGATCCGGTGACATCGGGTATCTCGACGACGACGGTTACCTGTTCCTCGTCGACCGCGCCAAAGACATGATCGTCAGCGGCGGCGAGAACGTGTACTGCACCGAGGTCGAGGACGCGCTGTACGCCCACCCGGGCGTCCTTGAAGCAACGGTGTTCGGGGTGCCCGATGAACAGTGGGGCGAGGCAGTTCAGGCGGCAGTCGTGTTGCGCGCCGGAGTGCAGGTCGACGAAGCAGAGCTGACCGCGCACTGTCGGGAGCGAATCGCCGGGTACAAGGTGCCAAAGGGCTTCGAGTTCCGTTCTGAGGCGCTCCCGAAGTCGGGCGCGGGCAAGGTGCTCAAGCGAGTGCTCCGCGAGCCCTACTGGTCAGGTAAGGAACGCTCGATCAACTGAGGTCGGAGACGGCGCGGCGTGCGGCCGCAACGATCGACTCGCGGCTGGGGAGTGTGGCGCCGAATGCCGGGCCGGTGGCAATGAAGCTGTCGGCCGCGCACTCGCGGTACACGTCGTGACGGCCGCGCTCGGCAAACCGTGCGACGATCGCCTCGCTTTGCGACCCGGTCTCGCGGCATTCGTCGACAACCAGGACCGATCGACACGGTGCAGTTGCTGCGACCACGGCGTCGATCGGTAGGGGAGCGAGCCACCTCAGGTCAATGATCCGCACGTTGATGCCATCATCGGCTCGAAGCGACTCGACGGCTTGCTCGGCGAGGAACACGCCGTTGCCGTAGGTGACAATCGCCAGGTCGGTGCCGTCGCCGCGCACCCCAATGGTGCCGGAACGCATCGTGAGCTGTGGATCGAACTCCGGATAGATGCCGGCCCAGCGCTCGTCGCCTTCGGTCAGGAGATCGCGGGTCATGTATCGGGCGATCGGCTCGATGAACACGACGACGCGCTGCTCGTCGCGAGCCAGTCGAATGCACTCGCGGAACATGTGCACGGCATCGGTGCCATTCGACGGACAGGCGATGACGATGCCCGGAATATCGCGGAGCACCGCAAGTGAATTGTCGTTGTGGAAGTGGCCACCGAACCCGCGCTGGTAGCCGAGCCCGGCAATTCGAATGATCATCGGATTCGCGAACTGACCGTTGGAGAAGAAGGGCAGCGTCGCGGCCTCGCCACGCAATTGGTCTTCGGCATTGTGCAGGTAGGCAAGGAACTGGATCTCGACGACTGGGACGAATCCGTTGTGCGCGAGACCGATGCCCATGCCGAGAATCGACTGCTCGTCGAGGATGGTGTCGATGACGCGGTGCTGCCCGAATCGCTTCTGCAGACGTTGGGTGACGCCGTACACGCCGCCTTTGGCGCCGACATCTTCCCCGGCGACAATGATTTCCGGGGAGCGCAACATCTCGTCGGTGATTGCCCAGTTGAGCAGCTTGGCGAGGTGTTGCGGCGCTGCCATGGCCGTGATCTCCACGCGTCCAAATACTTCGATGCGCTGACCCTTGGTCGGCAGGAGCGTCGGCTCAGACCAGCGCGGCGGCGGCACGATGCTCGACATGACGTCCTCTGACGTCTGGAGTTTGGGGCGACCGACGGCATCGTTGAGCCGACGTGTGACCTCGGCTTCGATCGTCGTATAGATGTCGACCACCTGCGCCGGGGAGAAGTCGCCGTGTTCGACGAGGAGCCGAGCGGAGTGCAGCAGCGGATCGTTCGCCTCGTCGCGTTCGATCCGTTCCGGCGAGAGGTAACTCGATGCCACGTCAGCGCCGGCATGGCCGTAGAGCCGGACACAGTCGAGATGCAAGAAGACCGGCCGTCGAGTCGCTCGGATTCGCCGCGCCGCTCCGGTGACGGCGGCATATGTGTCGGCGAGATCCAGGCCGGAACAGTGCATGTACTCAATGCCGGCCCGATTGCGCATCGACGCCTCGACCCATCCGGCAGGGGTCTTGACCGAGATACCCAGACCGTTGTCTTCACAGAGGAACAGAAGAGGGAGTGGGACACCCTGGAAGCTCGTCCACCCGGCAGTGTTCAGCGCGGATTGCGCGCTCGCGTGGTTGAGTGACGCGTCGCCGAAGCTGCAGATCACGAGCCCGTCGTCAGCAAGCACCGCATGCTCAGGACGGATGCGCTTCGCGAGACCGATCGAGTAGGCCGTGCCGACCGCCTTCGGGAGGTGCGACGCAATCGTGCTCGTCTGTGGCGGGATGTTGAGCACAGCCGAGCCGAGCACCTTGTGCCGGCCACCCGAGATCGGGTCGTCGCTCGACGCGACGAAACTGAGCAACATGTCGCCGAGCGGATCTTGCCCAGGCACCTGCGCGGCTCGGGCAATCTGGAAGGCAGCGTCGCGATAGTGGAGGAACGCCATGTCGGTCGCGCGGAGCGCAGCAGCGACGGCGGCCATGCCCTCATGGCCAGACGACCCGATGGTGTAAAACCCTTCGCCGCAAGCCTGGAGGTCGCGGGCTGCGCGGTCGAGGTGGCGACTGAGCGCCTGCGCCTGGAACAGCGCGGCGAGCGCGTCACTGTCGAGACCAACCTCGGCAGGCGTGAGCGTGGAGGTGCGCGGAGGGAAGTCACGTGCCGCAACACGTTGCAGGAAGTTGTCGTGCACCACCTGCACGCGGTTCATCGCCGACACGCGCGTGAACGTAACACGGCCACCCAGGGCGACCGGCTGGAACTCGTCTACTGGCCGTACACCTCGACGAGGTCGTACTCCCGGAACTCCGGTGCACCGTTGCACAGTGCTGCGAACTGCTCGGCGAATGCTCCGGTCTCCGGTCGATCGGAATTTGTTGCCGCAGACTCGGCGGACTCAAACGAGACAGCCATGACGTAGTTGCCCGGCGCCGAGCGGTCCTCAACCAGGGTCGCGCGTTGAGCCGTACCGACACTGATCGAATCGTCGCTCCAGCGCCTCATGAGGTCGAGAACCTCGTCGCGTCTGTCGGTGGTGAAATGGATGGACTGGGTGAACGTCATGACTGGTGCTCCGGTTCGGCGGCTTCAGCGCCGGCATCTCCGACGTCGAGTGGCCGCTCCATTCACCCTGCCACAGTTCAGCGGAGCCGAAATCACACGTCGATCGAGATCGAGTCGTGCTGGGTGTCCTCCTCACTGCCACGCTCAGCAGGTCCCTCCGCGAGACTGCGGAGATGATCGAACAGTTCATCGACATCACCACCTCGGACAGCACCCCGGACACACCGATGGTCACCTTCGTCGTGCACCCCGATTCTGGTGGACCGCACCCCCTGGTGCTGTTCTTCATGGATGCCCCGGGCATGCGGGAAGAGATCCGCGACATGGCGCGGCGCCTGGCGACGGCGGGCTACTACGTGATGGCACCGCAGCTCTACTACCGCGAGGTGAGTGAGTACAACGTGTTCGACACGGGTGATCGCGACCGCATGTTCGAGCTGATGAGCGGGCTGAGCAACAACATGGTCGTCAGCGACTCGCGGGCGCTCATCGCTCATGCCGAAGCCGATCCGGCTGCAAACACTGAGCGGGTCGGAGCGGTCGGCTACTGCATGAGCGGACCGTTCGCCGTGTACCTCTTGGGACAGCTGCCCGGCCAAGTGGTTGCCGGTGCCTCGTTCCACGGGGTCCGACTCGTGGTCGACACCGACGACTCGCCGCACCTGCAACTCGCCAACGCGAGCGGCGAGGTCTACGTCGGCGCAGCCGAGACCGATAGCTATGCGCCGCCGGAGATGATCGACGCATTCGAAGCTGCTCGTGTCGAAGCAGGATGCGCGGGGCGAACCGAGTGGTATCCGGGTACCGAGCACGGCTTCGCCTTCAGGGAGCGACCGCTCTACGACAAGGCGGCATCAGAACGTCACTGGGAACGCCTGCACGATCTCTTCGCCCGCAACTTGCGCGGCTGACCGGACAACGGTCAGTCGCGGCCGTGGCGGAGGATCGCACCGCGGAAGGGGTACTCGGTGGGTTCCGTCGGCGTCTTCGAGTCGTCGAAGTACGGCGTGTCACCGATGATCGTGACGCGCTCGGCCTTGCGAACGTTCGGCCAGTAGTCAGACACGGCGTAGTGCTGGCAGGAGCGGTTGTCCCAGAACGCAACTGAGTTGTTCTCCCATCTGAAGCGCACCTGGTACTCGGGAAAGGCTGCCTGCCGATACAGCAGGTCGAGGAGCTCGCGGCTCTCCTCAGGGTCGATGCCGATGATCTCCTGGGTAAAGCCAGCATTGACGTAGATCGCCTTGCGACCCGTCTCGGGGTGCGTTCGAATCACCGGGTGCTCAGGGTTCGGGTAGGTCGCATTGAACTCCGCGATTTCTTCATCGGTTGCACCTCGCCGTTGGAGGCCGCGACGAAACCCCGCAAAGTCGTGACGCGCGACGAGACCGTCGACGCGGTCCCGCACACGCTGCGGGAGACCGTCGTACGCGGCGTACATGTCGGCAAATAACGTGTCGCCCCCGACGTCGGGCGACTCGACGTTGCGCAACACTGAACCGAGCGACGGCTGGAGCCGCCAGGTGACGTCGGAATGCCACAGGTTCTCGTAGCCCGGCCCATCGGCATCGTGCGAGATCGCGAGCACCTCGGGATAGCCGGGCTTTCCTGGCGCAAACGGGTGGACTTCGAGTTCACCAAACCGACGCCCGAACGCGAGGTGCTGCTCGGTGGTGATGTCCTGATCGCGGAAGAAGATGACCTTCCAGTCGAGCAATGCCTGGCGCAACACCGCGACTGTGGCGTCACTCAACTCGGCGCCCAGGTCGACGCCGGAGATCATGGCGCCGATGGTGGCCGACATCTGGCGGACTTCAATCGTGTCGACGATGTTGGCAGTGGCGCTGGTCATCGGTCCAGTGTCGTCGTCCGCCGTTGCGCCATGCGAGTCGGGTCAAGCGAGTCGAAAGGTGGGCGGGCGATCGCGGTACCGTTGTCTGATGAAAGCTGCCGTGCTCAACACCGTTCCAGGCCTGCTCGAAATCGAAGAGATCGAGATCGGTCAACCGGGACCGCGCGAGGTGCTCATCCGGACCGTTGCCGCCGGCATCTGCCACAGCGATCTCCATTTCATGGAGGGCAAGTACCCGGCTCGGTGTCCGAGCGTGCTCGGCCACGAGTCAGCAGGCGTGGTCGAAGCGGTGGGTTCGATGGTCCACTACGTCGAGCCCGGCGATCATGTCATCACCTGCCTGTCGGCGTTCTGTGGTCACTGTTCGCAGTGCACCGACGGCCACCCGTCGTTGTGCGAGAACAAAGACACCGAACTGGTTCGACAACCCGCAGACGCACCTCGGCTGTCACGCGATGGCGAGACGGTCAACCAGTTCCTCCATCTCTCGTCGTTCGCGGAGCAGATGTTGATCCACGAACACGCGTTGGTGAAGATCGACAAAGAGATGCCACTCGACAAGGCGGCACTCATCGGGTGCGGCGTCACGACGGGCCTCGGTGCGGTCTTCCGCACGGCGAAGGTTGCGCCCGGCGAGACGGTCGCGGTCATCGGCTGCGGGGGCATTGGCCTCTCGGCTGTTCAGGGTGCACGAATTGCGGGTGCGAACACGATCATCGCCATCGACATGGCTCCGTCAAAGCTCGAACTCGCCCAGGAGATGGGAGCCACTCACGTCGTGGACGCAAGCAAAGTCGATGTCGTCCAGGCAGTGAAAGAGATCACCGGCGGCGGCGTCCACCATGCCTTCGAGGCAGTCGGGATGAAGGCCACCGCCGAGCAGTCATTCCAGATGCTGCGCAAGGGCGGACAAGCCACAGTGATCGGCATGATTCCGGTCGGCACGCAGATCGAGATCCACGGCGTGGAGCTGCTCTCTGAAAAGAAGCTGACTGGCTCGAACATGGGCTCGAACCAGTTCCGCACTGACATGCCCCGTTACGTCGACATGTACCTGTCCGGTCGTTTGATGCTCGACGAAATGGTGTCGAAGAAGATCTCGCTCGAACAGATCAACGAGGGGTTCGAGGACATGAAGCAGGGCAACGTCGCGCGCAGCGTCATCATGTTCGACGAGGCCTGAGTCGTGCGTGGCTGCTGGTCAGCCGACCGGCGCGCGGCGTCCCGGTGGCAACGAGATCGGCGCGGCGACCCCTGGCTTCGTCGGCGTCGCGGTGCCGTTCGTACTCGGTGACGTCACCGGTCGAAGCGTGGGTCGAGGAATACTGATCGGGCTCTCACCGACGACACTTGGCCGTTGCGGGTTGATGCGCTCGGTGGTGTCATCTTGCGCGGTCGGAGGCGCTGTCTTCTCGGCGTCAGCGAGCACTCCGGGCCGGTCGTCTTTGCTGGCATAACGATCGACGTAGCGTTGTCCGGAGAGCTGAGCGATCTCAAACATCACGGCATCGGTGAACGCCCGCAGCGTGCGGGGGTCTTCGGGGTCGCCGTACTTGTGGGCCCACATCGGGGCACCGAACCGCACGGTGACCGGGAGGCGTGGCTTCATCTTGAACGAATCGGGCGGTTGGACGACGAGCGTTCCTTCGTGCCCCACCGGCACGATGGGAGCGTTGCAACGAATCGCGAGGCGGGCCGCGCCGGTGCGGCCCTTGTGGAGGAACTCGCTCCGAGAGCGCGTGCCCTCTGGATAGATCATGAACAAGCGGCCACCATCGAGCACCCTGGCGGCCGTGTCGAGCGCGGCTTGGGCGGCGTCGCCGCCTGACCGGTCGACCGGGATCATGCCCATTGCCGGAAAGAGATGCTTCGTCTTCCAACTGTCCATGTACTCGCCCTTGCCGATCGCCCACACTCGACGGGGGAGCGCGGCGGGTACGAAGACCGAATCGCAGAACGACAGGTGATTCGGTGTGATGATCGCCGGCCCCTCGAGCGGCACGTTGTCGCGTCCCTCGATCGTGAAGTCCCAGAGACGATGGGTCAGGCGGCGGATACCGCCGAATGCGTACTTGCTCAGCCGGTCGGCGCCGGGCAGCTCAGGAGCCGCTTCGAAGTTGAAGGAACGGTCGTTGCCACCGCTCATCAGCGCAGCGCCCGACGGATCGGCTTACCGTTTGGAGCGATCGGTAGCTCATCAAGGAAATGGTACTCAGCTGGCCACTTGTGCCGACTGAGATGCTGAGCGACGTGCGCTCGGAGCTCGGTCTCGCTGACATCGCCGGAAATGTGAGCGACGACCATTTCGCCCGTCGCTTCGTTCGCGTGACCCGTGACGATTGCACCACGGACGTCGGGATGTTTGATCAGCGCGGTTTCGACCTCCGCCGGGTACACGTTGAAGCCCGACACGATGACGACGTCCTTGATCCGGTCGACGAGGTACAGGTAGCCCTCCTCGTCGAAGATCCCGACGTCGCCGGTCCAGAACCAACCGTCAGCGGTCAGCACGGCGTCGGTCATGGCCTGGTCGTCGAGGTATCCGTGGAAGATGCCGGGACCCTTCACGACAACCTCGCCCTCGTCGCCGATGTCGACCGGCATTCCGTTGTCGTCGACGAGAGCCACCGTCACACCGTCAAGCACCTTGCCGACCGAAGAGGGACGAACGGCGTAGCCGCGCCCCATGGTGACCACGGGCGAGGTTTCCGTCAGGCCGTAGCCCTGAGCGACCTCGACGCCATACCGGTCGCGAATCGTCTCGAAGACGCCGAGGGGCAACGCCGCAGCGCCCGATGCAGCGAACCGGATGGTCGACAGCGAATCGTCGGGCGCGTCGGCCTTCGCCCATCGCTGCCACATCGGTGGCGCCCCGGCAAGCACAGTGACGCCGTGCTCGCGAATCAAGCGAAGGCTTTCGTCGGCATCGAATCGACGCTGGAGGACGATGCACGAACCCACGCGCAGGCCGTAGAGCAGCACCACGTTCAAGCCGAAGATGTGCGCGAACGAGAGGCACCCGAGGGTGATGTCGTCTGGTTGCATCGGGTCGAGCCCTTGGCCCATTGCTTCTTGCACCCAGCGCAAGTTGTAATGGCTGAGGATCGCCACCTTCGGCGCTCCCGATACACCGCTGGTCGCCATGTAGAACGCTCGGTCGTCTGGCTCGACGTCGACGATGCCGGGGTCGGGATCAGTCACCGGAACCGCGGCGAGCGTGGTCATGTCGAGTGCCTCAACACCGAGCTCATCGTCGATGCCGAGTAAGCCCTGGCCGTCGTCACCAACAAGCAGCAGGCGAGGCTGGACCATGTCGATGCGGAGGCGAAGTTCGGCCGGCGGGCTCTGCGGGTTGACCGGCATCACGATGGCGCCCAGCCCCAACACCGCGAGTGCGCCGGTCGCGAAGTGCACCTCGTTGCCCGCTGCCAACGCCACGGAGTCACCGCGACTGATGCCCATGGACGCAAGTTGGGACCGCAACGCCGACACGCGGTCACGCAATTCTCCGAACGTGACGACGGTTTCGCCGTCGATCAGCGCTCGCCGATCGTCGCTGTGTCCCTCGATAACGTTCGCCAGATTCATCACGATTCCCCAATCGATGTCCGTCTGCACACTCGCGACGGGGCCACAGTATTGCACGATCGAATTTCAGAAACGAAGGAAACGTGCGACGATGTCCAACGGAGCACTCCCCATGTCTCGCAACTTGTCAGCTGCCATTTTTGATCTCGACCGAACGCTCATCAGCGGTTCATCGTCGACCGTTTTCATGCGTCACCTCACCGAGGCCGGCGTCGCTGACGTTGGCAAGAATCCGCTGATCGAGCCGCTCGTTGAGCTCGCGCAGTTCACATTGAAAGCGGTCTATGACATTGCTGGCGAGTCGCGGCTGCTCATGCAGCCGGCGAAACTCGCCGTACGTGCGGCGGTCGGCTGGAACATTGGTGACGTTGATGCAGCGTGTGCCAAGGCAGCCAAAGAGATCGTCGAGATGGTGCAGCCGTTTGCTCGGCCGCTCATTGAGGAGCACCGCGCCGAGGGTCGCTTGCTCGTCCTCGCGTCGACTTCACCACTTGCCTTCACCACAGCGCTGGCCGATGAACTCGGGTTTGACGCCGTCATTGGAACGTCGTGGGCCAACGACGGAACGAACTACACGGGTGAACTCGACGGACCGTTTGTGTGGGGTCCGGCGAAGGCCGACGCGGTGGAAGCGTGGGCGGTCGAGAACGGCGTTCGTCTCGATCGCAGCTACGCCTACAGCGACAGCTACTTCGATTCGCCACTGCTCGCGCTCGTCGGCAATCCGGTGGCGGTCAACCCGGACACGCGACTCGCCGCTACCGCCGCGATCAGGGGTTGGCCGACGCGGCATCTCGACAAGAGCGACGGCGTCATCAAGATCGGTGGACGCGAGATTCAAGAGTGGACGCGACCGCTGATGCGGCCAGAGTTGGTCGCGCCGTATGCCGACATCTCCTTCCACGACATCGACAAGATCCCCACCGAGGGTGCGGCCATCGTGGTCTTCAACCACCGCTCATACTTTGACCCGACGGTGATGGGCTTGCTCTTTGCGAAAGCCGGTCGGAATCTCCGAGGTCTGGGTAAGAAAGAAGTGTTCGACGTGCCGATCATCGGTCGACTGATGCGAGGAATGGGTGGTGTACGCGTCGAACGATCCTCCGGATCGGACGAACCGTTGCAGGCTGCAGCACGGGCGCTCGAGGGCGGCGAGGTCGTCATGTTGGCACCTGAAGGAACGATTCCGCGCGGCCCGGCATTCTTCGACCCGGAACTGAAGGGGCGATGGGGTGCAGCGAAGCTCGCCGCGCAGACCGGTGTTCCGGTGATCCCGGTCGGGCTGTGGGGCACCGAGCGGGTCTGGCCGCGCAGCGCGCGGTTGCCCAACATGAACCCGACGAACCGTCCCGCGGTCTCCGCGACGGTGGGTGATCCAGTTCAACTCGGTCTCGATGACCCGGACGCCGACACCCAGGCAATCATGCAGGCGCTGGTCGATCTGTTGCCGCCCGAGGCTCGCGAGCGTCGCACGCCCACGAACGATGAGTTGATGCAGACGTTCCCGCCCGGATACAAGGGCGACCCGAACGCCGAGTCCGAACGCCGTCCCGGCACCGACACCTGACTCGCACCTGATTCGCACCTGATTCGCACCTGATCCTGATCTGATTACGCCAAGGCACTGAGAAGAGACGTCACGATGGCCACACGAGAACGAGAAGTCGACAACGCCGACCGGATGAGCGAGCACGAGGCGCTGATGTGGAGTATCGAGAAGGACCCGTGGCTCAACCCCAGTGGTGGTTCGATCGTTCTGCTCGATCAGCCGGTCGACCCCGCTCGGTTCATGCGTCAGATGCGTGCCGGTATCGCGCGCACCCCGCGCCTCTATCAACGCGCCGTGCCCGGCTTTGGTCGAATTTCGACCCCGGCGTGGGTCCCCGACGCAGAGTTCGACATCAACGCGCACATTCGCGAAGTCGTGCTGCCCGGACCGGGAACGGACCGGCAACTTCTCGACCTCGCTGCCCAGCTCTACTCGGAGCCGCTCGACCGGACGCGCCCGCTTTGGCGGTTCGTCCTCATCAGTGGGCTCGAAGGGGGTCGCGGCGCGCTGTGGGCGATCATTCACCACTCTGTTGCCGATGGCATCGGCCAGATGCGGATGGCCGAGATGTATCAGGACCTCGAACGAGATGCGCCGCCGGCACCTGAGGTCGATCTTGAGCAAGTGATCGATGATGCAGTTGCGGCTCATGAGGCAAAAGAATCCGGTGGGAATACTGCCGACAGCGTGATGTCCACCCTTCGTCATTCGGCGTCGCACCTGGCGCGCCGACAGTGGGGGATCGGTCGGCGAATGGCTGGCGAGGTTGCTCTGTGGCCTGCAGATCCTCGTCGCATCAATGACACCGTCGGTATTGCGGTCGACACCTTCAAGGCGGCGGCCCGGCAACTCAGCCCCAGCTCGGAGCGTTCGCCGGCATCGCCGCTGTGGTCCGACCGGTCGCGGCATCGCCACCTGGAATGGGTGCGCGTTGACGTCGATGAGCTCAAGACGGCGGGCAAGGCGCTCGGTGGTTCGATCAACGACGCGTTCATGGCGGGCCTTGTCGAAGCCGTGCATCGCTACCACGTTGAACATGGCACTCCGATCGAGTCCACAAACACCAGTTTTGTGCTCAGCACGCGGTCCGACGGCAAGGCGGGCGGCAACTCGTTCACCCCCGTTCCTCTCACGCTGCCCGCCGGGCCGATGTCGCCAGGCGAGCGCGTGGCTGCAGTCGTCAATGCGACTGCCGAAGCCAAAGATGAGGCACAGCGAACCGGTGGCATGACGGGGCTGTCGGGCGTAGCGAACCTCTTGCCGATCTCGGTCGTGACCCAGGCAGCTCGGTCCGCAGCGCACCACATCGACTTCGCGACATCGAACTTGCGAGGTGCTCCAATTCCGCTCTACTGCGCTGGCGCCAAGGTGCTCGCCACCGTGGCGATGGGCCCGGTCGCCGGAACGGGCGCAAACATCACGGCGATGTCCTACGACGGTGCCTTCGACATGGGCATCTTCGTTGACCCCGAGGCCATCACCGACCCGACTGCATTCGCCGCGAACGTCGAAGCCTCGTTCGCTGACCTGATTGCCGCCGGAAGTTCCGTGCAACAGTCGGCAACCAAGAAGAAGACAGCAACCAAGAAGAAGACAGCAACCAAGAAGACGGCAGCGACGAAGACGGCGGCGACGGAGAAGTCAACAACGAGTTGACCCGCCAGCGGGGGACAAGCGCGGCGCAATTCGCAAGAGGGGTTGTCGTTGTTGACAACCGCGGTTGTCAACTTCCACAACGTCACGAGCTGTCGCTCGTTTGATTGATGGAAGAGCGAGGCGGGTCACCACGGCACGATGTCGACGCCGCTGCGTTCCCATGCTGCGAGGTCGGCGGCGAGACGAAGCTGTCGGGCGTGTGCTGCCAAGGAACGATGCTCGGTCTCGGCCCATCGCTCAGGGCGGCGATCCAGCGATGGCGGAGCCGGGCGGTCGAGGTGGACGAAGCGTTTGCGTGCCGCCTGGCCTGAGACGCCGAGCAACTGGCCGATGATCCGCCATGACCAGCCTTGCCGTCGAGCGCGGTGCACGGCCCGCTCGGTGAGCCAGGGCAGCTCCTCGGTGCTGAGCCGTCGGCACGCACTCAACGCCGTGCGCGGGTCGGGGCTCAACGTGTTTGCGGCAAGATGCTGGAGCTCTGCGTTGGTGGCCATCGGCGCGATCGTCGCGCCGGGCTGTCACAGAGATGCCGACGTCGCCGACTCAGGATGTGAGAGCACGCAGCGTGGCAGACCTGCCGTCGGCGGTCTGGGCCTGGATGACGTAGAACATCGCTTCGCGGGCAAGCCGTTGGGCCGGGTGAGAAAGATCCAGACCGCCGCCGCCAGAAGCCGCGAGGAGCACGGTGGTCGCGGTGCGCGCCATCTCAAGGCAGCGGGCCCGATGCAGGCTGGCCTCGCGGATCCATGTTTCACGGTCGTTGATCGGCGCGGACATCTCCGAAACCAGCTGGTCATCGTCGGCCCAGCAGCCATCGAGGAGCTCAAGTAATGCACTGCGGGCCTCCTCAACATCGAGGTCGTTTCCATCGCCGCGCTCGGTGGTGCCAGCGAGCAGCGACACGGCGCGTTCGGCGACCCCCAGTGCAGCGGTCTGTCCGATCGAGCTGGTGAGACGATCGGCGACTCGCCACTCGCCCGCATCGATGATCGTCATCACGTCGGCGTCGGCCGCCACGAACCCGTTGAATTCCAACGCAACCGTCCCGGTGGCGGCGAGGACTGGGAGTTCAAGGTGGCGCGGGGTGATCCCGCTGGTTGTCTTCCCATCGATCATCACCCAGACGAGTTCGCCGGCATCGCTCTCGCCAACAACGACGAACCGTTGGGCAATACCCCATGACGTGGTCCACGGAGCGAACCCATCGAACCGCCAGCCTCCGGCGACGCGTGTTGCGCGCACTGCAGCCGGCCCGATTCGTCGGGCATGAGCGAACGCAACCCCGGCGATCATCTGCCCGACACACAGCGGCGCTAAGTACGAGTCACGCAGGTGTGTGTTTTGCGAGCCGCGCAACGCGCGCACGACGCCGTGGTGTTGGACCCACACGAAGAACGTTGCGCCGCAGCCACCAGCGATTGCGGCGATGACGCGCCGAGTCTCATGAGCCGACAGGTCGGATCCGCCGGCGTTGAGGGGCCCGAGGATCCCAAACAACCCAGCTTCGGCCAGCGCAGCGAAGTGCGTCGTCGGGATGATCGCGTCGCGGTCGACACATTCAGCCGCTCGAGCCAGCACCTTGTCAGCCAGCGTGCGGGCGCGATCGACCGGCGTCAGGGACGCTTGATCCACTTGGAAGTGTCCGTGATGTCATCGATGTCGTAACCAGCTTCCACCCAGCCGGTGAAACCGGTCTCGAGATGAGCAACGTTGGTGAAGCCGATCTCGCCGATGACCTGCGCCGCCAAGGCAGATCTCCACCCGCTCGCGCAGTGGAAGATGTAGCGGCTCTCGGGCGTATAGCGGTCTTGGTGATACGGGCTCTCTGGATCGAACCAGAACTCCAACATCCCACGCGGCGCGGAGACAGCGCCGGGAATCACGCCCTTCTCGACACGTTCGCGAATATCGCGGATGTCGATGAGCATCGCCGTCCCGGCGTCGAGTTCCGCCTTGACCTGCTCGGCAGTCAATTCCTCGATGTCAGCCTTTGCTTCGGCAACCAGGTCGTGAACGGTTCGACGCGTCATGGTCAGAACACTACGAAACGGGTCTGCGTTGCGATGGATCGTGGCACACTTCAGCCATGACACATCCAGGCTCGACCACAGTCGGGTGGAGAGAGTGGGCTGGGCTTCCCGACTGGGGCGTCGACGCGATCAAGGCCAAGATCGACACGGGTGCTCGTACCTCGGCGCTCCATGCGTTCGATCTCGAATTGTTCGAGCGCGACGAGGTCGAATGGGTCCGGTTCGCGGTGCAACCCTGGCAGCGTTCCGACGATGATGTCGCCGTCGTCGAAGCGATCAGAATCGATCATCGGACCATCACCAGCTCGTCGGGAACGCGGTCCGACCGGCCCGTCGTGCGGGCGTGTCTCGTGCTTGCCGGCCGCCGGGTTGATGCCGAAGTCACGCTCACGCGACGCGATGAGATGGGGTTCCGCATGCTGGTCGGCCGCGAAGCACTCGAACAGGGCTTTCTGGTCGATCCTGCAGCGTCGTACCTCGGCGGCAAACCGTCGAAAGCGGTACGTCGACGTAATCAAGGAAAGACATGAACGCTGCGACTCGACGGCCCCCACGCCGCGAACCCTTCCGGATCGGCGATCTGGAAGTGGCTGGCGGACGGTCGGGAACGGGTGAGCTACCTGTCTCACGTCTCGTCACCGGGACGCATATCTCCCTCCCGCTGCGGGTCTTGCACGGACCGGTCGACGGACCGACGGTCTGGCTGAGTGCGGCGGTGCACGGAGACGAGGTTGCTGGTGTCGAAATCATCCGTCGGGTGCTCGCCAACCTCGATCCCCGCAAGCTGCGTGGCACCGTGCTCGCCGTTCCCATCGTCAACGTCCATGGCTTCCTCAGCGGAGATCGATATCTGCCAGACCGTCGCGACCTCAACCGATCGTTCCCCGGATCGGAACACGGCTCGCTTGCCGGACGGATCGCCAACCTGTTCATGAAGCAGATCGTGCAGCGCTGTGACGTTGGGATCGACTTGCACACTGGCTCCGATCATCGGACGAACCTCCCGCAGATCCGTGCCGATCTCGATGACCCGGCCACGCGCACGCTGGCCGAGGCGTTCGGTGCGCCGTTCATGCTGCATGCAAAGTTGCGTGACGGATCGATGCGGGCTGCGGCCACTGCGGCGGGGGCGACGGTGCTGCTCTTTGAAGGCGGCGAAGCCTGGCGGATCGACGAAGAGGCCGCTGTTGTCGGGAGTCGCGGCATTCGACGAGTACTGCATCAACTCGACATGATCGACGACGATGACGTGCAGGTGCTCCCGGTGCCGGTCGAGAGCCGTTCAAGTGGCTGGGTGCGGGCGCGGCGCAGCGGCATTGCGTCGATGCACGTCGGTCTCGGCGATGCCGTCGCCAGAGGTGACACGCTCGCGACCATTCACGACTCGGTCGGCGTTCGAGTCAGTTCGATGAAGGCCAATCGCACGGGGTTGGTGATCGGCCACTCGCGGCAACCGCTCGTCAACCAGGGCGACGCCATCGTCCACATCGCCGATGTCGGTTCCGACGTCGACGCCATCGAGACGGCGGCCGCGTCGGCCCGTCGACGACGCTCCAGTCAGGACTTCTCATGAAACTCGGCATCTTGTCCCGGTCACCGCAGGCATACAGCACACAGCGGTTGAAGATCGCAGCGTTGGAGCGTGGGCACGACTGCAAGGTGCTCAACACGATGCGGTTCGCCATTGATCTTGCAGGCGACGAGCCGGACCTGCAGTTCCGGGGCAAACAGCTCAGTGACTACGACGCGGTGTTGCCCCGGATCGGTGCCTCGGTCACCTATTTCGGCACTGCGGTGGTCCGTCAATTCGAACAGATGGACGTCTACACACCGAACACCTCGAACGGCATCGCGAACTCGCGCGACAAGCTCCGGGCGACACAAATTCTCAGCCGACACGACATCGGGATGCCGGCCACGTCGTTCGTTCGCGACAAGGCAGATGTCCTCCCAGCCATTGAATTGGTCGGCGGCGCGCCCGTCGTCATCAAGCTGCTCGAAGGAACCCAGGGAATCGGCGTCATTCTGGCGCCGGACATCAAAGTGGCCGAGGCAATCATCGAAACGCTGCAGAGCACCAAGCAGAACGTGTTGATCCAACAGTTCATCGCTGAGAGCAAGGGCCGTGACATTCGTGCGCTGGTTGTGGGCGACCGCGTGGTCGGTGCGATGCGTCGAACCGCACAGGGCGATGAGTTTCGGTCGAACGTCCATCGCGGCGGCTCGGTTGAGGCAGTCGAACTGACCGAGGAGTACGAACGCACCGCGGTGCGGGCGGCTCAGATCATGGGCCTCCGAGTTGCGGGCGTGGACATGCTCGAAGGCAATGAGGGTCCACTCGTGATGGAGGTCAACTCATCTCCTGGGCTCGAAGGCATCGAACGGGCCACCGAACTCGATATCGCGGGCGCAATCATCGACCACATTGCCAACCAGGTGGCGTTTCCGGAACTCGACGTCCGGCAACGACTCACCGTCAGCACTGGGTACGGCGTCGCCGAAGTCCACGTGCCCGAAGGTTCGGAGTTTGTCGGGCAGACGCTCGCAGAATCGGGTCTCCGCGAGCGGGACATCACCGTGCTGACCTTGCACCGCGGCAACGCCGTCATCCCGAACCCGAAGGAGAGTCGAACTCTCGAAGGCGAGGACCGGCTGCTCTGCTTCGGCAAGCTCGAAGAGATGCGGAGCATGATTCCCACACGTCGCAAACGACGCGCCAAGGTTCGCAAGTTGCCCGACGAAGCGCTGCCCGACGCCGACTAAGGCTCAGGCGGATCGCAGGGTGTCGGCGAAAAGATCGAGGCCGGCGATGGCGAACGCCACCATGTTTGCGGCGCGATCATCGTCGCCGGTGAGGACGTGTCGTGACGCGTCGACGGGGCCCGAGACGCCGACCCAAGCGTGCCCGGCCGGGTCGCCGTACGGGTTGCCTGAGGGGCCAGTCGCGCCGCCTTCGCCAATGCCCCATGTTGCGCCGATGTGCGTGCGCGCAGCTTCAGCGAGATGCATCACCCAGGGTTCAGATGCGCCGCGCAGTTTTGGTGGCCGTTCGACCTGGCCCGTGAGGAGACCGTCGAGGGCGTGCTTGGTGTAGATCACACTGCCTCCGAGGAAGTACGCCGATGCACCAGGTACGGCGAGTAGCGCGGTGGAAATCAGTCCACCGCAACTGCCCTCGCCGGTCGCCACGGTCTCGCCACGCGCGCGAAGAAGTTCACCGCACACAGCACCGGCAGCGAGGAGTCCTTCGGGAAGCACCGCGGTCATGCGTTCATGGCACCGTCGACGACGAACTCGTGCCCACTGCAGTACGACGCCTCTTCAGAGGCGAGGAACAGCACGACATTCGCGACCTCGTCGGCAGAAGCGGTGCGACCCATGGGGATCGACTCGGTGATGCGTTCGAGGTTGCCACCGAACTCGCGCAGCATGTCGGTGTCGATGATGCCTGGGTGCACCGAGTTGACGCGGACGCCATGCGCGGCAAACTCGATCGCGGCCGACTTACTCATCCCGCGTACGGCCCACTTTGTTGCCGCATAGGCGTGCGCCCGCCCGACGCCGGCCAGCCCTGCGATCGATGAGATGTTGATGATGCTGCCCGAGCCTTGCTCGCACATCACCCGGCCGACGTCTCGGATGCCGAGGAAGACACCGGTCTGGTTGATGGCCACCATCTGATTCCACGCTTCGATTGACGTATCGAGCGCGGCGGTCATCGAGAAGATCCCTGCGTTGTTGACGAGGATGTCGATGCGGCCGTGTTGTTCGACGATCCCAGCGATCACGGCGGCCCAGTCATCCTCACTGGTGACGTCGTGGTGCAGGAATGTGACCGCGTCGCCCAACTCATCGGCTGCTGCCGCGCCGACGTCGTCGAGCACGTCAGTGATGTACACCGTCGCGCCCTCTGCGGCGAACCGTTCAGCCTCTTGGCGGCCCTGGCCGCGGGCGCCGCCCGTGATGAGTGCGATCTTGCCGGCGATGCGTCCGTTGCTCACGATGTGACCTGCGCTTCCCGGCGCTTGGCGCCTGCGGCACGGAGTGCCTCGATGTTGTGGTCGCCGACTTCCATAAACGCGCTCCTCCAGTTGTCTGATCCCCAATGCACGGGCGCTTGCACCGTCGTGCGGGGCGCGATTGCGGTGTCGACCACGTCGAGAGCCAATGAGATGATCGATTGCTGCATCGCCCGGTCACCTGGCTTGCCACACGGATTGCCGAGCGGGAAGTCGACGAACAGCATGCGAGCGACACCACACTCTTCGACGATGTCGCGGGCGCTCCCGATCACCACGGTGGGGATTCCAGCTGCTTCAAGGTGACGCGAAACCAGACTCACGGTCTGGTGACACACCGGTCAAAGCGGGACCAGGAGGGCGATATCAACCTGATCTTCGGCACACCACTCGCCAATCGTTGCGGCATCAAGACCGGTACGGCGTTGGCTGTATTCGGTGGGGACGCCGAAGAACCGATGATTGAGCTGGCCGATCTTGCCGTCCTCGACGAGTGCGGTCAATGCTCCGAGCGGCAGGAAGCTCTCGGGGTCATCGGTATGCGTTGCTTGCTTGTCCCACGACAGATCGCTGGTGAACATCCGCTCCGGTCGGTCCGCAACAGGATGGTGATACACCACCTTGTCGGTGGCGGGCGCTCCGTGCGCTGAATCATGATGATGGAGATACGTCGTCGTGATCACGGCGACGTTGCACTCGGCCAGCGGCTTCGTCAGGGGCGTGAAAGGCGCTTCGTTGAACGCAGCCCAACGGTAGGGCTGGTCATATCCAGACGCTTCGTAGTACTCGCGAGACTTGTCGATGTAGCTGACGTGACTGCGATGGGTGACTTGCCGATCGGCTCGCTCTGCCATGGTTTCAACGGTAGTTCTCGGTCTGATCAGACGACGAGGTGCACAGCCGGAATCCATGAGAGACTGACAACGACTCGAGCAGGCGGGTCCGCACTCGGAACGGACAGCGATCGAAGTGAAACGAAAATTGGCGCGGCTCATGCTCAAGATCACTCGATTCACGGCGGTCGGCGAACCGCCGCAACACGACACCTACGTTCTGCTCTGCGCGCCGCACACCACGAACTGGGATCTGCTGAGTCTCTTGATGGCATCGTGGAGTTCCGGTGAGAACCTCAACTGGCTCGGAAAACACCAACTGTTCCGTGGACCGATGAATCGCATCATGCGAATGCTGGGCGGTGTGCCGGTGCGGCGCGACGAGCGACGCGGAATGGTGGAGTCGCTTGCCGACGAGTTCGATGCTGCCGAACATATGGCGCTGGCGATTCCGGCGGCGGGAACTCGGTCGCACACCGATCATTGGAAGTCGGGTTTCTACCGAATCGCGCTGGCCGCGAAGGTGCCGATCGGTCTCGCGTTCGTCGACTACTCGACACGTACCGTCGGCTTCGGCCCAACGATGGTCCCGACCGGCGATATCGAGGCAGACCTCGACATGTTCCGAGCGTTCTACGCCGACAAGCGGGGCAAGTACCCGGACCAAGAGAGCGAAATTCGCTTCAGCGACACCTGACTCACCTGTGCCGATCGGGCAACGGAACACCGATGGCATCGCCAATCGCCAGCATGCCGTCGGGCGGACCCACGCCGACGGCATCGAGGAGTCGGTTCATCATCTCGAAGTTGCCGGTGACCTGCACCGCACGCGCAGTGGCACCCGAACCGAGCACCTCGATGGCCTGTGTCCGAGCGCGTTCCATCTCGTCGCCGTCACGGAGTACAGCGGCCTCGACCAGCGCGCTGAGCACACGACCGCCTGGAAGGCCCACATCGACGTGTGGCCTGCCGACGCCGAGCAAGTTGATGTCTTCGTTGTGATGGCGGGCGCTCGCACGGAGCATCCCAGCGTGGCCATACAGTCAAAAGAAGCAATCGTTCAGCAGCGAGGTTCGTGCAGCGACGAACTCCATTTGTGATCGGCTCAGTCCTTCGCGAACCGCATTCATGTTGCCCATCGAGTTCCCGTCGGGATTGCCGTCCGGCGCGAGATACAGGGTGGTGTGCACGTCGAACATGGCCTCGTTCTCCGGTGGCACTGCACTGAGGATCGTTGGTGGGAACGCGACACCGATGGTGGGCACCCACGACCCGTCGATCACCGCCTGCGTGGTGATCGGCGAGGGCTCGCCGTCATGCGGCTCAGGAAGTGGTCGGGGATTGTGGCCGAGACCGAATCGGGTGGTGTCGAGCGCCCGAAGCCGAGCCACGATGCCAAGCACCTCGACATACTGCTCGGTGCTCAAATCCCTGGCGAGCACCGCATCAAACCAGTCGCGTGTGATCGTTGCTGGGGCGGTGGAGATGACCGCCGCTGCCTCTTCGGCGGGCGAGGATGCAGCCTCTCCGCGCGCCGCCGCGGCGACCGCGACTCGTTCACGGCCGGTGAGCCAGGTGCCGGGATGACTCAGTCGGTCCCACTCGCGATCGTGCAGCGCGGTGAAGTCGGTCGGGATGTCGATCGCGCTCATCGCCCGACCCTCGGCCCGAGCTGCGCCTTGATGTGCACTAGATGCCCGACGCGGAGATGTTGTAGGAGGCGATCGTGCAGCTCACGGCGAAGATCGGGATCGGCTCACAGAAGTGCACGGTGCCGGTCGCACCGGCAGCGGCTGCCGCCACAGAAATGAAGGTGCGGATCTCGAACCCGCCTTGCCCGGCGTCCGCGTAGACCGTCAGGTCGTCATAATCGAGGAGCGCCGCGCGGTCGTTGCGGCACCAGCGATCCATGAAGTCGAGGTCCCACTCGACGTTGATCTTGCCCGAATCGGGCGTGGCCGGCCAGTGCGAAATACCGCCAGTGCCGACAATCGCGATGCGTTCGGGCAGCGCGTCGCACGCTGCACGGAGCGACTCGCCAAACGTCCACGAGCGATGCAGCGGCGACAGCGGCGGGCCCTGGCAGTTGATGTTGACCGGGATGACCGGGGTGTCGTAACGGGGGGTCAGAAAGTGCAGTGGCACCATGATCCCGTGGTCGAACTTCCACTCCTCCGCGTAGCTGACGTCAGAGGTGTGCATCACCTGCTCGATGAACCGGTGCGACAGGTCGCGGTTGCCCGGTACCTGGTGCTTGTCGATGCCGAGCCAACCTGGATCTTCGATCGGGCCGTCGTAGCTGTCGGCCATGCCCAGTGCGAACGACGGCATGTTGTTCATGAAGAAGTTGGCGAAGTGCTCGGCGGCGATCACGACGATGGCGTCGGGTTTCGACGCTTCGAGGTCGACGCGCATCTGATCGAACGCGGCGTAGAAGCGATCGCGGACGTCGGGATCGGCCTGGTCGGATCGACCGGTGATTCCAGGCGCGTGTGAGCACACGCCGGCAAAGACGAGGGGCATGTCAGTGGCTGCCTTCTGGAGTAGCAGGGGTGTGGACCGGTGCGACCACCTCGTCGAGGCTCGTGGTCATCGCATAGACGCCCTCTCGGACGGGGCCGTGCTCGGCAATGCCGTCCCGCATGCGCTGGAGATAGTCCTGCCAATCGATCTGATGGAACGCGGCGAAGTGCATGAGGATCTGACCGTTGACGCCGAGGTGGAACAGCTTGCCGATGTCGGGTGCCACCAGTGCCTCGGTTTCCTCATCGGTGAGGTCGAACCCTGCGACTTCGGCCCGTCGGTCGGCGCTGTATCGGTCCTGCATCTCCTGGGACCGGTTGATCTCAAACAGGAACTTCTGAACCGCGTAGAGACTCATGCCGGGTCACCTTCCCACTCCAAATGCAGAGCGTCAGGGCCGCGGAAGGTGATGTTCGGGAAGTAGGTGAGCTGCTGGTCTTCGACGAGACGGAGCGAAGGCAGGCGCTGCGAGAGCAACTCGAGCGCGATGCGTGCTTCCATTCGTGCGAGGCCATTGCCGACGCAGAAGTGAATCCCTTTGCCGAATGAGATGTGTCGGTTGGGGCGATGGCGATGGATGTCGAACGTCTCGGGGTTTTCGAACAGATCGGGTTGGTGGTTCGCCGATGCAAAGTTGAGATACAACCGTGTTCCGGCGGGCAGGTCGATGCCGCCGAGCGTGGTGTCCTGTGTCGTGACCCGGCGCCATGAGATCTGGCTCGACTCGTAGCGCAGCGTCTCTTCCACGGCTGCCGCTGCGAGCGATGGATCCGCACAGAGCGCGTCCCACTGGTCGCGGCGGGGGAGCAGGCAGAGCAGGGTGTTGCAGAGCAGCGCGGTGACGGGGTCGTGACCGGCGAACGAGAAGCCGTAGACGATTGATTCGACCTCCTGATAGCTCAGGCCGGTGCCGTTCGTCGGGTCAGGGTCGGCGTCGTGCGCGTCGAGGAGTTCGGAGGTGAAATCGTCGGTACGTTCGTCGCGTCGCTGGGCAACGAAGTCGCGGCAGTAACGCCAGTAGCTGACCATGCCCTCAGCGATCTCGACCTGCTCTTCAGCGGTCGGCATCCCCCAGGAGAACGCTCGTCGGTTTGCGCACCACGACTTGACCATCACATCGTCTTCGGGTGGGAATCCGAGGAAGCGGAACACGATCTCAGCTGGCAGCGGGAATGCCAGGGCTTTGACAAACTCCGCTGGCGAGCCGTTGGCAACCATTTGGTCGAGCAGCACGGTGGCGCGGTCACGCATGTATCCCTCGAGCGACTTGAGGCGACGATTCGAGAAGCCCTGCCGCGTGTACACCCGTATCCGGCCGTGATCAGGTTCGGGCTTGTTCGACATCACGGCAACCGGATTGAAGTCAGGAGTCGCCAGCACCGCGGCAGCTTCGTCGGCCAAGGGGTAGATCGGGTCCTGGACGTTGGTGGACGCGTAGACATCGGGGTTCATGAACACCTCGTCGATGTCTTCCATGCGCGTCACGACGACGTGGCCGAGGTCGGGGGCGTAGAACACGGGGTGCTCGTCGCGCAGCGCATTGGCGATGGGGTACGGGTCGACGAGGTAGTCATCGTCGAGGGGTGACCAGTTCGCGTGCATCGGGCAACCGGGCGGCGGAGTCGCCAGGGTGTCGGGGGCCTCGTGGTAACTGCTGTGTTCGCTCATCTCGTGGCGCTTTCAATCAGTGGTGCAGGAAAGGGATGTCGGAAAGGGATGTCGGAAAGGGATGTCGGTGTGGGTTGGTGCCGCGTTAGGGCGTGGTTGGGGTGGAGAGTCGAGCGAGTAAGTCGGCCAGCTGATCGACTTCACCCGGTTTGAGCTGGTGTTCGATTTGCTCGTACGCCGCCTCGCTCAAGGGAGCGATCCGGGCAACGAGCGCCAACCCGTCGGTGCTGATGCTGATCTCAGCGCGTCGGGCATCGTTTCCCGCTGCGCGTTCGATGAGTCCTCGCTCGTCGAGTGAGGCGAGCATGCGCGACAGGCTGGGGCCGAGGAGAAAGGTGCGTTCGGCCAGCTCACCCACCGAGATGGGCTCGGTCGCGTCGTTCAGGGCACGCAGCACTCGCCACTGCTGTTCGGTGACGTCGTGGTCGGCGAGGATCGGGCGGAAATGGCGCATCACTGCTTCGCGGGCGCGCATCAGGGCCATCGGCAATGACTGCTCGAATTCACGGATCGGCGCAGCGCCGTGTGCCCGGCGGGCAGTGGCGGTGCCGGTGCTCACGAGATCACCTCGTCAGCAATGCCGTTGCGCAGGGTGCCGAGTTCTGGCACGGAGACTTCGACCACATCGCCTGGTTCGAGAAAGCGGGGCGGATCAAATCGGGCACCCGCGCCGGTCGGGGTGCCGGTGAAGATGATGTCGCCGGGCTCGAGCGTGCAAAAGGTAGACAGATACTCGATCTGGAACTCGATCGGATACGCCATCGTCGCCGGCGTGTCGTCTTGGCGGAGTTCGCCGTTCACGTGCGTGGTCAGGTGCAGGTTCTCGAACTCGCCGATCTCGTCGAGCGTCGTCATCCACGGACCGATCGAGCCAGACGAGTCCCAGTTCTTGCCCTGGGTGACGTTGAACTTGGCGTGGCGGACCCAGTCACGAATCGTGCCTTCGTTGCCGAGGGTGAGCCCAGCGATGTGGTGGCGGGCATCTGCACGCGCGATGCGGCGGCCGCCGGTGCCGATGACGGCGACGATTTCACCCTCGTAGTCGAGCTGCGGGCTTTCGGGCGGGCGGATGAGCGACTGCTCGTGACCGGTGAATGAACTGGGAAACCGGACGAACACGCTCGGCTTGGTCGGTGCGTCCTGGCCGTCCTTGTATTCGGCGTTGCGTCCGCCGTAGTTGACGCCGATGCAGAAGATCTTGCCAGGGGACGGAAGCGTGCGCTCGTACGTGACAGCGGAGAGTGCGACGTCGACCGTCGGGTCGGGGCTGGCGGTCTCGACGATCGAGCGTGCTTCGCCGATCCGTTGCTGTGCGATCAAGTCCGACAGATTGCGCACGCCGGGCATACGCGTCGACAGATCAACGATCGACGCGGTCGGCGAAGCGGTGTCATTGACGGCTCCGAAGCTCGGGCTTCCGTTGCGCATCGATGGGTGGGAGTAGCTCAGCAACTTCATGTTGCATTAATACTTAACATGTTACATAATACTTTGCAATGCCTCATTTAATTCTTGAGCACTCGGCCAACGTCAGCGACGTGGCTGACATCGCCGGATTGGTCGCAGTGCTGCACCAGGCGGCGCTGGCCACCGGTATTGCCCCCCTCGATGCGCTGCGCACTCGAGCCGCCCAGCGCGACATCTATGCGGTCGGCGATCAGCACCCGAAGAACGGGTTCATCGCCGTGACGGCGCGGCTGGGCGCCGGCCGCGTCGAAGCCGACAAGCAGCGCCTCATCGCAGCACTGATGGCGGCACTGAGCGACGCGCTCGGCGAGGCACAAGACACGTTGATGCTCAGCGTCGAATACCAGGAGATCGACCCGACCTTCCGGATCAACAAGAACAATCTGCGCTCGGTCATCGCCGAGCGCAACACCGGACACGAAGGAGAAGAACATGGCGGCTGACAAGACGTTTGACGACTACCGGGCACTGGCCGCGGCAAGCATCAGGCCGTTTGCCGATGCCCCGTTGCTGCACTTCATTGACGGTCGGCCGGCCGCAAGCGCCAGCGGGGAGACGTTCGAGAACAACTCACCCGTCGACGCAACCCTGCTCGGCTCGGTCGCGTCAGGCGATGCGGCCGACATCGACGCGGCCGCCAACGCAGCCCACGAGGCGTTCGCCGATTGGTCCGGTCGCTCTGGCAAGGAACGGAAGAAGATCCTGCACAGGGTTGCCGATCTGATCGAGTCGCGCGCCGACGACATCGCCGCGGTCGAGTGTGTCGACACGGGGCAGACGATTCGGTTCATGAGCGCCGCCGCGATTCGAGGCGCAGAGAATTTCCGATTCTTCGCTGACCATGCGCCGGACGCCAACAACGGACGCTCCATGCCAGACGAGCACCATGTCAACTTCTCCAGCCGCCGTGCGCTCGGACCCGTTGGCGTGATCACGCCGTGGAACACACCCTTCATGTTGTCGACCTGGAAGATCGCTCCCGCTCTCGCAGCTGGCTGCACCGTCGTCCACAAGCCCGCCGAATGGAGCCCCTACACGGCGGCGATGCTGTCGGAGATCGCCCTCGAAGCCGGACTGCCGCCCGGCGTCTTGAACACGGTGCACGGCTTCGGCGAGTCGGCAGGCAAGGCCCTGACCGAGCACCCGCTGATCAAGGCGATCGCTTTCGTCGGTGAGTCGTCGACGGGCTCGATGATCCAGGCCCAGGGTGCGCCGACGCTCAAGCGAGTGCACTTCGAACTCGGTGGGAAGAACCCGGTCATCGTGTTCGACGACGCCGATCTCGATCGAGCCCTCGACGCCGTGATCTTCATGATCTACAGCTTGAACGGCGAGCGATGCACGTCATCGAGTCGGCTGCTGATCCAGTCATCGGTTCACGACGAGTTCGTCGCGGGGCTGACCGAGCGAGTCAAGGCGCTCAAGGTCGGACACCCCCTCGACCCATCGACGGAGATCGGTCCGCTGATTCACCCGCGCCACTGCGCGAAGGTCCGGAGCTACCGAGCGAAGGCGGAGGCAGCGGGTGCCTCGGTGATCGTCGGCGGTGGCGCATCGTCGGATCCGGACTCGTACTACGTCGATCCCATGCTGTTCACCGGGGCGCGCAATGACATGGACATAGCGCAGGAGGAGATCTTTGGCCCGGTGCTGACGGTCATTCCGTTCAGCGACGAGACCGAAGCTGTGCGGCTGGCGAACGACATCGAGTACGGCCTTGCCGGCTATCTCTGGACCGGCGACACCGGGCGGGCCCAGCGTGTCGCGCGCGATCTGGAGGCCGGAATGATTTGGGTGAACAGCCAAAATGTCCGGCACTTACCAACGCCGTTCGGAGGGTCCAAGGCCAGTGGTATCGGGCGCGACGGTGGTCCCGAATACAGCTTCGAGTTCTACATGGAGACAAAGAACATCTCCATTGCCTATGACTCACATGCCATTCCGAAGCTGGGACACATCTCATGAGCCTGACCCTCTCGGTGGAACACATCGCCCTGCTCGCCGCTGAGCACGAGCAGGCGCGGATCAGTGCGGTGGCGTGCGACCCGGTGACGCGTCGCTTCCCAGACATCACGTTGGAGGACGCCTATGCGATCCAAGCAGCCTGGATCGACTTGCAGGTTGCCAACGGGGCAACGATCAAAGGGCACAAGATCGGCCTCACGAGCCGCGCGATGCAGATGGCCATGAAGATCGACGAGCCCGACTTCGGTGCGTTGCTCGACGACATGTTCATTCCGAGTGGCGGCTCGATCGCCGCTGCCGATCACCTCGACCCCAAGATTGAAGTCGAGTTTGCCTTCGTCCTCGCTCGCGACCTCGTACCGCACGAGTTCGGTCGCGAGCTCACCGTCGACGACGTCTACGCGGCAACCAGTCATGTCGTACCGGCGCTCGAGTTGATCGATGCGCGGTCGCACCGGGTGCACCCTGACGACGGCCGCACTCGGACCGTTCTCGACACGATCTCCGACAACGCGGCGAACTCAGGCATCGTCGTCGGCGACGAGCATGTGTCGGTGGACGAAGCGCGCAATGGCGACTTGCGATGGGCTGGCGCAATTGCCTACCGCAATGGTGCGGTGGAGGAAACGGGCCTCGGCGCAGGTGTGCTCGATGACCCGGCAATGGGCATCGTGTGGCTGGCCAATCGCCTCCAGCACATCGGTATTCCACTGGTCGCGGGCGAGACGATTCTGGCGGGGTCCTTCACCCGGCCGATCGATTGCCGATCTGGTGACGAATTCCGGGTGGATTTTGGCTACCTGGGAACACTGGAACTGAACGTCACGTAAGTCAATACAGCGCGACCCCATGCCGTCGAGTGAGAATGGCGCGATGAACGACATCGAGTTGCTGCACGAGGCCGCCCGTCTGGCGGTTGAGTACGTGGCGGGTACAGACGGTCGGCCGGCGACGCCCGACGCTGCAGCGCTGGCCGGACTCGATGCGTTCGACGAGCCGCTCCCCGACGGGCCGACGGATCCATCCGACGCACTTCGACTGCTGAGCGAAGTGGCCGACCCAGCGACGATGGTGTCGACCGGACCGAACTACTACGGCTTTGTCAACGGCGCCACGTTCCCCGTCGCTCTGGGCGCCGCATTCCTGGTCAATGCATGGGATCAGAACGCCGCGCTGCCCGTGATGTCCCCGGCAGCGGCGAAGCTGTACGACGTCGCTCGAGGCTGGTTGCTCGATGTCCTCCGGTTGCCTGGCCACGCAGACGTCGGATTCGTCACCGGCGCCACGGTTGCCAACGCGTCGTGCATGGCGGCAGCACGCGACGAACTGCTCGAACGGGCAGGGTGGGACGCGAAGAGCGATGGTCTGTTTGGTGCTCCACCAATCACCGTGGTGGTCGGAGAGAACACTCACAGCACGGTGCGCAAGTCGCTCGGTCTCATCGGTCTCGGAAGCGATCGAGTGGTGAAGGTGCTCACCGACGACCAGGGTCGGATCGACCACACCGAGTTGCCGACGCATCTGTCTGGGCCGGTTCTCGTCTGCGCCCAAGCAGGAGAGGTCAACACCGGGGCCTTCGATCCGTTTGACGAGATCGCCGACTGGCTCGCGGCGACCACCGACAATGGCTGGCTCCACGTCGACGGCGCGTTCGGTCTGTGGGCACTCGCCGATCCGAGTCGAACACATCTGGTGGCCGGTCTCCATCGCGCCGATTCATGGGCGACAGACGGACACAAATGGCTCAACGTCACGTACGACTGTGGCATCGCGATCGTCGCCCGCGAAGGTGCGCTCAGGCGGACGTTCTCGTCCGTTGCCGGCTATCTGCCGCCCGAGCGTGGATTCGAGGCGATGCACCACACGCCGCAGTCGTCGCAGCGGGCGCGTCAAGTCGAGGTGTGGGCGGTGCTGCGCACCCTGGGCCGCAGCGGCGTCGCTGAACTGGTCCAGCGCGCGTCCGACGGGGCGCAGCTGATCGCCGAACAGCTGAGGGGCGCCGACTTTGACGTACTCAACGACGTGGTGATCAACCAGGTGCTGTTGCGGTATGGCTCGGCAGCGACCACCGAAGCGCTGATTGCTGAGATTCAACGCGACGGTCGCATTTGGTGTGGGGCGACTCAGTGGCGTGGCGAGACAGCAATGCGAGTGAGCGTCTCGTCATGGAAGACCACCCTCGATGATGCCGCGCGGGCGGCGGACGTCATTGTCGAATGCGCTCGCCGACTCACGCCACACGAGTGACGGACTCCGGCGGCGCTGCATGCGCTGGTTCGCTCTCGGGCGATGCACAGTTGGCCGGGGTCAGGGTGAGGCGCGGTGTGTCAGGTCGATGGCGCGGTCACATCGTCCATCGGCAGCGTGGCCAGGAGCGCGGACGCGAGGCGTGACAGTTCGGTCCGTCGGGGCCAGACAGCGCGGAGCGTGCGCTCGATGCTGAAGCCGGGCACGTTGAGTTCAGCCAGCCGTCCGTTGGTGAGGTCATCGGCGACGGCGAGGCGACTGATCACCGTTGGCGACGAACCGTTGACGACCGCAATACGGACCGCCGAGATCGAGCCGAGATCGAGTGCCGACGGAGGCGGGTCATGGCCGTGCGCGGCAAGCAGTGCTTCGAGTGCCGCTCGGGTACCTGAACCGCGTTCGCGCAGAACCAGCGGAGTCGTAGCGAGTTCGGCCAAGTCGACCGATGCGCGGGTGGCCCACGGATGGCGGGCTGACACGACCGGGACCAACTCGTCGTGCGCAACGGCTTGCTGATCGAGGGTTGCTGGCACGTTCTGCGACTCGACGAACCCGAGGTCGACGGCACCCGACGCGAGTCGGTCCAGCACGGCTCGGCTGTTGGTCACCTCGAGCGTCACGGAGTCGGTCGGGCGGTCAGCGAGAAACGTTTCGAGCCATGGCGGAAGGAGGTACTCGGCGATCGTGTAGCTCGCTGCAATGCGCAGGAGGCCGCTCTGCTCGGCTTTCAACGAAGCGACGCTCGCCGCGAGATCGTCGGCCCGGCGCAGGAGGTCGACAGTCCAGTCCGCGACGAGTTGTCCGTCGGGCGTGGGACGCGAGCCGGTCGGCGACCGTTCGAGTAGACGCAACCCGAGCTGGCGTTCGAGCGTGCGGATCCGGCTCGACGCGGACGGTTGTGCCACCCCGTGCGCCTCGGCCGCCCTGGAGACGCTCCCCAGGTCGACCACGGAACGAAACAGGTCAAGCGCGGCAAGGTCCGGAAAATCAAGTGGCAATGGCACATGTTCAGTCTATGAGCAGTCATAGATCAGACCTTTGACCCCACAGGCTGAGTCGGTCTATCGGCGGTTGGTGCTGACGCGGCACAATGGAGTGAGGCCGTCGCTTGACGGCACAACTCGATGATCAACTCACCACAACGAATGGGGGAGCGATGACCCGACTGGGGTTCTTGCTCGACAGTGATTCCTGTATCGGCTGCCACGCCTGCACGATTGCGTGCAAGAGCGAACACGATGTGCCGCTCGGCGTCAACCGGACCTGGGTGAAGTACATCGAGACCGGCAAATTTCCCGACGCGAGTCGACACTTCTCGGTGATGCGGTGCAATCAGTGCGAAGACGCGCCGTGCATGACGATCTGCCCGACGAACGCACTGTTCCGTGCCGACAATGGCGTTGTCGACTTCCAAGACGACAACTGCATCGGCTGCAAGTCGTGCATGAACGCCTGCCCCTACGACGCGCTGTTCATCAACCCGGAAACGAACACCGCGCAGAAGTGCAACTTCTGCAACCACCGCGTCGAGATGAACCTCGAGCCGTCGTGTGTCGTGGTCTGCCCGACCGAGGCGATCAAGGTTGTCGACTTCGACGACCCGGACAATGCGAACACCAAGCTGATTGGCCGCCTTGACGTCGCAGTCCGCTCACCCGAGCAGAACACCGAGCCGAAGGTCTATTACAAGGGCGCTGATCAAGCATCGCTCGACCCGACCCGCACCAAGATCAAACCCGACGGCATGATCTGGGCCGATACCACCGCCAACCACCGGCTCACACCTGAACTCGACAGCCACGGTCACGGCGACCCCGGAATCGTCGCCCGCACGGCGTACACCACAGCCCACAAGACCACGTGGGACAGAATGGTGTCCGGCTACCTGGTCACCAAGGCCATTGCCGGCGGCATCATGATGATGGCCGCGCTGATGATCGTGCTCGGTCATGCTGACGAGCAAGCCGCCGTCGGCGTCGTACCGCCCATCGTTGCGGGCATCATGCTCGCGCTCACCGGCGGGTTGCTCGTTGGCGATCTCAAGCAGCCGAAGCGCTTCTACTACCTGCTGACCAAGTCCAACTTCGACTCATGGCTCGTCAAGGGCGCCTACGTGCTCAGCGCGTTCGCTGCACTATCTGCCGTGTGGTTCCTCCTCGGAGCTGCCGACGCCGGCGACGCGCTCAAGATCGTCGCGATCCCGACGGCCATCCTCGGCGCCGCCACCGCCGGGTACACCGCCTTCCTGTTCGGGCAGTGCGAGGGCCGCGACCTTTGGCAGACTCCGCTGCTCCTCCCGATGCTGCTGGCCCGAGCCGTCATCGCGGGTGCCTCGGCCTACGCAATTCTCGACGTCTTCATGGACATCCCTTCGCACCGTGCGGTCTGGTGGGCCCTCCTCGGAGGCGTCCTCGCGATTGCGTTCCTCAGCTGGGTCGAGTTGCAGAGCCACGGGAGTCGCCACGTCGAGATGGCCATCCACGACATGACCAAGGGCGCTCAAAAGGAATGGTTCCAACTCGGCATCATCCTCGGTGTGCTGCTGCCCGCCACTGCGATGATCATCGTGCTCACCAACGGTGACGCGAGCTCGACCAACACCGGCATCGCCGCGTTCGCCGGCGTGCTCGCTCTCATCGGCATGTTCCTGTCCGAAACAGCCTTCGTTCGCGCTGGCCAATCCGTCCCACTCAGCTGAAAGTCACCAACGGTGTCTGGCCCCAATTGTGACTTTGGAGAACCCACATGACTGATCTGCAGAAGTACCCGCCGCACGACAAGTGGCACGATTGGACCGAGCTTGACGCGAAGGCGTGGCCGGACAAGGTCGAACGTAACTACACCCTCGTCCCGACGACCTGCTTCAACTGCGAAGCGGCATGTGGGCTGCTCGCGTACTTCGACAACGAGACCGGCGAGATTGCCAAGATCGAAGGCAACCCCGAGCACCCGGCGAGCCGCGGCCGCAACTGTGCCAAGGGCCCGGCCACGATCAACCAGATCTATGACAACGAGCGGATCATGTTCCCGCTCAAGCAGACCGGTGAACGCGGCAGCGGAGAGTGGGAGCGCATCAGCTGGGATCAGGCGCTGACTGAGATCGGTGGACGCATCCGTACTGCCTTCGAAGAAGACCGCCACAACGAGGTGATGTACCACGTCGGCCGGCCGGGCGAAGACGGCTATGCCGACCGCGTGCTGAAGGCGTGGGGCACCGACGGACACAACAGCCACACCAATATCTGCTCGTCGAACGCACGCATTGGATACCAGAGCTGGATGGGTCACGATCGCCCGTCGAGCGACTTCGCCAACGCCGAGGTCATCTTCCTCATCTCGTCGCATCTCGAAGCAGGCCACTACTTCAACCCGCACGCGCAGCGAATCATCGAAGCTCAGGGCAACGGCGCGACCGTCATCTGTGTCGACCCGCGGCTCAGTAACACCGGATCAAAGGCCGATCACTGGCTGCCCACGTGGCCGGGCACCGAGGCGTTCCTCTGTCTGTCGATCGCGCACCTGCTGCTCGAGAGTGGGAACTGGCAACGCGACTTCGTGCGTCGCTGGGTGAACTGGGAGACCTTCCTCGCCGAGCTGTACCCCGACATGCCCCAGACCTTCGACTCGGTCGAAGCAGCGTTGAAGGATCACTACAGCGAGTACACGCCCGAACGGGCCGAGTACATCACCGGGGTGTCCGCCGACCAGATCCGCGAGATCGCCGCGATCATCGGCAAGCACCCGACCAAGTTCGCCAGCCACAACTGGCGTGCCGCCGGCGCCGGCAACGAGGGCGGCTGGCAAGTCGCTCGCTGCCTCTTTTTCCTCAACGTGCTGACCGGTTCCGTCGGCACCGAGGGCGGCACATCCGGCAACGGCTGGAACAAGTTTGCAGCGCACCAGCCCAAGGGCGCGCCACCCCTGCCGCGCTGGAACGAGCTGAGCTGGCCGCAGGAATTCCCGCTGAGCTATCACGAGATGTCGATCCTGCTCCCGCACTTCCTCAACGAAGGCCGCGGCAAGCTCGACACCTACTTCTCTCGTGTCTACAACCCGATCTGGACCAACCCCGACGGCTTCACCTGGCTCGAGGCGCTGAAGGACCCCGAAAAGGTCAACTGCCACGTCGCGCTCACGCCGACATGGTCCGAGACATCTTGGTTCGCTGACTACGTGCTCCCGATGGGCGTCGGAGCGGAGCGTCACGACGTGTCGTCGTACGAGACTCACGCCGGGCGCTGGATCGGTTTCCGCCAGTCGGTGTTCCGACGGTACGAAGAGATCAAGACCGGCAAGCCGGTCAGCCCGGACGCGCGGAGTCACGAGTTCAACCCGGGCGAAGTCTGGGAAGAGAACGAGTTCTGGATCGACCTGAGCTGGAAGATCGACCCCGATGGCTCGATGGGTATCCGCCAATGGTTCGAGTCCGACGAACGACCGGGCAACCCGATCAGCGTCGACGAGTACTACGGCTACATCTTCGCCGAAGAAGTCCCCGGCCTCGCCGAAGCTGCCGAGGCCGCTGGACAGGTTCCGCTCGAGTACATGCGTGATCGCGGCAGCTTTGCGGTGCCGACGGATCCGTACGTCCCGTACGAGAAACTGGTCAGTGCCGAGGCCGTTGCCGACTGCACGAAGGACGAGCACGGTGTGTTCCGCAAGCCGGGCACGATCGGCACCTTTGATGGCTCCGAAGAGAGCTTCGCCATCACCGAACTCGCGAAGCTCGGCGACGGTTCACCCGCTGTCGAAGTCGACGGCGAGATCAAGGAGGGCTTCCCGACGCCGTCGAAGAAGCTCGAGCTGTTCTCGACGACGTTGAAAGAGTGGGGCTGGCCCGAATATTCGACGCCGAAGTGGATTCCGAGCCATGTGCATTGGGAGAACCTGGACTTGGCGGGAACCGAGCGCATCTTGCTGCCGACGTTCCGCATTCCGACACTCATTCACACTCGTTCCGCGAACTCGAAGTGGCTGAACGAGATCAGTCACCGCCACCCGCTGTGGATTCACCCCGAAGATGCCGAGAAGCTGCACATCGAAGAGAGCGGCCTGGTCCGCATCTCCACCCGCATTGGGCACTTCGTAATTCAGGCGTGGCGGACCGAGGGCATCCGCCCCGGTGTCGTTGCGGCCTCGCACCACATGGGCCGTTGGCGCCTCGACGAGACCGAGGGTCGCAACTGGGCAGCCGGCAAAGCGACGATCGACCAGCAGGGCACGACCTGGACGCTCAAGCGGGAGGGCGCCGACAAGAAGAATATGACGAGTTACGAGTCCTCCGACCCCGACACCGGACGCATCTGGTGGCACGACACGGGTGTGCATCAGAACGCAACGTTCTGTGTGCAGCCCGACCCGATCTCAGGAATGCAGTGCTGGCACCAGCGGGTGCACGTCACCCCGGCAGAAGCCGGCGACGAGTACGGCGACGTCGTGGTCGACACCGCGAAGTCGCGTGAGGCTTACCTCGACTGGATGACCAAGACCCGTCCAGCTGGGACGACCAACGACAGTGGCCTACGTCGTCCGCTCTGGTACGCCCGTCCACTCAAGCCAACACTCGACGCTTACCGCCTGCCGCGGAGCTGAGCAGCATGACCGACCCCTGGTCGGTGACGTCAGTGGGCGTGGCCACGGCGACGATGCGCCCGGTCGGACGGCGTTGCGGGGCCCTGCACCGGTGACTGCGGCGGCCTCCGCCAGATCAGTTCGGGCTGTTTACAGGCCCGCTTTTTGGATGGACCCGTTGCTGGTCCAGTAGGCGTTGAGCGCCCCCTGGATGCGGAAGTACCAAATGAAGTTGCCGATAATTGGAAGCAGGAACCACAGGCCCCAGATGGTGGTGATCGGCGGCTCCTTGCCCGCAGTCCGATAGAGCTGCTCAACTTCTCCGGCCATGAGGAACATGGTGACCGGCGAAATCAACAGCGTGATGAACAGGTAGGCGACGCCGCCGAGTCCCTGCCCGGTGCGCTGCTTCAGTTCTTCGCCGTTCTGGTACGACCACACGATCGTCCAAATGCCAAACGTGACGATCGTGAGCAAGATGACCAGGCCTGACGACCGAGGCTTGCCGAGCGGCCCATTGGCCATCCCGCCCGCAGGCTGCATTGATGCAGCCCTGTCGGGTGGAGGCGGGGTGGTGCCGGACGGAGGGGGCGGAAGATCGGCCATGGCGTCACCGTAGCTGCCGAGCTGGGATGCGCTGGGGAACACGAAAGGTGCGCCAGAACCAGTTCAGATCTTGACGAGGAGAACGATGTCCGCCGCCGCGTCAAGGCTGTGCTGATCTGGCTTGCCGGCTGAGGGCTGCTTCGGCTGAGGCGTCGAGGCGAATGCCGAACCAGTCGTACAGCGTGGTGGACCACTCGTCGATGGTGATCGGCTGCTCGGTGGTCTTCCCGTCTCGGATGATCTTGAGCCGATCGGAGGTGAGCGTCACACGATCCGGACCGCGGTCGAGGAGCCGAGTGGCGAACGGCCGCTTGTGCCAGTTCTTGTCGGGGTCGATCTGCATCGATGCCGACACGGCGGCAAAATCCTTGAGGGAGTGCGCGACGCGTTTGAACCGATAGTGCGCCACCGGCACGGCATCGGCGCCGCTTTCGTCCAGCCGCGCCAGCGTGGTGCCCTCCGGGCTGGCGATGAACTCGTATGCGGCGTTCCCGCCGTCCTGGCGTCCGCTGCGGTTCAGTGCCAAGGGGCGAGTGAATGACTCACCAAACCCGACGTCGACGAGATAGGGCTGGTCAACCTGTACCTCGAGCGCCACGTGATCGATCACACGACTTGGTCCGCTGAGGAGGACTGCGGCGCCCAAGAGCGTGACCCGAAACCCCAGCGCTTCGAGCAGCGCAGCGAATGCGCCGTTCACTTCGAAGCACCACCCGCCCCGTCCGCCTTCGACGATCTTGTCGACAGATGTGGTGGCGTCGAGGGCGACACCATCACCGAGGGCAATGTCGAGGTTCTCGAACGGCACAGCAGTCATGTGCAGCTGCTGCAACTCAGTCAACGTCGCCAGGTCGAGCCTCGGCACGCCTCCGTAGCCGAGCCATTCCAGATAGCCAGGGACGTCGATCGGTGAGTCGAGTGTGATCGTCATCACCGTGCAACCTACTGTCGGGGCGATGGACACAGATTTCGTCCTCAACCCCTTCGGGGCCGAGCTCAGCGATCTCGTCGCGATCGCGCGAGCCGCGGACGCAACGGGTGTCGGCGCGGTGTGGGTCAATGATCACTTCAGTGGCGAGATGGTCGGGGCCCCGTGGTCGCGCGACCCCTTCGTATGTCTCGGTGCCATTGGTGTGGTGACCGAGCGTGTCGACATCGGCGTCCTTGTCGCCAACGTCACCAATCGGCATCCGGCGCAACTCGCGAGCGCCATCAACTCCGTGCAGTCGCTGGCGCCCGGCCGAGTTCGGCTCGGCATCGGATCGGGTGCAGCACCGGGATCGAGGTTCGCCTCCGAACACGACATGCTCGAAAAACCACTGCAATCAACCGACGAGCGAGTGCGGCTGCTGCGCGAGTCCATCGGCTCCCTCAACGACATCTGGGCAAACGTGCCCTCCAACCCGTCGACATCGGTGGGTTTCACTGGCCTGTCGGCTGTCGTGGACGGGTCGGTCATGCCGCGGCTCACCGTGGGTGCATCAGCCTGGTCCACGATCGAGGTGGCGATCGACCTGGCCGACGGCGTCAACATCAGGCGGACCAGCAGGCTGCACGAACAACTCGAGCGGTTGCATGCAGCGGAGTTGCCGGCCGGATTCGAGGTCAGTGTGCTCGACATGCGCGCGCCCGGCGCTCCGCTGGGGGTCGTGCCCGACGACCTCGTGGATGCCGGTGTCGACCGATACATCGTCACCGTGTCGCCGGCCGACGATCTCGAAGCCGTCGTGGCGATGGCACGCCGCTGACACTCCAAGAGCACAGCTCACTCGGTGTGGGCGTCTCGTCAGGGTTGGAGCGGTGTCTGATTTCAGCACTCCGTCTGGCTCATCGCTCGGCAGGGAGGGCTGTTCTACGATGCACGAATGTTCGACACGCTCTTCGACCTCCCCGCGCACCCGCTGCTCGTTCATGCGCCGATCGTGCTGCTCCCGATCGCGGCGATTCTGATGGTCGCACTCGTGGCGAAGCCGACGTGGCGTTCGGCAGCAGGCTGGTGGCCACTCGCCCTCGTCGGCGTCACGGTCGTGTTGCTGTTCGGCGCCAAGGAGTCGGGTGAAGCACTCATCGAGGCGTACGACCGAGCCAACGGTGAGGGTGCAGTCGACATCGAGCTGCATGAGAGCCTTGCCGAGACGACCTTCGTGATGACCTTGGTCTGGTTTTTCCTCCTTGCGGGGCTCACCGCGGTCGAGCGTGTGGAAGGTCTGCGCACCGGAGCTGTGGCATCCATTGCCACGAACACACGGGCCCGGCAGGTGCTCGGGGGGCTGGTCGCGGTGATGGGCGTGCTCGCAACGGTCTGGATGATTCGAACCGGCCACGAGGGCGCCAAGTCGGTCTGGGGGCCGCGAGTCGACATCCTCTTCCCCGAGGGCTGAGCCTGCAGACTCCGACAGGCAGAGCGCAGGTCGCCGATTCGGTGCTCAGGTCACGATGACGGGAGTGCCGAGTGTGGCGAACTCCCACATGAATGCTGCGTCGAGATTGTGCTGTCGCTGGCAACCGCCGGACAGCCGTGTGCCGAGTTCGTCGCTGCCCTGATAGGGCGAGTTGTCTTCGACGTGGAGCGGGATCGCATGAAAGCCGATCGCGCCGCGCTCGGTCTTGAGCCAGCGAATCATCTGCGGAAGCCAGGCTTTGCCGTTCCAGGCAGTCGACATGTCTGAACGGCTGTAGACCTCGTGGCTGCCAGGGAGCTCGTTGCTATAGGTCGAACCCGAAACCAACCATGACCGAATGATCACACCGTCATCGCGGACTGCCCAGACGCGTTGGCCAGCACGGTCGTAGACCACGCGTCGACCTGACCCTGAGTTATCGGGCAGTGGCGGAGCGTCGTCGCCGGCCGATGCAACAGGTGAGAGCTCAACGCCCCAGAGGTCTTTGGCACCCGAGGCAGGCGGGGGAGTCCGGGTGACGAGCGATTCTTCGTCGGGCCAGATTGCGAGTGCGAGGGCGGTCTCACGACCGACGACGCCGTCAACGAAGAGATCCTGTGTCGTCTGAAAATCCATCGCGGCGCGCAAGGTTGCGTCTTCGAAGTTGCCATCGATCGTTCCGTTGAAGTGGCCTTCGACGCGCAAGGCATCCTGGAGGCACTCGACGCCTTCACCGGCCGCGCCGAGACGCAACGACAGTGCCCCGATGGTGCAGCCGCCGTCGGCTCGTTCGGGTTCTCCGTTGACGTCGATGCTCTCTTCGACGGTACCGGTCGACTCAACCTCGACTGCTGCGGTGGTGCTTGGCGCTGGGGCCGACTCGATGGCATTGGTGGCGAGTGCAGTGGTGCTTGGGCCGCTGCCTGCGACCAGTGCTCCAACGGTGGCTGCGCCGAGCACGGCGACGCTCGCGACACCGAGTGCGAATTCACGTCGGCGCTGGGCGACGGGCTTGGACTTCCACGCGGGCTCGTCGGGCCGCAATGGCATATCGAATCCGGTCTCCTCCACGACTGCAGATGATAGCGAACGACGCGGCGCGCGATCGACGTCTTCACCGGATGTTTCGTACATTTCCTCCCGTCGCAGCGGTACTTGGAGCGTGGTCGTCTGCCGGTTCCTCGTCGTGTCGGCGTTCTGCGATGTGGACCGGTTTCACGATGCAGGACAAAATCGGGCTGGAACGGTGGAATGAACCCATCGCGGCGACCTAACATGCGGCGCGTGAAGCTTCGTCGGGGACAGCAGCAGATGACAGCAGACCCCAAGGACGGCCTCGGGCTCCCTCGTTTGACCACGCCGTACGTGCGTGACGGTGGTGAACTGCGGCCAGCAAGCTGGGACGAAGCACTCGATCGAGCAGCTGCTGGTTTCGGCCGGGCACGCGATGCGATCGAGCATGGCAATCTCAACGCATTCGGCATGTTTTCGTGCTCAAAGGCCACCAACGAAGTCAACTATCTCGCCCAGAAGTGGACGCGGGTGGTGATGGGGTCGAACAACATTGACTCCTGCAACCGGACTTGACACGCTCCCTCGGTCGTCGGTCTGGCGACAGTATTCGGGGCCGGAGGCGGCACCGTCTCGTACAAGGAGATTGAAGAAGTCGACGTCGTACTGCTCTGGGGGAGCAACGCCCGAGAAGCGCACCCAATCTTCTTCCATCACCTGATGCAGGGGCTCCGCAACGGCGCAGCGATGTACGCCGTTGATCCGCGACGCACCTCGTCGTCGAAATTTGCCGATGTCTGGCTTGGACTCGACGTCGGTACCGACATCGCCATGGCCAATGCGGTGGCCCGGGAGATCATCCACGCCGGGCTCGTCAATCAAGCTTTCATCGACCATTCGACTGAGGGCTTTGAGGCCTATCGCGACGCTGTCGAGCCGTACACGCTTGAGGTCGCTGCCGAGATCACCGGTGTCCCCGCCGAGGCAATCAAGGAGATGGCGCACGCCTACGCCACGGCCGACAAGGCGCAGATCCTGTGGACCCTCGGGATCACCGAGCATCACAATGCGGTTGACAATGTGCTCTCGCTCTGCAACCTTGCGCTGCTGACCGGCCACGTCGGGACCTGGGGGAGCGGGCTCGTTCCGCTGCGCGGCCAGAACAACGTGCAGGGCGGCGGCGATATGGGCTCGTTGCCCAACAAGTTTCCCGGGTTCCAGGACATCACGAACGACGAACACCGGGCGAAGTTCGAGGCCGTCTATGACGCCGAGTTGAACCCCGAGGACGGCATCCACCTCACCCTCATGTTCGAAGCAATGGGCCGCGGTGACCTCACCGCGGCATTCGTCATCGGTGAGAACCCGGCTGATTCTGAGGCAGACGTCGACCACGCCCGCAGGCTGCTGGCTGGTCTTGATTGTCTTGTCGTTCAGGACATTTTCATGACGCGCACTGCCGAGCTGGCCGATGTCGTGTTTCCCGCGTCGGTGGCCTGGGCAGAGTCGGACGGCACCGTCACGTCCAGTGAACGTCGGGTGCAGCGGACCCGACCGGCCGTCACTCCGCCCGGCGAGGCCCGCCATGACATCGACATCCTGGGCGCACTCGCCGAGCGGATGGGTGTCGACCTGACCGAGCACGGCTGTGCTCTCGAGCCCGAGGCACTGTGGGACGAGTTGCGCTCGCTGTCGCCGATGCACACCGGCATGTCGTATGAGCGCCTCGAGGATGAAGGTGGCCTGCAGTGGCCGTGCCCGAGCCTCGATCATCCGGGTAGTCCATTCCTGCACGGCTGGCTCTGGGAGGCCGATCTCGGTGGTCGTGGTCCCGCGCCGTTCTCGATCGTCGAGCACGAGGGTCCCAACGAGCAGCTCACCACCGAGTTCCCGCTTCGACTCACCACAGGTCGGTCACTGGACTCGTACAACACCGGTGTGCAGAGCAACGGCTTCGATTCGCCCATTCGCTATGGCGATGAGCTCGACATCAATCCGTCCGACGGCCGATCGCTCGGCATCGTCGATGGCGAACGGGTGCAGGTCAGTTCGCCGCGTGGCACCGTCGAGATGTCCGTGCGGTTCCAGCCAGACATCCCGGAGGGGTTGACCTTCACCACGTACCACTTCCCTGCGCTGGTCGACATCAACAAGCTGACCAACGACGCCTGGGACAAGCGGTCCGGCACGTCAGAGTTCAAAGCCGCATCGATTCGCATCGACAAGCTCCGTTTGGACTCGCAGGTCGTCTCGCCTGCCGAGTTGCCGGGCTAGGGGCGACACGCACATGGCCGATCTGCATCTCACGGTCGATACCTCGACCGACGCCGAACGGGCGGCCGTCGACGCGGCGCTCGGCACGGACGCACGGGCCGTCATTCATGAAACCGAACGCCTCGTGCGCGGTGGCATGGCGCGTAAAAACAATCGGCGTCACCTGCTGCTGCCAGGACTCCATGCGCTCCAGGCGGAGATCGGGTGGATCAGTCCAGGTGGGTTGAATTATCTGTGCGATGTGCTGCAGGTCCCGCCGGCTGAGGCCTACGGCGTCGCCACCTTCTACGAGCTCTTCCGCACTGACGACCCGGGACACGCCGAGTCGACCGTGCACGTGTGCATGGATACGTCGTGCCACATCGCTGATGCCGAGGGTTTCGCGCAACGTCTCGAAGCCGAGGGGAAACGCGTGCACCGCGGCCCGTGCCTCGGGCAGTGCGAGCGAGCGCCAGCGCAGTTCGTCCAGGGCCGCGGAGTTCCCGATTCCGTGCCGGCAGATGCCGACCAGATCGCTGCGCCCGGGTCGTTTCTTCCACCACAGTTCGGCACCGAAGGACTCCGCTTACTCGCACGTGTCGGCGTCGTCGACCCGACATCGCTGGCCGCCTACCGAGAGCACGGGGGATACGAGGCGCTGGCCAAGGCCATTGAACTCGGTGGCCAAGCGGTCATCGACGAAGTGCGCGCTGCTGGCTTGACCGGACGTGGCGGCGCAGCCTTCCCCACCGCCATCAAGTGGCAAGGGGTGGCTGATGAGTCGGGTCGCCCGAAGCACGTCATCGCCAATGCTGACGAGTCCGAGCCGGGCACGTTCAAGGATCGGCATCTGATGGAGCACGATCCGTTCGCGCTCATCGAGGGGTTGACCATCGCCGGTCTCGCCGTCGACGCGGAGCACGGCTGGATCTACATCCGCGGTGAGTACCCGTTGTCCACCAACCGCCTCAGCAACGCGATCGACCAGGCTCGAACCGCCGGGCTGCTGGGTGATGACGTCATGGGATCAGGCAAACGGTTCGATATCGAGTTGCGCCGCGGCGCAGGTGCCTACATCTGCGGTGAAGAGACCGCGCTGATGGAGTCCATCGAAGGGTTCCGCGGTGAGCCTCGCAACAAGCCGCCGTTTCCCACGACACACGGCCTTTTCGGTGAACCGACCGCGGTCAACAATCCCGAGACGCTGCTGAACGCGGCGTACATCGTGCTGCACGGTGCAGTTGCCTACCGATCGGTCGGCACCGAGAAGTCGCCGGGAACTCGACTCTTCTGCGTGTCCGGTCACGTCGCGATTCCAGGCGTCTACGAAGTCGCGATGGGGACCACGCTTGGGGACGTCATCGACCTTGCCGGTGGCGCCACGGGCACCACGCGGGCGATCCTGATGGGCGGAGCTGCCGGCAGTTTCATCGCCGCTGACCAACTCGATCTGCCGCTGACGCAAGAGGACACGCGCGAGGCCGGCACCACGCTCGGCTCTGGCGTCATCACGCTGTTCGATGACTCGGTCGGCTTCCAGGCGCTCCTGACGCGAATCACCGAGTTCTTCAAGGGCGAGTCGTGCGGCCAATGCGTCCCGTGTCGCGTCGGCACGACTCGCCAGCACGAGGTGATCGTGGAACTGGGTCGAACCGGGACGCTGCCCGTGGCGCGCGCCACACTGATCGACGACATGGCGTTGGCAATGGCCGATGCGTCGATCTGCGGCCTCGGCCATACCGCTGCCGGTGCTGTGCAGTCAGCCATCCGCCTCGGCTTGATCGGAGCCTCGTCATGAACCCAACCGTTGAGACGGTCACCCAGGTCAGGGTTCGGATCGACGGCGCCGTCGTCGCGGTCGACGAGGGCGCGACGATTCTCGACGCGTGTACGCAACACGGCATCGACACGCCGACGATCTGTTACGCCGAGAACCTCACGCCGGTCAACGCATGCCGCGTCTGTGTTGTCGAAGTCGAAGGCAATCGCACGCTCGTCCCGTCGTGCTCTCGCCCGGCAGAAGACGGCATGGAAATCCAGACTGACTCGGACCGTGTTCGACACAGCCGCAGAATGGTGCTCGAGTTTCTCGGCACGGCAAACGACCTCAGCGAGGCTCCGGAGATCAACGAATGGTCGTCACAGTACGGCGTCGACACGACCCGATATGCCGAGGGCGCCGAGCGATTCGACCAGCCGGTCAAGATCCAAGACAACCTCTACATCCGCGACTACGACAAGTGCGTCCTCTGCTACAAGTGCGTTGACGCATGCGGCGAGGAAGCACAATTCACCTTCGCCATTGCGATGTCGGGTCGCGGTTTCGACAATCGCATCTCGACCGAATTCGATGTCACGCTGCCCGACTCCGCGTGCGTCTACTGCGGTAACTGCATCGGCGTGTGTCCCACCAACGCCCTCCAGTTCAAGACCGAGTTCGACCTCCGCGCAGCGGACAACTGGCGCGAAGACGATCAGTCGGTGACGCGCACGGTGTGTTCGTACTGCGGCGTCGGCTGCAACCTCGAATTGCACGTGCAGGACAACGAGATCGTCAAGGTCACCAGCCCTGCAGACCACGAAGTGACCCACGGCCACCTGTGTATCAAGGGTCGATTCGGCTGGAAGTACGTCTGACCACGTCGTTGCCTCCGAGGGTTCAGCGAGGCTCAGCAGTGGTCGATGTCCCCGAGACGCGCTCGTGCGGTCGTCGCGTCAACACGTCCTTGCCGTATTGCTGCGCTGCTTCGATGAGGCTCAACTGTCGATTGTCGCCGTTGCCGGAGTGGAGCGCCTGGTGGTCAAGCACCTCGATGTACAACTGAGGCCGTTCGAGTTTGCCCGCGACATCGGCGGGCAGCGCAGTGAGCACCGGGTCATACCACTCGGTGAGCCAACGATGCCCCACCTCGCGAAGCGGGAGCCGACCATCGGCGTCGGCTTCGAGTTCTGCTCGGAAGCGGCTGATGTCGTCGAGCAGCCGATGCGCCTGGTGTTCGCGAGCCACGATCCCGGTGAGCTCGACGAGCTCGCGGCGGTGATACCCGCCGACGATGGCCGACGGTCGAAAGACGAACGCGCCGGATCCGCTTGCGTCCGTAATCACGGCTTCACTCACGCCGAATCCGAGATCGTGGAGTCGGTCAAGGCGATTCTCGAGCGCCGCGGGGTCGACCGGGTCGTAGGTGGACGAACCGTGCAGCTCTTCCCAAATGTCGGCGTATGCCGTGCCGATCTGTGGTGCAACCTCGAATGGGTCGACCGAGTCGGGGAGTTCCCCAGCAGCAGCGAGATCGGCCAGTCCGCCGGCAACATTCACGATCGCCACGTCGATATCAGTCTGGCGTTGGCCGGCGGTCATCTGATCGTGGAGTTCGCCGGTCTCTGTGTCGAGGGCGTACGCCGAGAGATGGAGCTCATCACGCCGGAACAGGGCGTTCGACAATGAGCAGTCGCCCCAGTAGAAGCCGGCGGTGTGGAGCCGTGCCAGCAGGGTGGCGATCGATTCGACCAGCGTGGCAGCGACGTCGATGTCGGGCCGTTCACGGAACAACAGCCGAAACGGCAGTGCGTAATGCAGGTAGCGAGTAATCAGCACGGGGTCAGGACCGCCACGCTCGTTGACGAGGGCAACCGCAGCGACGACCGGGAGGCCCCGGTCATTCATGGTCCGCAGTAGGCGGTACTCGCGCTCTGCCAGCCGGTTTGGCAGTTCCTTGAGTGCATAGAACTGGTGGTCATATTGAACGAAGCGGACGACGTGGCGATGCAGCCCGACGGGCAGGTCGGTGATCCGCGGATGGACCCACTGCTCGAGTGGCGTGGCCCAGGGCAGATCGTCAAATCGCGGGTGAGCGGCGGGGTCGAAGAGCCGAATCCTCACGTCTGCAACCTATGACACAGCCGTCCGCTCTGGCGGTACCCGCTGTCGAGGGGTAGACCATCACTATGACGTCGGAGTTGACCACCGGGTTACCCACGCCCGAGCTGGGCCGCGATGCAGCCGCTGCCTTCGTGACCGAGCATTTGGCGCACCTGATCTGTGACGACGTGCGCGGGTCAGACGAGTTTTCGGGTGGGCAGCGCGCGGCAGACAGGGCGCTTGCGGCATTCGACGTCGAGGGATACGCCCGGCACCGCAACGAGGTCCTCCCGGTGTCGCGTCGCGGGGCGTCAGGGCTCTCGCCGTACGTCCGACATGGTCTGCTCACCCTGCGTCAGCTCTGGGATCACGTGGCGGGCGGGCCCGAGCGCGATGTCTCGAAATTCCGCGACGAACTGTTCTGGCAGGAGTTTGCGCGGCATTGGTACTCGCGTCTCGGAACGAAGACTCGTCGGGGCGTCTGCAACGCACTCCCGCCGACGGCGACCGCTGATTTCGACACGGGCTGGGATCGTCGGATGGCGTGCATGGACAACACCGTCGGGGAGTTGTTGAACGACGGGTGGATGGTGAACCAGGCACGGATGTGGTTGGCGAGCCACTGGGCCGTCCGGGAGGGATTGTCCTGGCAGGAAGGTGAGGATCATTTCTTCCGGCACCTCCTTGACGGTTCGAGGGCCGCGAACCGGCTCGGTTGGCAATGGACGACCGGTGTCGGTGCGTCGAAGCACTATGGCTTCAGTCGCTATCAGGTCGAAAAGCGTGCCGGCGCGCTGTGCAATCTCTGCGAGCTGAATCGGTGGTGTCCGATCGAAGACTGGCCGCCGAACCCAGCCCTTGAACCGATCTCGGAACCGGTTGAGCTGCGTCGCGACCCCCATGGCATTCGAACATCTGGACCCAAGCATGTCGTCGAGTCGCGACTCGCTGACACGGTCTGGCTGACTGCGGAATCGTTGGGCGTCGGCGATCCGGCACTGGCTGCTCGGCCAGGTCTCCCCGCGGTGTTCGTCTTCGACGAACGACTGCTTGCCGGCTTGCGGCTGAGCTCGAAGCGACTCATCTTCCTTGTCGAGACGCTCGCAGAGCTGTCCAGCACCACCACGGTGGAACTCCACCTTGGCGATCCGGTCGCTGTTCTGCAGGATCGTGCGGTGGCAGTGACCTTTGCACCGGTCCCGGGATTCAGGTCGCGCGCCGAGGCGATCGTGCCGGCCGAGACGCATCCGTGGCCCTGGTTGGCCGCGCCGCGCAACGGCCCGATCAGCAGCTTCAGCGCCTGGCGAAAATCCGTCAGACTGCACCGCTGACGCACGCGCCTTCGGCTCGGCGGGCCGCATCGGCCAGACTGCTGCGATGGATTTTGATCTTCCCGCCGACGATCATCCGGCACGTCTCGCCGTCCGGGCATGGATTGCGGCCAACCCCAACCCAACCGGCAAAGAGATGGCTGAGGCCGGCTATGTGGTGCCGCACTGGCCAGCGCCCTACGGTCTTGAGGCGAGCCCGATTGAGCAGATTGTCATCGACGACGAGCTTGACCGGGCGGGCATCCGCCGACCGGGCAACGCCATCGGGATCGGCTGGGCAGCGCCAACGATCTTGCTTGCCGGCACCCAGGAACAGCAGGACCGGTATTTGCCAAAGATCTTCAGTGGCGAGGAGTTCTGGAGCCAGCTGTTCTCCGAGACCGAGGCAGGGAGCGACCTGGCAAACCTCGCGACGACGGCTGTACGCGACGGCGATGAGTACGTGATCAACGGCTCGAAGATCTGGTCGAGCGGGGCACATCACTCTCAGTTCGGCATCCTCATTGCTCGCACGGATCCTGACCAGCCGAAACACAAGGGCATCTCGTATTTCATCTGCCCAATGGACACGCCGGGTCTTTCGATGAGCCCGATCGTCGACATGACCACGGCTCACTCGTTCAATCAGGTGTTCTTCGACGATATGCGTTTGCCGGTGTCGCTGCGCGTCGGTGAGGAAGGCGACGGTTGGCGGCTCGCGAAGGTCACGCTGTCGAACGAACGAGTGTCGTTGTCGTCGTCAGGATCGCTGTGGGGTGTCGGTCCGTCGGCAGAACAGCTCCTCGATCAAGTCCGTGAGAACGGCGGCATCGATGATCCGAGTCTCCGCGACGAGGCAGCCAAGTTGCACATCGATGCCGAGCTCCTTCGCCTCAATCGCCTGCGCAGCCTCAGTGCCACACTCAACGGCAAGACACCGGGCCCTGAAGCATCGATTCTGAAGATCATGGCCGACGAGCACGGCCAGAAGGTGATGTCTTTGGCGAAAGCCTTGGCGGGAACCGATGGCATGCTCGCCGGGTCCGGCCCGGCCGGTCGATTGCCGACCTCGATGAGTGGGGGCCCGACCGAGAACAACCTCGGTGGTTTGAACGGTTTCGACGGTGTCGATCCGATCTGGCACTACGGCTACTTGTTCCACCCGGCGCTGACCCTCGGCGGCGGCACGTTCGCAGTGCAGCGGAACATCGTTGCCGAGCACGTTCTCGGTCTGCCACGTGAGATCAACGCCGAGCAAGGCCTGACGTGGTCCGAGGCCCGCCGCCCAGGCGTGTTGTAGCCCGCCGCCCAGGCGTGTTGTAGCCCGCCGCCCAGGCAGGAATCGTCGATACCGACAGGAAAACGCGGGCGCGATGGCGCGGACGTCGCTAGGTTCGGCGAACGTGAACGACACACAACTCGGATTCGGTATCGACATCGGCGGCAGTGGCATGAAAGCCGCGATTGTCGACCTCACGACTGGCGAACTCGTCTCCGACCGGTTCCGGATCGACACGCCGCAGCCCGCAACACCTGATGCAATGGCAGAGGTGCTCTGTGAGTTGATTGCGCACCATGAGTGGAGCGGCCCGCTCGGGGTTGCGTTCCCCGCCGTTGTCCGTCAGGGAGTCGTCGGCTCGGCTGCCAACATCGACAAGAGCTGGATCGACGTCGACGCTGACGCGCTGTTCAGCGCAGCGAGCGGGTGCGATGTGCACATGCTCAACGATGCCGATGCTGCAGGAATTGCCGAGATGCAGTTCGGGGTCGGAGCACTCGCTGACGGCTCGCCGCGTCCCGGCGTCGTGATGATGCTGACGTTCGGCACCGGTATTGGATCAGGTCTGTTCGTCGACGGCGTTCTTGTGCCGAACACCGAACTCGGCCACCTCGAACTCGATGGCTATGACGCCGAATCGAAGGCGTCAGCAAAGGCTCGTGAACGTGAGGAACTCAGCTGGAAAGACTGGGCGTCTCGCGTGGAGCACTACCTCAGCCATGTCGAAGCGCTCTTCTCTCCCGACCTGTTCATCGTCGGCGGTGGCGCAAGCAAGAAGCCCGACAAATGGCTGCCGTACATCGACATCGCGACGCCGGTGCTACCAGCCGAAATGGCCAACAACAGTGGCATCGTGGGCGCCGCGCTGGCAGCGCATGATCGCCCCTGAGCTCACTTCGTCGTGACTGAATCCGGCGACTTCGAGGCGTTGCGGCCTTGCAAGCCGATGACTGTCAGCGTGATGGCCGTCAACGGCACAACGAAGAACAGCATCACATTGCTGTAGTCGTCGCGGATGGCGTGCTCGCTCGCATCGAGGATCAGCCAGGTGATGTACCCGACGTAAAACGCAAAGAACATTGCGCCTTCCCACCGCCTGAGCACGTGGCCGTTGACAAAGATCGGCAGACAGGCGACCGCGACAACGATCATGACGGGAATGTCGACTTGGAGAGCGCTCAACGCAACAGGGATCGGGTTCGGTGCAATCGAGGCCGTGATGCCGAGTACGGCGAGCAAGTTGAACAGGTTCGAGCCGATGGCGTTGCCGACGGCCAGGTCGCGCTCGCCACGCAGTGCTGCGAGAACCGACGTTGCGACCTCTGGCAGCGACGTTCCGATCGCCACGACGGTGAGGCCGATGACGAGATCACTCACGCCCAGATCAGTCGCGATATCCGTGGCGCCGCCGACGAGCGCCTGCGACCCGGCGACGAGCAGTACAAGGCCCCCAAGGAGGAACCCGACGTCGATCCACGGCGAGGCTTGTTGCAGTGCCTCGGGGTTGACGACGTCATCGATCTCGCTCGAGATTGATTCCGGTTGGCGTCGAGCGGCAATCACGGTCCACGTCAAGTACACGACCAGCGCTCCGACGAGGACAAATCCTTCGGTTCGACCGATTTGCTCGTCGAGCCCCATCAGCAACACGAGTATTGAACCGCCGATCATGATCGGCACGTCGATGCGAACAATGCGCGCAGCGACGACGAGCGAGCCGCCAATTGCGGCAGAGACACCAAGCGCCAAGAGAATGTTGGCGATGTTCGACCCGACGACATTGCCCAGCGCAAGGGCGCCCGCATCTTCACTACCGCGAGCCACATCGCCAACGCTGACCGCAAGCTCAGGTGCGCTCGTGCCGAACGCGACAACGGTGAGGCCGATGACCACGCTCGACATGCCGGTACGGGCGGCGAGCCGAGCCGCACCACGGACGAGCCCTTCGGCTCCGACGACCAGGCCGGCGATACCGACGACGAGGAAGACGAGGGACGTGACGGTCATGGCGTTTTGAGGATAGGAGCCGGAATCGTCAATTGGCGGGTCCCGGCGGGTCGCCTCCCGATTGCCGGCGCCACGTACGAACTTGGTCTTGCACTCGGCCCCGCACGTCGATGCCGAAGTCCTTCGGAGCGTTCACGACACCGGCGCGTTCGGCAACAATCTCATTCAGTTCAGCGCCGACCAGGAAGACCAGGCAGGCGATCCACAACCAGGTCAGAGCGAGCAGGGCCGTGCCGGCGGCGCCGACGATTTCGTTGCCGGACCCGGCGACGCGCACGTAGAAGCCGAAGCCGAGCGAGACGACCAGCCATCCGACCGCCGTGAGGACAGCGCCGGGCAGGTCGTACCGCCACGGCGTGTGGTGATGTGGCCCGACATGGAACAGTGTTGCCGCCCACGCGATCAAAATGACGAGCGCGATGCCTGCTCGAACCACGCCAGGCACGCCAGCATCGCGGAGCGAGACCCACAACAATGTCGTGAGCGCAATCGTGGCAATGGTGCCGATTGCCATCGCAATCGCCGTGGCCCGCAGCCGGATGAAGCGACGCCCCTCCTCGATGTCGTACGCAATGTCAAGGGCTCGGATCAGGCCAGCGAACCCGCGCGACAACGTGAAGACGGCGATGGCGACAGAGAGGCTCAAGACGGCCGGTCGGGTCTGATCGAACAGTCCGTCGACAGCCGCCCGGATGGTTTCTGACTCGGTGGTGAAGGTGCGGTCGATGAATTCATTGATCGAGGCCTGGAGGTCGGCGGTGAGGCCGTCACCGAGCAGGGAGACCGATGACAACACGGCGAGCAGGGCCGCAGGCACGCTGAGGATGAGCCAGAAAGCCACACCCGCCGCAGCGTCGAACAAGTCGTCGTCGTGAAGTTCTTGCCACATCCGTTTGACGACGCCCAGCAACTCGGCTCGACGCGATGTCGGCGCGGCGCCGGGTTGCGGCGGCGCGCCGATGTGGTTCCCGTCAGTCTCGGTGGGGGATGGCGAATCGGTACTCAGGTCGGCCACTGTTGCATGCGGTCGGCGAGGTTGGAGCGATAGGCGGCAGCGCGTCGCAGCTTGAGGTCTTCGTAGCCGCGCACCTGGTCGGGAAGTGCTGCAATTTCTGTTGCGGCCTCCACGTTGGTGGCATCGAGCTGCTGGGCGAGCCGTGTGACGGCTGCGATGTACTCGGGAATCATCGCGCGCTCGACCTTGCGGACCTCGGCCCACCTGAACGGATCTGCCACGGTGCCGCGGAGTCGTTTGCCGGCACGCAGTGCCCGGAGGGCGGGCGCTGCACTGCGCTGCAGCTTGAGCTTGCGGTCCATGCCAAGCGCACGGAGCATCGGCGGATGAAGGTGATAGGTGACCGTGGTCTTCGGACCGCCCACCGCCCGGTAGTTGGCGTTGGCTTCGTCGGCGAGCAAAAGTCGGGCGACTTCGTATTCGTCCTTGTAGGCCATCAGCTTGTGGAGGTGGATCGCCACCGCCCGGGTGAACTGGTCACCGTCGATGGCACGCTCTGCATCGGCGGCTGCACCCACGATGTTGCGGTAGTGGTCAGCAAGAGCAGCCGAATCGAAGTCGATCAGGTCGCTCGCGAGTCGTTCGACTAACTCGTCGGTCGTCTCCGGAGCCACTCGAATGGGCAGATCCGCGGCCCGCTCGACGCCTGTGGGATCGGCAATCCACGCACGGCCCCATCGGAACGCTGCGAGGTTGGTCTCGACAGCGACGCCGTTCAGGCCGATCGCCTGCTCCATGGCGGCCACGGGGATTGGCACGGCACCTGATTGCACCGCGGCGCCGAGCACCAAAATGTTTGCAGTGGTCGTCGAGCCGAGCAACCCGTCGGCCAATGCGGCGGCGTCGAGGAATCGATTCTCTTTGCCCCGTGTCACGGCGCCGACCCGATCGGTGAGTTCAGCCCCCGTGGGCAACTGCAATGTCGGATCGGTGACCATCGAACCGGTCGGCACGGCATCGGTCGACGCGATCATCACCGTTCGATCAGCTCGCGCCCCGTTGAGGTTTGCATCGCGGGCCCCGACGAGCAGATCGAACGCCAGAATCGTATCGACCCCCGAGGCGTTGGCGTGGTTCGAGGGTGTGGCGCCATCGGTGGTGATGCAGACGTCGCTCACCACGGGTCCGGCCTTCTGTGAGAGGCCGGTTTGATCGAGACCGCGCACGTTGCGGTCGGCGAGCATCGCCGCAGTTCCAAGTATCTGGCTGACGGTAATGACGCCGGTCCCGCCGATGCCGGTGAGGCGGACGGTGAAGTGATCGGGATCGACGAGAGGCGGCGCTGGTTCAGCGAGGTCAGCGGGCGGTGCCGGCAGAGCTCGGGCTCCGGTCTTCGATCCGGCGTCGTCCACCGTCACCGTCGCAAACGACGGGCAGTCACCTTGCATGCAGGACAGATCGAAGTTGCAGCTGGTCTGGTGAATCCGGGTCTTGCGGCCGTATGGCGTGTCCGCTGGTTGGACGGACAGGCAGTTGCTCACGTCGCCACAATCGCCGCAGCCTTCACACACGCGCTCGTTGATCACCACGCGGAATCCCGGCTTTGTCACGGTGCCACGTGACCGGCCTCGACGCTGCTCTGCGGCGCATGCTTGATCATGGATGAGCACGGTGACACCGCTGACGGCTGCGAGTACTTCCTGGGCCTCGCCGAGCCGGCTGCGGTCCCACAGTTTGACTCCCGCTGGGAAGTCCGACTGGTGATGGCGATCCGGGTCGTCGCTGGTGACGATGATCTGCTTCACGCCTTCTACCGCCAGCAGCTGAGCGACGTCAGGAACCGACATCTGACCCTCAGGGTCCTGCCCGCCGGTCATGGCGACCGTGCCGTTGTAGAGGAGCTTGTAGGTGATGTCGACGTCAGCCGCGATTGCCGCGCGGACAGCGAGTGAGCCCGAGTGGAAGAAGGTGCCGTCGCCGAGGTTCTGGATGAGATGGTCGCGTTCGATGAATGGCGAGATGCCGATCCACTGCGCGCCCTCGCCGCCCATCTGTGTCAAGCCAACGATGTCGCCCACGCGCTCGGGGTCCATAAAGGCAACCATCGCGTGGCAACCGATTCCGCCCCCGACCAGCGTGCCCGGCTCAGCCCGTGTGCTCGCGTTGTGGGGACAACCCGAGCAGTAGAACGGTGTGCGATTAACGGCGAGTGGAATCAGTTCCCGCTTCGGTGGAATGATCTCGTCGAGCGGACGCATTCGGTCCCCGAGGCGGGCGGACAGACGCTGATGCAGCGGCGCGAGCAGCTTGTCGACGTCGAGTGTGCCGAAGCCGTTGAACAACACGGCGCCGTGCTCATCGTGGCGGCCGATGACGCGTGGACCGACGCGGCCGGAGCGCAGTGAACCGTCGTACAGCGAGCTCTTGATCAATCCCTCCAGAGTCGGGTTCTTTTCCTCGACGACGAGCACTTCCTCGAGACCATCAGCAAAGTCACGGACCTGGTCCGGATCGAGGGGAACCGGCATGAGGAGTTGGAACAGCCGGACACCAGCGGCGCGTAGTGCCTCGTCGGTGCCGAATCCAAGGACGGCCAGCGCCTCGCGAACCTCGTGGTACGTGCTCCCACAGGCAGCGATACCAACCCAGTCATCACTGCTGCGCACGCTGACCGTGTTGAGGTGGTTGTCCACGCCGTACTGGCGTGCAAGTTGTGTTCGCACCTGCTGGAACTCGATCTCCATGTCGAGGGTGTACGGCGTGAGCAGCCGGCCGTTCGGAGTCGGGACAAATGGCACGCCGTTGACGTTGACCACCGGAGCGGTCGGGCGTACCCGGTCGGGGGCCACGTCGATGGTGCCCGTGCCGTCGGCAACTGCCGTCACCAGTTTGAGCCCGGCCCACAGGCCGCATGAACGTGACAGTGTAACGGCGTGACGGCTCAAGTCGAGAGCCTCCTGAACGTCGCCGGGAAAGAGGATTGGCATGTGCAGATCGACCATCGTGGCGTCGCTCGACGACGGCACGGTCGACGACTTGGCAGCGGGATCGTCGCCCACCACTGCCACGACGCCGCCGTGCTGTGACGTTCCAGCGAACACGGCGTGGCGAATGGCATCGCTGCTTCGATCGAAACCGGGCCCCTTGCCGTACCAGATCCCGACGACGCCGTCGTACTTCGCGTCGTCGAGCGTCATGGCGAGTTGGCTGCCCATCACGGAGGTGGCTGCGAGTTCTTCGTTGACCCCAGGCTGGACGACGATCGGAAGGTCAGGCACCGTGGCGTGGGCGCGGCGCAGTTCTTCGGTGAACGTGCCGACTGGCGAACCTTGATAACCGGATGCGAAGGCCGCGGTGGTCAAACCGAGCCGCCGGTCGATGCGGAGCTGGTCGATGGGAAGGCGTGCAATTGCTTGCACGCCGGACAAGAAGACGCGGCCTGTCTCGAGTCGGAACTTGTCGGCGAGCTGGTAGTCGGCCATCTGCTGCGTCATCGCGCTGGAATCTCGATCATTCGCCATCCTCCTGTTGTATCGCGAGTTGGTGCACCGGTCGAGTGGGCGAGCTCATTTCGAGAGAGTGCAGCGCACGCTGGGTGTGCACAGCGGCGCAGGCGTGCCAGCATGAAGGCCATGGCAGCGACACCAACTGAGTCCCGCATCGCGGTGGCCGGCGAGGCTCTGGTTGACCTGGTGATCCAACCGGACGGTGACGTCACGGCAACACTCGGTGGAGCGCCATTCAACACGGCGCGGGCAGCGGCCCGCCTCGGCGCGCCGGTCACGTTCGTCGGCGCGTTGTCAACTGATCGTTTCGGATCACTGCTTGCCGCACAGCTCGAAGCGGACGGCGTGCACATCGCGTCGGCTCGCACCGATCTTCCGACCACGCTGGCTGCCGCTGAACTCGATGACGCCGGCGCGGCGTCGTACCGGTTCTACATCGACGGCACCTCGGCACCTGCGCTCGAACCAGGTGATACCGCATCGATAGGTTCCGGCATCTTCTTTACCGGCGGGCTCGGGCTGGTCTTGCAGCCGATGGCCGACACGGTGCTGGCGATGGCCAAGGCGGTCGACGATTCGACCACCGTGGTCTTCGACATCAATTGTCGCCCGAAGGTTGTTGGTGATCGAGCCACCTACCTGGACCGGGTCAATCAGTTGCTGAAGCGGGCCGACATCGTGAAGGTGAGCGACGATGACCTTGCCTACCTGTCGCCTGGAATGGGCGTGCTTGATGCCGCTCACCAACTGCGAGCTGTCGGCGGCGCTGCCGTGCTTGTCACCGCCGGAGCGTCGACGACCTCCATTGTCACGGGAGGCAGGGTGACCGAGGTGCCGGTCGCGCCGCTCGATTCGCCCGTGGTCGACTCGATTGGCGCCGGCGACACTTTTGGCGGCGCACTGGTCGCGTGGTGGATGGCCTCGGGTCGAGGCCGCCCCGACGTCGACGCTAAGGGCTTGCAGCAGGCCGTGCTTGCGGCTCATGAGGCAGCGGCGGTGGTCGTGACCCGGCGAGGCGCGGACCCGCCGCGCCGCGCCGAGTTGCCCGACGACTGGGTGTGATCGACGACCGACCAGCGACAGCGGTGTCATTGGCGCGCTGGCACTCAGACGAGGTAACGGCGGATGGCAAGTCGTTCGGCCGAGTCGTCACCTGGAACAGGCAACTGGGCAACAACGCGTAGTGCCGGCCACTCGGCAGGCGTCAGCTGCTGATACTCGAACGTCAAGACACCCGCTGCTGAGTGTGAGAATCGGCGGAGGCGGGTCTCGAACCCCGACACGTCGTGCTCAGGCCACCAGGCAGCAAACTCGGCGCTTTCCGAAGTCAGCAGTGCAACGAGTTCGGTCATCGCCGGGTCGTGGCGAACAGCGGACGTTGCCGATCGGAACTCGGCCAGTGCCTGGCGTGCGTGAATATCCCAGTCGACGATCAGGTCGCGCGTCGACAGATCGGCAAAAAGTACCCAGAGCAGGTTGCGGCGCGGTGGGTCGAGTTCTTCGATCCGCGGATACAGCCGCGCCTGAGCTGTATTCCAAGCGACGAATTCCCAGTGTGGTCCCAACACGTACGCGGGAGCAGGCATCAGTGAGTCGAGGAGCCGTATCAGTGCGCTGGGTGCTTCGGCCGGTGCCTCGACCGAGGCGGTGCCCGGGTCGGTGAGTGCGATCAAGTGTTCTTGTCCGGCCTCGTCGAGTTGAAGCGCCCGACCGATCGCGAGCAGCACGTCATGCGAGGCATTGATCCGCCGGCCCTGCTCGAGCCAGGTGTACCAGGTGAACGACACGCCAGCGAGCAACGCGACCTCTTCACGGCGTAAGCCCGGAGTTCGTCGGCCTCGTCCTGCAGGTAGGCCGACCTGTTCAGGGCGGGTCGCTTCGCGGCGGGCGCGCAAGAAGTCGGCGAGCTCGCGTCGATGGTCAGCTTCCCCCACACCCAGAGTCAATCAGGTTCGCCGCCGGTCACGTTGGCCCGGCACAACCGAGCTGAGCTATCCGGTGTACGGGCGGCAGGGTTGGCCGCGCAGTGCGCCGCACTCGGGGAAGTCGACGGGTGCCTCGATATCGGGCACAACAGGGAGCACGATCTTGGAGGGGTAGTCGCCGCCGAATCCAATGGTGACCTGCTCGCCATTGCTGATGGTTTCGAACACCCAGACCGGACGGTTGCCGCCAGGCGCGTCGATCGAGATCCGGACCTGTGATCCGGCGCGAAAGACGTGGGCAAATGGGAAGATCTCGACACGGGCGAGGTCAAAATCCTGCTCGCCCTCACCGCCGGTGAGCGCCTCGGCATCAGATTCGAGGTGCGTGTGTGCTGGACGCAGCGCCGTGGAAAGTTCGTCGTCAAGTGCCCGGTGGCTGGCGCGAAGCCAGCCGGACTGGATGTACATCTCCTGGCCGTCCGGGCGGACCTCGGAGATCGTCACCTCAAGGTCGGTGTCGCCGAGGTTGGAGTTGACCCACAGGTCAGCCGAGCCCGACCCGATCATCGTCACCGTGTCATTCAGTGGGTCAGACAGGAACGTTGCTGCGGTGCCTGGCGCCGGCTCCTGCCAGTCCCAGGTCACATCGGTCCTCCAAATGTCGCTGCTGTTCCCCTCGTAGAACGTGGCAGGCACGCCATCTGGAAGGGCGAGGTATGCGGCCTGGCCATTGTCGCTCTCGGGTGCATCGACGAGGCGCCCGTCTTGTCCCAGCCACCAGTCGGTGGGTTCCGTTGTCGGAATCGGCCAGGCGTCGAACGCTTCGACAAACCGTGGAACCGGGGCGCGAGCGGTGTCGTTGCCAGCGCCTTGTTCGAACAGCACGCGGATTGGAGGCTCCGCCTCAAACGCTGCAAGTGCCTCGTCGTACGTCATGTCGGCGAACCGGTCGTCGGGTATTTCGAAGTCGGTGGTTCCGAAGATGCCGCCGGCGAGCAAGGGCGCGAGCAAGCGGGCCGTGTCGAGTGTTGGCACGCGTTCGGCGACAAAGAGGTCGAGGAATTCGATCCAGCGCGGGAAGTTGGCCGGTCCGATTGAGTCCGTGTGGAGTCCGTTCATCAACGATGCGTAGAGATGGTCTGTGCCGGTGAACCGGTCAAGCATGGTGGGGAACCGCCCACCCGTCTGCTCGTCCTGCCATGCGCCTGCCACGAACGTCGGCACGGTGATCTTGTCGACGAAAAGTCGGGGCGACAGTTCGTTGCTCTGCGCTGAATCGTAAAAGGGTGATTCGAAGATCTCCGTGATCAGGTCGGGGTTCTGGTTTCGCAGTGACTGGTTCTCGGCACAGGCCGTGTCGCCGGCGCGGATCTGATCCTTCGCCCACGCCTGGCCGCCTTCGTCGACGATGTTGCCTTCGGGATCGATTGCCGGCCTGCCGTTGTCGACCCGATCCTGGGTCCAGTCGACGGCAAAACCAGTGTTGAGGAGTCCGCCCGGATACAGGGTCGAGTTGTAACTGTCGTCGATCACAGAGAACGGTGTGATGGCTGCCAACGATGGCGGTTGGGTTTGCGCAACGAAGAGTTGGCTAATGCCGGGGTAGCTGACGCCGACCATGCCGGGACGGTTCTCGAACACCCACGGTTGGGCGGCGATGGCCTCGATGACGTCATAGCCGTCGAGACTCTGTGCGTATTCGAAGTAGCGGAACGAGCCCCCGGAGCAGCCTGTACCGCGCATGTTGACACCGACGTAGGCGTACCCCAGTTGAGTGAACAGGTCTTTGAATCCGACACTCTCCGGGTCGGCGGGGGTGTAGCCGGAATACTCGACCACCGTGGGGTATGGACCGTCCTCGATCGCGCCGGGCAGCACGACGTTCGCGGACAGGGTGGTGCCATCGCGCATCTCGATGTAGTTCAGGCCAGGCACCAGCCGCTGCTCGGCGTAGAAGGCTTGGGTTGGGTGCGTGGTGCGGTCGAGCACGGTGTGGGTGATGCTGACGTTCTCGTCGGCCGCCGCGACGGAGTACCCAGGTCCCGGCTCGACGTTGCGGAACAGCAGTGACCCGTACGCGTCGACGATGCCAACCGCAGTCGGCGCTCCTGCACGAAACAGCGTGAGTTCGGTGCCGGGGGTGTGATTGACGATCGTCAGTTGTTCGACTCCCGGGGTCACGACTCCAGCGGTCTCGAACCCGGGTTCGCCGGTCTCGGTCGGTGCGACGGTCGCCGGGGTTGCGAGATCGGTCGTCGGGGGTGCCGCCCCTGCCGGGCTCACTGTCGTTGGCGCGACTGGCGGTGCGTCCGAGCTGTCGTCGTCGTCGGCCGAGCAGGCAGTCGCCAGCAGCCCCAGGGTGAGAAGCACTGCCAAACCGGCTCGTCGTTGCATCCTGGGATCATCGCATCGCCTTCTCCGAGATGCGTTGGCGAGGTGGACAAAAGTGGTTGCTTCGGCACGAATTTGGGAACGCGGGCGATGGATCTACGCTGCGCGTATGTTCATCAATGGGGAATGGGCGGACGCCGCATCCGGCGCGACGTTCGACGTGACCAATCCGGCGACCGGCGAAGTGATCGGGTCGGTGCCTGATGGTGGCGCCGATGACGCGACAGCCGCTGTCGCCGCTGCCGACGAAGCGTTCGGGCCGTGGTCGCAGACCACCGCGTACGAACGCGCCGACCTGCTCTACCGCGCCTGGGAGCTGATGACCGAGCGCAGCACCCAGCTCGCTGAGTTGATGACGCGCGAGCAGGGCAAGCCGCTCAAGGCGAGTTCGGCCGAGGTGAAGTACGGCGCGGATTTCCTTCGGTGGTACGCCGAAGAAGCCAAGCGGGTCGCAGGGGAGTGGCTGCCATCAGCCCGTGCCGATCAACGATTCCTGGTGCTCAAGCAGCCCGTTGGTGTGGTCGCCGCCATCACGCCGTGGAACTACCCGATCTCGATGCTGACGAGAAAGATGGGCCCAGCGCTCGCTGCCGGTTGCACCCTCGTGCTCAAGGCAGCTGAAGCAACACCACTCTGCGCCCGCGCGATCTTCCAGATCTTTGCCGATGCAGGCGCTCCCGCCGGTGTCGTCAACCTCGTCACGGCACTCGATCCGAAGCCGATCGGTGAGGTCTTCTGCACTGACGAACGAGTTCGCAAGGTGACCTTCACCGGGTCGACCGCTGTGGGCAAGATGCTTGCCGGCAAAGCCGCAGGCAATCTGAAAAGGGTGTCTGTCGAACTCGGCGGCCACGCTCCGTTCATCGTGTACCCCGACGCTGACCCGGTGCATGCGGCCAAAGGCGCTGCGGCCTTGAAATTCCTCAACTCGGGGCAGGCGTGCATCAGCCCAAATCGTCTGTATGTGCATGAGTCGGGTGCCGAAGCTTTCGTCGACACGCTCGTGCAACGGATCGGTCGGGTGAAGGCCGGCAACGGGATGAACGACGGCATCGGCGTTGGCCCGCTCGTCAACGAAGCAGCCGTTGCCAAGGTTGCGAATCAGGTCGACGACGCACGATCGAAGGGTGCCGATGTGCCGGTCGGCGGCGAGCGGTTGACCGGAGAAGGCTTCGATGGCGGGCACTTCTACGCGCCGACGCTCGTCACCGGGGTGACCGACGAGATGCTCATCCGGCGCGAGGAGACCTTTGGACCCGTCGCCCCGGTGATCACCTACAGCGATGTCGACCAAGTGGTCGCCATGGCGAACGACACGAACTATGGCCTTGCCGCCTACGTCTACACCCAGAACCTGTCGACAGCGATGCGCACGTTCGAGGGCCTGCGATTCGGCATCATCGGCATCAATGACGTCAATCCGACCTCCGCGGCGGCGCCATTCGGTGGCATGGGTGACTCGGGCCTTGGCCGTGAAGGTGGCCACGAAGGCATCGCTGAGTACCTGGAGGTCAAGCTCGGCGGTTTCGCGATCTGATCACAACGAGGGGTCAGACCCCACAGGTGATCGCATACGATCCGGACATGGCTGAGTACGACCTGGACGCAATGATCGCTGACGTCAAGACCTTGATCGAGATCGAATCACCGTCGTACGACCTGCCGCAATTGCAAAAGTCAGCAGAGATCCTCGCCGCGATGATCGAGCGCCACCTGGGCGGACGGTGTGACCTCGTCGAGTCGTCGGCCGGGCCCCATGTGCATTGGAAGGGCAGTGAGGCGGTACCCGACGGGAAACGGGTGCTACTCCTCGGTCACCACGACACGGTGTTCCCGATGGGCACACTCGACCGTCTTCCGTTTGCCGTGACGGACGGTGTGATGACGGGGCCGGGCTGCTTCGACATGTTGGCCGGCATCGTGCAGGCCTTGCATGGACTTGCCACGCTCAACGACATCTCCCACGTTGAGTTGCTGTTCAGCGCGGACGAAGAAGTCGGGTCGCACCAATCGCGTGCACTGATCGAAGAACGCGCGCAAGCATGCGGCAACGTCCTGGTGCTCGAACCATCCGCGGCCGAGGGTGCACTCAAGACCGGCCGCAAAGGATGCGGAACGTTCGAAGTGGTCATCACCGGTCGAGCCAGCCACGCCGGACTCGAGCCCGAAGCCGGTATCAACGCGCTCGTTGAGGCATCACACCAAGTGCTGGCCATCGATCAGATCGGCGATGCCGCACTGGGTACCACGGTGACCCCGACGGTCGCCAACGTCGGGACGACCGACAACGTGGTGCCCGCCGAGGGCCGCATCAAGGTCGACGCTCGCGTCGAGTCCGCAGACGAGAAGGCCAGAGTCGAAGCGGCGATGGCTGCGCTCACGGCGCACGTCGACGGGGCGGCGGTTGACGTGAATGGTCAGATCGGTCGTCCGCCGATGCCTGAGTCGGCCTCGGCAACGCTGTTCCCCATCGCGCAGCAGGTGTCGCCCGGCATCGAGGGGTACTCCGTCGGTGGCGGCAGCGACGGCAACTTCACGGCGGCAATCGGTGTCCCCACGCTCGACGGTCTCGGCGCCGTCGGCGGCGGTGCCCACGCTGACACCGAGCACGTCATTGTGGCCACCATGCCCGAACGAGCCCGCCTCGTCGCCGGCATCGTCGCAGCCCTTGGTCCCAACTGAGTGACGTTTGGCCGACCCCGCCGTAACTCAGCGGTGTCCGGATGAGCTACGAATCCAGCGCTTTGGTGATGTCGCCGGACTCCAGAGTGCCGATGCCTTGGTACAGGTCGAGCTTGTTGCGAGTGTCGGTGATGTCGAGGTTGCGCATCGTCAACTGGCCAATGCGGTCCAGTGGACCAAATGGCTGATCCTCGACTCGCTCCATGGAGAGGCGGTCTGGCTCGTAGGTCAGGTTGTCCGAGACCGTGTCGAGAATCGAGTAGTCATCCCCTCGGCGCAGGCGCAGGGTGACTTCGCCTGTGACCGCCGAGCCGATCCAGCGCATGAGGGGCTCGCGCAACATCAAGCTCTGCGGGTCGAACCAGCGTCCCTCGTACAACAGGCGGCCGAGGCGGCGGCCCATCGTTCGGTAGTTCTCGATCGTGTTCTCGTTGTGGATGCCGTTGACCAACCGCTCGTAGCAGGCGTGGAGGAGCGCCAAAGCGGGGGCTTCGTAGATGCCTCGCGACTTCGCCTCGATGATGCGGTTCTCGATCTGGTCGCTCATCCCGAGTCCGTGGCGACCGCCAATACGATTTGCCTCGTCGACCAGATCGACCTGCGACGCGAAGCGCTCGCCGTTGATGGACACGGGCCAGCCTTCCTCGAAGCGCACCGTCACATCCTCGGTCTCGATGACAACGCTCTCGTCCCAGAAGGGCACGCCCATGATCGGCGTGACGATTTCCATCGACGTGTCGAGTTCTTCAAGCGCTTTTGCTTCGTGAGTGGCGCCCCAGATATTGGCGTCGGTCGAGTACGCCTTCTCGACGGAGTCGCGGTACGGCAGGTCGCGCGCTTGCAAAAACTCGCTCATGCCCTGACGGCCGCCCAGTTCGTCGACAAAGGTGGGGTCGAGCCAGGGCTTGTAGATCCGCAGCTTCTCGTTGACCAGGAGGCCATAGCGATAGAAGCGTTCGATGTCATTGCCCTTGTACGTGGAGCCGTCGCCCCAGATGTCGACGCCGTCGTCGGCCATCGCTCGTACGAGCAATGTGCCGGTCACGGCGCGCCCGAGAGGAGTCGTGTTGAAGTAGGTCTTGCCGCCGGAGCTGATGTGAAAGGCGCCGCATTGAATCGCAATGAGTCCTTCGCGCACCAGCTCATCGCGGCAGTCGACAATGCGTGCCTCCTCGGCGCCGTACTGCTTGGCGCGGACCGGGACACCCTCGAGGTCAGGCTCATCAGGCTGGCCGAGGTCGGCGGTGTACGTGTACGGAATGGCGCCGCGTTCGCGCATCCACGCCACGGCAGCCGAGGTGTCCAGGCCACCGGAGAAGGCAATGCCGACTCGCTCGCCCTGGGGCAGTGACATCAAGACTTTGGCGTTGGATGCGCCGTCGAGCGGGGGAGTGTGAGCGTCGGCCATAGTTGCACGACGATACCGTTCTGCGGCAGCGCTCTCAGCGAACGCCATCGTGAATCGCCCGTGGTGGCGTGCGTCGATCAGTCCAGCGTTGCGGGAGCCGGTGCCTGTCGTGCCGATGCAGCGAGTGCGCCAATCGAGACAAGGAGCATCGAGCCGGCGATGGCGAACTCGATGGCTGCGAGGCCGCCCGACCGCGACATGTCGAAGACGGCAATACCGGCGATGGCGAACGACCCGGCGATGCTTGCCAGCGCGACACGGCGTGTGTTGGAAATGGCGAGGAGCCCCAACAACACGGTGATGGCAAACGGCAGGACGCGGACCAGCATGGGTTGGGGCTGGGCGCGGGGTCCGAGCCACCAGGTGCCGATGCCAATCTCTTCGCTGGTCTTCCACACCGCAGCGAACGCGAAGAACGCTGCTCCCCAGCACAGCGCCAACATGATCTGCCAGGCGACGGTGAGTTGACCGGGCTGCAGCGATTGTGTCAACGCCGCAGTCGGTCGCGGTGGCGGCGCGTCCACAGCTGGGGCGACAGAGGGCTCCGGCAGCGGTGGCGCAGGAAACGGTGGTGCGGAGTCGGGAGGCGGCAACATGCCTCCGGGATTCGGCTCGTGGGAGGCGTCCGACACGTGCAGAAGGGTAGGCGCTGCGGGGCCGACTTCCCAGGCAGCTACCCTGCGGCACCGATGACGAACACGAGTGCACCATTCGACAAGCTCTCGATCTTCTACCCGATGTGGAACGAAGAGGAGTACGTGGAGCGGGCGCTCCGGGCGGGACGCCGCGCCTGTGCGATCCTCATCGAGGCGGGTGACATCGCTGACTACGAACTGATCATCGTCGACGACGCTTCAACCGACGGCACTGCCGAAATCGCTGATCGCATCGCAGCGGAAGATCCACACGTCCGGGTCGTGCACCACGCCAAGAACCGCAAGCTCGGAGGAGCGATCAAGACCGGATTTGCCGCCGCAACCGGTGATCTCATTCTGTACACCGATGCAGACCTCCCGTTTGACATGGCGGAGTTGCCGCGAGCGGTGCGCCTCATGATCGATTACGACGCCGACATCATTAGCGCGTATCGATTTGATCGCACCGGCGAGGGATATCTCCGCACCATCTACACCTTCTGGTACAACCTTCTGATTCGTCGTCTGTTTGGCGTCAAGGCCCGCGACATCAACTTCGCGTTCAAGTTGTGTCGAGCCCGCGTGTTCGAGCACGTCGAGCTCAAGAGCGAGGGTTCGTTCATTGACGCCGAGCTCGTTATCCGGGCCACTCGGCTGGGGTACGAGATGCTGCAGTTTGGCGTCGACTACTTCCCGCGCACGCGCGGCGAATCAACGCTCAGTTCTCCGGGGATCATCCTCACGATCCTCAGGGAGATGCGCCAGCTGCGTGGTGATCTCGATGGCATTACGCCGATCGTCGATCGCAGCTGAACCCGACGCGGACGTGAAGAAAGAAACTCCCGGCGAACATGGCGGGGGCGACGATCCGGGAACCGTGTTGGTTGGTACATTCGCTTCCGACAGCTGGTGCCGCTGACTGGCAACTCGCTCTCTGATCTGTCATCCCGTCGCCATGAACGAAACTTCCTCCACGCCTTCCTGGCGCCCTCCGAATCACGTCGCGAAATGGCTTCCAGCTGTCGCCGCAGCCGGGCTACTTGGCACCGTCATTGTCGCAGGCGTTGCTCTTGGCGGAGGCGGTGACAGCAGCGTGCAGCAGACCGACCTCGCCGATTCGGCGTTCGTCGTCGACACGGGCGTCACTGCGCTCACGGTGCCCGATTCGGTTCCCGACGTGATTGGGACAGTCGAGACATCACTCCCTGTCGACAAGACCGTGCTGCAGCGAAACCTGAGCAAAGGTCTCGCCGGCGACGACGTCAAGCAGGTGCAACTGCGTTTGACCGATCTCGGCTTCGTGCCTGGCCCTGCCGACGGCATCTACGGCGATCAAACGGTCAAGGCCGTGTGGGCCTACGAGAAGTTGGTGCTGAAGCGTCCGAGCAACGATCCGACTGGACGAGTCACGCCCGAGATGTGGGACGCGATGCAGGAACCGTTCGTCATCCAACCTCGACGACCCAACGCCACACCGAATCACACCGAGGTCTACTTGCCCGAGCAGGTGCTGGCGATTTTCCACGACGACAAGCCAGCGATGATCACGCACATGTCAAGCGGGAGCAACGAGCAGTGGTGCGAGGAAGTCACGATCAGCCCTGGCGAGTACGGCAACCGTGAGGGCACCGAGCCATTGGTGCGTGGTGAATGTGGGATCTCAAACACTCCGGGCGGTGTCTTCACCGTCTACCGCGAAGTTGAAGGCATCCGCGAGAGCGCGCTCGGCGGAATGTGGAATCCGGTCTACTTCAACTACGGCATCGCGATCCACGGTGCGCTCAACGTGCCGCTGCAGGGAGCCTCGCACGGCTGTATCCGCATCCCGTTGAACATCTCCGAGACCATGCAGGAACTGATGGGCAACGGCGATCAGGTCTTCGTGTGGGACGGCGAGAACGAGCCCGAGGCAGTCGGATCGCCGCCTCCAACATTCAACTGGCTCGATCCTGACTACGAATCGACGTCGACGACCACCACCACCACCACCACCACCGTCGCCGAGACGACCACCACGACTGAACCCGCAGTCGACACCACCGTGGCCAGTACCTCGCCCGCAACCACTGTCGCTGCGACAACGACCACCACGGCCGTTCCGGATACCACCAGTACCACCACCACCATCACGACGGTCGCTGCAGGCGGAAGTGAAGGCGAGGCAACGGACGACGGTGGGGCCGACGCTGCTTCGGGCGGCTGATCGATCGGGCGCGTCCGCTGCGCCTCCCAACACGGTTGACCAGTACCTTCGACGTCGTGAGCGACTCCCCAGACACTGCCGCTGTGGTTCCGTACGACGAGTTCGGACTGTTCGCAGAGAACATCGCTGAATTCGATCTCGACGTACCTGAGCTGCCGACGGTAGAACGCCGCTCGGTTGATCTCGACGACGGACGGTCGCTCAGCCTGCTGGTGTGGGGGGATCAGCCCGCCGAGATCGTCTTCGTCCACGGTGGGGCGCAGAACGCGCACACGTGGGACACGGTGGCGCTTGCGTTGGGCCGGCCCGCGATCGCTGTCGACCTTCCCGGGCACGGCCACTCGTCCTGGCGCGACGATGGTGCGTACTCGCCGTCCAACTTGGCTGACGACGTGGCCCGCGCCGTTGAGGCGCACGCGCCGGGCGCGCAAGTTGTCGTCGGCATGTCGCTGGGTGGGCTCACTTCCATGATGCTCGCGACGCGCCACCCTCAAATCGTTCGCCAGTTGGCGATGGTCGACATCACGCCAGGCGTGAACGGTGAGAAGGCGAAGGCAATCATCGACTTCGTCAACGGACCGCAGTCGTTCACCAGTTTCGACGATCTGCTGACTCGCACCATCGAGTTCAATCCGACTCGATCGGAGTCCTCCCTGCGGCGTGGGATCCTGCACAACGCACATCAGCTCGCCGACGGGTCGTGGCAGTGGAACTACGACCGCACCAACCGGCACGGAGACCAATCGGCACAGGGCAACGGTTCCATGCCGGAGGCGGACGTGGTCCCGGCCGCAGGAGACCGCAATCCGCTGTGGGATGACTTCGCAGCCATCGCCTGCCCACTCACGTTGATTCGGGGATCGCTGTCACCGGTCGTCGACGACGATGACGTCGCCGAGGCACGTCGGCTGCAACCCGCCATCGTCGTTCACCTGGTCGACGGAGCAGGCCACAGTGTGCAAGGCGACCGCCCAGCCGAGCTCGCTGCGCTGCTCACCGGTCTGCTCGACTGAGCCGCTGCAGCTTCTCCAGCGTCAGGTTCCGCAGGCGTTGAGGCCGTCGATGACGCCGTCGCTGAAGGCGTCGATCTTCTCGAACGGGCTGCCGAGGACATTGTCATCGGCAGCACTGTCTCCGATGATGATGGCAGTGCGGATCGCCTCGTCGAGGTCGCCGGGGGACACGACTGAGGTTCGGCGCTCGTCGCGTGGCTGCGGGAGCACGCGGTTGACGGGGATCACGGACTGGACCCAGGCGCCGGCGAGGCAGTCGTTGACCAGTTGGCGATCCTCGCCAGAACGTGTTGAGCCGAGCGCGATCTGCGCTGCTTCGGCCCAGGTCAATCCGATGAGATAGCCGAGTGAGAAGTCGCCGAATGTCTGCTGCCGGTACAGGTCCAGTGCGACGGGCTCGTTGAGGTAGACGACGTTGGCGGACGGGCACAGGGCTGCACCGTTGTCGAATCCTGGCAGCAGGTCGGCACAGGTCGCATCGTCAATTCGCTGGACCGGGACCAGCGTCAGGTCGGTCCAACCCGGAATCGCGGCATCGCTACCCCAGTACAGATTGAGATCCGGCACAAGGAATCCGAAGAGTTCGGCGCTGCGCACGCCGGGCTCGCCAACGTCATATCCGAACGGTGCGTTGCCCTCGTTCTGCTGATCCTCGAAGTCGTTGAACTGATTGGGGACGAGCGGCAACGGGTCGTCGATCAAACTGCCGCAGCGGACTGGGCCTTCGACGAAGCCGGCCTGGAACGCTCCGACTCGATCGAAGCCCGACCCATGACCGCCGGGACTGAACTGGTCGAGCCCGACTGGGTCGCGGACTTCGAGCATGGCAATGAGACCGGCGCGCACATCGGCGTCTGTGAACGAGATTGCCCCTTCGTCACGGGCGGCGCGGCCGGCCCATGCGCCGGCGAAGCAGTCAGCTTGCTGTTCGGAGGTGACAGTGGGCAGGTTCAGGTCGAGCACGCCGCTGCGTTGCTGAATGGCGTGGCCGTATTCGTGTGCGAGCACGATGCCGATCGTGCCGGCGCCAAATTTGTCGGCGAGTTCGGCGAGCAGTCCGTCCTCGCCGTCGTCGTACACAATGAAGTCACCGAGACCGCAGTAGAACGCAACGAACTCTTGGACGTCGTCGTATGAGGTGCGTGGCTCGCCGCAGCCCGGCAAGTCGTCAGGGCGTTCGGGATACGCGGCGTACACGTCGCCTTCGAGCGGCTGCCATGCTTCGCCGTAGACCGCGGGGTACGTCTGCTCCCACCATGTGTTGAGGTCGCTGAGCGTCGCCAGCAGGAAGTCGTCGTACTCGCGTGTCGGCTTGTTCGGTCCGAAGTTGATGGCTTCTGCGTCGACGACGATGGGTGCGGTGATCGGGATGTCAGGTTCTTCGTTCGACGACGGGACAGTGGATGGCGAGGGATCGCTGTCATCGGGGACCGGCTCGAACGGCGGAGACGTCGTCGCCGTGCCGGATTGTTCAGAACGCGTTGCGGTGACCGCGACGTCGGCGCCGCACGCGGCCGCGGTGATCGAGCCGGCGAGCAGCAGTGCAAACAGCGGACGATGAGCCACATCAACGACTCTAGGCACGGCCGCTCGGCGACTCACATCAGGCACCGTTGTTTTCGACGTTTCTCACCTGTTCCGTGTGCGTCCTTGTCAGATTCGCGGCCCAACGCGACGCCATGCGTCAGTGGCGTTGCCCTAGCAGATCGGGGCTCGACGCAATCAATTCGCTTCGACTGCGAACCAGTGCGAGGCGAGGTGCTACGTTGCCAAATCACACCGACGAACTACAGGGGGTTTACGTCGATGGCATTGCTAGAAGTGAACGACGTCGAAGTCAGGTTTGGGGGCATTGTCGCCCTCAGCGGCATGACCTTCGACATTGAAGAAGGTCAGATCTGTGGGCTGATTGGGCCCAACGGTGCGGGGAAGACGACGATGTTCAACGTCATCAGTCGCATCTATGACCCGACTGCGGGGACGTTGCGTTTCAACGACGTCGACCTGCTGAATACGCCGCCGCACCTGATTGCCGAGACCGGCATCTTCCGGACGTTTCAGAACCTTGCGCTCTGGCCGCGCATGAGCGTGATCGAGAACGTGATGGCCGGTGCTCATGTGCGCAGCAAGCAGACCTTCGGGTCGGCGATGCTCAACATTGGCCGGAAGAAGGAAGAGAAGCAGTTGGCCTCCGAGGCCTTCACGATTCTGACTGACCTCGGACTTGCGAATGTGGCATTCCAGCAATGTGCTGGCCTGCCCTATGGCACGCTCAAGCGCATCGAACTCGCCCGCTGCCTGATCGGCCACCCCAAACTGCTCATGCTCGACGAGCCGGCAACCGGTCTCACGCACAGCGAAGTCGACGAACTGTCCATCGTGATCCAGAAGATACGCACCGACTACAACCTGACCATCCTCCTCGTCGAGCACCACATGGGACTCGTGATGAGCATCTCCGAGAACGTTGTCGTTCTCGACTTTGGCCGCAAGATCGCTGAAGGGCTTCCTGCCGCAGTGCAAGAAGACCCCGCGGTGATCGAGGCCTACCTGGGGGCACCCGCATGAGCGACACCAATACACCTAGCGACACCACTACGCCAACTGACCTCGTTCTCGACGTCAAGGGTCTGGAAGGCGGCTACGGCCAGATCCAGGTGCTGCACGGCCTGGACTTTCACGTCGCTGACGGCGAGATCGTGGTCATCCTCGGTGCGAACGGCGCCGGTAAAACCACCACGCTGCGAGCGGTGTCGGGCATGATCCCGCGCACCGGCTCGGTCAAGCTGCGGGGAGACGACATCAGCAACGCCAAGGCCCCTGATCTCGTCCGCCAGGGCGTGGCTCATGTGCCGCAGGGACGTGGCACGCTTCCTGAACTCTCGGTCGAGGACAACCTCCGAGTCGGTGCGTACATCCGTGACGACAACGAGATTGATGCCGACATCGACCAGTGGTTCGATGTGTACCCCGTTCTCCGGGAACGCAAGAACCAGCGTGCCGGTTCGCTCTCGGGCGGTGAGCAGCAGATGCTTGCGGTTTCTCGAGCGCTGATGTCACGACCAAGCTTGTTGCTGCTCGACGAGCCGTCCCTCGGGCTGGCGCCAATCATCGTTGCGGAGTTGTTCGAGCGCTTCGCTGAAATCAACAAGGAGACCGGTACCACGATGCTTGTGGTCGAACAGAACGCACAGTTGGCACTCGGCATCGGCGATCGGGGTTACGTCCTCGAATCAGGCGAGATCTTCACCGAAGGTCCGGCTGACGAACTGATCAACGACGACGCTATTCGCAAGGCCTACCTCGGAGTCTGACGGGATACATCACATGGAACTCTTTCTCAATCGCATCTCAGATGGCCTGTCGAACGGTGCAACCTACGCACTGATTGCCATGGCCCTCGTCATGATCTTCAAAGCAACCACACTCATCAACTTCGCCCAAGGCGAATTCGCGATGTTCGGTGGATTCATCGCCCTCGTGCTTGCAACAGAACAGGGCATCCCGATGTGGGGAGCCGTCTTCGGGTCGATGGTGATCACTGCCGTCTGTGCAGCTGGCATCGAGCGGACGCTGATCAGGCCCTTTGACCCGTCCGATCACTTACCGCTCGTCATCATCACGCTCGGGTTGTTCCTCGGGATCAACGCACTCGCCGGCATCATCTGGCGTTTCGACCCGCGTGCCTTCCCCGAGCTGTTCCCGTCGGGCAATGCGCTGACGTACGGGACAGCGACGCTTTCCTGGTACACGGTCGGCACACTTGTCACCATCGCTGTGGTGTCCGGCGGGCTCACCCTGCTGCTCAACAAGACCAAGATCGGGCTTGCCTTCCGGGCAGTGTCGTCGAATCTCGAGTCGAGTGAACTCGTCGGCATCAAAGTCGGCCCCACCTTGCAGTTCGGGTGGGCGATCGCTGCGGCGGTCGGCACCTTGGGCGTCTGCGTCTTCGTGGCGTCCCCGTTCCGTCAGCTCGAACCAAACGTCATGGTGACCGGGCTCATCTTCGCCGTCTCGGCGGCCGCACTCGGTGGTCTTGACAGCCTTGGCGGCGCCATCGTCGGCGGCCTCGCCATCGGGCTCGTCCAGTCGATCGCCGTGCCGTATCTCGGCATCCCGAGCGAGCTCAGTTTGCTCGCTGCGGTGGTGGTACTCATGTTGGTCTTGCTGTTCAAACCGTCTGGATTGTTCGGCACACCACAGGTTGAACGGGTCTGAGGGAGGACATCATGGCTACGAAATCACCAAAATTTCTCTTCACTCAGGGCACCAATCGCTACCGGGCTTACAAGTTCGCAGGGTTTGCGCTGCTGACCCTGTTGATCCTGATCGTGGCGTTCGCGTACAACGACACCGGCTCGATCACGCTGTTCGACAACGACTACAAGTTCAGCATTACTCGTGTCACGAAGTCGATCTCGTTCATGGTCGCGATCCTCGGGCTGCAAGTGGTTGCGGGCTTCACCGGCCAACTCTCGCTTGGCCAGGGCTTCTTCTTCGGAACAGGCGCATACGTCTCGGCGTATCTGGTTGCTGACCAAGACTGGGCGTGGTTCACCTCGCTGCTGGTCGTGATTCCGGTCTGCTTCCTGATTGGCTTGCTGTTCGGCATTCCAGCCCTGCGGATCAAGGGCCTCTATCTGGCCCTCGTCACGCTCGGCATGGCCGCAGTCTTCCCCTCGCTGATCAAGCTCGATTTCCTCCTCGACTACACCGGAGGCGCCGCTGGCAAACAGGTCGACTCGGACTTCATTCCGCCGAGCTGGTTGCCGCTCGATGGCATTGTGGATGCGCTCCACACGATTCCGCTGATCGGCCAATACTTCGGTGAGGGAGAGGGGCTGTCGAGCAAGGAGGAACAGCGTGTCTGGACCTTCTTCCTGATGACGATCCTGGCCTTGATCTGCTTCAAAGTCGTGAGCAACCTGATCAAGAGCCGACCGGGACGCGCCATGCGGGCGATTCGCGACAACGAGACCAGTGCTGCGGTCAATGGCATGAGCCTCGCCTTCCACAAGACCATGTCGTTTGGTGTGGCGTCGGCTCTCGGTGGGGTGGGCGGCATGATCTATGTCGCCGAACTCGGTATTGCTTCCGAGGGTGACTTCACCCAGTTGATCTCGATTCTGTTCGTCGTCGGCATGGTGGTCGGTGGAGTCGGCACCTTGTCGGGCGCGGTCCTCGGCGGGCTGGTCATCGCATTCATTCCCGACTGGGCATCGTCCACGCAGAATCTGCCCGGAGTCCCGGAGCGGTGGCTGCAAGGTCCGACCGGCGGTCTGATTCTCGGTGTCGGCCTCATCGTCGTCACATTTGTCCTGCCCGGCGGGATCATTGCCGGCGTGCGCAAGATTCGAGGACGCATCGTGCAGGTGCTCCCAGAGACACCGGCGCTCATGCCCGGCGTTGCGGGTGCTGCGCCGCTGGAACCCGTCAGTGCTCAGGTGAGCGGCGGTCTCGACGGCGGTCCAACCACTGCTGACGACGATTGAGCGACTACGGTCACATCCGATAACCGAATATGAGATCTCGGTGCGTGGGGGAGCAACAGTTTCGACGACATTGTCGGGACGATGTTTTTGAGCGTCACCGGAGAAATGCCGATCATCGGCACCAATCAACCAATAGGGGAGAAAATGCGAACATCACGTATTAAGCGCTCCGTTGCAGGACTCATGGCCGCCGGCCTGATCTTTGCAGCGTGTGGCAGCGATGACGAACCAGCTTCGACAGAGGCGCCTGCTGAAGAGCCGGCCGAAGAGCCTGCTGAAGAGCCTGCTGAAGAGCCTGCTGAAGAGCCGGCCGAAGAGCCTGCTGAAGAGCCTGCTGAAGAGCCGGCCGAAGAGCCCGCAGGTGGGGCTCTCGCGCTCGAAGGCGACGTCGAAGTTGCTGCCGGGACCACGCTCGCACTGGGCGACTGCCCGGACGACTGGGATCCGATGCAAGGCGTCGATGGTGACGAGATCCGTATCGGCCAGACACTGCCGCAGTCGGGTGCACTCGCTGCATTCGGAGCCATCGGTGAAGGCATGCAGATCTACTTCGACTACATCAACGACACTGATCCGATCGAGGGCAAGAACCTCGTGCTGATCGCCAAGGACGACGGCTACGAAGCCGGTCGCGCCGTGGCCAACGTCGAAGAAATGATCGACTCCGATGACGTGTTCGCCCTGGCGCACAACATCGGCACGCCGATCAACTTCGCCATCCGTCCGATCACCGATGAAGCCTGCGTCCCGCAGCTGTTCAACTCGTCGGGCTTCCCCTTCTGGGGCGATCCGGCCAACTTCCCGTGGACCGTCGGCAACATCTTGAACTACGCGACTGAAACCGAGATCTGGTGTAAGTCGATCATCGATGACTTCGGTCCCGGTGCGACAGTCGCTGCGCTCATCATGAACAACGACTTCGGCAAGACGTACCAAAACACGCTGAACGATTCCGAGGCTTGCGCAGAGATCGATCTGGTCTCCGAGCAGGTTCACGACCCGGCCGGTGCTGACGTCACGAACGAGATGACCACCCTCATCGCAACCGATGCCGACGTGTTCGTCTCGGGCACAACGTCCAAGTTCTGCTCGCAGAGCACCGCTGTGCTGGCGGGTTCGGAATGGCGTCCGCGTACGTACATGTCGTACACCTGTAACAACCTGTCGTCGTTCTTCGCTCCGGTGATCGACGCCGCAGCGACGCTGTCAGCAGACGACGCTGGCCCGTGGATGGCCAACTCGAACAAGATCTGTGGTGACCCGGTTTGGGCCGACGATCCCAAGATCCTCGAAGTTGAGAGCATCCTCGCCGAATATGGCGATGTCACCTGTGCTGACGGTTCGTACTCGACCGGCATCCTGTACGGCGAGTTCCTCGTCGACGTGCTGCGCTCCGCAGCAGCGCTGGAAGGTGGCCTCAACCGGGTCAACCTGATGGCCGCTGTGTGGAACGCCGACACGACCAACGACACCTTGCTCGGCGGCACGCTGCAGCTCGACGGAGTCAACGACGCCTACTGGACTGAGGGCGCTCAGCTCCAGGCAGTTTCCGTCACCGACGCCGGCGATCTGGTGTTCGAGCCCAAGGGCGACTTTGTCGACTTCGAAGGAGCCGGCGGCGCCTTCGGGAGCTGATTCACCCGCTGATCTGATCAGCTGAAAACGTTACGAGCCGGTCACCTTCTCAGAACATCGAGAAGGTGACCGGCTCGTTCGCGTTGATGGCTGAGTCCGCTCGGTCAGTTCGCACGGCACACCATCTGGCCGCCTGAACCCGGTTGTGGAGTTAGCCGTCGAGGTCGGTGCACTCGAGGAGGTCGGTCGCCAGTGCCACCGAGCGTTCGTCGTTACCGCCCTCGGAGAGCTCTGTGATTTCGTCATCGCTGTAATCCCTGAATACGTCGTCGATGCAATCACCGTCAGCGGTGCCGCCGATCTCCTCCATGTCGGAGATGAACTTGTCGCGGGTGCCGTCACGGTTGACCCCGCCGCAGGCGGCCAGCGCGAGCGCGCTGAGGGCGATGGTGGCGGCGAGTTTGTTCTTCATGAGGTTCCCTGTGTCGAGTGGCGTTGGAGATGGATGACCAAATGATGCGGCGACGAGTTCATGTGATGGTTCTGATGGCCGCAGTCGTTGTCATTGTCATTGTCCCAGTTCAGGGACGACGTGAGATATTCACCGTGAACTCGCCCTCGCCGTCGATCACGTTGTCGAACTCCCAGATGGCGCCGGAATCGTCGATCGCCTGACAGGTGAATCGCGTCCCGATGTTCTGGTCGATGGGTGCGACGCAGTTGACGCTGGTCAACGTCGTCCCGATCTCTGCGGACACCTGCTCGACGATGAACGTTTCAGCGTCGGACTTGAAGTCGGCCGTCGATGTGAAACAACTGGCGAGCACGACCATGGACCCGGCCCCACACAGAAGCCGGACGATGTGCTGCGGGTTCATCGGGCCCAAGCTACTGGGCTGTCACGGGTGGAGTAGCGACACGATTGCGACGGTGGGACTCGCGAACTCGGTCGGTCATCACCACGATGAGCGCCATCCACACGAACGCAAAGCCGATCAGCCGGTTGAAGGGCATCGGCTCGTCATAGATGGCCCAGCCGAGCCCAAAGTTGATGACGGGGACCAAGAGGTTCAGCGGCCCCAGGAGGGTGAACGGAATCGATTGGGCGGCCGACGCGAACAACATGAGGGGGACGGCGGTGATCAACCCGGTGCCGAGGAGGAACGCCCACTCGGTGCTCGACGCGATATCGACGGCACTCCCGCTGCGGCTCGAGAGCGCGATGACGAGACCGAGAGCGGGGAAGAACAGCACGAGGGTCTCGCCGGTCAGACTGTCGATCGCTCCGAGTGGGATGTTGCGCTTGCTCAAGGCGTAGCAGCTCCACGTCGCAGCAAGAACGAGAGAGATCCATGGGGGTTGCCCAGCGCCCACCGTGAGGATCACGACCGCAATCGATGCGCAGCCGAATGCGATGCGCTGCGCGTTGTTGGGTCGCTCGCCCAGTACGAACACGCCGATCGCCATGGTGGCGAGGGGCGCAATGAAGTAGCCGAGCGCTGTTTCGATCACTCGGTCGTTGACGACCGCCCACACATAGCTCCCCCAGTTGGCAGTGAGGAGCAGCGCTGCGACCACCAGCCGTCCGATGATCGCCTTCGAATGGAATGCGACGTTGATCGCGGGCCAGGTTCCACGGAACGTCGTGATCACCACCATCACGACGGCTGCGGTGAGCATCCGCCACCCGATGAGCTCGAGCGCGTCGAAGGCGCTCAACTGCTTCCAGTAGATGGTGAGCAGGCCCCAGATGAGGTACGCGGCGATCCCAACGCGCACGCCGTTGCGCTCTCGGTTGTCGCTCACCGCTCCACCGTATTCGGCGCGGCCCCATCGTCACCAGCCCTCCTCCCCTCAGCCCGCCCCACCCATCTGAAAAATGTCCTGCATTTTTCGGGTGAGGTTCGGGTGGGTCGCCAAGGCGGGCTGTGCGGTGGGCTGCGAGGTGGGCTGTGTTGGCCGATGAGTGATGGCGTTCGTGGAGGCGAGCGGACTGGCTCGAACTACGGTGAAGATGTGGCAGGTCGCGTGCAGGTCGTGAAGTTCGGTGCCGTCTCGGTGCGCATCTCCGATGACCCGGCCGGTGATGTCGCTCGATCGTTGGCCGTGCGACTGCGCGCCGCGATCCGGCGCCGCGGCTCAGCGTCATTGGCCGTCAGCGGCGGCTCGACTGCACCGTCCATGCTCGCGGCACTCGTACACGAGGATCTCGACTGGGACCAACTGACGATCTGGCAGGTTGATGAGCGCGTCGCCCCCGATGGGCATGAGGATCGCAACGCAACCCAACTGTGGTTTGTTCCGGGCGAGACACGGCTCATGCCAGTGGCGGGTGATGACCTGGCGATGGCCGCCTTGCGGTATGCCGACGGTCTACCCGAACGATTCGACGCCGTCCACCTCGGTCTGGGCGACGACGGCCACACCGCCTCGTGGCCACCATCGCCACATCCCGATGCCACGGTGGTCAGCAGCCCGAACCCAGTGGCAATGGTCGGCGACTTCAACGGTCGCGGTCGCATGACGCTCACCCCGACGCCAATCAACCAGGCGCGTGGCCGATTGATCCTCACCACCGGCAAGACGAAATCGACGATGGTGCAGCGGTGGCTCGATCGGGACCGATCCATTCCGGTGAGTCACGTCCGTCGCTCAGGGACGACGTTGTTCCTCGATCCCGCCGCAGCGTCGAAACTGTCGCTCTAGGGTGGCCAGCGATGGAACTCGCTGACCTGGCCAACCTTGCGCAACCACCACACCTGCGGACACTGTTTGCCGACGATCCGAGGCGCGCCGAGCGCTACGTCTTCAAGGTTGCTGACCTCCGGGTCGACGTGTCGAAGCAACGGATCACCGATGATCTTGTTGGGTCGCTGATCGAACTCGCGCAGAGCGCCGGCGTCGAGCAACGGCGCGATGCGATGTTCGCCGGTGAGCGCATCAACGTGGCCGAAGACCGCGCCGTCGGTCATGTCGCGCTCCGAATGCCCGCTGATTCGAGCTTCGAGATCGATGGTGTCAACGTCGTGCCTGACGTGCACGCGGTGCTTGACGCCATGGCAGTGTTCGCGGATCGGGTTCGAGCGGACGACCGGATGACGCACGTTGTCAACATTGGGATCGGGGGGTCCGACCTCGGACCGGCGATGGCGTACCAAGCCCTCGACGCGTTCCGTCACGGACGCATCCGTTGTTCGTACGTGTCGAACATCGACGGCGCGGACATCGCTGGCGTGCTCGCCGATGCCGACCCGGCCTCCACGCTGTTCATCGTCGCATCGAAGACGTTCGGCACGATCGAGACGCTCACCAACGCTCGCACCGCGCGCCGCTGGTTGGTCGACGCACTTGGCGAGCAGGCGGTGCCCGATCACTTCGTCGCCGTTTCGACCAACGCTGAACGTGTCGCCGACTTCGGGATCGACGCTGACAACAACATGTTCGGTTTCTGGGACTGGGTCGGCGGCCGCTACTCGGTCGACTCGGCGATTGGGCTGTCGCTCATGATCTCGATCGGCCCCGACCGATTCCGTGAATTCCTCTCGGGTTTCCATGTGATGGACGAACACTTCAGAACGGCGCCGCTGACAGAAAACGTTCCGGTGCTGCTCGCGTTGATCGGTGTCTGGAATGCCAATGGTCTCGGGTTCGACACCAAGGCCGTGCTGCCGTACGCCAACGAGCTTGCTCGCTTTCCGGCCTATCTGCAGCAGCTCGACATGGAGTCGAACGGGAAGTCGGTCGACCTCAAGGGCCAACGGATTGGCCATGACACCGGCCCCATTGTCTGGGGCGAGCCGGGCACCAACGGGCAGCACGCCTTCTACCAACTCATCCACCAGGGCACACGCATCGTGCCGGTCGACTTCATCGGGTTCGCCCGCGCGCACCACGACTTCCAAGAGCATCATGATCTGCTCATTGCGAACCTCATTGCGCAGTCGGAAGCACTCGCCTTCGGTCGAGACAACCGGTCTGAGCCGTGGCGCCATTTTGCAGGCGACCGACCGAACACGGTGATTCTCGCTGATCAGCTCACCCCATCGGTGCTTGGCCAACTCATCGCGCTCTACGAGCACATCGTGCACGTGCAGGGGACGATCTTCGGCGTGAACAGCTACGACCAGTGGGGCGTCGAACTGGGTAAAGAGCTGGCCAATCAGGTCACCCCCGAACTGACCGGGAGCCCCGACCCCGGCGCACACGACAGCAGTACCAACGCCCTGATTCACTGGTACCGCACGCATCGCTGACGCGTGGTCCGCGAAAATGGACAGGTGACCGGGTTCGACTGGACAAGCCGGCGTCGGTCAGACTGGTCAGATGCGTAACTTCGAGAACATCTACATCGACGGTGCCTGGGTTCCCAGCGAAGGGAGCGGCAGCATCGAGGTCATCAACGCCGCCACCGAGCAGGTGATGGGCTCGATTCCCGACGGGGTTGCGAGCGACGTCGATCGTGCTGTCTCCGCGGCTCGTGGCGCGTTCGACGCATGGTCGCAGACCCCGGTCGAGGAGCGACAGAAGTACCTGGTCCGCCTCAACGAAGCGCTCCAGGCCCGCTCGGCTGAGATTGCCGAGACCATCGCCGGCGAGGTCGGCATGCCGATTACTTGGTCGACAATGATCCAGGCGGGTTTGCCCGCTGGGAACATGGCGACCTTCGCCACGCTGCTCGACAGCTTCGAGTTCGAAGAGGAGATTGGCAACAGCCTGGTCGTCAAAGAGCCAGTCGGTGTCGTCGGCGCCATCACGCCGTGGAACTACCCGCTGCACCAGATCATCTGCAAGGTCGGCGGCGCGCTCGCCGCGGGCTGCACCATCGTGTTGAAGCCGAGTGAAATCGCCCCGCTCAACGCCTTCATCCTCGCTGAAATCATCCACGAAGTCGGCCTGCCCGCTGGCGTGTTCAACTTGGTCAGCGGCAATGGCCCCACAGTCGGAGCGGCCATCTCGGCCCATCCCGGTATCGATATGGTGAGCTTCACCGGTTCGTCGCGAGCCGGCAAGCAGGTCGCGGCATCGGCTGCCGACTCGATCAAGCGCGTGGCGCTCGAACTCGGGGGCAAGTCGGCGAACATCGTGCTTGACGATGCCGATTTCGCCGCTGTCATTCCCAAGGGCGTGTTCGCTTGCTTCCTCAACTCAGGCCAGACCTGTACAGCGCATACCCGCATGCTGGTGCCGAACAGCCGCTACGACGAGGCCGTCGAGATCGCCGCTGCAGCGGTTGCCGCCACTCAGGTCGACGATCCGACCAAGGAAGGTATGCACCTCGGCCCGTTGATCAGCCAGGCGCAGTGGGATCGAGTGCAGGCCTATATCCAGAAGGGCATCGACGAGGGAGCCGTGGTTGCGGCGGGTGGTCTCGGTAAGCCTGAAGGCAACGAGACTGGCTACTTCGTCAAGCCGACCGTGTTCGCCAACGTCACCAACGACATGACCATCGCCCAGGAAGAGATCTTCGGCCCGGTGCTCTCGATCATTGGTTACGACGATGATGACGACGCTGTGCGCATTGCCAATGACAGCCTTTATGGCCTGAGTGGTGGCGTGTGGTCTGCGGATCAGGACCGTGCGATGAGCGTCGCGCGTCGCATGCGTACCGGTGCTGTTGATGTCAATGGTGGCAGTTTCAACATCGCTGCGCCCTTCGGGGGCTACAAGCAGTCGGGTTACGGCCGCGAGAACGGTCCGTACGGCATCGAAGAATTCCTCCAGACGAAGTCGATGCAACGCTGAGCCCGGTCCGGGTTCAGAAGATGAATGATGGCCGGCGCTGCGGGTACGGTGGCGGCGATGATTGACACAAGCAGGCCTGATATTCAACGTGTGGGGGTCGTCGGTTGCGGCCAGATGGGTGCCGGGATCGCAGAGGTGTCCGCTCGGGCTGGACTCGACACGATCGTGCACGAGATCGATGCTGCTTCGGCTGAGCGTGGACGGAATCGTCTGATCGGCTCGTTCGACAAGGCTGTCGCTCGAGGGAGGATGACGGAGGAAGAACGTGATGCCACACTCGCACGGCTCACGTTCACGACCGACCTCGGGGACATGGCCGACCGCCGCATGGTGATCGAGGCCGTCATCGAGGACGAGCCGCTGAAGACCGAGGTGTTTCGCACCCTCGACCGGGTCGTCGAAGCCGACGATGCCATCTTGGCGAGCAACACGAGTTCGATCCCGATCATGAAGCTGGGAATCGCCACCCAGCGCCCCGAGAACGTGGTGGGCATTCACTTCTTCAATCCGGTTCCGGTGCTGAAGCTCGTTGAGCTGGTTACCAGCTTGATGACCGACGAGGCAACAGTCAAAGCCGCGAACCACTTTGCCGAAGACACGCTCGGCAAGATCGTGATTCGCAGCCAAGACCGAGCCGGTTTCGTCGTCAATGCGCTGCTGATTCCCTACATCCTCTCAGCGATTCGCATGATGGAGTCAGGCTTTGCCACGGCAGAGGACATCGACCACGGCATGGTCGAGGGGTGCAATCATCCGATGGGCCCGCTCAGTCTGGCGGACCTCATCGGGCTTGACACCACACTTGCCGTGGCGGTCAGCATGTACGAGGAATTCAAAGAGCCGCTGTACGCCGCACCTCCCATGCTGTCGCGGATGGTCGAGGCAGGCCTGCTCGGTCGAAAGTCCGGCCGCGGTTTCTACGACTACGGCGACCGAGGCTGATCGCGATGGCAGGAGAACGGGTACTCGTTGCCAAAGTCGGACTCGATGGCCATGACCGGGGCGTCAAAGTGGTCGCTCGCATCTTGCGTGACGCGGGCTACGAGGTCATTTACACGGGGTTGTTCCAGACGCCGGACACCGTGGCAGCAGCTGCGGTCGATGAAGATGTGGACGCCATTGGGCTGTCAATGCTGTCGGGTGCGCACATGACGCTGGCGCCACTCGTCGTCGAGAAGGTCCGCGAGCGCGGTGCTGACATCCCCGTGGTCGTCGGTGGCATCGTGCCCAATCGTGATGTGCATGAGCTCGAATCAGCGGGCGTTGCGAAGATCCTGACTCCAGGCGCCACTGCAGACGAAGTTGTCGAGGCCATTCGTTCAGCGATTCATCCTGACGACAGCGAGGACTGATCTACCGTGTCAGCGCGGCGGGTTGACCGCGTCGAGCGACTCACCAACTTGCTGGCGCTGCTGCTCGAGACGAGTCGACCACTCACGATGGTTGAGATCGTCGGTGCCCTCGTTGGCCAATACCCCGACGGCGAACGCAACCAGCGTGCTGCGTTCGAGCGCGACAAGGCAGCCTTACGTGACCTGGGGGTGCCGATTGAGGCCAAGTCTGAGCTGGGCCAAGGGTCACCGGGTGAATACCGGATCGACCGCCGTGCGTACGAACTGACGGATCTGGAACTTGACGCCGACGAGCGGCGGGCACTCCAGGTTGCCGTCGCCGCTGTACGTACCGACACATCAGCAGGACGCGATGCGATGTGGAAACTCGGAGGCTCGGCGATCGGCGAAGTCGGCACGGTGTCTGCCGTGATGCCCGACCGGCCGGAATTGCCCGTGGTACGCGCCGCGGTTGCCAGCCGATCCTTGATCAGCTTCGGGTACCGCAGCGAGCGGCGGCACATCGAACCGTGGGGCCTGCTGCTGCGCGGCGGGTTCTGGTACGTCATCGGTCTCGACCGCGACCGCGGTGCCCAGCGCACGTTTCGCATCGATCGATTCGACGGCACACCGGATGACATCGATGTCGGCCCGTCGGGTGCATTCGAGCGCCCCGCCTCATTTGACCCGCGCGACGCGTTTCCGGCAGACCCCAAACAGATCGGTCATTCTGCAGCCGACGGCGCCGTCGCCATCGTGCGGATCGACGCCACTCGTGCCGCAGCGATTGAGCGCGAAGTCGGCGCTGATCGAGTCATCCAACGACATGGTGACGGGAGCGTCGACGTCGAGGTCCCTGCGTCAAACCTGGATGCCTTCCGATCCTGGGTTCTCGGCCTGCTCGATCATGCCGTGGTCATCGGTCCGCCCGAAACGCGCAAGGCAATTGTCGACTGGTTGTCAGTCGTGGCGGCTGGGAGTTCGGTATGAGTGGGCCTCGCAATGCCGAGGAGCGCCTCGCCCGTCTCTTGGTGATGCTGCCCTGGTTGATGGAGGTCGGCGAAGTGCCGCTTGCCGAGGTTGCTGCCCGGTATGACTTGACCGAGGCGCAGGTTCAAACAGACCTGGAATTGGTCGCAATGTGTGGGTTGCCGCCATTCGTCGACGAGATGATTGACGTGTTTGTTGATGATGGCCTCGTGTTCGTCGGCGTCCCCCGGCTCTTCACGCGGGCGCTTCGCCTCACCGCTCCAGAAGGCTTCTCGTTGTTGGCTTCGGCGCGAGCCGCAATGGAGCTTCCGGGAGCGGATCCGGGGGGGCCGCTGGGCCGCGGGCTGGCCAAGCTCGCCCGTGCGCTCTCCGACGTCGGGCTCGATGCCGATGTCGGCGGTACGGATGACACTGCAGGCGTGGCGATCGACCTGGATCGTCCGCCGGTGACCGACGAGTTGGCCGAGGCTGCGGCAAACGGCTGGGAGTTGGCGGTCACGTACTACTCGCCGGCGCGTGACGAACGCACGGAACGGTCGATCGTGCCGCGTCACGTGTTCGTTGACGCGGGGAATTGGTATGTGGTTGCCGACGATGACCGCTCCGGCGAGCGGCGCACGTTCCGCATCGACCGCATCGACACCATGACCGCGACGGGTCGGACAGTCCCGAGTGCAGATGTCGTGTCGACGCCGGGGGCGTTCTTTGATGATGCCGATCTGCCGGTCGCCGTGCTGCGATTGGCGCCAGCCGCACAATGGCTGCTTGACCGGTATCCGATTCGAAGCCAGATATCCCTCGCCCAGCCTGCCGGATGGATTGAGGTCAGCTTGCCGGTTGCGAACGATCGGTGGTTGGCGCGTCTCCTGATTCGCCTTGGGCCCGACGCTGTCGTGGTGTCACCCGGCGACGCTGCAGCCGAAGCTGCCGGGCTGGCATCAGCGATCCTCGCTCGGTACTGATTCAGCCGTCGGCTGGCTGGGAGCGCCAGGCGTCAGCGGTCGAAGAATGCGCTGAGCTGCGACGCGTCGGTGATGCCGTGCGCAGCAAGCAGGTGCGGGAGCACGCCCGCGGTCGCTGCCGCGTCAGCCAGTGCATCGTGGGGGTTGACCAGCGGAACCCCAAATCGGTCGGCGACATCGATCAACCGGTGCGACTGCTCGCGGCCCGGGTCAAGACGACGAGACATCCGCAGGGTGCAGAGGCGTGGGCCGAGATCAAACCCGGATCGGTGTCGTGCGGCGCGCTCGATGAAACCAGCATCGAACTGCGCATTGTGTGCAGTGAACACGGCGCCTTCAAGCCGTTCGGTCAAATCATCGAGTGCGGTCGACATCCGGGGCGCATCGCGCAGCATCGGTCGGGTGATGCCATGGATATCGGTGGGCCCGACGCGTTGGAGCGGCCAGCGCAGTCTGACCAGCGTGCTCCAGCGGTCGATCTCGCGTCCATCGCTTTCGACGATGACAGCACCGATCTGCAAGATTCGGTCGCGACGTTGGGAGAGGCCTGACGTTTCGACGTCGACCACTGCGAAGCGGGGGAGTGGCACAACGACCACCCTAGACAGCCATACACACAGGGTTGGCGTACGGCGTCGATTCGACGCCGTCTGTGAGGAGAGCGACGTGAGCGGGTCAGCCGGCGTGTTGTGCGAGGCGACTACGTACGCCGATCGGTGCGGCCACGGTAAATCCAGCGAGGTGCCGTTCTTCTTCGGACTCGCCCGCCCAGAAGCCGTACTCGTGGTTCTCGCGAGCGAATTGCTGGCACGGTTCGCGCGCCTCGCACTCTGAACACAATCGGATGGCCTTGGCCTCACGTCGCGCCCGGGCTTGGGGGCGTTCGGCTTTGGGTGGGAAGAACAGACGGGTGCTGCCTTTGCAGTGGGCGCGCTCACGCCAGTCGTCTTCGACTATCTGAACATCGAACTGGTAGTCCACCGTCATCTGATCTCCTGGTCGCGTGCTGACTTCATTTAACACTAAATCTTCGCAGCTCGAAACGAAACGGATGAAAAGTGCCAACGTGCTGTCTGTGACCAGGGCAAACGCGAGAGACCGCCGGATCCTTGAGATCGCAGCCGTGACGGGAACCGCGTGTGGGCTACAGCAACTCGGCAGCGAGGCTTGCGACGTCGCTGCGTTCGCACGCGGTCAAAGTGATGTGGCCAAAACAGCGTTGGCCGCTGAATGCCGTGGCAAGCACACTCAGAGCGTTGTTCGATTCGCCAAGGTACGGCGCATCGATCTGGCTGGTGTCGCCGGTGAAGATGACCTTGGTGCCCTCGCCCACCCGGGTCAGGATCGTCCGCAGGGTGGTGGGCTCGAGGTTCTGAGCCTCGTCGATCACGACAATCTGGCGTTGCAGCGAGCGTCCTCGCAGGAACGTGACCGACTCGAGCGAGAGCTGCCCTCGCTCGGTCAGTTCGGCGATCAAATTGCCGGCGTCGTGACTGTTGCCCATGTCGGTCAGAGCAACGACGGCATCGTGGATCGCGGCCATCCATGGGTCAAGCTTCTCGTCGAGCCCGCCAGGCAGGAAACCGACGTCGGCGCGGCCGACCGGTACGAGTGGGCGATACACCGCAACTCGCTCATAGCGACGTTGTTCGACGACTTGCTCGAGCCCAGCGGCAATGGCAAGCAGCGTCTTGCCGGTGCCGGCGCGCCCATCGAGCGCGATCACCTCGATCTCCGGATCAAGGAGCAGTTCGAGAGCGAAGCGTTGTTCCTTGTTGCGGGGCCGCAAGCCCCAGGGCTCGGGGGCGCTTTGCGGGAGCAGGACGAATTCACCGTTCACGGCTCGGACCAATGCGGACTGGGACCCGGAGCGCAGCACAGCGAACTCGTTCTCGGTCACTGTCGCGGCGGCCTGGTCGTCGGCCTGGTTGGTGGTGTGCACTGCATCGATGGCGATGCCGCCGGCGGCGTACAGGCTGTCGATCGCCTCGTGCGTGGTGTCGAGGGCTGCCCAGCCGATTGCCGGACGGTCATCGACACGCCTCGCTCGGGTGTGTTCGGCTGCCTTGACGCCAAGGTGCGCGGCTTTGATGCGCAGTGCCGCATCGTTGCTGACCATGGTGGTTGGCCCGAAGTCGGACTGGCCGATGGCAGCGCCGATGATCCGGTTGTCCGCAACGTCGGGGTTGAGCCCGTGTTCGATGAGGAGGTGTTTGCGGATGTTGTTGATCTCGATCTGCAGCGTCGCGCCCTCTGCGCCGGTGGGGACCGGCTGGGCGAGGGAACCGCCATGGTTCATCCGCAACTCTTCGAGCGTGCGAAGTGCTGTGCGGGCAGCTCGTCCAACGTCGTCGCTGCGGCTCTTGAGTCCGTCAAGTTCTTCGACGACGGTGAGCGGGACCACCACGTCGGCGTTGGTGAACTCGAGGACGCACGTGGGGTCGGCAATCAAGACCGAGGTGTCGAGAACGAGTCGCGTGCGCTGCACGGATTCGACCGCTCGCCTTTCGGACGTTGCAGTGTCAACGGTGGCAAGCAGGTCGGTCATCGTGACTCCCTTAGGAAACGTCCAGCCGGACGTCGAGATCAGCGCTGTGAAATTGGCGGTTCATACTCAACGGAGATAGTTGTAGCCCGCATGTGATCCTGAGTGGTGGATCCAACTGGGCACCTTTACGCAGGTGTTTTGCGTGTGAAGCTGCGCCGAAGCCAAGCACCGCAAGGGTCTGGTAAATCATCTCGTTGCAAATGCAATGTGTTTGATCCTTGAATGAATTGTCTGCGGTAAGTCACATGGTTGTCATTCCCGCTGCCAATGGCGGGATCGGGCCCAGCGCAGAGCGCGCTGGGTTGAACAGATCCACACAATCCGAAAGAGGACTCCAATGACCAAGGCAGAAATGATCGACGCAGTGTCCACCGCTTCAGGCGTCTCGAAGGCTGACGCAGAGCGCACGCTCGGTGCGTTCTTTGACTTCGTCGTCACCGAGACGAAGAAGGGCGAGAAAGTCGCATGGGCTGGCTTCGGCTCGTTCAGCACCACCCAGCGCGCCGCCCGCGAAGGTCGCAACCCGCAGACCGGCGAGCCCGTGAAGATCAAGGCATCGACCGCCATGAAGTTCACCGCCAGCTCGACGCTCAAGCAGGCCCTCAACGGCAAGAAGAAGTGATCTGATGGCAGCGAAGAAGGCTCCGGCGAAGAAGAAGGCGGTGGCCAAGAAGGCTCCGGCGAAGAAGAAGGCTGTAGCGAAGAAGGCTCCGGCGAAGAAGAAGGCTGTAGCGAAGAAGGCTCCGGCGAAGAAGAAGGCTGTAGCGAA
>JABJAB010000083.1 GCA_018666235.1 Ilumatobacter sp.
CAGCATCGAGTGCCCGAGCGGCCGGCTCGAGGCGATCGACGAGTCGAGCGACATCGGACTTGTGTGGCATCGTGACCGACAGCCCAGCGAGACCGAGGAGGCGCATCGCGCTGATTGCCTCTTCAGCGCTCCCCCGGGCGATGTCGAACGCCGTGTACACCCAGTCAACGCCGGCAGAGTCGAACGCCGCCTGATGGATGACGGGCGACAGACTGTGCGCGACCGGCGAACCGATGACTGCTGCAATGCGTGGTCCTGTGTGTTGCGCCATCAACATCATCCACCAAATTCGACGTCGGCATACCGGGCAATGTTCGCCTCGTGTTGCTCGAAGGTTGCCGAAAATGCGTGACTGCCGTCCTCGTCAGCGAGCACGTAGAAGAAGTAGAAGCACTCCGACGGATTTGCCAGATCCTGACAAATGGGATCGCCTGGCGCTGGGTTCGCAGCCGGATTCAGCGCGGCTCTGATCGACGCGCGTCCAGGGTTTGCAATCGGCGTTCGCGGCAGGCCTGGTCGGGTGTACGTATTCCACGGCGTATCGATTTGCCGGAGTTGGCTGAAGTCCAGGTTCGGGTCGCCATTGGTTTGATCACGGCCGTAGTACACCGACGCATCGATTTGGAGGAGGAACGGATCGTCCGGGTTGAGCCGACTCACCGCCAGCCGATTGAGGATGACGCGGGAGATCTTCGCTCGATCCTCGGGAACAGCGGCCTCGCGTTCGATCATCGACGCGACGATCAGCGCTTCATAGGGGGTGTAACCGAGCTGTGCTGCCTTCGACTCGATGTCTTCCTGTTCGCCAACGCGCTCCATGAGGCCGACCATGCGATCGAGCAATTGGGCCTCGGATTCGGCGTTCGACACCGAATAGGTGTCGGGGAACAGCAACCCTTCGAGGCTGCCCGTTCCGAAGGGCAGCCATTTGGTCGCGACGTTCGGCGCAGTCGCCGCCGCAATGAATTCGGCTTCGTCCATCCGCTCGACCACAGCGTCGACGCGTCGACCCATGCGATCGATCGTAAAGCCCTCAGGGAACGTGACATTCGTCGTGGTCTGAGCTGGCGGTGTCTTCAGTCGTGCGAGGACGTTGCCCATGTGATCGTTGGGCCGGAGTTGATAAAAGCCGGGAATGATCTCGAGACCGTCATCGTCTCGTTCGACGTAGCGCGACCACACCGCAGCGTCGGAAATAAAGCCGTCCTCGACAAGTTGTTCGGTCAACGACTCGAAGGTCGCGTCTTGCGCGATCTCAAAGTTCTGCAGCTCTCCTGGGTCACCGGCCGGGTTGATCTTGCCGAGGTACCACCAACCGACCACGCCGGCAATGAGAATCAGGACGAGGACCAACACCATGGAGGTGTATGCGAGCCATTTCAGCGGCCTCGTCTGCCGACGAAGCCGCTCGACCTGCCCGGTTTGGTCAGTGGAGTCCCACGGATCGGTCGGCCAGTCCATCGCCGGCCGATTGTCAGGGTCGATCTGCGCCTCGGGCAGCAGCGGATCAAGCTGCGTCATGATTGCCCCCAGGTGTACCGGCGGTGGTCAAGCCATGCTTGCAGCATCACCGCAGCAGCCATCTTGTCCACAATTTTGCGCTGCCGCTGGCCGCTGAGACCAGCATCACGCATTGCCTGTTCGGCCGTCACCGTGGTGAAGCGCTCGTCATACATCTCCACAGGCACGCCGACAACGGTAGCGAGCTGTTTCGCCTCCTTGGTGGCACCCCGGGCTGCTGGTCCCTCGGATCCATCAAGCGACAGTGGCAAGCCAACCACCACGACATCACACTCCTCGATCTTGACCAGCCGCGCGATCTCGGCATGATCATGCCGTCGTGACTTCGACCGATACACGGTGGTCAGGGCCGACGCGATCGTGCCGGACAAATCGCTGACTGCGATGCCGACACGCTTCGAGCCGAGATCGACTCCGAGCGCCCGGACACCGGGGACACGCTCCAAGTCGTTCACAGGAGCCCGATCACAGCACCTGGGGAACGGCCTCCGCAGCGATGCGCAGGGCCTCCGCGATGCCGGACGGATCCTTGCCGCCTGCTGTCGCGATGTCGCCCTTGCCGCCGCCTCCGCCACCAACGGCACGAGCGGCGTCTTTGATCAGCAGGGACGCAGGTTTCGGGTTGCCTGGTGCGACTGCGCCCACAAGAGACACACCGCCCGTGTCGGTCTCGCCGACCAACACGACCACCTGAATCCCCGGCGTCTGGCGCACGGCGATGGCCAATTCGCGCAAATCGCCTGGTGACAATCCGTCGACCTGTGTCACGACGACACCTTCCACGGCGATATCAGCGAGTTCGCTTGCGCGACCCGCAGCGAGCTGGGATCGCAACGCCTTGATCTCATCTTGGAGACCCTTGACCTCGTCGAGTTTGCGCTGCACGCCTCCGAGCAAGTCGTCGGCTTGCGTACCGACCATTTGCGCCACCTCGGAAATGAGCGATTCGTCGCGCTGGAGCAGTGCGACGCTGGCGTCACCGCTGACCGCCTCGATCCGGCGAAGGTTGGATCCGATCGACGATTCGCTGACCACCTTGATCGTCCCGATGTCGCCGGTGGCGCGAACGTGAGTACCCCCGCACAGTTCGATCGTCGAGCCCGCCTCAAGCACTCGAACGATGTCGCCGTACTTGTCACCGAAGAACGCAATCGCGCCGAGCGCCTCGGCTTCATCCTTGGTCGTCTCGAAGATGCGCGTCGGCATGTTGCCCAACGTCTCGTGGTTGGCGATGTCCTCGATCTGCTTGATCTGCGCCGGCGTCACTGCGTCGTAGTGCGAGAAGTCGAACCGGAGCCGGTCGGGACCGACCATTGACCCGGCCTGCTTGACATGCTCGCCGAGCACGTGGCGCAGCGCATAGTGCAACAGGTGCGTGGCGGTGTGGTTGCGGCGAATCGCATCGCGGCGCAGGACGTCGATCGATGCCGTGCCGGTCTGGCCCACGCTCACGGTGCCGTCGGTGACACGCGCATTGTGGCGACGCAGGTTCGGCAATGCGAAGGTGGTGTCGAGCACCGTTGCTGTGCCCGAATCGGTGGTGATCGTGCCGGTATCGCCGATCTGGCCACCGGATTCGGCGTAGAACGGCGTGCGGTCCACAAAAATGTCGACCGTTGCGTTGCCGTCGGCATCAGCGGGACCGTCGAGAATCGCAAGCACGCGGCAGTCTGCGAAATCGTCGGTGTAGCCGACGAACTCAGTGACTCCGAACTGGTCGAGCACGTCACGGAAGCCCTCGATTGCACCAGCGTCAGCGCCGCCCTTCTGGGCAGCCTTGGCGCGTTGGCGCTGGGCGGTCATATCGGCGTTGAAACCATCAAGGTCGACGTCGATGCTGCGTTCGCTCGCAATTTCCTGTGTGAGTTCGAGCGGGAAACCGTAGGTGTCGTGCAGCAGGAACGCGGTCGAACCCGAGAGTTTGTCGGTGTCATCATTGAGCTCGCCATCAAGGATGGCCAGACCGTTCTTCAGCGTGTGACGGAAGCGTTCTTCTTCCTTGCCGATGACGTCGGTAATAAAGCCCATGTTCTTGGTGACGTCCGGATAGGCCTGCCCCATGACGTTTCCGGCAACCTCGACAAGGCGTGGCATGACGAGCTTGTCCGTGCCGAGCAGGTACGCGAAACGCACGGCACGACGGATGATTCGGCGCAGCACGTAGCCGCGCGCCTCATTCGAGGGGAACACGCCGTCGTTGACCAGCATCGTGCTGGAACGGGCATGCTCGGCGAGCACGCGCATCGCAAAGCTCGCACGGTCGTCGTAGTCGCCCACGATGTACTTGTGTCCGGTGATCGACTGCGCTTCGTCGATCAACGGCTGCATCAGGTCGGTCTCCCAGACCGAGTCGACGCCCTGCTTCAAGGCCAGGATGCGTTCGAGGCCGGCTCCGGTGTCGATCGACGGCTTGGGGAGTGCCGTGCGTGTCCCGTCAGCTGACTGGTTGAACTGCATGAACACGAGGTTCCAGAGTTCCATGAAACGATCCCCGGTCGGGTCGAGCAGTGGGCCACCGTCCGGGCCGAATGCAGGACCCCGATCGATGTGGATCTCGCTGCACGGCCCGCAGGGGCCGGTGTCGCCCATCTGCCAGTAGTTGTCCTTGTCACCCAATCGTTGGATGCGCTCCATCGGCACCCCGACTTGCTCGTGCCAGATGTGCTCCGCTTCATCGTCCGACTCGTGGACCGTGATCCACAACTTGTCGCCATCGAAGCCGAGGCCGCCTTGTTCGACCGATTCGGTCATCAGGTCCCAGGCGTAGGGAATCGCTGCTTCTTTGAAGTAATCGCCAAAACTGAAGTTTCCGAGCATCTCGAAGAACACGAGATGTCGTTTCGTCCGGCCAACGTCGTCGAGATCATTGTGCTTACCGCCGGCGCGGGCACACTTCTGCGAGGCGGTCGCCCGCTTGAACGGCGGCTGCTCGTTGCCGACGAAGTAGTCCTTGAACGGAACCATGCCAGCAACGTTGAACAGCACCGTCGGGTCGTGCGGAATGAGACTCGCCGATTGCACGACGGTGTGGTCCTTTGCCGCGAAGAAGCCCGTGAAGGTGTCGCGCAACTGGTCGGCCGTCATCTGGCCCTCGAAAGTGCTCGTCATATCGCCGCCGATCCTACCGAGCGACCCATCAAGCAACGTGGAAGGTATGCCGATGGGTTGCACCGCGTTCTGGCAGTAGCTTGCATCGCCGTGAGCGGATCTGAGTCTCAGCCCATCGATGTCCACGAGTGGATCAGCTTCGACGACCCTGATGAGCACCGGACGTGGGTCTTCGATGCGACATACCTGCGATCCAACTACATGTGCATCTTCGGCTGCGGCTGCAAGGGCATCCTCGACGAACCTGCCCCTGAGTTGATGCAGGGGTGCTGCTCGTTCGGCGCCCATTTCGTTGATGAAGCCGATGTTGACAACGTGAAGTCCTACTTCGACCGTGTGGAACCCAAGCACATGCAGTTCCATGCCAAGGCGGCGACCACCAAGAAGGGACAGCCCGGCTATCTGCGCGACGGAGACCCAGACGACGAGGGCAATCCGACCACCATGACCCGGCTGGTGCGCCACGAAGGCACCAAGGCCTGCATTTTCCTCAACCGACCCGGATTCGAAGGCGGCGCCGGGTGCGCGCTGCATATCGCAGCCGATGATCACGGCGAACGAATGATGGACTGGAAGCCGCAGGTGTGCTGGCAAGTCCCACTGCGGCTCGAACATTCCAACGACGAGTCAGGTCATGTCACATCACGATTGCGAGAGTGGAAACGCCGCGACTGGGGAACAGGGGGCGAAGACTTCGGCTGGTGGTGCACCGAAGAGCCCGAGGCCTTCGTCGGCAGCGAGCCGCTCTATCGGTCAGCCCGCGACGAAATTGTCGAGCTGATTGGCGCGCCGATCTACGACCAAATGGTCGAATTGCTGGAACGGACCGAGTGGGTACCGCTGGCGCATCCCGTCGTGAGGCGCTGAAAGGCCCGATCAGAACGGCGAAGCGCGGCTACTCGTCGTCGTCGTCGTCGAACTCGACGCCGTACTTGGCGGCCAGCTCGGCGTACTCGTCATCGCCAGATGACTCGTTGTCACTGGACACGACGTCGTCGCGGCCACCGAGGCCGAGATCGAACGCTCCTGGTCCGGACTGCTTAAGTTTTCTCGCCTCTTCGAATCGGCGATGACGACCCTTCTTCACGACAGGGCTCCCACACTAGAAAGTTGACATTGAGCCAGATTGTACCGGCCTGTCCTGGTATTTCGCGGACACTCCACCACTCTGACCCCCGTATGATCGATTCACAATGATGCACACGGTGGCAGTCTTGAACCAAAAGGGAGGTGTCGGAAAGACAACAGTCACACTCGGCCTCGCCTCCGCCGCCGCTGCCGCTGGACGCAGAGTTCTGGTGATCGACCTGGATCCGCAGGGTTCGAGCTCATGGGTCCTGGGTGTTGAGCCCAATTCTGTTGACGTCACCGTCGGCGATGTGCTTGAAAAGGCGCCGATCAAACGAGCAATTGTGCCATCTGCATGGTCAGACCTCGTCGACGTCGTACCTGCAACGGCTGATCTCCAACGCCTCGAGAGCGGGCAAGCAGAGTCGAAGCGAGCCGCACGACTTCGCAAGGCGCTTGGCGCCAACCGCATCGGTGACTACGAAGTCGTTCTGATCGACTGCCCGCCATCACTCGGGAATCTCACGACGAACGCACTCACCGCAGCGCGTCACGCGCTCGTCGTGGTCGAACCCTCTGCACTTGGATTACGCGGTATCGGCGGCGTCGCCGATGCCATCGACGCCGTATGGGACGACCACAATCCTGACCTCGAACTCTCCGGAGTCATTCTCAACCGTGTCCCAGCGGTGTCGTCAGAGGCCGAGCGCCGCATCGCTGAATTGACCCGAATCGTCGGTTCATCGGCAATTTGGGAGCCATCGGTGCCACAGCGGGTGATCTTCAATCAGGCGGTCGGCGAACGACGACCGATTCACTCCTACGCGAGCCGCGCAGCCGAGCCGATCGCAGTCTTCGATCGCCTGTGGTCACGACTCCGCACATCGATCCATCAGGCCGCCCGCTGAGTGCAGGCGTGACGGCTGGTCCCGACCCCAAAGTCACTGCGACCCCAAGTAACTGAGTGACGGCTGGTCCCGACCCCAAAGCCACTGGGGCCGGACGTGGTTAGGCGACGGGAATCAGCTTGAGTCGGCCTGCCTCGAAGGTCAACCCCGCTTTGCCGGCAACCAGTTCTTGAATGCCTTCACCGAGCATCGCCGCCCGCCAACCATGCGCCAGCCTGGCATCGTCATCGCCGCGGAGAAAGGCCACGATGTCTGCTCGTGTACCGAGGAGCACGGTGTCGATTTTCTCATCGCGGGCGAGTTGGCTGACCCACGCCGACACCAGCGTGACAGCCGGTCGCAGGTTCCGATCGAGGTCATCGGGTGATGCTGGCGCGTCCGGCGGCTCGTTGCCCTTGCCGTCCTGCACCGCCTGCAACAGCTCCTCAGCAATTCCGCCTCGCGAGTGGCGATCATCGATCCCCCGCGCCTGCGTGAGTTCTTTCAGAGTTGACGGGCTGCGCTGGGACACACCGAGGATCGCAAGGTCGGGTAATACCTGCCGAACCGGGATGTCGACGCGCATCGCTCGGCGCTCGCGCCACGCCGCTACCGACTGCGCCACCGCACGGGCACCGGGCCGGAGCGATCGGCTGTCCTTCAGCCGGAGCCATGCATCTTCTGGATTGGCTCCGCTGACGGGCCTGTTCCGAAGTTCTTCGCATGCGTCGTCGGCCCACTGCGTTCGGCCTGCCTCTTCGAGCGTGGCCCCGAGCAGATCGTGCACCTCCAGCAGATACTCGACATCGATCGCCGCGTACTGGCATTGATTCTCGGTCAGCGGTCGCCGCAACCAGTCCGTGAGCCGATCGCCTTTGGCCGGGGTGATATTGATCTCCCCCTGGAGCAACGCCACGAGCGACGGCGTCCCGTAGCCAACGAAGCCAGCGGCGAGCTGTGTATCGAACATCCGGTTCGGAACGCTGCCGACCGCATGGGTGAGCACGTCGAGGTCCTGCTGAGCAGCGTGGATGACGCACAGCGACTCGCTGGCGAAAAGCCGGCCGAACCCCGAGATGTCAACAGCGAGCGGGTCGATCAACGCCAATTCTTGAATACCGTCGCGACCATCAGGCTGCCAGGCGACTTGCACCAGTGCAAGCTTTGGCCAGTACGTCCGCTCGCGATGGAACTCTGTGTCGAGGGCGTACCGATCGACATTGAGCAGCTCGGTCAAGACGTCATCGAAATGTTCCTGCGTATCGACCCACTGGTAGCCGATCTCGCCGGGGGCGTTCTGTGCTGGTTTGCTTGCGCGATCCTTGCGCACTCCGGAGCGTGCCATGTCAGCGACCCGAGACCGCATGTTGGCCGCCGGCCCACCAGGCCATCATCCCGCCGGCGACGTTGACCACGTTCTTGCCCTGAGCAGCGGCGAACTCACACGCCCGATAGCTGCGCCCGCCCACTTTGCAGATCACGTAGGTGGGCTCGGTGGCGCCATCGTCGCCGAACGCGTCGAGACGGTCAGGCACCGTTCCGAGAGCAACGTGGACGGCAGACTCGATGTGACTGTCGACCCACTCGTTGTCTTCGCGCACGTCGACGAGCCGGACATCGCCGGCCGCCTGCAGGAGCAAGAGTTCGTCCACCGTTATTTCAGGAATGACCACGCCGCGACCCTACTGGCCTGCATCGCTGGAACCCGGAACGTCCGGCGGCCGATTGACGTTGGTCATCGCCCGAGACGCGACCTGAACGGTTTGGGTGTCGATCTGGTCGAGCACTCGGTGGACTGCCCGTTCGCCGCCGTCGAAGAGGGCGACCAGCTCGTCCAAGCAGGCGCGACTCCAGACAACGAGCGCCGGCTCGACCCGGTCGGTCTGAGCGGCCGTTGCCGCGCGTCCGGGATTGGCCTGGGCAGCATGCAGCAGGTTGCGCACGGTTCCAGCATCGAGAAGTGGCAAGTCGCAGGCGGCAACCAGCACATGCGACACCTCGGTGAAGTGACCCAGTGCGCTGATGATGCCGCCGAGTGGACCTTCACCGGGAACGCCATCGGCGACGACGGGGAGCTCGAGCGCAGCAAGCTCCAACGGCGAACCGCCGACCAGGGCAATATCTTTGCACCCACCGGCGGCGAGCGCGCGTGCCACGCACTGCGCCATGGGGACGCCGTCGACGTCGATCAGCGCCTTCGTCCGGCCCATTCTGCGGCTCGCGCCACCGGCAAGGATTGCTCCTGCGACAGGCTCCATGTGTCTCCCGGCAGTCAGTCAGTCAGTTTCGAGTGGGATGCCAGTCGGGTCGAGCTGCAAGAGAAACAGTGTGATCCGTTCAGCCTCGTCGGTTTCGCCGATCTCCGCAGCCATGGCTCCCAGGCCCCGCAGTGCTCGGAGAAATCCGTGATTGGTGGGTTCTGCCCACCTGACGTATCCACTCCCCCGCCAGCCGTTGGCCCGCAAGGTGTCGAGGCCCCGGTGATACCCGACGCGGTAGGCCGCGTAGCGCTCCATCGTGTCGCGGCCGAGATCGCCCAGTTCTGCCCAGCCCGCAAGGAATCGTGGCGATGCCGCCACCACTGCGGCAACAGCGGCTCGGCATTCCCCCTCGGGCAACGCCAACGCCTCGGCAAGCCGTTGAGCATCGACGGGGTCTGGTGCGGGAAGAACGGTGGTCGGAAGTCCCGAGGACATGTTGATCGGCTGGTCGCTCATCGCCATCGAGCGTACAGAGCGCCGTGCTGACCCGCCATTAGGCTTGCAGCGTGTCCGCCCTCACGCTCGATGCAGCCAAGAGCCTGTCCATCACGGTCGTGATCGTGTTTCTCGTCGGTTCGCTCGCTGCCGCGTGGATGATGAAGACGATCATGCAGAAGGTGGTCGTCATCGCCGTGCTGCTGCTCCTCGCATTCTCGGTGTACAGCCAACGCACGTCGTTGCAGGACTGCGCCGACAAGGTCCAGGGCAACTTCACCCGTGACGGCACGAGTGTGACCGTGACCGACACCGAGTGCTCGTTCTTCGGCGCCAAGGTCACCATCACAGATCCGCGTACCGAGTGACCGAGCCGGCGCCTCCGAACACCAGCCCCGACCGACCGATTCCGCCGGCGACCCTCGCCCGATTGACCGCCGCAAAGGCAGTTGCCAACACGGCGCTGCGCTGGATACCACCATTTCTGCCCACGCTCGAGCGCGCTTTCGGCGTCTCCACCACTCAGCTCACGACCGTGTTAGGTCTCGGCGAAACCGCAGGGCTGTCGACCGTGCTCGTCGGCAAGCATCTTGATCGAGGGCGCGAGCGCCTCATCATGATCGGCGGGTTGTCAACCATTTCCGTCTCGTCGGTCATCGCACTCGGCGGTTCGATCTGGACATTTGCTGTCGCCTTCGTCCTCCTGATCCTCGGTGTCGCCAACTTCACCGTGGCCGGGCATGCCTGGATCAGCCACCGAATCGACTACCGATGGCGGGCACGTTCGATCGGGCTGTTCGAAACGTCGTGGGCGCTTGCACTGCTCGTTGGCGGTCCAATCATCGCGATCCTGATCAACGTCTTTGGCTGGCGTGGCCCTTTCGTCTTCCTCGCAGTCGCATGTGCGCTCGCTGCACTGGGCGTTGCTCTCTCGCTCCCGGTCGCACCCCGTCGAGTCGCCGGCGACACCGTCGACCAACCGCGTCAGCGCCTCACGCCAAAGGCATGGTTCGTCGTGGTGGGATCAGCCACGCTCGCACCGGCTGGGCTGTCAATCTTTGTCATCTCGGGAACCTGGCTCGACGACGAGTTCGGAGTGTCGACCGGAGGGCTGGGACTGATCGTGATGGGCTTCGGGGCCTTCGAACTGGTCGCCAGCATCGGCACAGCGACCTTTGCCGACCGGATCGGAAAGATGAAGTCAACGCTTGGCGGCGCCATCGTCGTGCTGCTCGGCCTCGCCGTGATGCTGTCCGCCGGGGACCGACTTTGGGTCGGCGTCGCCGGCCTCCTCGTCTTGTTGATCGGTTTCGAGTACGGCTTTGTCACGTCGCTCTCGCTCGTCAGTGAAGCGATGCCTGACGCCCGCGGCACCACACTCGCCATTGGCAACGCCGTCGGCACCCTCACTCGAGGCACCGGCACGATCCTGACCGGCGTGCTGTACAGCGCCTACGGCATCGGCGGATCGGCAGCCCTGTCCGCCGCCGCCGCCGCCATCTCAGCCGCCTGCCTCCTCGTCAGCCGACGCCTCGACTGAGCCACTCGCGCAGCAGCATCGCCAATTCGGTCGGGTGCGTGTTGGGTGCACCGTGTCCCGCACCATCGAGCCGAGCGAAGGTTCCGCTCGGCAGCATGTCGGCAAGTAACTGCATCCCTCGTTGGTGATGCGCTCGGCCGTGCTCGCCACCGACGGCAAGCACAGGGCAACGGACGTCATCGGCGTTCCATGGCGGCGCCCGACGCAGATCGTTGAGCTCGCCCACCATCGCCACACCCTCGGCACGCCTACCGGCGCGAGTCCCTGCTGGCAATCGCTCCCACCGCTCATCGCCGACGAGGCGACGCATGAACGCTTCGGCCGCGTCTTCCGGAGTGGCGGCCTGCGCCGCAGCGCCGCCTGCCCCGCTGCTCGGCCACCAATCGAACCACGACAGCGGCGTCTCGTACACGACAGCTCGAGTGATCAGCTCCGGCCGCCGAGCTGCCAGACCCAGCACAACGTTGCCGCCAAAACTGTGCCCGAACGCCAGGTCGATGCTCCGAGCCGGCACATGACGGTCGAGCACCAGGGCCAGATCGGCAATCTGCTCATCGAGCACGTACGGCGAGCCAACCTCACTCGACTTGGCATAGCCGCGTCGGTCGTACCGGATCACGACGGCGGTCGCGTCGAGCTGCCTGCTGAGTCGCAGCATGCCTGCTGACCGGTCCATCGAACCGTGGCACAAGACGACCAACGGAAGGGTGAGATCGTCGACGTCGCCCGCCACTGCGGAGAACAAGTCAGTCGACATGAACGATGCGCATCACGTCGGATGCGGCTCGACCGACCCACGAACGTTTCGGCAAGTTGCGGTCGAGGTCGGTCTGGCGCTGGGCAGGCGCGCCTGCCAGAACCACCACGGTGTCGCCATGGCGCACCATGCCGGCACGCAGCGCCGTTTCAACGGCAAACCAGACCATCTCGTCGGTGGACTCATACGTGCCGACCTGCATCGGGGTGACGCCCCAGGTGAGCGCCAGGCTCCGCACCATCGACGCTTCTGGCGACAGGGCGATCATCGCGGCGTCCGGCCGGAATCGCGCCATGGCCCGCGCCGTTCGACCACTGTTCGTGCAACACAGAATGGCCGATGCTTTCGAATCAATCGCCGCCTGCGATGCAGCGTGGGTGAGTGCCGCTGTCACGCGGTCACCGTGCTCCATTGGTTCGTGCCGGCCATCGAGTTGCACGCGGCCCAAACGGTCTGCCCACTGGCGGTAGCTCGCTGCCGACTCGGCTCGCTCCGCGATCTTGCCCATCGTGGTCACGACTGCAACAGGGTCACGGCCGATCGCCGTCTCACCCGACAACATCACTGCGTCAGTGCCATCGAACACCGCGTTGGCGACATCGCTCACCTCAGCACGGGTGGGTGCAGACGCCGTGATCATCGACTCGAGCATCTGCGTCGCGGTGATGACCGGCGTGCCCACCTCGACGCAGTGTCGAATGATCTTCTTCTGCAGGTGCGGAACGTCTTCGATGGGACAGTCGATGCCGAGATCGCCGCGAGCCACCATCACCGCATCGGACATCTTGACAATGTCGTCGAGGTTGGCAATCGATGAACTCGTTTCAATCTTCGCGATGAGTTGTGCGCGCCACCCGACAACGTCACGCACCCGCTGAACGTCGATCGCTTGGCGGACGAACGACACGGCGATGAACTCGACCCCCGCCGTTGCCATCTCTTCAGCGAGCACCAGGTCCTCGTCGGTCGGAGTGGTCAGCCGCAGCTTGTCTGACGGCAGATGCACACCGGGCTGACCATTGGCAGTGCCACCCGTTTCGACGCGGACGATGGCGCACTCGTCACCAACCGACTGCACCGACATCGAGATTGCACCGTCACCGAGCATCACGTGCCCGCCAATCATCAGGTCTTCGAGCAGCGTTTCGTACTGCACGTAGATGCAGTGTGAGCCACTCGGCTCATCGCCGGCACGAAGCTCCACCATCTCGCCGACAGCGAGCACGGCTCCGCCCTCAGGGAAGCGACCCGAGCGAATCTTGGGGCCTGGCAAGTCGGCCAGCACCGCCACCTCTTTGCCAACCGCTTCGGCAGCGGCGCGCACCGTGCTGAGCCGCAGGAGGTGTTCGTCGATCGTGCCGTGGCTCAGGTTGAGACGCACGACGTCAACACCCGCACGCATGAGGTCTTGAAGACCTGTGGGGGTGTCACTTGCCGGGCCAATGGTGGCCACGATCTTCGTCCTGCGTGTCATATCTGCTTGTCTATCGTGAATGGAGTTGTTGTTGATTCGCCACGCACTGCCAATTCGACGCGAGTTGGAGTCCGGCGCTGCCGACCCCGAGTTGTCCGAAGATGGCCACGCCCAAGCAGCGCACCTCGCTGAGTACCTCTCATCGGAGCATCTCGATGCGGTCTATGCGAGCACAATGCAGCGCGCGCGTCAGACCGCGGAGCCGGTGGCGTCGCAGCGCAATCTCGACATCGAATTGCGCGACGGCATCACCGAGTTCGATCGTTTCAGCTCCGAATACATCCCCGTCGAAGAGTTGAAAGCCAACAACGACCCACGCTGGCAAGAGATGCTGGACGGCGTCTGGGACGGTGACGAGACCCAGAAGGAATTCCACAGCCGGACGGTCGGCACGATCGAAGAGATCGTCGCAGGGCATCGCGGGCACCGCGTTGCTGTGGTTTGCCACGGCGGCGTCATCAATGCCTACCTCACCACCATCCTCGACATGACGGGCGACTTCAGCCGCGGCTTCTTCTATCCGAACTACACCTCGATCCACCGGGTTGCCGCGTCCTCGAACGGCGACCGCTCAGTCATCACGATCAACGAGACCAGCCACCTGCGTAATACCGGGCTGCCCATGGGTCTCTTTCAGAAGGGATGACCCACGTGACCTCCCGCCCAGAGAGTGCCGCCGAGATTGCGGACCTGATCTCCTTCCTCGACGCGTCTCCATCGCCGTGGCACGCGGTCCAGTCGACCGTTGCTCGTCTCGACGGCTTCACTCAACTCGACGAGACAGCCGCCTGGAATGGCATTCCCTCCCACGGATACGTGATCCGCGGCGGAGCGATCGTGGCGTGGAAGCTCCCGTCTGAAAGCAGCGCCGCGACACCGTTCCGGATCGCCGGCGCCCACACAGATTCGCCGTGCCTGCGCGTGAAGCCACAGCCAGACACGGGCAGCGCCGGCTGGAAACAGTTGGGGGTCGAGGTGTACGGCGGCATCTTGAACAACACGTGGCTCGACCGTGACCTGGGTGTCGCTGGTCGCCTCGTCGCTCGCGATGGCTCGACCACGCTGGTCGACGTTCGACGCCCAGTCGCTCGTGTCCCGCAACTCGCCGTGCACCTCGATCGCAACGTCAACGAAGGCGGTCTCCTCCTCGACCGCCAACAACATCTCACTCCCGTGTGGGGCGTCGGCACCACATCGCCTGGCGAATTCTCTCGGTGGATCGGTGGCGAAGCCGGCCTCGACACGCCGCCCACCTGGTGGGAGCTATGCCTGTACGACACGCAAGGCGCCGCTGTCATCGGCGCTGACCAATCGCTGCTCGCGTCAGGGCGCCTCGACAACCAACTGTCGTGCTGGGCTGCGGTCCGTGCACTCAACGCAGCTCAACCGATTGATCACATCGCGATGATCGTGCTCAACGATCACGAAGAGGTCGGCTCATCAAGCGCCACCGGCGCAGCGGGCCCGCTGCTCGAATCCGTGCTGGGCCGCTTGGTCTCGACGCGTGGCGGAGCGAACGACGATCTCCCCCGCGCGCTCGCCGGATCGCTGTGCATCTCGGCCGACAACGCACACGCGGTCCATCCGAACTATCTCGAACGGCACGAGCCCGGGCACCACCCCGTCGTCAACGGTGGGCCCGCTCTCAAGATCAACGCCAATCAACGGTATGCCACATCTGCAGAGACCGCTGCGGCGTTCCAAGTCGCATGTGAGGACGCCGGCGTCCCATGGCAGGTGTTCGTTTCACGCAACAACATGCCGTGCGGGTCGACTATCGGGCCGATCACCTCGACCCGTCTGGGCATTGCGACTGCCGACGTCGGTGTCCCGCAGTTGTCGATGCATTCGTCACGCGAGTTGTGTGGCGTCGATGACCCCGGACATCTGGCGGCGGCCTTGACCAGCTTCTTCAGCTGAGCCGTTCAGTTGATCGAGGCTTGCGCCTCGTCGTACAACCGCTGTAGCTCGCTGTGCAGCTGCTCGGTCACCGCCGCAACGGCCTTGCGTGATGCTCGACCGTTCTCGCCAACTTCGGCTCGAATCGGTTCACCAATGATCACCTTGACCTTGCGCGGGAACACAAACTTTGCGCCGCGTGGCATCACCCTGTCCGACCCGCCGATACCCACGGGAATGATCGGCACACCAGCTTTGGCTGCGACGAACGCAGCGCCATCGAACAGCGGTTGCACGATCGGGCCGTCCTTGCGTTCACCTTCGGGAAACAGCACGAGCGGTTCACCGCCACTGAGCACGGCAATCGATCGTTGCAACGCCTCGCGATCAGCAGTTCCGCGCGACACCGGAAACGTCCCCAAGGCCGAGATGAGCTTGCCAACCGTGGCGTACTTCCACATCGAGTCCTTGCCCATAAACCGGACGCGACGTCGAGTGACGCAGGCCGCAATCGGCGTGTCGACGTAGCTGCGATGCACCGGAGCCAACACATAAGCCCCATCTGCCGGCAGACGGTCCTTGCCATCGATCTTCATGCGCGTGTACAGCTGCGTGAAGCCGCAGACAATCGTGCGGAAGAACACGTACAAGACCTTCTCCGACCGGCTCGCCCCGGCAAATCCGGTCTCAACCCGCGACATCATCACTCCCTCGACTCGGGGTCAGGAGACGGAGGACCGAGTCGACCACGTCGGTGATCGACAGGCCACTGGTGTCGACGACGACGGCGCCGCTTGCTTCGACCAGCGGGCTGTCAGCACGAGACGAGTCCTTTCGATCGCGCTCGATGATCGACGATTCGACATCGTCGACGTCGCCACCAATCTCAGCCACGCGCCGCTCGGCGCGCACCCGCGGTGACGCGGTGATGTACAGCTTGAGTGCGGCGTCGGGAAACACGACCGACCCGATGTCTCGCCCCTCGACGACGCCACCACCTCGCGCCGCGACCCATTCCCGCTGGCGGCGAACCAACTCGGAGCGAACCGAGCTGTTCGCAGCGACCGAACTCACCGCAGCGGTCACCGCGCGTCCCCGAATCTCGATGCTTGCATCGACGCCATCCACCGTGATGCCATCGTCCTGCACACTGAGTTCGATTGCTGCGGCCACCCGTGCGACCGACTCGATGTCGCCCGGATCCAGCCCCCGTCGAAGCACACCGAAGGTGACGCCCCGGTACATCGCACCCGTATCGAGATATCCCAACCCGAGGCGCGACGCGACCGCTCGGCCGACTGTGCTCTTCCCCGCGCCCGCTGGACCATCGATGGCGATCACCACACCGCCAGTCGGTCCGCTCATCGAGGTCACCAGCTCACCCCAACCGGGCGACCTTCGTCATAACCGGACGAACTCTGCACTCCGACCACGGCTCGTTCTTGGAACGCCGGGATCGAAGCGGCCCCCGCGTAGGTACACGCCGACCGCAGCCCAGCGACAATTTGATCGATGATGTCCTCGACACTCGGACGCTCAGGATCGAGATACATCCGGGAGGTGCTGATGCCTTCCTCGAACAACTCCTTGCGGGCTCGATCGAACGAGCTTTCAGCACGGGTGCGGTTCTTCACCGCACGGTTCGACGCCATCCCGAAGCTTTCCTTATACAGCCGCCCTTCCGGATCACGGAGCGTGTCGGCAGCTGATTCGTAGGTTCCAGCAAGCCAGGAGCCAAACATCACGTTGGCGGCACCACCCGCGAGCGCCAGCGCCACGTCGCGCGGGAACCGCACGCCACCGTCTGCCCAGATGTGCTTGCCCAGCCGGGCTGCCTCGGCAGAGCATTCCAGCACGGCGGAGAACTGTGGCCGGCCCACTCCTGTCATCATCCGAGTCGTGCACATCGCACCTGGGCCCACGCCGACCTTAATGATGTCGGCACCGGCCTCGATCAGTTCGCGGGTTCCGTCGGCAGTGACGACGTTGCCAGCGACAATGCATGCGTCGGGCAGCGCCGCCCGCACCGCTTCGACCGCGCGCAGCGTTCGCGTCTGATGGCCGTGCGCCGTGTCGATGACGAGCACGTCGGCGCCCATCCGGGACAGTTCAGTGGCACGCGCTGCGGGGTCACCGTTGATTCCAACTGCGACGCCGACCAGCAGACGACCTTCGGCATCGACCGCTGGGCGATAGATCGTCGATCTCAGCGCGCCCTTCCGCGTGATGACCCCCAGGAGTCCCCCGTCGTTGCTCGCCGGATCAACTACCGGTGCCACGTTCAGGCGCATCTCTTCGAGTTGGTCGTATGCGGTGGCAGGATCGACGTCCGGATCGACGATGTGCAGGTTGCGCGTCATCACCGCGTGCAACTGGGTGAAGCGGTCGACGCCTTCCTGATCGTGTTCGGTGAACACGCCCACCGGCTTGCCGTCGTCGACAATGACGACCGCGCCATGCGCTCGCTTGTGGATCAACGACATGGCATCACCGATCGTCGCATCCGGACCCAGGGTGATGGGAGTCTCAAAAACGGGGTGGCATTGCTTGATGTAGGCCACGACTCGGCCGACGACGTCGACAGGAATGTCTTGCGGCAGGATCGCTATCCCGCCGCGTCGAGCGACCGTTTCAGCCATGCGCCGTCCCGCGACAGCGGTCATGTTTGAGACGACGAGTGGGATCGTTGTTCCGATGCCGTCCGGAGTCGTCAGGTCGACATCCATCCGTGAGGCCACATCGGACAAGCTGGGGACCATGAAGACGTCGCTGTAGGTCAGATCGTGGTCAGGTTCGTGAAGGAGGCGCATGGGTCACTCTCGATTCGGGCACAGCGTGCAAGGCGGCATCACGATACGGCCTAGGGTGGCCGCTGCATGGGATCAGTGGCGCTGGTACACGGTTGGGGTGGTTCGTTCGCAACCACCTGGCAACGAAGTGGGTTGACCGCGTTGCTCGAAGACGGCGGCAAGGAGGTCGTCGGTGTCGACCTGCTCGGGCATGGTGCAGCACCGAAACCGCATGACCCGGAGGCGTACAACGACCTGACCGCCCGCGTCTTCGATGCGATTGACGCTGCCTCGCCAGACGAACCGATCGAGGCAGTCGGATTTTCGCTCGGAGCAATCACATTGCTGCGAGCGGCAATCGCTCGTCCCGATCGTTTCAGCCGCCTGGTGTTGGCGGGAATCGGCAAGAATGTGATCGAGCGAGATCAGGAAGGTGCGACGCGCATCGTCGAGGGGCTCGAGAGCGTCATCGAGAGCGGTGAGGCGACGCCCGCAGTTCTCGCCGACATGGACCACACGGCTCGGCTCTTCGTGCAGTACGCCCAGCAGCCTGACAACGACATCGTTGCGTTGGCCGCTGTCATGCGTCGTGCTTCAGCCGGCGAGCTTGATGCGACGTTGTGCTCCGCAGTCACCTGCCCGGTACTCATCGTGGTCGGCGACCAGGACTTCGTCCATCCTGCTGACGAGTTGGCGTCGTGGTTTCCGCAGGGCCAATGCGAGACGTTGCGCAATGTCGACCACTTTGCCACGCCGGAGGCGTTCGGCTTCTTCGACGCCACACTCGAGTTCCTCGACGCGATCTGAGCCGTGTCGCTCCTCTCGACCGACGTCGGTCGTGCCGCTGAGGTACTTCGCGCCGGAGGTCTCGTCGCCGTTCCCACCGAAACGGTCTACGGGTTGGCAGCCGATGCGTCGAATTCTGCTGCCGTTGATCGGATCTTCGCGGTCAAAGGGCGTCCAACGGGTCATCCGTTGATCGTTCATCTCGCCGATGCCGATGACCTCGACACCTGGGCTGACAACCCGGCACCGATTGCACGCACGCTGGCAGATCTCGCGTGGCCGGGTCCCCTCACGTTGATTGTGCCTCGATCTTCGCTCGTGCCTGATGCGGTCACGGGCGGGCGCGACACCGTGGGCCTACGCGTGCCGTCACATCCGGTCGTCCGCGACCTGCTGCGACGAACTGGGCTTGGCATCGCTGCGCCCTCAGCGAATCGATTCGGTTCGGTCAGCCCGACAACGGCGGAGCACGTCCTGGCAGACCTCGGCGACTACCTCGACCCCACACGCGACCTCATCCTCGACGGCGGTCCGTCGACCATTGGCGTCGAGAGCACCATCGTCGACACCACTGTAGATCCGCCACAACTGCTTCGTGCCGGGCCGCTGACCGAGGAACAGATCGGGGCACTCGCGACCGCATCGGGCCCCTCGCGAGCCAGCGGCATGCTGACATCGCATTACGCACCGCGCTGCGAGGTACGCCTGGTCGATCATCCAGACGATGCAATGGCACTGCGCGCAGGAACGCCCGGTGCACGCGTGCTTGACCTCACCGGCGATCTCGTGGCGTACGCCCGGCTGCTGTATGCCGAGCTGCGATCAGCCGACGACGAAGGTGTTCGGGTGCTGATTGCCGTGTTGCCCGCGCCAGAGGGACTGGGTCTTGCGATCCGGGACCGCCTGGAGAAGGCCGCTGCCCCTCGCCCACGCTGAGGGCATCACCTGATCCTCGCCACGACATCCTCACGGCCTCGCGGCGGCAGCACCTCGCGTTACCGCCAGTCGTAGCGGTTCAGCTGGTCGATCCAAGTGTCACGCACCCGTTCGATGTCCGGGACCGGCTGTCCCGTCTCATTTGCCAGCGTGATACTCACCGTCGACGCACCAGCGTCGGGCACAAGTTCCAAACGGCACCAGCAGGGAGTCGGCTCGTGGAGATGCGTGTCGAGCCGGTAGGGCGGGTCGTCGTCGAGGACCTCGCCGATCCAGCTGGACACCACCAGCAGTGCTTCGAAGGTTTCGACAGGGAGTGCCTCGACGGTGAACGACGGAACATCTCGTGACACGCCCGTCGGCTCGTCATGGGGTTCGCTGGCCGACCGGTCGACGGACGCCACTGCCGTGACGCGGTTGGCGATCTCCTGCAGCGCCCGACCGGCAGCCTGGTTGATCGAGCGCATCATCTCGGCATCGCCGCCGGCGTCAGGATGATGCAGTTTGGCGAGGTCGCGACGCGCCGTTCGGATCGCCGCAGGGGACGCAGTGTCATCCAATCCGAGCACCGCGAACGGATCGCTCATCGGTCGCGCAACGCGGCGTAGCGTTCGCGGAGCGTCTCGTCCGACGCGGAGCGTTCCACAGCGATGCCCTCCCCGAGCCCCCAGCGACGCTGAATCACCGCGTGATCAACCTGCTCGAACACTGCTGCTGCCTGCACCGCTGCGCCGGTCGCGACAGCTTGCTCAGCCTCGCTGAGGACCACCGGCGCGTCGATCATCGCAGCCATCACCTGCTGCACAGCCTGCGAGCGTGCCGCCCCGCCCGTCAGGAGCACCCGGCCGTCGAGCTGGGTGAGTTGACGAAGTGCGTCGAGCCCATCGAGCAGACCGCAGGTGACACCGTCGACGGCAGCACGGGCAAACTGCTCGCGGGTGATGTCGCTTCGAATGCCGTCCAGCACTCCGGTGGCTTCAGGACGATTCGGCGTTCGCTCGCCATCGAAGTACGGCAGCAGCACCGGTCCGCCCGGCTCCGCCGCAAGCGCGAGTCGGTCGAACTCGGCGTGCTCGACACCAAGGAGATGGCGGATGGCATCCAGCACCTTTGCCGCATTCGACGTACACACGAGCGGCAAGAAGCGGCCGGTCGCATCAGCAAACCCGGCGACAGCACCCGTTGGATCGGCGGTCGGCGTCTTCGAGACGGCGTAGACCGTTCCCGACGTTCCGATCGAGATCACCGCATCGCCTGGTCCCAGCCCGACACCGAGGGCACCGGCCATGTTGTCCCCAGTGCCGGGAGCCACGACCGCGTTCCCGCTGGCCATCCACTGTCCAGCGGTCTCTCGTGGACCCAGAACATCGGGCACAACAGCGGCCCAGTCGCGATGCGCATCGATCAACTCGAGCACGTCCCATCGGTACTCCCCTGCGGCTGGGGACCAATACCCCGTGCCTGACGCATCGCCTCGATCAGTGGTCACTCGACCAATCGGCGCGCCCGGCGTGATTGATCCTGTCAGCCGCGCCGTGAGGTAGTCGTGCGGCAACATGACCCTGGTGACACGCTGCCAGGCATCAGGACGGCATCGCTGCAGCCAGGCCAGCTTCGTGACCGTGAAGGCCGCCACCGGAACGCTGCCGACCGCGTCGGCCCACGCGGCGGGTCCGCCGAGCCGGATGTTGAGGTCGTCGGCGTCGGGAGCGGACTCGGTGTCGTTCCAGAGTTTGGCAGGGTGCACGGGAACGGCGTCTTCGTCGAGAGCAACCATGCCGTGCTGCTGCCCGGCCACGCTGATTGCTGCAACCGTCGGCGCGCCCGCCTCGGCCCATGCGGCGTTGAACGCCGTCCACCAGCTTTCGGGGTCCTGTTCGCTCACTGGCGCGACGACCGCTGGATGTGACGCAGACGACGAGGCCATCACCTCGCCTGATGCAAGATCTCGGATTTCGATCTTCGTCGACTGCGTGGACGAGTCGACACCGGCGATGAGGGGCATGTGAGAAATCTACGCGGCAAGATTTAGGCGGGCGCGATCCAGGACGGAGACGTGCCCCATTCATCGTCGAAAACGATCTCGCCCACGGGCTTGCGTTTGAGCGGTCCATGCCTGCCTGCTGGAACCCCGAGGGTGATGCACGCGGAGAGCGCCGCGCTGTCGGGAATCCCCAGCATCAACCGCAACTCGTCTTCCACGCCCAGGTGCCACATCGTCAACGCGCCGCCGTAGCCGAGCGCTCGAGCGGCGAGAAGCAGGTTTTGACACGCCGGGTAGACCGACGCTCCTTCGTACGGTCCGGGGGCTCGATACCTCTCCAGGCAGACCAGGATCACGACGGGAACCGATTCGAAGTGATCGACAAAGTGCTGCATCGAGTCTGCGAAGCGGCTGGGACGGTAAGCCCGCTCGCCCTCGGTTCCGGCGCGTTTGTCGTTCCAACCGTCTCTGAACGACTGGCCAAGCAGCGACTTGGCGGCTCTGGCGTTTCGGCCATCGCGCAGCACCAGGAATCGGAATGGTTGCCGGTTCGACCCGGAGGGTGCCCGACCGGCGTGCCAGAGAATCTGTTCGAGGTCGGCGTCGCCGACCGGATCATCGGTGTACCGGCGAATAGCGCGTGTCGTCGCGAGCGCCTCCAGTAATCCAATGTCGTCGAGGACCTGTGGACGGCCTGTCGGCGCACTATCTGCCATGAAACTCAGGATCGCGCTTTTCCATGAATGCCGCCACACCTTCGGCAAAATCGGCGGTCGACAACAGCGGCAACAACTGGAGATAGACGTGGTGCACGTTCTGCTCGAACGTCTCGGTCTCAGCAGCGCGCATCATCCGCTTGATGGCACGCACTGCAAGTGGTGCGTTTCCCGCGATTTCAGCGGCGAACGCAGCTGCGCTCGCCGCAAGGTCGGCAGCGGGAACGACCTGATTGACGATGCCCAATTCGAGCGCCTCTGCAGCGGTGATCGTGCGTCCTGTGAACGCCAGTTCCGCCGCCTTGGCGTAGCCCACCATTCGAGGCAGGAGCCACGTTCCGCCGCTTTCGGGAACAATGCCACGCTTTGCGAACCCGGAGTTGAGCTTGGCGCTGTCCGCCGCGAGACGGATATCGCAACCCAACGCCAGGTCGAGTCCGTAACCGGCGGCGCCACCGTTCAGCGCGCAGATGGTTGGCGTGTCAATGTTGTGGAGCACCATGGGCGGTGCGTTCCGCATGTCGATCTCACCAGGCGGGCTTGTTGACGCACCTTCGGACAGGCTACCCAACCCGCCTTTCGGGCCCGCCATTTGGGCCTGCAAGTCGAGCCCCGCACAGAACGCCCTGCCCGCGCCCGTGACAATGATTGCGCGCACCTGGCGGTCGGTGTCTGCATCGATGAGACGTTCGCTGATCTCACGCAACATCCGCGGCGAAATCGTGTTCATCCGTTCAGGGGCATCCAACGTCAATGTCGCAACGTGACCATCGACGTCGTAGCGGACCTCGGCACTGGATTCATCCGATCTTGCAGACATCAAAAGACAGTACTGCTTGGCATTCATGGTCGACGAGGCATAACATCCACTGTTACCTACAGAGCGAGGGCATTCGGTCCGCGCCCAAACAGGGGGAGAATTAATCAACATGCAGAAATCACGCGTAACGCGCGTCGGTTCGTTGCTCGTTGGTTTGACACTCGTTGCCGCAGCTTGCGGTAGCGATGACGACGAAGCGACCACCACCGATGCACCCGCTGAGACAGAGGCACCCGCCGACACCGAGGCACCCGCCGACACCGAGGCACCCGCCGACACCGAGGCACCCGCCGACACCGAGGCACCCGCTGACACCGAGGCTCCGGCCGCCGGTGGATCCGATGGCATTCTTCGTCTGGGCGGCATCCTGCCCGAGACGGGCAACCTCGCCTTCCTCGGACCGCCGGAATTCGCCGGTGTCGAAGCAGCTGTCGCTGACGTGAACGCCGCTGGCGGCGTGCTCGGCGCAGACATCGAGTGGCTTCCGGGCGACTCGGGTGACAACGGTGAAGTGGCCAACGCCACGGTCGACCGCCTCCTCGCAGAAGACGTCGACGGCTTCATCGGAGCAGCAAGCTCCGGCGTGTCGCTGACCGTGATCGACAAGATCACCCAGGCCGGCAAGGTCCACTTCAGCCCGGCGAACACCTCGCCGACCTTCACCGACTACGACGACAACGGTCTGTACTTCCGTACCGCACCGTCCGACGTCGTGCAGGGTGCAGCACTCGCTGACATCATGATCGCTGACGGCGCCGCCTCGGCCACCTTCCTCGTGCTCAACGATGCCTATGGCACCGGCCTGCTCGAGTTCACCCAGGGTCCGTTCGAGGCCCAGGGCGGTGTGGTCGACCTCGCCGAGATCTATGACCCGAAGGCTGAGAACTTCGACGACGTCGTCGCGAAAGCTGTGGACGCTGGTTCCGACGCCATCGTCATCATCGGTTTCGACGAGACCTCAAAGATCCTCACCGGTCTCATCGAGAACGGCGTCGGCCCGGCTGACAAGCTGATCTACGGTACAGACGGCAATATGGGTAACGCTCTCGCAGCTGCGTTCGATGACCCCACGGTCCTCGCTGGCATGCGTGGCACGCTCCCGGGCGTCGACGTTGATGGCGAACTTGCGGACTTCCGCGACAAGCTGCTCACTGTCGATCCTGAGCTGCTCGACTTCTCGTACTCCGCCGAGTCGTACGACACGGTCATCATCATGGCACTCGCTGCAACCGTTGCTGGCTCGGACGATGGCGTGGCCGTCGGCGCGGCGATCAACGACGTGACCCGTGGCGGCGAAAAGTGCACCACCTACGCCGACTGCCTCGTACTCGCCGAGGCCGGCACCGACTTTGACTACGACGGCGTTTCTGGCCCGCTCGAGTTCCGCGACGAAGGTGAGCCCACCCAGGCCTCCATCCTCATCCTGGAATTCGACGAGACCGGCACCATCGTCGTCAAGGGCGCCGTTCAGGGTTCGGTCGAGGTCTGATTTATTCAGCACCTTGCTGATCTTCTGATCAACAACTGAAAGGGCCCGGGGCTTGCGCCCCGGGCCCTTTGGTTTTTCAGCTAGCCAGCGCCAACGCCGACCAAGCCCAAAATGAGCATGGTCTGTCCAACGTGGTAGGGGACCATGACAGCGAGCCGATTGAACGTGTCTGGTCCCAGGAATTGCCGTTGGCCCAGCACCCAATCGCTGACAGCAAAAAGTGCCGCTCCGGCAATTGCCAGCCATCTCCCGGTCCCGATCGCGGTGATTACCATGGCAGCGATGATCCCGGCATAGAACAACACTGCGGCCATCATCGCTCGGCCTCCCGATTCACGTGCTGCCGGAACAACCGATGGCAAGAACCTCCACGCGAACAGCCCGGTCACGAACAACACCCCCCACCATGCCGTGGCACCCGCGCCCACGACCAACGCCGCCGCTGCGTACAAAGCGTGACCCGTCGCAAAGGCGAGCAAGCCCCGGATGAACCAGGTCGTTCCCTCCCCGAGCAAAGCAGCATCGCCCAGCACGCCAAACATGGCAGCACCGACGACCAGCCAACGGACATCTGCCGGTGCTGATCCGGCGACTGCTGCAACGACAACCAGCAAGGCCATCGTCAGCGGCTTCCACACCACCTCAACCTTGCGACGGCCAGTCGCGACCGCCCACCAATCAATCGCTGCGGCGACCGCAACGGCGGCGAGGGCTCCGGCGGTGAGGATCAGTCCTGGTGATCCTTGACCAGGGTGCCGAGGTAGAGCTCAATCACCTTCGGATCAGTCAACAGTTCCTTGCCCGTCCCGGTGTACGCATTCGACCCTTGATCGAGTACGTAGCCGCGGTCACAGATCTGGAGACACCGACTGGCGTTCTGCTCGACCATCACAATCGAAACACCGGCCTTGTTGATCTGGTGACAACGAATGAACACCTCATCTTGCAGTGCTGGCGAGAGGCCCGCTGACGGTTCGTCGAGCAGCAGGACCGAGGGATCCATCATCAGCGCCCGCCCCATCGCCAACATCTGACGTTCGCCGCCCGACAACGACCCGGCGCGCTGGTCGGCGCGCTCCATCAGTCGCGGGAACATATCCCCGATGATGCCGACCCGCTCCTTGTACAAGGGCGGGTTGAGGAAGGTACCCATCTCGAGATTTTCCGTGACGGTGAGGGCAGAGAACACGTTGTTGTTCTGCGGCACGTAGCCAATACCTCGGCTAACTAGCTTGTTCGCCTTGAGATTGGTGATTTCTTCGCCGCGATGGCGGACTTGGCCGTCACGGACATTGACCAGACCGAACATCGCTTTGACGAGAGTCGACTTGCCGGCGCCGTTTGGACCGATGATGCCCACGAGTTCACCTTCGGCGAGTTCCAACGAACAGTCGTTCAAGATGTTGACGCCCGGAATGTAACCGGCAGTCAAGTTGTCCGCGATGAGGAGCGGCTCAGGCTGTTTCGCTGGTGGGGTCGGGGAGGTTTCAGACATCGTCATTGCTCACAGTTCAGCGTCGAGATCAAGCGCGGCATGGTGGTGCGTGCCGAGATACGCATCGACGACCGCCTGATTCTGACCGATCGATGCAGGTGGGCCCTCGGCGATGATGCGACCTTCGGCCATCACAATCACCCAGTCCGAAATTTCTTGCACCATGTCCATGTCGTGTTCGACGAAAAGCACCGTCATACCGGCGTCTCGCAGCCCGGTGACGTGCCCCAGTAACGACTGGGTCAATGCTGGGTTGACCCCCGCCATCGGCTCGTCGAGCATGACCATTGACGGCTCGACCATCAACGCCCGAGCCATTTCGAGCAGCTTGCGCTGTCCACCAGACATCGTGCCGGCGAACTCGTCGCGCATGTGCGAGAGCTTGAAGCGATCGAGCAGCGCATCGGCGCGGGCCTCGATCTCGCGTTCCTGGCTTTTCCACATGAACGGCAGCACCGAACGCCACAGCGATTCGCCTTTTTGACCGGTCGCCCCAAGCTTCATGTTCTCGATCACCGTCATCTTGGACAGCGCCTTGGTCAGCTGGAATGTGCGCACCATGCCGTAGTTGGCAATCTTGTGTGCCGGCACCTTGTCAATGTTGTGCCCGTCGAACACTCGAGTCCCCTCATCAGGGGTATCGAAATTCGTCAACAGATTGAAGAACGTCGTCTTACCCGCACCGTTGGGACCGATTAGCGCGGTGATCACGCCGCGCTGAATCTCCACATGGTCGGCATCAACAGCGGTGAGACCGCCAAAACGGCGGACCACATGGTCCGCGACCAGAATCGGGTCAGGCTTCTTGGCCCCAGGCTCCCAGGGCACATCGGCGAGCGCCGCACGCGCCGCCTGCGAATCGACACCAGCAATCTTGTCCGACGTAATCACGCTCATGTCGCTGCTGTGGGTCGCTGGCCCAGCGTGCGGTCCAGCGTCGGGAATCAGGTCATCTTTGAGTTTGTCGTCAAACTGGTTACCGGTCATCGAGTGCCATCTCTTCCTTGTTCCCAAAGATTCCCTGCGGCCTGAACGCAGCCAGCAGTGCAAGGCCGAGGCCCATCAGCATGAATCGGACCTGGCCCACTTGCGTGCCGGTCATGATCGACTCAGGAATCACCTCCGCGGCGACCCCTTCTCGAAGGAACGTGTCCGAGAAGTTGAGGAGGCCATACAGCAGCGACGCGCCGACGATGGGTGCCAAGACCTTGCCGGCACCACCAAGGATCAGTGCGACCCACACAAAGAAGGTGACATCTGTGATGAAGTTGTCAGGCTGAGCAACCGAGAACCCAATGGCTCGGATCATGCCCCCGACAGCACCGAAAACGCCGCCCAGAATCAGGGCCTGCATCTTGTAAGAGTAGGCGTTCTTGCCCAACGACCGTGCAGCGTCTTCGTCTTCGCGAATCGCTTTGAGCACACGTCCCCACGGGCTCCGAACAAGGAGCCAACAGATCGTGGCACCGATCGCCAGAACCACCCAGCCGACGATCACCAAGAACATTTGGTTGCCGGTGAACAGGTTGAATAGGTACCGATCCTGCGTACCGAAGGGACTCATGTCGTAGAAGGTGCCGGAGAACCCCGTCAAGCCGTCTGACGAATTGGTCCACTTCTTGATGCCGGGCGTGGGCGAACGGACAACGATGCGAAAGATCTCGGCGACCGCGATGGTGACGATTGCGAGATAGTCCGCCCGGAGCCGGAGCGTCGGGATGCCCATGATCAAAGCGAAGACGACGGGAAACACGACCACGCCGACAAAGATGCCCAGCCAGAACAGGGTGCTCTCGCTGAGATCCCAGCCAAAGTTGCGGTTCGCTGCCGGCCCGATGGTCGCCACCATCATTGCGAGGCCGTAGGCACCAGCGGCCATAAAAACCGCCTGGCCGAAGTTGAGCAATCCGGTATAACCGAAGTGCAAGTTGAGGCCGATCGCGGCCAGGGCGAAAACAATGAAGCTTTCCCCGATGAGCCCGCGGAACAGGCTCTCGATGATTGATCCCCAATCCATGGCGCTCCCCTATCCGATCCGTTCCGCTCGTCCCAGGAGGCCCTGCGGGCGCACCAGAAGGATGATGATCAGCGCCATCAGCGCACCAACGTTTTTCATGTCCCCTGGGATGATCAGGGTCGACATCTGGATGAACACACCGGCGATGATGCTGCCAAGCAATGCGCCGTAGGCCGTACCCAGGCCCCCGAGGGTGACCCCGGCGAACATGAGGAGCAACAAACGGAAACCCATCTCCCAGTTGATGTTTTCGGTGAGTCCGAAGAGCACCCCACCGAGGCCCGCCAACGCGCTGCCGACGATCCAGACGTAGCGAATGACCTGTTCGACGTCGATGCCTGATGACTCGGCGAGGTCGCGGTTGTCTGAGACCGCACGCATGGCCTTGCCGACTCGCGTCCTGCTGAGCGCTGTGGCAACACCAACGAGCACCACAGCGGAAAACACCACGATGAAGATGTCTTTGCGCAGCATCGTGAACAATCCGAAGAATTCAACCTGCTGGCCGATCCGGTAATCCCGATAGAAGCCAGCACGACCGCCGAACTGATACAGGAAGACGTACCGGAAGAAGATCGACAGGCCGATCGAGACCACCAACGCCGAGATCAGGCTGGCGCCGCGGTTGCGGAGCGGCTTCCACACAAATCGATTGAAGAGACCGCCCGCGATGCCGGCAAAGAGGACGGCCATCACAGCGCCAAAGGCCAGCGACGTCATCCAGGTGCCCAAGAAGTCAATTTGCCAGGTCACATGAAAGACGTATGCCGTCATGGCCCCAAACGTGACCATCTCGCCATGGGCGAAGTTCGTCAGGCCCGTTGTGCCGTAGATGAGCGACAAGCCGATGGCGCACATCGCGATAATCATGCCGAGCTTGATGCCGTCGACGAACAGCTGCACGGCCCGGATCGAGTTGGACTCCTCAACCACCCGCTCACCCAACGGAAACAGCGTGTTCTTGTTCGTGGAGGGCTGCACTTCGACACCGGTCAACGGGTTGTTGTCAGGGTTGCGCAACTCGAAGCCCTGCAGCGTCGCGGTATCGAGCTCGACGGAGTACACGCCTGGGCCGGGCAACTCGACGAGCCAGACGCCTTCGGCGTCGGTTGTGGCGGTTCCGACTTCGTTGCCATCGGCGTCAACGACGGAGAACTCGACGCCCTCGACGAAGATGTCCTCGCCGGCGTCATCCTTGGCGCGCATGGTTCCGCCAACGGTTTCGCCGCCGTCCTGAGCCATCGCCGTTCCACCGACGGCGAGAACCGCCATCAATGCAGCGACAAATCCAAGCAGGGTGATCAACCAAGTCGGGCGCCGACCTGGTCGCTGATGTGGGGTGTGAGTCGCTCGCCCAATGGACGGCTCCCCGAGAGACCTGAGCAGCACGGGGGATACTCTAGGCGCGCGTCACTGCGGGCTGCACAATCTTCGTTTTGTGCTGTGGGATCGGCGTTTCGACGGTCGCGAGAAGCAGCCTGATCGTCATCACCCACAAACCTGTGGCCAGCGCGATGTGGATGCCGACCAGCAGTTCGGGCACTCCGTTGAAGTATTGGGTGTAGCCGACCGCGGCCTGGAGGAGACCAACAAAGATCCAGCCGGACAGTGCGACCCGGACCCCAGCGGTGGAGTCAGCACCGTCTCGAATCGTCCAGGCGAGCAGACCTGCCACGGCGAGGGCGATGAGCACCGTCGCACTGTGCATGCGGGCCACGTTCGAGATGTCGAAACCGAACCGGCGCACGTCTTGCTCGCCCGCATGGGGTCCGGTGCCCGTGACGATGGTGCCCGTCACCAGTGCGGCGGCGGTGAGCGCTGTCAGCGCGGCCGCCAGCTGGCCAGGTCGACCGCGCCAACTGGTCGCGGGGCTGGAATGGCTGGATTGGCTGGAATGGCTGGCACCGGGCGACGAGCGATGCACCGCGATCATGCCGAACGCGATGGACACCATGGCCAGCAGAAAGTGCGATTGCACGAGGGCAGGGTGCAGATCCGTTCGGACAGCGATGCCGCCGACGACGCCGTTTGCGAGCACAGACACGAGCACGCCGACAGCAGGCCAACGCAGTCCGCTGACTCGCGGACGAACCCGGAACGCAGCAATCGCCAAGAGCAGTGTTGGGATCCCGATCACCCCGCTCAGCAACCGATTGATCTGTTCGATCGCAGTGTGCCCCGACGAGACGTCAACAAAGCGTTGACTGTTGCAGTTCGGCCAGTCGTCGCAGCCGAGGCCGCTCCCGGTGAGGCGAACAATTCCGCCCGCCACCGTGAGCAGACAAACGCCCGCCGTCGTCATGATGGCGAGTTGGCGATATCGGGTGACGTCGCGTAGCGCTGCCATAGCCACCAAGGCTACGACTAGCGTCGGTTGTGTGCTGAGTTCGTTCGACGACTTTCCCATCCATCAGACGTCACATCCCATCGCCCAGACGGCAGGAACCGACCTCAATCACTACGACCGGTACTTCTTTAACGGCTACACGCGTGACACCCGACTGTTCTTCGCAGCCGCCATGGGGCTGTATCCAAATCGTCACGTGGCGGACGCTCACTTCAGCGTCGTCGTCAATGGCACCACGGTCGATGCCGAACAAATCAACGTCCACGCATCACGCCGGGCACCACTCGACCGTTCCGAAGCCAACATCGTCGGCCCGATCCAGGTCGAGGTGCTCGAACCTTTACACGCGCTGCGGATCGCTGTCGACGCGCCCGAACACGGCCTCCGCGCCGACCTCACCTTTGTGCGCCGCTCCGCGCCGATCCAGGAACCGCACTTCTTCCACCAGGTGGGCCAGCGCGTGCTGATGGATTCCACTCGCATGACCCAGTTCGGCGGATGGGAGGGCTGGATCGAGGTCGACGGCGAAGTGATCGATCTGGAACCCGGAGAGACTCTGGGCAGCCGCGACCGGTCGTGGGGTGTGCGGCCCGTCGGCGAGCCCGCTCCGACCGGCGCGCCGGTGGCGGATCCGCAGTTCTACTGGCTGTGGGCGCCGCTCAACTTCGACGCGTTTTCCACGCACTTCGACATCAACGAGATGTTCGACGGCAAACGCTGGCACGAGACCGGGTTCGTGGCACTCGCCAACACCGGCGGAGTGGCGGAGCCCGCCGACGCGATGCGATCGATCGACTATCGCATTGGCTGGCAACCGGGCACCCGACGTGCAGAATGGTTCGAGATCGACTTCGAGCCATGGCAAGGCGAGGCGTCGACCATCCGGCTCGAGCCACTCTTCGACTTCCACATGCTCGGCATTGGCTACGGCCACCCGGACTGGCGACACGGGGCGTGGAAAGGCGAGTTGGCCATTGGTGGCGACCGGTGGACATTGCCCGTTGCGGATCCGAACGCGTTCCATCACATGCACATCCAGTCGATCGTACGAGCGACGACGACCGGCGGTCTCGGCGAGCACACCGGCCTGGGCACTCTCGAACAACTCGCTGTTGGCCGCCACGATCCAACCGGTCTCATCGGCTTAAACGACGGCTGGTCGGACTGAGTTTCAGGTGTGGCGGATGCTCATGCCACCGTCGACGGGGATGATCGCGCCGTTGACGAAACTTGAGGCAGGCAGGCAGAGGTTGAGCGTCATGTGCGCCACCTCCTCAGGCGCGCCATACCGCCGAAGTGGGACGCGTCGACGCGCGTATTTCTCCTTGGCCGCCGCCTCGATACCGGAGGTCATGCCGGTAACGATCGGTCCCGGACAAATGCAGTTGACCGTCACGCCCGTTCGACCCAGCTCGACTGCGAAACTCTTCGTCAGACCGACAACGCCAGCCTTCGACGCCGCGTAGGCGGCAAGACCTGCGGTGGTGACGAGTGCTTCAGTCGATGCAATGTTGACGATCCGACCCGCGCCGGACTCGACGAGGTGCGGAACCGTCAGACGGATCAGGCGCGCGTGCGCGGTCAGGTTGATGTCGATGGTTTGGGCCCAGTTGGCCTCGAACTCGTCCTCCGGCTGAAATGCCGAGTTGATCATCGACACCCCGGCGTTGTTGACCACGATGGCAAGATGACCTGCCCACTCCAGTGTCTGCGCCACCAAGGCTTTGAGTTGGTCATGGCTCGCCACATCGCACTCAACGCCGAGCGCGGCGTCCGCACCATGCACCGCGCTGATCTCATCGGCAACCGCGGCAACACGCGCGGCGCCAAGGTCGGCGACGACAACACGCACGCCCTCATCAGCCAGCAGGTGGGCAGTGGCCCGGCCCATCCCGCTGGCCGCACCGGTGACGATGGCAACGCTGCCGTGCAAGGAACGCGACAGTTGCGACAGGCGCGTCATGGTCGGATCTCGTAGAAGGCGTTGAGGTTGTGTTTCACGTCAAGCGTTCGAAACTGCGAGAACCCTGCCGCTCCGGACATCTCGCGTGCCTTGCTCTCCGGGAGTCCCAGCGTTCCGAGGCCCTCCCCATCGGGCTCGGACAGTGCTGAAGACATGCACGACAACACGCTGATGCCATACATCAAGGCCGCCATCGGATTCTGCTCAACATTGTCGGTAAAGGTGTCGCGCCCTTTGATGTCCACCAGCAACCACGTGCCGTCCGCAGCGAGCGCCGAGCGGATTGCCTCGACCATCTGGGTGGGATGCGACATGTCATGGATGCAATCAAATGTCGTGACGAAATCGACCGACTGGTCGGTGGGTAACGGATCGATACGCGGGTCGACGAATCGAGCGTTCTTGACACCGGACTCGACACGGCGCGACTCGGCACGGTCGAGGGCGTGCTGCGAGATGTCGTAGCCGACGAAGGTCGAATGCGGGAAGGCCTCAGCCATCATCAGGACCGCTCCCCCGGCGCCACAGCCGATGTCCACCACCGTGATCCCCGTGTGCAGACGTTCGATGATGCCATCGAGACTTGGCAGCACCGTCGGGATCAAGTGGGCCTTGTTCCAGGGTTCGAAACTTCGTTCGATACCGACCGCCCCCTCATGGCCGTGGCTGTCGTAGTCATGGCCGACGCCGGTGCGGAAGCTCTCAGGCATGAGGTCGAGTGCCGCCATTGTCTGCGGAAAGCGATGAAACATTCCGGTACCGCTCGCGGGATGATCCGGTGACGCTAGGACCGCCACGCCTTCGGGCGACAGGCCGAACTTCTCGTTGCCCGCCCCCGCGGTGTCGTCGACATCAAGCAAGCGAGCCGCGGCTTGGTTGTAGGCCCATTCGCGAACCCAACGTTCCGAGAGACCCGTTCGCTCCGCCAGCTCGATCGTGGTGATCGCTGTGCCCGCGTCAGCAAGGGCCGTGAAGAGTCCAAGCCGGTCACCGAGATGAATCATCCCGGCGGTCACAGCTCCGCTCAACTGCGTGAAGACGTTGAACCCGAACATCTTCAGCTTGTCGGGATCGGTCTCGACCATGGTCGCGTCTGTCATAGCGCGACTCTAGTTTTCCGCCATCGTCTGTTCGTCAGCGGCTGCGATCGTCCAATGCAAGATGCTCGGAGTTGCCCAACGAGCTCAACCCGAACGCGTGACCGTCACCGAGTTCAAACGTCTGGATGCGGGTGATCGAGGTGTGGTTGAGCTGGAAGCGCTCCCACTGCCACGGGACCGGATCGATGCCGAGCAGATGCCCGATGGCCATCGAGTTCGTTCCGGCGTGAGCGACGAGAGCGATGCGTTGGTCCGGACGGTCGAGGTGCCACACCGGAAGCGCCCCATCAGTTCGCACGCCACCTCGCTGCGCCATAAACCCGTCGACGCCCGCAATGATTCGGTCGGCGAACTCGCGCACCGACTCGCCGCCTTCGAGACCCGTCCAGCGCTCGAGTGATGGGCGAGCGAGCAACTCTCGGTACGCCTCTTGCGCCAGCGAATACGGTGTTCCGTGCCAGTCTGGATCGCCGATCTCATGGAGCCACGGCTCGATCACCTCGGGGCGGTCCAGCACCGAATACAGCGGTTCGGCAGTCTGACGCGCACGCAGCAACGGTGACACAAGCACTTCGTCAAACGACTCGGTGGCCAGCACTTCAGCCATTCGCTTCGCTTGATGATGCCCGAGGTCCGTCAACGGGGGATTCACGACGTTGAGGTCATTGCGCATCCACTCCGGCTGTCCATGTCGGATGAGAACGATCTCCATGGGGGCGCAACCTATCCGGCTGCGGCTCGGTAGGTTGCGGCGCCATGGTGGAAGGCATCGACGCTCCGAGCGGAACGCAGGGCAACGCCGGCTGGCATCCCGACCCGGCCTCTCGTTTCGAGCTGCGCTACCACAATGGTCGGGCCTGGACCGCCGACGTCTCAACCAACGGCGAGCGCTTCGTCGATCCAGCAGGATCTCGACCCAACGCACCGACCGCAGCGCCACAGACCCAGACCGCATCAAGTGCGCCGGTCGGGCGGAATCCGATCGCAACTGCCTCGATGGTGCTCGGCATCATCTCCATCGGCATCGGATGGATGCCCGTCATCGTCGCGCTCGGACTCGTCGCCGCGCTTCTCGCCATCGTTTTTGGCATCACAGGACGTCGACGAGCGAAAACAGCGGGCGTCGGAGCGGGCTTCGCCACGACGGGGCTCATCACCGGAACCGTTGGCCTGCTGGCGTGTGTGGGCGGCGTGCTGTTCACGATGTCACTGCTGCAGGCCGTGGACGAGTTCGAAAACCCGGCCCCGCACGACGCAGCGATCACATCGTGTGCGCGCTCCGGCGACGAAGTCATCGCACGCGGGACGCTGACCAACACGAGCGACAGCACTTCGACGTACACGGTCCGCGTCTTCTTTGTCCGCCCAGGCACCGACAACGCGCGGCACCAGGCGAACGTTGTCATCGATGATGTCGCGCCCGGCCAGACCAAGACGTTCGAGACCACCCGCAATGTCGGCGAACTTGACCTTGAGTGCATCGTCGGAGCGGTCCGCGGTCCGCTCCCGTACGGGGTCGACCCGGGCACCTGATCAGATATCCGATCAGGTTTCGGATCGGCAGGCCCAACCACCGTCGTCTTGACGAGTCAATGAAGCAACGGTCTCGTCGAGGCCGTTGTCAACGGCGTCGCGGTACTCGTCCGCCAACTCAGCAAACTGTGCCCGTCGCACGCTGCTCTCGGTCACATGGATGACCTCATCATTCAGCAACCCCCAGAACGACTCGGTCTCGGACATGCCGAGCAGCAGGATCAACGTTGGTGCATCGTCAGGGATCTCGTCGGCCGGTACCGCCACCTCGGCGCGTTGGCAGATTGGTTGCGACATGTCGTTGCGCCGATCATCGTCTTCTCCGCAGCCGCTGGCGCAGACAGCTACCGCTGCAATGAGTAACGCTGCCAGCGACTTCGAGGCTGGGTTGATCATGTGCTCGACTGTACGGACTCGGCATCTCCGACACTGGTGGCTGACACCCAGGCGTCGAAGAGGCCGGCATAGGTTCCACCCTGCTGGACCAGATCGTCATGGTGGCCGTCTTCGACGAGAACGCCATCAGCCAGGACCAACACCCGATCAGCGCGTGCTGCCGTCGAGAGCCGATGGGCAATCGCGATGGTGGTTCGAGTTGACGCCAGCACGTCGAGCGCTCGAGCGATGCGCACCTCCGTGAGTGCATCGACGCTGGAGGTTGCCTCATCGAGAATCAGTACATCGGGATCGGCAAGCCCAGCGCGTAGGAGCGCCACCAATTGGCGCTCGCCAGCGCTCAATTGGCCGCCGCGCTCACCGACTCGTGTGTCGAGTCCTTCGCTGAGCGCATCGACCCACTCGCCAACGTCGAGGTCCCGCACGATGGCCTCGACATCGGCCCGATTCGCGCCCGAGCGAGCAAAGGCGATGTTCCGCTCGACCGTGTCGTCGAAGAGGAACGGTTCCTGCGACACGACGACGAGACGCGAACGCAGGTCACTGCGCGCCACATCGGTCAGTGGCACCCCACCAACGGCAACCGTGCCATTCGTTGGGTCAGCAAAGCGGGCGATCAGCCTGCCCAGGGTGGTCTTACCCGAACCTGTTGATCCGACCATGGCAACTTGCTGTCCAGCGGGAATCAACAGCGAGATATCGCGAAGAACGAGCACCCCACCGCCGGCAGCCGAGTCGATGTGTTCGCCGATGCGAATCGGGTACGAGTAGTCGACGTGCTCAATGGCGATGTCGAGGCGGCCCAGCGGGAGCGGAGTGGGTTCGTCCGGCTCCGTCGGTGTGATCGGCATATCGAGCACCGACAGCACGCGGTGTAGGCCCGCAACCGCCGTCTGGGTCTGGTCGATGATCTCGGTGAATTCAGCGATGGGCTCGAGAAAGCGATACGTGAGAAACACGAAGCTCACCAGTGCTCCGGCGGTCAAACCTTCGGCAGGTCCCCGCCACACGCCGACACCGATGACGGCCGACACGGTGAACACGGCGAAGATCTCGCCCGACGGGAAGAGAAATGCCCCGTAGAGAGCGGCACGAATCTGGTCGCGCGCCTTGCGCTCCGTTGTCTCCTCAACCACTTCGGCCAACATTGATCCTGCGCCGTAGGCACGGATCGCCGGAGCGCCGGACACGACCTCCGCAATCGCACCGAGCATGATGCCGTTGCTCTTGCGCGCTTGGCCGTGGGCCACGACGAGTCGCTTCTGGACAGCTCGCAGGACAAGCGCAAGCGGAAACGAAATGGCGAAGGCGATGAGCGCAAGCAGCCAGTCGTAGGCGAGCATGGCGATCCCGACGATGACCATCAGCGTGCTGCTGCGCATCCACGCCATGCCACCCCACTGGAAGAACTGCGTCAGCGTCTCGATGTCGGACGTGACCCGGGCGACCAGCCCGCCGCGACGCTCTTCGTTGTGGTCAGCGAGGCTGAGATGGTTGATGTGGTTGATCAGCTTTGACCGCAAGTCGTAGAGCGCCTGCTCGCTGCGTTCTCCGAGCCGGACCTGTGCCGTCCGCAATGCCAGTGCCGCTACGCAGACCGCCACGACCGCGATCAGCGCCAACTGCACGACCAAACCGACGCGGACCTCGTCGCGACCGGCAATCCCCTTGTCGATTGCCTGTTGGATCAGAATCGGCACAACGATCCGACCCGCCGAACCAACGGCCGCCAAGGCAAACGTGAGACCGAGGCCATCGCGGAGCACCGGTGCTGCCTCGAGGCCGCGACGAATGGTCGTGATTGCCGGATCCGCCGCGCCGGTGCCGAATGTGGAGGTCTGGGGGTCGGTCATCGCGCCCCCTCTCGATCCGCCTCGAAGGCTTCGACAAGCTGCCGGTACTCCGCGTGCGTCCGGAGCAGTTCATCGTGCGTTCCGTGCCCCGTCATCGCTCCGGCAGAGAGGAAGACCACATCGTCGGCAAGCGCAATCGTGGACGGTCGTGACGCGATCAGGAGCACGGTGGTCGATGCCAGAGCGGTACGCATGTTGTCGAGCACGGTTGATTCGGTTGCAGGGTCGAGCGCTGAGGTCGTGTCGTCAAGAATCAAGAGTGATGGACGCCGGACGAGTGCGCGTGCGAGCGCTACCCGCTGCCGTTGGCCGCCGCTGAGGCTGACGCCGCGCTCGCCCACCACCGTGTCGAGCTGCGCTGGCAAGCCGCCCACGAACGCCTCCGCTGCAGCGAGACGGAGCGCTTCCCAAATTTCGTCGTCGTCAAGCTGGTCGCCGAACTCGATGTTGTCCCGGACCGTGCCGGCGAGCAAGAACGCCTCCTGAAAGACAATCGAGCGCGGACCGTCGGTGATGGCGATGGCGCCTGATGTCGGGGCAACCAAACCAGCGGCGAGGTCGGCCATGGTGCTCTTGCCGGCCCCGGTCGGCCCGACGAGGGCGGTGATCGAGCCAGATGGAAGCGTCACCGAAACAGGGCCAACGGCGTCAGTCTCGGCACCGGCATGGCGGAACACAACGTCGTCGAAGCGCACGCCGATTCCCGGTTCAGCGATGGTGATCCCGCGTACCGGGTCGGGCTCAACCGGCTCGGTCACGACGGCCTGGATGCGCGTCCACGCCGCCATGGACCGAGGCAGCTCAGACAGCGCATACCCGATCAGACGGAGTGGCAGCACAAGCAGCGTGAACAAGAAGATCACACTCGAGAACTCACCGATGGTCACGTCGCCCGTGTTGACACGCAACGCGCCGATCACCACCAGAGCGATGTTGGTCAGTGTGGGGATCAGCTCCAAGAGAGCCTCGAACCAACTCCGCATCCGAATGGCACGCACGCGTGGCGTCAACACGTCGCCGGCCAGGGCGGTCAGACGTTGGGTCTCGCGTTCTTCAGCGCCATAGGACTTGATCAGCTGAATGCCCTCGAAGCTCTCGTGGACGCCGGCGGAAAAGGTTCCCAACCGGTCTTGCGCGTCGGTGAAGTGCACGGCCACAGCACGCTCATAGACCACGTTCGTCGCGACAAGCAGCGGGAAGACCACGATGGCGACGAGTCCGAGCGGAACGTCGGTCAGAAAGAGCCAAATCGTCGAGACGAAGATCATCAGCACCGTGCTGGACGCGAACGGAATGGGCGCAATCACGCTGACAGCGGCCTCGGTATCCACCCCGGCGCGAGCAACCAGATCACCGTTGGCGTGACGACGATGCCATCCCAGTGGTTGCGTGACGAGTTTGTCAATCACCTGATTGGTGTACGTCTGAGCGACTCGCCACATACCGATCGATGCGAACGCTCGACGGAACACGACGCCCACGGCGCGGATCAACCCGATGCCGATGATCAGCCCGAATCCCGTCATGACCGCACCGCTGGTCACTTCCCCTGCGTCGAATCGAACGACGATCACATTGTCGATCACCCAGCGAATGGCGAAACTCGAGGCCACCGTCGCGAGCGCAAACACCGCAGCTCCGCTGAAGGCAATGACGAACGGCCGCGGATGCAAGGCGAGCATCGAGCGAATCAGCCGCCAGTTGGCTCGGGCGCGCGAGGTTGAGGAAACTGTCGTCGCGTCGGGCACATCGCGTTTCTACCAGCGTCGGGGCGCCATAACGTCAGGCACTGTGGTGACACACGACGAACAGACCGACCCAGAGGTCGACTCGCGCCTCGACGAATACGGCCATTTCCGGCGCGAGGAACGCAGGGGCGGGATCACGCCGTTCAAGGTGCTGTTCCCGATCGGCGTCGTCCTCTTCGTCGGGTTCTGGACCTGGGCGCTCTTCTTCGCATCCAAGACGGCGGTCAACAAGATCGAGGACACGGCCTGGACCGAGCGAGCCGAAGAAATCTGCGCCCCGGTCAAAGCCGAGTTGCGTTCGATGGAGTTGCTCGCCAATCCCAGCCTCGCGATCCGCGCTGACCTGGTGACCGAGTCGACCGACTTGCTGGCGGCGATGCTCAACGACATCGAAGCAGTCCAACCCGACGACCCGAAGGGTCAGGCGATCGTCCCCGACTGGATCGCCGATTGGCGCATCCTTGTTCAGGATCGCTACAACTACGCCGAGCGGCTACGCGCGGGACAGGACGTCCCGTTCACCGAGTCGGCCGTACGCAGCGTGCCGATCACCGAGCGCATCGAAACCTTCGCTGGCGACAACGCGATGCCGAGTTGCGCTCCGCCGCGCGGCTCAATCGTCTAGCTGCCACCCGAGCGCAGCTAGAGCTGTTTGATCACCTTCGCGGGCACACCAGCAGCAACGCAGTTGTCGGGCAACTCCCCGGTGACGACGCTGTTTGCCCCCACGACGACGTGACGCCCGACGATGGCGCCCGGCAGCACGACGGTGCCGTGACCGAGCCACGCCCCGTCGCCAATCGAGACCGGCCGTTCCGGCATCACCTGCTGCGAAATCGGCAGGTCAAGGTCCTCGTAGCCATGATTTTGATCCGTGATGTACACGTGGTGCCCGGTCCAGACGTCATCGCCAATGGTGATCTGTAAATGGCCGACGATGCCGCTGCCTTTGCCGATCAAGCAACGATCACCGACCGAAATGACGGGGTCGGTGATCATTTGCTGCCCAGGCACCATCCCCGCCGACAGAGTGACCTGCGGCCCGAACAACGTGCCGCTCCCAATCTCGATGTACTGCTCGTTGAAGAGCGTGTTCGGCGGAAAGCAAATCACACTGTTTGCGCCGAGCTTGCCGAATCGTTTGCCACGCCGGGTATCCGGGCCAATAGCGCCGAGCTCGCGTGCGGCGTCCCAGCCGAGGTGGACGAGATCTCCTGCCGCCCGCTTGGCGCCCGTGAGTACGCGCTGACGTAGTGAATCGGGCACCGGGTCACGTTCGAGCACGCCGTGACGATACCGAACTGTCAGCGGTGGTCAGGACGTTGGCTGTAGTCCTGCCAGGGGCCATCCCGATCGGCGATCACCGGCTTGAAACCGCGCTCGGCGATGTCTTCGGTCCAGCGGTACGCCTCTTCGGTGTGCCGGGTGATGCCGTCGAAGAACGTTCCGAGCATCTGCGACGTACGCATCCCCATGTTCTCGTAGGCCTGATTGATGAGCAATTTGTTGAGGGCGAGCTGATTGGCCGGGATGGTGGCGAACCGGCGCGCCTCAGCCTCAGTGGCCGCGCTGATCTCCTCGGCCGGCACGACCTGCGAGACGAGTCCAATCCGATGTGCAGTCTCAGCGTCGATCGCCCGTCCAGTGAGCAGGAATTGCTTGGCGTGCTCGAGTCCGAGCCGGTGGACCCACATCATCGTCGTCGGCGTACCGTAGATACGGCTGGGGGCGTACCCGATATGCGCGTCATCGGCCATGAACAGCAAGTCGGCACACAGCACCATGTCCGTGGCACCACCGACCGCCCATCCCGAAATCTCGCCGATCACCGGCTTCGGACACTCCCAGATTTTCATGAAGCGCCGGACGTTGTTGTTCATGAACTGATAGTCCCGCACGGGATCCCAGGCGCCTTCGCGCGGCTTCGGGCCCTTGGCTCCGTAGGGCGTCGACCAGCCGGGTGGATGGTCATCACTCTTGGAGTAGTCAGATGCTGCGGTCAGGTCGTACCCGCCGGTGAGGGTGCCGCCGCTCCCGCGCACAACGACTGCGGCGACATCGCTCGATTTGGTGGCGGCATCAATGCCGTCGGCCAATCCTTGGATCACCGCGTCGGTCAGGGTGTTCTTCTTGTGCGGCCGATTGATCGTGATGATCGCAATGTCATCACGCTCTTCGTACAACACCACAGGCTCGCCGTCAGTCATAGCCCCGAACGTACGGCATGCGTACTGTTGTCACATGAGCGCAACGCCACTCACTCAATCTCATGCCATCGGCCAAACGACACCGCCGGTCCGCGACATCACCATTGGAGATCTCCTCCGTGAAGCCGCGGCCGAGGCTCCGGATCGTATTGCGCTCATTGAGGGCATCCCGCTGGCCGATGGCGAGGACGCGTCGGTGCGCCGACAGTGGACCTACACCGAATTTCTCGCAGATGCCGAGCGCACCGCGCGGGCGCTCCTCGCCCGGTACTCACCCGGCGACCACATCGCTGTCTGGGCGCACAACATTCCCGAATGGGAGTTGCTCGAATTCGGCTGCGCCCTGGCCGGCATGGTCCTCGTCACCGTCAATCCGGCATTCCAGCGCCACGAGCTCCATTACCTGTTGACACAATCCAAGTCCACAGCGCTCTTCGTCGTTCCGTCGCATCGCGGGAATCCAATGTTGGCCACAGCGACCGAGACCCAGCCCGACTGCCCGAACCTGCGAGATGTCGTCAGCTTTGGCGACTGGGCCGACTTTCTTGAGGGCGGCGACGCCTTCGACGGCCCGTTGCCCACTGTTGCTCCCGACGACCCCGTGATGTTGCAGTACACCTCGGGCACGACAGGCTTCCCCAAGGGTGCGCTCCTCCATCACCGCGGACTCATCAACAACGGCCACCACTGCGTCGACCGCCTTGGCGTTGACGACGGCGATGTCTACGTGGCCACCATGCCGCTGTTCCACACCGGTGGGAGCGCCTTGTCCGTCCTCGGGTGCGTGTCGAAGAAGCTCACACAAGTACTGGTGCCGTTGTTCGACCCCGGACTGGTGATCGAACTCAGCCAGACCTACCGCTCGAACGCCATGCTCGGCGTCCCCACCATGCTCGTGGCGATCCTTGAACACCCGGACTTCCCAGACGCCGACCTCACGTCACTCAAGGCGCTCTGCTCAGGCGGCTCCCTCGTCCCTGAACAGTTGGTCCGCACATTCGAAGACAAGCTCGGCGCACCGTTCACCATCGTGTTCGGCCAGACCGAGTGTTCTCCGGTCGCCTCAATGACCCGACCGACCGACACCATCGAGGACAAGGCCAGCACGATCGGCCCACCGATGCCCAACGTTGAGGTCCGTATCGTCGGTCCGGAGTCGGGCGAGACTCTGCCCATCGGCGAGGTCGGCGAGTACCTGACGCGCGGCTACCACGTGATGCACGAGTACTTCGAGATGCCCGAGGCCACCGCTGAGGCGATCGACAAAGACGGTTGGCTCCACACGGGCGATCTTGCCGCAATGGACGAACGTGGCTATTGCACGGTCGAGGGCCGGCTCAAGGACATGATCATCCGGGGCGGCGAGAACATCTACCCCAAGGAACTCGAGGAGCTGCTCTTCAAGCATGAGGCAGTGGGAGAGGTCGCCATCGTCGGCCTCCCGGACGACAGCTGGGGCGAGACCGTCGGCGCGTTTGTCCGGCCCGCACCCGGGTACGAGGTCGACAAGGGTCTGCTGTTCAGCTACCTCAGAGAGCATCTCGCTCCGCACAAGACACCACGCCAGTGGTTCTCGATCGAGGATTTTCCCTTCACCGGGTCCGGCAAGATCCAGAAGTACAAGCTGCGCGAGCAATGGGTCGCCGGCGAGCACGACGAACTGTGACTTCGACACGTCGGAGCCCCACCGATCAACTGCCATTCGGATCCATCACCGACGTCGCCGGCATCAACGTCGGCCACTTTCAGCGGACGGGCCGCGGGTGGCAGACCGGCACCACCGTTGTGATTGCCGCCGGTGGAGCGACACCAGGCGTCGATGTGCGCGGTGGCGGTCCAGGCACACGCGAGACCGATGCCATTGATCCACAGAATCTGGTGCAAGAGATCCACGGCATCTGCCTCACCGGTGGCAGTGCGTTCGGACTCGCCGCCTCATATGGGCTGATGTCGTGGCTCGAGGAGCGCAGTCTCGGGTTCCCAATCGGCAGTGGCGCCGGGATTCCACCAGTCGTTCCTGTCGTTCCTGTCGTTCCAGGGGCGGTGATCTTCGACTTGGGAAGAGGCGGGAACGGCGCCAACCGTCCTGATGCTGACTTCGGGTCGAAGGCGGCCCACAACGCACGCAGCGCCCAGACCAAGTGGGGTTCCGTCGGCGCGGGCACCGGAGCCAAGGCCGGCGGCTTGCAGGGTGGCGTCGGCACAGCGTCCACGACGGTGCGGATTCCGGGGCAGCCCAGCGGCGCGGTGACCGGGACCGACATCGAGGTCACCATTGGAGCGCTGGCGGTGGCGAATCCAAACGGTTCGGTCATCGACCCGGTCAGCGGTTTGCCGTGGGAGCCCAGCGGGCTTCGATTGCGGCGCCCGCCGGGTGACGAGCGACGCGTGCTTGCCGCGGCGCTGGCGGGCCCAGCTGTACCGGGTTTTGGAGTCAGCGAGAGTCTCAACACGACGATTGGCGTCGTCGCGACATCTGCGCGCCTCAACAAAGCTGAGACGTCGAAGATGGCATCGGTAGCCCACGACGGCATGGCCAGAGCCGTTCGACCGGCACACTCGATGACCGATGGCGACACGGTGTTCGGACTCGCCACCGGAGCGCACCCATTGCCTGCCCAGGCTCGTCACCAGGCGTTGAACCTGATCTTGGCAGCCGCTGCAGACACCTTTGCCGCGGCGTGCACGCATGCCGTCCTCGCCGCGACGACCATCGGTCCGCTCGCGGCATACCGCGATCTCTGTCCGTCCGTCTACCGTTCCTGACAATGCACATCTTCTCGACCCCCGCCGAAATGCGGGCATGGTCCGACGCCCGCCGCGCCACAGGGCGTCGCATCGGTTTTGTTCCAACCATGGGCGCATTGCACACCGGACACCTCGCGCTCATCGCAGACGCTGCGGACCGAACCGACGACGTCGTCGTCTCGATCTTCGTCAACCCGCTGCAATTCAACGAAGTTGGCGACTTCAATGGTTATCCCCGTCCCATTGACGACGACGTGGCCGCGTGTGAGCAAGCCGGAGTGGCAGCGGTGTTTGCGCCAACGGCTGCGGCGATGTATCCCACGGGCTTCCAGACACGTGTCGTGCCCGGTCCGCTCGGCGCTGTGATGGAGGGACCGAAACGCCCAGGCCACTTCGAAGGTGTCCTGACCGTGGTGGTGAAATTGTTCGGGGCGGTCCGTCCGCACGTGGCGGTATTCGGACAGAAGGACTACCAGCAGCTCCGGATCATCACCCAGATGGCTGCCGACCTGGAGTTCGGGATCGACGTCGTGGGACATCCCATCGTGCGCGACCCAGACGGACTCGCACAATCGAGCCGCAACGTGCGTCTGACAGACGCCGAACGCGCCGCTGCGGTTGCGGTACCCAGATCGCTCGACGCGGCAATCGCCGCGGCCGGTGCCGGCGACGCCGTTGCCGACGTGATCGGTGCCGCCACATCGGTCATCGACGCCGAGGATGCCGCACTGCTGGAGTACGTGACGGTGTTCGACGCGATCACATTGATCGAATTCGACGACCTCGCCGATGTTCCTCCGATGCCCGGCATCGCGCGCATTGCGACGGCAGTGTGGTTTGGCGACGTCCGGCTGATCGACAATCGCGATCTCTTCGAGCTCAGCGACGCCTGACCTCAGCTGTTGTTCTGCAGCCACTCCTGGGCATTGGTCAGCACCAGGACGAGCACGGCGCCGTTGAAGATGGCATGCGCCACGATTGTCGGACCGATCCGTCTGAGCAGGTACGCACCTCCCCCGAAGGCAGCGCCGATGCCTGAAAGTACGAGGACGAGACCAATGTTGCCGGTCCCCCGCACCGGGTCGACGTGGGCCACTCCGAACAGCACAGCCTGCAGAGCAATCGTGGGGATGACCGGCAAGCGGCTACGCAGCCCACGCATCACCAGGCCACGAAAGACGATCTCCTCGACGAAGGGTGCGGCGATCACTGCGGTAATGATGATCGAGATGACATAGGTGCGATCGTCGGTGAGTTCGCTGATGCCGTCGGTGTTGTTTTCAAGCGGGACTCCGAGACCAAGCACGATCGCGCCCACCACGATCTGCGTACCGATCGCAGCCAGCCACACAACGGGGCCCCATCCAAGGTCACTGAGCTCAGGTTGCAGGCCGACGTCGCGGAAGAAGCGGCCGCTCCCCCATCGATTCGTCGCATAGCGGGCCCAGATCAGCGAAGGGCCGTAGCCGATAGCGCCCAGCAGGGCGACGTAGACGACCACTGGCCACTCGAACGTGATCAGTGCGTCAAGGAGGTACTTGGAGGAGAACAGCGAGACCATCAGCACGACGATCGCTCCCCCAGCTACCTGGATCGGAAGCGTCGGATGCGGTGCGCGCTCTGGAGCGAATGTCGGTTCCGCGGCCGCAGAACTGCTGGTCACGGGCAAACCGGTGGGAGGAGGGAACGCTGTCATGGAAACTGCAGGCCAGGGTATGCGGGGTCAGAGCGTCTACGGTGC
>JABJAB010000009.1 GCA_018666235.1 Ilumatobacter sp.
ACCACCGAAGGCCCCCGTTGCGTTGTGCTCGACAACCACGTCATGGACGAAGTTTGCAGCAGTCGGCGGGTTTGACGTTTCGGCCATGTCGCCCAGTATGCCCAGCTCCGGTGCAACGAACGGCAATGCGCCAAGCACCTCACGATCATCACCCAGCGCGGGCGGGGAGGTCACTCTGGGTGCTGGCTCGGAGCTGGGGCAACGATCTCGACGTCGACGCCGAGCGCAGCTGCCAGCAGGTGAGCCCGTTCACGAGCGGCATACACCTCAAGGTCAAGGTCGTCGGCGCCATCGGCAACCGGTTCGATCCGCATCCAGCCGTCATCGATGTGAACGCGCATCGTCTGTACAACGCGAGCGTGGCGACGGTCGAGACCAATTGCCACACGCAACATCCCGGCGAGCTGTCGAACGAGCCGTTGATCATCCACGCTCAAGGCGGCGAACTCCGGATGCTTCTCGCTCGGTCGCGACTTGCGGTGGTAACGCGCCACGACAGCGATCAGCTCGATCTCATGCTCAGTAAAGCCAGTCAGCTGCTCGCTGTTCCTGATCACGTAGTACGAGTGCTTGTGATGACTTGAGTGACTGATGAAGAGTCCAACGTTGTGAACGATCGCCGCCGCCTCGAGCAGCTCACGGGCGCCATCATCGAGTCCATGGAGCGCACGGGAACGATCGAACAGCTGGCCGGAGAGCAGCGCCGTGTGTTCGGCGTGTTCCGGGTCAGGGTCGAGTTGCCGAGCGAGCCGCAGCAAGTTTGCTCGCCGCAAGTCGCGCAAGTCGCGTCCTGACTGATCAGCGAAACGATCGAACAGAACGCCTTCGCGCAGCGCGTAGTCCGAGATGGTCATCACCTCGAGTTCGTAAACGGCAAACACCTCATCGAGCAGGAGGGCCCCGCCGAGGATGATGTCAGCGCGCTTGTCGTCGAGGCCGGCAACGCGGCTCCGGTCCTTGGCCGAGATCACTCGCTCGACCACCGCAGCAAGCTCGGCAGCGGTGAACGTGACACCGTTCATCTGTCGCACGTCGTCACCACGTTCTGCTGCCGCCATCGCAGCAATGGTCGTGGCCGTCCCTGAACTGCCGATGGCGATCTCGGGCTGATGGCCGCCGAGCTCACTACCGACCAAGGCCAGTGCCGCTCGAACGTAGTGCCGGCAGTCATCGACTTCCTGCGCCGTGGGCCGCCTCCCGTCAGCGATGGCCTCGCTGAAGAACCGCTCGGTCAGGCGAATCGCACCGAGTTTCATGCTGCGCGCCTCGATCGGATCGGCGCCTTGCCCGACGAGGAACTCCGTGCTCCCTCCGCCAATGTCGACAAGCAGCAGCCGCTGGTCGAAAACGGGAAGCGCCTGCAGCACACCGAGGTGGATGAGTCGGGCTTCTTCGAACCCGCTGATGACCTCAATCTCGATGCCGGTCAGTTGACGAGCCCGATCGAGAAAATCGTCGCGGTTCGCGGCCTCACGCACCGCGCTCGTCGCAACGGCAACCAGATCGACATCACCGAAGCTCGTGGCGACCTGCGCCATGCGCTCGAGTGCAGCGAGGCCACGTTCGATGGCGTCGGGGGCGAGGAGCTTCATCTCGCCGCCGCCTTGGCCGAGGCGCACCGTTTCCTTCTCACTTGTCAGGATCTCGAAGCCACCATGCTCAGCCAGCCGAGCGACGACGAGGTGCATTGAGTTTGTGCCGATATCGATCGCTGCCTTGATCAGGGTCGGCCCCGCACTCGGCGGTTCAGAACTCATCGAGGCAGTTCAGGTGTCGGCGGCATGTGCTGCGGACAGCTCGATCGAGGCACCGATCCGGTCGTACAGACCTTGCAGATCGACGCCCTCGGTGCTCTTCTGACCGCGGACGTAACGGGCGTAGACGCCGTGGATGATGCAGGCGGTCTTGAACGAGTTGAACGAGCGGTAGTACGGCAGGTTCGACAAGTCTGCGCCGGTCTTGTCAGCATAAAACGAGGTGAGTTCGTCGCGGGAAGAAAAGCCCTCGATCGCCGTCGCCGCATCGCCAAGCGCCGCATGCGGATCGGTCGGCTCCGCCCATGCGTTGAGCGCGTACGCGAAGTCGGCGAGTGGGTCCCCCAGGGTTGCGATCTCCCAGTCGAGTATCGCCACGATTTTGCCGTCGGAACTCACCATCGAGTTGTGTACGCCATAGTCGCCGTGCACGACGCGGCCCGGGCCTTGTTCAGGCATCTTGTCGAGCAACCACTCGTGCAACTCGTGCACGCGAGGGTCGTCATAATCAGCGGCTTCAGCCGATGCCGTCCACGATCCATACCAGGTGCGGAGTTGGCGACCGACGTATCCGTCCGGTCGACCAAGTTCGCCGAGCCCAACGTCGGCGGGATCGACGGAGTGGATGCTCGCGAGCACGGACATGAACGACTCGCCCACGCGACCGCGTGCAGCAAGGTCAAGATGCTGCGCGGTATCGGTTCCGTTGTACAAAGCGCTGCCGCCCACCTTGGCCATGACGTAGAAATGACGGTCGCACACCGCACGGTCGTCGCAGTAGCCGACCGGCTCAGCGACAGGAATGCCGACCGGGTGAAGCGCCTCGATGATCCGGTACTCGCGGAACATGTCGTGTGCCTTCGGCAGGAGGTCGCCCTGCGGGGGCCTGCGAATGACGAACTCAGCGCCGTTGCTGTCGGCCAGCAGGTACGTCAGATTGGAGTGACCGCCCGTGAGGCGAGTCCACCGACAAGGCGGCACGACTCGAGTGTGAGCGGCCAACCACGGCTCAACCAGCGACACATCGAATCCAACGGGCGTCTCACTGTTGTCCACGTGTGCAGTGTTGCCGATCACGCCCGCGATCGAACAACTCGCCGGTAGCAGATTCCCAGATCCTCAGAGCTTGGGTGCGATGGCGTCGCCCGGCAACGGACCGTCGCCGGACAGGGCCCTCTGGAAGCGACGCATCCCAGTGAGCCAACGATCCACGTCCGTTGCCTTGCGCTCGACGTAGGTCTGCACTTCGGGGTGCGGCAACACGTGGAAGCGTTCTTCGCGCATCGCGTCGAGGCAGACCTGCGCAACGTCGTCGCTGCTCAACACACCGTCACCGGATGCCACCCCGCCCTCAAAATCGTCGGGGTCATCACCGATGTCGGCTGCTCCGCCAAGGTCTGGGCTATTTGCCACGATGTTGGTGGCGACCGCCTGCGGGCACAGCACCGACACGCGGATTCCCTGGTGATGGTGGCTGACGCTCAGCCACTCGGCGAGCGACACCGCGGCACCTTTGGTCACCGAATACGCCAGTGACCCAATCTGTGTCAGGAGTCCGGCCGCTGACGCCGTGTTGAGCAGGTACCCCTCACCGCGAGCGATCATGGACGGGAGCACGGCACGCGCGGCATAGATGTGGCTCATCACATGCACGTCCCACATGTGATCGATGCGCTCGTTGGAATCTTCGAGACCGCCAACGGTCACGTAGCCCGCGTTGGAGACGAAGACGTCGATGGGGCCATGCGCCGCTTCGGTGGCCTCGACCATTGCGACAATCGCCGCTTCGTCACGCACGTCGATCTCGAACCCGGTACCCCCGACGTCGGCCGCAACACGGTCGGCAGCAGCACCGTCGAGGTCGGCAACCACAACGTGACGAGCCCCCTCGCGGTGGGCGGCTCGAGCAAGTGCCTCTCCGATACCCGACCCGCCGCCGGTGATGATGATGACTCGATCCTTGAGTTCCATAGGACGACATCGTGCCAGGCACGACGTCGTCGCCCGGCACCGAACTATCGGAGCTTGAATCGTTGGATCTTGCCAGTCGCCGTCTTGGGCAGCGCGTCGACGAACTCGTAGCGCTTCGGGCGCTTGTATCCAGCCAGACGTTCACGACAATGTTCGATCAGATCCTCAGCCGATGCCGAGCTGCTCGCGGCAGCCACCACAAAGGCGACGGGACGCATGACCCCCTGGTCGTCCGCCTGTCCGACAATGGCTGCTTCCAGCACTGAGGCGTGCTCGATCAATGTTGCCTCGACCTCGGCCGGCGACACCCATTCGCCCCCGACACGCAACATGTCATCGACGCGACCCAAGTACGTGTGGAATCCGTCGGCATCGCGGGCGTACAGGTCGCCGGTCCGCATCCACTCCCCTTCGAACGTCGCCCGGGACATCTCGGAGCGACACCAGTAGCCCGACGCCACCGAGGGACCACGTACCAGCAGTTGGCCGGGCACATCAATCGGCTGGTCGTTGCCCGCGTCGTCGACGACTCGCACCTTGTAGCCCGGGACGGCTTTGCCGCTCGTGCCGGGTTTCGTCGAAGCCGGCGTGTTCGACAGGTAGATGTGCAGCTGTTCGGTCGAACCAATGCCGTCAAGGATCGTGACGCCGAACCGGTCCCGAAAGCGCTCGAACGTCTCAGCGGGCAGCGCTTCGGCTGCGGAGACGCCGAATCGCACCGAGGCAAACGTGTTGTCGGCGATGTCAGAGGCGAGCAACGCTGCATAGAACGTCGGGATGCAGAAAAAGAGCGTGACACCGTGGTCAGCAACTCGCGTCGCAACACCTTGTGGTGTTGGCGGGCGCGACGGTTCGAGCACGACGGTGGCGCCGACCGAAAACGGAAAGGTGAGCGAGTTGCCGAGGCCATAGGCATGGAACATCGGACCAACGGAGTAGCAGACGTCGTCGGCTGTGATTCCCAGCACCTGGTCTGCGTATGTCTCACACGTCGCAGGGATATCGGCGTGACGGTGCATCGCCAGCTTGGGCGCGCCCGTGGACCCGGATGTGCACAACCAGAAGCCGGGCGACTCAGCCCACGTGCCATGAGGAGCTCCGTCGCTGCCGTCACCGGCTCGAAGGAAGTCAGCCCAGCCGATCACGTCGGTCTCAGACGCTCCCGTCGTCACCACGCGGCCCAACTCAGGCGCAACAGCACGCAGATCACCAAGTGCGTCCTCGCGCTCGGTCGAGATGAGCAGAACCCGCGCGCGGGCGTCGGCCACGATCACGCCGAGGTCACGGCCAGGCAGCAGCGGGTTCATCGCCACAGGCACGGCGCCAATTCGCATCGCGCCCAAGAATGCAGCGACGAACTCGATCGAGTCCAGCATCGCCAGCGCAACACGTTCCTCGGGGCGAACACCGTGGGATCGCAGCGCCGCAGCCATTCGCTCGATCAAGCCGAGTACCTCGACGTAGGTGTACTCGGCATCGCCCTGCCGGATCGCGACGCGACCACCGTCGCCGTTGTCGATGTGTCGGTCAACGAGCCATTCGCTCACATTGAAGTGGTCGTGCATGTCATTCCTCCTGCTCGGCTGGCACTGCCGAGCCATGTTGATCGTAGAACGATGCGATGAGCGCAACGACTTGATCTGGTTCGTCGTGGTGCAACACGTGTCCGCCGCGCTCGACGCGATGCAGCCCAGCGTTTGCACCGATTGCATCGACGGTCTCGGTGAGTTGGGCATCGGTGGCGTACTCATCTCGCGTGCCCTGCACGACCAATACCGGACACTCGATGTCGCGGATCAGCGGACGAATGTCCCAACTGGCGAACTCGTCGCTGACCCATCCTCCGCTCCACGCCTCGAACACTGCGCCGGGCGCGTCGTGGTGGCGGCTGAGCGCCGTCACGAAGTGCGCACGCCCTGCCCGCATCGTGCGAATCGACTCGACGCACACGTCCTCAACCCAGGTATGCGCTGCCAGCACCACCACACTTTGACATGGGCCGCTCGTCGCTGCCTGGATCAGAGCGATCGAGCCCCCATCTGAATGACCGACGAGGGTTGGCGACTCGATGCCGACTCGGCCGATCAATCCGTCGAGCACTGCGGCTTCCTGGTGGAGCCAATCCGCCGGCCACGGGCCGCTCGGGGCGGGAGTCGAGGCTCCGTGGCCAGCGCGCTCGTAGGCCATGACCGTCGCCCCCGTGGATCGGTGGACTGCAAACGGAACATCGCGCCACTGTCCGATCGAACCGAGACCATCGTGCAGGAGCACGATCGAAGCTGCTCCGTCGCCCCACGTTGCTGTGCGTAACCGCGCGCCGTCGACATCGACGAAGGCGATCGAGGCAGCTGGATCGAGGTCCGGAGCCGGCACGCGCGGATCAGATCCGGACGTACTCGAAGTCGACGGCTTGAGTGTTGATCCCCGTGGAAGGCGGAGCGATCCATCCAGCCATCTCACCAACACCCATCGCGGGCTTCATCAACGATCCGACGTGGCGTCGCTCGTCGTCGCTTGGCAGCCATTCGTCACGTCGCTCGGTCCACTCGTCTGCACTGATCAAGTCCCCTGCGGGTGTCACCGCGGCGTCACGGAACGCCCCGACCTCGCGGTTGAATCCGACATGGGGCAGCGACAACTCAACATCAATGCCCTGTTCGGCCAGCGTGCGGTTCCAGCGACGGACGCCCTTCTCGCAGTCGATCGTGTACTCGTTGCGAAGCTCGTGATTGACGAGCGCACGAGCCGACAACGTTTCGGCGGCGATTGCTCCGTCGACGACGGTCAGGAATTGTTCCTCGCCGGACAGCAGCACGTGGTCATCGTCGTATTTGTCCTCGCCGAATCGGCCCTTCAACCCGGCGGCGTAGTAATTGGCCGCGTTGGTCGATCGTTCAGAACCAAAAAGGTCGAGCGAGACCGAGTAGTGGAAGTTGATGTAGCGCTGCAGCGTGTTGAGGTTGATCCCCCCAAGGGCGGTGACGTCGTCGGTGTCATGCTCGTTCATCAGTTGCGCCGTGCGTTGCACCACACGACCGACGCCCGTGGCGCCCACAAACATGTGGTGCGCCTCTTCTTTCAACATAAAGTCGCAAGTCCGGCTCAGCGGGTCAAACGCCGACTCGCGCAACGCTCCAAGTTGATACTTGCCGTCGCGATCGGTGAAGTAAGTGAACATGAAGAATGACAGCCAGTCAGGCGTCTCTTCGTTGAACGCCCCGAGGATGCGTGGGTGGTCTTCGTCGCCCGAGTTCCGTTCGAGCATTGCATCGGCCTCGTCACGTCCGTCCTTGCCGAAATAGCGGTGCAGGAGGTACACCATCGCCCACAGGTGGCGGCCTTCTTCGACGTTGACTTGGAAGAGATTACGAAGGTCATAGAGAGACGGCGCTGTGGCGCCGAGGTGCCGTTGCTGTTCGACTGATGCGGGCTCGGTATCACCCTGCACCACGATGAGACGGCGGAGATCGGTGCGGAATTCGCCGGGCACCTCCTGCCAGACGGGTTCACCCTTGTTGTCGCCGAAGCCGATGGTGCGGTCGGGTTGAGCTTCGCTGAGGAAGATGCCCCACCGATACTCGGGCATCTTCACGTGGCCGAAGTGCGCCCACCCTTCCTTTCCAACGTCGACAGCCGTCCGCAGATACACGTCTTTTTCTTGGAAGCCGGACGGCCCCATGTCAGACCACCACTCCTGGAAGCGAGGCTGCCAGTTCTCGAGCGCCCGTTTCAGCCGGCGATCGTCAGCCAGGTCGACGTTGTTCGGGATCCGCTCGTTGTAGTCGATGTTGGTCATGAGCTGGCTCGTTTCTCGAAGGACGACTTGGTGCCTGGCACCAAGTCGTCTCAGGTGCGGGTGTGGTCGAAGGTGGGACGGGTGCCGGTGCCGTACTTGCGCAGCGCACCATCGGGGCCGCTGGCGTTGGGACGAATAAAGACCCAGTTCTGCCAGGCGGACAATCGGGCGAAGATCTTGGTTGCCATCGTCTCGGGCCCGGCGAAACGATGATTGGCTTCCATTGCTGTGAGCGCATCGGGAGAGAAGCTCGCCCGCTCCTCGACAGCAAGGCGGACTTCGTCGTCCCAGTCGAGATCGTCGGGCGCCGATGTGACGAGGCCGAGCTGCCGAGCGCGAGCTGCATCGATCGACTCGCCGACCGCTGCCTGCGCTGCGGCGAGGTCATCGGGCGATCCCCAGAATCGCGATGTCAGCCGCGTGATGCCGTTGGCCATCGGCAGCGACCCGAGGCTCGCCGCGGTGAGTTGCATCGTCGCGGCCGGGAGTGGGTCGTCGTCATCTTCGAAGATGCCCTCGAGCATGTAGCTGCGATCAGCGGCCAGCAGTACCTCGGCAAGCACGCCGACGAAACACGAACCCGGCTCGACAAGGGCGATCAGGCTGCGTGCCGTGAGGTCGAGACGTGAGAGCACTCGTTTCCACAGCAGCGCCGTTTCACGCGTGAGGTGATCGTCGCCCGTGAGAAGACGATCGGAGTGGGCAATTGCGTCAGCGGCATCACCGCTGGTGCGCAGTGTGATCGTGCCGAGTTGGGGCTCGTTGAACCGCAAGTGGCAGAGCAGATCGTCAAGCTCACGGGCAGCGATCAGCGGCCACTCGACGGCGCCGGTCACGCTCACCGTGAGGTCGACCACACGTCGAGTGCGATCGAGCGTGGCCTTGACGAACTGATACGAGACCGTGTTGTCACCGACAACCCGGCTCAGCGATTCGAGCACGACAGCAGATCCGTCATCGACACGATCAGAGGTTGCCGCGAGCGCCTCCACTCGGACTGCGACTGCGTCGTCGAACATCGTTGGGGGTGCCACTTCGTCGACCAGTTTCCACTCGACCGCCTCGGCGCCTTGGATGCCTTCGGACTTGGTGGCGAAGACGTCAGCATGATCGCGACGAACGTGCCGCTTGTCGGTCAGGCGCGTGAGCCCGCCCGTACCCGGTAACACGCCCAGGAGCGGGACCTCCGGGAGCGACACCGAACTCGATCGGTCGTCGACCAGGAGCAAATGGTCACATGCCATCGCCAGCTCGTAGCCGCCGCCTGAGCAGGCGCCGTTGATTGCAGCGAGAAAGCGCAATCCGGACGATGCCGATGCTTCCTCGATCTCAAGTCGGGTCTCGTTGGTGAACTTGCAGAAGTTGACCTTGTGCGAATGCGAGGCGTCGGCGAGCATTCGAATGTTGGCGCCGGCGCAGAACACGCCTTCGAGTGCGCTGTCGATGACAACGACCTTCACCTCCGGATGCTCAAAGCGGATGCGGCGCACAGCGTCGGCGAGTTCGATGTCGACTCCGATGTCGTAACTGTTCAGCTTGAGTTCGTAGTCGCCGAGCAAACCCCCGCTCGGCGAGACGTTCATCGACAGCGAAGCTGCGTGACCGTCGATCTTCAGGTTCCAGTGGGCGTACGCGTCGGGCTGACGCTCGAACGTGATCGGTGCCGTCGGGACGGCTGCATCGGACATCTCAGAACCCCTACCTTGTGAATCACCAACATACCTTGCTTTCATCTCGCATCGCAAGCAGAATGTAGAACGTGCTCCTCCCCTCAATCGATGTCGCTCCTTTGGCACCGGTTCTCGGTCTGCGTCAGGACGGTGACGTCGGCATCTCCAGTGCCTCTGACCTGTTGATCACTGTGTTCGGCGAACTGATGCGACCTGCGGGCGGAAGCGCCTGGACACAAACGCTCGTCGCCGCGCTCGGGCTCCTCGACGTCGAGGACAAGGCAGCACGTCAGGCGATCAGTCGGCTGGGAGCGAAAGGTTGGATGACCTCCGAACGAGTCGGCCGTAAGAGCCGTTGGCAGCTCACCGAATGGGCCACTGATCTGCTCGTTCGCGGCGCCGACCGCATCTACGGTCTCGGCGCCGACGACCATCCGTGGAACGGCGAATGGCTCGTGTTGTTGGCCAGCGTTCCCGAGACTCATCGACCCCTGCGCTCACGTCTCGCCGTCCAGCTCGGCTGGGCCGGGTTCGGCACGTTGGGGCAGGGCGTCTGGGTCTCACCACGCGTCGAGCGCGAGCGCGAAGCCGCCGCCATCGTGCGCGATCTCGACGTTGAAGGGGCAGTGCTTTTTCGGTCGGCCATGACCGACATCGGCTCGCCGCTCGACGTTGCCGAGCGCGCCTGGCCACCCGGTCCGCTTGCCTGCCAGTACGAGGCCTTTCTGTCCCAACTCGACAACCCAGCCATTCTCAACGATGCGGCAACAACCCGTCGCCTGATTGAACTCGTCGATACCTGGCGCCGATTTCCGCTCATCGACCCAGACCTGCCGCGCGAACTCAGACCGGCAGACTGGCCCGGAGATCGCGCCGCCCGGGAGTTCGCCATGCGACGTTCCGCATGGGCCAGCAGCGGTGCCGACTGGTGGGCAGCCATCGAACGCAGCTTCGAGTAACGCCAAACGCGACGAACTCCGCCCGTCGCACCCAGCAGCACTGGGCGGAGCGGACGGAGTTCGTCAGCGTGTGAGTCTCAGGAGATGATCAGTAGATCTCGATGAGGCCGGCAGCGCCTTGGCCGCCACCGATGCACATTGTGACCACGCCGAGCTTGGCGCCGCGACGCTTGCCCTCTTGCAGGATGTGGCCGGCGCAGCGGGTACCAGTCATGCCGAACGGGTGGCCAATGGCGATCGAGCCGCCGTTGACGTTGTACTTCTCCGGGTCGATGCCGAGCTTGTCGCGGCTGTAGAGACACTGCGAAGCAAACGCCTCGTTGAGCTCCCAGATATCGATGTCGTCGACGGTCAGGCCATGTCGCTTGAGGAGCTTGGGCACGGCGTAGATCGGGCCGATGCCCATCTCGTCAGGCTCACAGCCAGCGACGGCCCAGCCCTTGAAGGCGCCGAGCGGCTCGATGTCGCGGCGGCTTGCTTCTTCGTCGCTCATCATCACCACAGCGGCAGCGCCATCGGACAGCTGGCTGGCGTTACCGGCGGTGACATAATTGCCTTCGCCGCGGACCGGGCCGAGCTTGGCGAGGCCTTCGAGGGTCGTGGTCGGACGGTTGCACTCGTCTTTGTCGACGACGTAGTCGACGATGGTCTCTTCCTTGGTCTCACGGTCGACCAGCTTCATCTTCGTGGCCATCGGGACGATCTCGTCCACGAAGAGCTCGTTCTCCTGCGCACGCGCCATCCGCATCTGCGATTCGAGGGAGTACTCGTCCTGGTACTCACGCGACAGGTTGTAACGCTCGGCCACGATGTCAGCGGTCTCGATCATCGCCATGAAGATCGCGGGGTACTGCTCGGTGAGGGCCGGGTCGACGCCGCCAAGGCTGTCGATGCCGCCACCGGGCATCGTGATCGACTCGACACCACCGGCAACGGCGATGTCGACGCCGTCCTGCTTGATGTGGTTGGCTGCGACAGCGATCGAGTTCAGACCCGATGAGCAGTGACGCTGGATGGTGTTGCCACCAACATTGACGGGGAGGCCAGCGAGCAGACCAGCGAGGCGACCGAGGTTGGCGGCGCCGTGCGCGCCGTTGCCGAGTGCGACGTCCTCGACAGCTTCAGGCTCGACGCCCGCCTTCTCGACGGCGTGCTTGATGGCGTGGGCCGCCATCGACATGGTCGGCGTCATGTTGAAGCCGCCACGGCCAGCTTTGGCCAGACCGGTACGGGCGTAGGAAACGAAGACTGCTTCGCGCATTGGGGAACTCCTGGATCGGTGACTGCGAGGTTGGTGTGCAACAGATGTGCGCATCAGAACCTAGTGATCGACTCACTCAAAAGTTGCACCCGACGCAGCCGCTGTGACGTCTGGCTGCTTGTCGCTGGCAGGCTGTGCGGATGAGTGAGTTCTTCCCGTATCAACTCGACCGCCGGTGGACACCGATGTTCGCCGCCATGCGGGTCAGCCATGATGACGGCGTGACCCTCACCGACGACGGGCAATTCCGCGCCACCTTCGGCTTCCTGCACCTCGAAACCCCCATCGACAACGTCGATCACACCGAGGTCACCGGGCCACATCGTTGGTACACGGCGGTCGGGGCTCGACTGAGTTTTGCTGACGACGGCCTGACGTTCGGGACGAACCATCACCTGGGCCTGTGCATCGAGTTCGTCGAGAAAATCCCGAAGGTGATTGGGCCGCGCTCCCACTCCGCCCTGTGGGTCAGCGTCGCTGATCCCGACGGCCTTGCCACCGCACTCGGGCGCTGACGACAGCATCTCGGGTCCAGCGTGACGTCGGGGTCGGGACCAGCCGTCACGCTGGACCGGCCGTCACTCCCCGGACATCAGAGTTCGGGGTCGATGCCGGTCATCTCGACAGACAGGTCCCACAGCCTCGCGGCGAGCGCTTCGTCACGTGCGACTGACGTTGCGCGGGCGGCACCGGCTGGCCCCGCTGTTTCGTTGCGCTTCGTCGGTCCGAGATAGTCACCGCCATCAACGTCTGGTCCGGCGGCTGCCATCAACGTCGGCCATGCTCCCGCTGCCGCGGTGTTGAAAAACGGACGGAACAAGGGCACGGCGAATCGCACGACACTTGGAAGATGACGAGCCAGTTCGGTGTCGGCAATACCTGGATGGCAGCCGACTGCGATCGTCGATGACTCGGTCCCTCGCAGCCGACGATCGAGTTCGTACATGAACAGCAGGTTCGCGAGCTTGCTCTGTCCATACCGATCCTGCGCCCGGTATGACCGCTCTGCGCTGATGTCATCGAAGAAGATCTTCGCTCCACGGTGCGCAATGCTGCTCGTCACCACGACGCGAGCGCCATCTTGGCGGGCCAACTTCGGCAGCAACAGCGCCGTGAGGGCAAAGGTGCCCAAGTGGTTCACCCCAAACTGCGACTCGAAGCCGTCAGCGGTCATCTCCCTTGGCGGCATCATGACGCCGGCATTGTTGACCAGCACGTCGAGACGACTCTCGCCCTGGACCTGGTCCACCGCACGTCGAACACTGGCAAGGTCCGCTTGATCGAGCGCGACGAACTCGAGATCGGCATCAGGCACCTCGGTCTTGATCGAAGCGATGGCGAGCTGCGCCTTCTCCTCCGACCGGCAGCCCAACAACACTCGGGCACCCCGTTCGGCCAGCACCTTGGAGGCCTCGAACCCGAGTCCGGTGTTGGCACCGGTGACGAGGATTGTCCGCCCCGACTGGTCGGGGACATCTGCAGCAGTGAAACCGTTGGTCATGCGCGATGTGTATCAGCGCAAGCGTTCGAGTGCGCTTCCAACCTGCCAGGATCGGCACATGGTCAACAAGAAGTACGTCGCCACCAATCGGATTGTCGAGCGTGAAGAACTCAACGACTTCATCCGGCCGCGCCACCACGGCGTGTTGCTCACGAGCCGACGGGACGGATGGCCGCAATCGTCGCTGGTGTCGATGGGACTGGATGACCCCGGTGATGTTCCGGCCCGCATTGTCGTGTCGAGCTACCCGGAGCGGGCCAAGGTGCATAATCTGCGCAGGAATCCACAGGCATCGATGGTTGTGCAGAGCGACGAGTGGAACGGTGAATTTGTTCAGGTTGACGGCACCGCTGAAGTTCTCGACCTCCCAGCCGCACTCGACGGGTTGTGCGACTACTTCCGAGTGATCTCTGGGGAACACCCCGACTGGGACGAGTACCGCGACGCGATGACTCAGCAAGGCAAGTGCTTGATCCGGCTGACCATCGAGCGATGGGGCCCGATCGCCAAGGGCGGATTCCCCGCCCGCCTCGTCACCGATTGACGGCTTCGCCACCGGGCGAACAGACATGGGGGCGGGTTCGACCGGGGGATGCGGTACCCCGGGATCTAGCCTGACGCGCATGAGTGATGCTGCGAGTCGTACGAATCGTGACGTGTGGGAAGAAGCGTTTGGCGCGTCGAGGATTCGCGACGACGACTACGCCACGATGTCGGGCATTCCGCTCGACCCGGTCTACGGACCCGACGACGGCGAGTTCCCTGGGCAATACCCGTACACCCGTGGCCCGCATGCATCGATGTACCGATCGAAGTTGTGGACGATGCGAATGTTCGCCGGGTTTGGCACCGCCGAGGACACCAATGGCCGGTTCAAGGAGATCCTTCAGGCCGGAGGAACCGGACTGTCGACCGCATTCGACATGCCCACGTTGCTCGGCCTCGACTCCGACGACGAGATGTCGCTCGGCGAGGTTGGCCGCTGCGGTGTTGCCGTCGACTCCCTTGCCGACATGGAAGATCTCTACGCCGACATCGACCTTGGTGAAATCACCACGTCGATGACGATCAACAGCCCTGCCGCACCGATCTTTGCGATGTATGTCGCTCAGGCAGAGAAGTCGGGTGTCAACCGCGCTCGTCTCGGCGGCACGCTGCAGAACGACATCTTGAAGGAGTACCAAGCGCAGAAAGAGTTCGTCTTCCCGCCGCGTCAGTCGATGCGCCTCGTTCGCGACACCATCCAGTTCACCGCTGCTGAGATGCCGCGCTGGAACTCGATTTCGATTTCCGGCTACCACATCCGTGAAGCCGGCTCGACTGCTGCCGAAGAACTTGCGTTCACGCTCGCGAACGGGTTCGCCTACGTCGAACTCGCACTCCAGGCCGGTCTCCCCATCGACTCCTTCGCCCCGCGGCTCAGCTTCTTCTTCAACGCCCATATCGACTTCTTCGAAGAGATCGCCAAGCTCCGTGCTGCGCGGCGCATCTGGGCGCGTTGGATGAAGGATCGTTACGGCGCACAGCTCGAGAAGTCCATGCAGCTCCGCTTCCACACGCAGACGGCCGGCGTGTCGCTGACGGCGCAGCAACCCGAGGTCAACATCGTGCGCACGGCAATCGAGGCACTCGCCGGAGTGCTCGGCGGCACACAGAGCCTGCACACCAATTCAATGGACGAAGCTCTGGCACTGCCCACTGAGAAGTCGGCCCGCATTGCGTTGCGCACGCAGCAGGTGATCGCGCACGAGACCAACGTGGCCCACGTGGCCGACCCCCTCGGTGGCTCGTACTTCGTCGAGGAACTCACCGACGAGATGGAGCGCCAGGCCGAAGAGATCTTCGCCAAGCTTGACGACTTCGGTCAAGGCTCAATGCTCGAAGGCTGCATCACCGGCATCGACGAGAACTGGTTCCAGAGCCGCATCGGCGACTCGGCGTACGAACTCGAGCGCAAGTTCAATGCAGGCGAGCGAATCATCGTTGGTGTCAGCGACTTCCGCGAAGGCAACGACGACGACGAGATGGACACCCTGCAAATCAGCAACAAGGACGAAGCACGTCAGCGCACTCGCCTCGACACGGTCAAGAATGATCGCAGCCAGGAGGCCGTCGACAAGATCCTCGCCCAGCTGGCTGCGGAGGCGGCCGACCCAGAGGTCAATCTGATGCCGACCCTGATCGAGGCATCCCACACCTATGCCACGCTTGGCGAGGTCATGGGCACCATGGCCAACGTGTTTGGCCGACACACGGAAGTCCCCACCATCTAGTGCGGGTCGTCGCCTCGGAGGTACACCGGGCGCATCACGGGCTGGAGCTCAACGACGGTCAGCTCGCACTTTCGCACGAAGGGCCCAAGCGCGCCGATCTGATTGCCACTGCGCTCCGAGCGACTGGCCACGAGTTCAGTGAGCCGAACGAAGTCGAGGAAGAACTGCTCGGCCGGGTCCACACACCGGAGTACGTCAATTTCCTCGCGACCGCCTGGGAGCGATGGGTCGAGCGTGGCGAGTCAGGCGCGGCCGCGATGGGGTTCACGTGGCCGGCTCGAGGGATGCGCCCCACACGCCCCCACGACCTCATCGGTCAGCTCGGATATCACAGCTTCGCCGCGGACTGCTCGATCACAGCCGGCACTTGGCCGGCTGTTCGAGAGGCCGCGGCAATCGCCGTGACCAGCGCCGACCTGATGCTGCAGCACGGCCACACGACGTACGGGTTGTGCCGACCGCCGGGCCACCATGCGACCACCGACCAGTTTGGTGGCTACTGCTATCTCAACAACGCCGCCATCGCGGCGCAACGACTCCTCGACGGTGGCGCGTCATGTGTCGCGATCCTCGACGTCGACTATCACCATGGCAACGGCACGCAGGCCATTTTCGCCGAACGCAGCGATGTGCTTTTCATCTCGATCCATGCGGACCCCGTCTTCGAGTTTCCCTGGTTCACGGGCCACGCGAGCGAGATCGGTCAGGGCGACGGCGAGTACTGGAACCTGAACCTGCCACTTCCCGCCGGAACGACCATGCAGGGTTGGATGGCGGCACTCGACACTGCACTCACTCGCATCGCCGACGCTGACGTGGATGCCCTGGTCGTGTCGCTGGGCGTCGACACCTACGAACATGACCCACTCGGCACATTCATCATTGGCACCACCGACTTCGTGGAGATCGGAGCGGCCATCAACGCAACGGGCTTGCCCACCGTCGTGCTGCAAGAGGGCGGTTACGCCGTCGGCGATATCGGTGCCAACGTCGCAGCGTTCCTTCAACCATTCAGCTGACGAGCCTCTTTTTTCGTACGCCAAGAGCTCCGTGTTCAGTGAGCGAATGGCTCGGCCCACCAGGCGAGGGCGGTCTTGGTCCCGGCCGGAACCTCCGTGAAGCCACCGTCGTGGATCTGCACTGGTGCGTCTTCGACGAGCTTCGCCCACAGCGCCCGTGTCGGATGGACGACGGTGATCGGCCGTCCCGCCGTGTCCCATGCCCGCACAGTCTCCGGATCTGACCGCATCCACGCCCATTGCCCGGCGTGCGCGCACTGCGCTGCCTGCTTGCCCCACGACATCTCGACGCAAGGAGTGACCGCGATGAAGAGCCCTCGCCCGTTGGGCACGGCTGCGACGCGCTCGATCTCGTCGAGTGGCGACGATTGAATCTGCAGCTTGGCCAGCGCTTCCGGGGCTTGATTCATGCGAGACGGCACGAAGGCACGAACCTCAGCGCCGTCTCGTTCGACGGTCACGCCGTCAGGCACCTGGGCACGCTGCCACGCCGACGCCCGACCCCGACGAACGATCTTGCGGATGCGTGCACCGTTCCAGCTCGCGACGGCGTCATGCCACTCGCCTTCAGGCTGACTGCGGGGGTCGTCCAGGAGCTCGATCGTTGCCAGCGCTGCCGCCGCACCGATTGCCGCAGCCGTTGGTGGGTCAAGTTTCTCCACTCTGGCGGCGAGTTGCAGCGCCCACGGCGAGTCATCGGTGCTCTGGTCAGCTTCCACTGCGACAGTCTCCCGCGACGCCACGCCAATCCGAAACCGTGTGCCCGACGCCGGTGTCCTACGGTGTGCCGATGAGGATCGAACAGATACCGATCGGCAACACGCCACCCAACGATGTCAACGTCATCATCGAAGTTCCTGTCGGCGGTGAGCCGATCAAGTACGAGCTTGACAAGGACTCGGGCACGCTGTTCGTCGACCGGTTTCTGTATACCCCGATGCGTTATCCGGGAAACTACGGTTTCATCCCGCACACGCTCTCCGAGGACGGCGACCCGATCGACGTGCTCGTGTGCAACACGCGAGTCATCGTTCCAGCCGCAGTCATCAATTGTCGGCCGGTCGGCGTCCTCGTGATGGAGGACGACGCCGGGCTCGACGAAAAGATCCTCGCAGTGCCGAGTCCTCAGGTCAGCCGCCGCTACGCCCACATTGAGGACTACACCCAGCTCCCCGAGATCACTCTGCAGCAGATCCATCACTTCTTCGATCACTACAAGGATCTCGAACCCGACAAGTGGGTCAAGATCGATCACTGGGGAGATGCCGCCGAAGCGAAGCAAATGATCTCCGATGCCATCAAGCGCGACACCAGCACCTGAGGGCTGCACTGAGTCAGACGTTCACAGCCGTCTCACCGATGCCGCCTGACCCGTTGTGCCGTGCGCGATTCCGACGACTCTGTCCAGATTCTGCGTGCCACCGAGCCGCCCATAGAGGCGAGTGCCCGCCGAACTGATCCCACCGTCGACCACGATCGATGTGCCCGTGACAAATGCCGCGTCGGGTCCTGCCAGCCAGAGCGCTGCGCCGGCGATGTCGGACCCCTCGCCTCGCTTCGGGAGCGGCTGCAACTCGCTCATCACGGTCTCGGCATCAGCCTCGTCGCCTCGATGCATCAGCGGCGTGAAGATGATGCCCGGGCAGATCGCATTGACCCGGATCGAGTGCGCGGCCAGTTCGTTCGCGGTGGTCTCGGTCAGGTTGATGACTGCTGCCTTGGCTGCCGAGTAGGCCTGCGGGCCTCCCCCACCGCCGAGGCCGGCCACCGACGCGGTGTTGATGATCGACCCGCCCGCCCCCTGCTCGATCATTTGGCGGGCCGCATGCTTGGTTCCAGTGAAAACGCCTCGGACCAGTACGCCGAAGGTTGTGTCCCAATCGTCGGACTCGATCTCGGTAATGGGCCCGAATGCTCCACCCACACCCGCGTTGTTGAACATGATGTCGAGTCGGCCAAATGAATCGACCGCGGCGCGCACCACCGCTGCGACATCAGCTTCGACGGACACGTCACAACGCTCGAACCGAACAGCATCCCCCAACTCCGCTGCGACACGCTCTCCGGCCTCGACGTTGAGGTCAGCGACGACAACCGACGCGCCCTCGGCGACAAAGCGCTGGACGGTTGCCAGTCCCATGCCGCTTGCCCCACCAGTGACCACGGCGACAGCTCCACTCAGTACTCCGGTTCTCGACATGACGTCACTCTGCCAGCGACGTCACCATCTCAACGAGACGCGAACGCCGCGGGCCGCTGATACACACTCGCCATGGCTGATCTCCCGAACTGCCCGATCTGCACCATGCCGGAGCCGCTCCTTGCCGACGACGGCTACGAATGCGGAACGTGCGGGCATGAATGGCTTGGAGACGCCGACAACGGGCTGGGCAACATCCGCGATGCCAACGGCAATCTGTTGACCGACGGCGACGCCGTGACCGTGATCAAGGACCTCAAGACGGACGGCAAAGCCGGCGGCGTCAAGTCGGGCACCAAGATCAAATCAATCAGGTTGGTCTCGGGCGATCATGAGATCGAGGCCAAGGTTGATGGCCGACAACTGCTGGTGAAAGCCGAGTTCGTCAAGAAAGCCTGAAGAACGAGTCACCCGGCAAACTCCACGCTCTGAGCTGTCGGGTCACAGAGCGTGACAATTCTGGGGCTTCGACCGAGCCGAAAATCAGAACTCGCTCAAGATGACCACTCAACCATTTGCAGCAAGTTGCCGATGATGTTGTATGGATCTTGACTCGTTGCTACCTGGCGCCGGGCGCATTGGACTTGGCGGACACCTCATGCTGCGGCGGCAGATCACTCCACACAACTCGATTCGTCACATCGCCGCCGTCGCATCGACTGGCGCCTCCGTTCCCGAACCTACGGCAGGAGACCAACCGTGACCGTCGGATCTGAGATCGCGACCCCGGAGGTTCACGAGGGGCCCAGGTCATCGCGTGCGGTGTACGGCGTGCTCCTGATCTCTGCTGCCCTCCTTGCCGCGAGCGGGTGGCTTCTGTCCACGACGGCGCTCAACGTGAGCGCCCGACAGGGACCCTGGTGGATTGGCATTGCCATCCTCGTCGGGTTCGGCCTGGCCGAACGCTTCGCATTCCACATGGAATACCGTCGCGAAACGATGTCCTTCACGCTGTCGGAGGTCCCCGCAGCGTTCGCTCTCGTCTTCTTGGGTCCCGTGGCCGCCATTGTTGTCCGCCTCATTGGCAGCTTGACCGTCTTCTTCTTCACAATGCGGCCCGCCCGCCACAAGCTCGCGCTCAACGGCGCGTTGTTCTCGTTCGAGACCGCCCTCACCTTCGCGATTCTTCACTGGGTCTGCGATATGCCAAACCCATCTGATGGGCAACTCCTCGTCACCATCGCTGTGGCGCTCGCCGTCGCATCGTTCGTCGGCTCGCTGGTCGTCTCCGTCGCCATTGCCTGCTTCGAAGGTCGCGTCGTCGAACGCCTGATCGCGGAGCTGAAGACAAACATCGTGCTCGGCCCAGTGAGCGCGGCGGTCGCGGCGATGGCACTCGCTCCCGCGCTCGTCGGGCTCGCCTATGCCCCGCTGGCGGTTCTCCCGGTCGCTGCGGTGTGGTTTGTGCTGCGCCAGAATGGGCGCCTCGCAGAACGCCACCGCAACCTGAGCGCAGTACACGACTTCACCCGCCGAATTGGCGAATCGATTCAGCTCGTTGAACTCGTCCCACGCGCGCTTGACGAGTCGATGCAGCTGTTACGTGCCGACGCCGGCAGCATCGATCTCCACGACGTGGTGTGCGCGGAAGGCTGGACATCCTTGAGGTGTGTCGCCAACCCTGCCGAGCCCGCACACCTTGTCGGTATCACCGATACACCACCGGACGCCTTTGCGACCGAGCCAGCGACGAGCGAGGTCGCCCAGCTACCAGCAGGCAGCGGCACGAAGCGGATGGTCGTTCCGATCGTCGATGGACAGGGCGAGATGGGCACCCTGATGCTCACCGGACGAGCTGGAATCACCGATGAGTTCGGTGACGACGACGTGACTCGCGCCGGACACATCGCCGATCAGCTCGCCACCAGCGTGCGAAATTCGCTGATGCACGCCCGCGCTGAGAGCGATGCGCTGCGCGATTCGCTCACGGGACACTTGAATCGAGCCGGCTTCGACCGCCACGTCGCCGACGCCACGGACCGGGCCGCCGTGAATCAATGCACTGCAGTCCTGATGCTCGACCTCGATCGCTTCAAGGAGGTCAACGACACGCTCGGGCACCAAGCTGGAGATCAGGTGCTCATCGAGTTCTCCACCCGTTTGGCCGCCGAGCTGGAATTCATGGACGTGCTCGCTCGCTTCGGCGGCGATGAGTATGCAGTGCTCGTCAATCGCAACAGCGATCGCGAAGTCATGCAGTTGGCTCAACGGCTCGTCGAGGCGTCGAGGGTGCCGTTCGTCCTGGGCGGCTTCAACGTGGTCGTGGCTGCCAGCGTGGGTGTTGCACCAATCAAATTGGGCGACACCACGAACGACGTCGTTCGGCGCGCCGACATCGCGATGTACGCCGCGAAAGCCCAGCACACCGGATGCGAGATGTACAGCGTCGATATCGATCGTCGAACGCCCGAGCGACTCTCGCTCCTGGGCGACCTGCGCGTTGCTCTCGACCACGACGAACTCGAAGTGCACTATCAACCCAAACTCGACCTCGCGACCTCAACGGTCATCGGCGTCGAGGCACTTGCGCGGTGGCGCCATCCGGTGCGCGGTTGGGTGCAACCAGACGACTTCATTCCTGTTGCTGAGGAGACCGGATTGATCAAGGCGGTCACTGATCGAGTACTCGCTCTGGCCATTCGCGACGCTCGCTCCTGGCTTGATGCCGGATTCGACCTCACGGTCTCCGTCAACCTCTCGACCCTCGATCTCGTCGATGAACTGCTTGCTGACCGAATCGAACACCGGCTGAGCGAGCACAACCTTGATCCGAGTCGGCTCACGCTGGAGATCACCGAGTCGTCGTTGATGCTCGACACCCCGCGCACGATGTTGACGGTTGAGCGGCTCGCCCAGCTGGGCGTGATGTTGTCGCTCGACGACTTTGGGACGGGCTATTCATCGCTCAGCTATCTACGCCGGCTCCCCGTCGCAGAGCTCAAGATCGATCGCAGCTTCATCAGCAACCTGCTCCTCGACCCGCAGGATGAGGCCATCGTGACCTCCACCATTCTGCTGGGCCACAACCTCGGCCTCAAGATCGTCGCGGAGGGTGTTGAAAGTGCAGAGGTCTCGACACATCTCCTCAAGATCGGGTGTGACGTTGCACAAGGCTTCGGCGTCTCCCGGCCGCTGCCAGAATCCAAGCTCCTGACCTGGATCGGTACCACCGAGCATTTGATTCGACGCATCGCGGTGCCGGACCACGCCCCAGCCTGATTCGGCCAACCGTACGCCTGATCCATCGCCACGGTTCGTTACGCTCACGCATGACCAGCCAAACGGGAGAAGGACACCATGCAGACAACCGAACTCGATGACGCCGTTCCCGGCCTCGGAATGGCTCGCGAATGGCCAGCGCTCATGTTCGTTGGCGTCATCACCGTCATCATGGGTGTCATCGTGCTGGCCTGGCCCAGCCAGACGTTGGCCGTCATCTCCGTCCTCATCGGAATCCAGTTCATCGTGTTCGGCCTGTTTCGTCTGATCGAAGCGTTCGCCGGCGAGACCGCCGGGGTGGTCGGGTTTGTCGGCGTGTTGCTCATGATCAGCGGTGTGATCGTGTTGCGCAACCCGTACGAGACTGTCGCCATCCTCGCCACAATTCTTGGCGTTGTCTGGATCGTCTCGGGCTCGATCGACGTGGTTGCCGCAATCGCCGACCGCGGATCGGGTGGCCGTGGGCTCCGCATTCTGAGAGGCCTGGTCGCAGCCATCGCCGGCATCGTCGTCGTTTCGTGGCCGGCTCCGACCGTCACCGTCATCGCTTGGATCGCAGGCCTTCAGCTCGTCATCTTCGGACTGATCATCATCGCCACTGCCTTCTCGTTCCGGACCCTGGTCGACGACTGAACTCGTCGCTCATCGCATGGCCTCCGCGTCGCAAACGTTCCAAGGCGGCGTCAGCACGGGTGACTCTCGGGCGATCCCCGCTCAACTTCTCGTCGTCTCCTGGAATATTCAGTTTGGCGTTGAAGCCGCCGCAGCAGCAGCAGCGCTGCTTGAGTCCCCGCAACTCCGGGACGCCGACCTGATCCTCTTGCAGGAGATGGATGAACAAGGCACCGAGCTCGTGGCACGAACGGTTGGGTTGGAGTACGTGTACGTCCCGGCCTCGGTGCACCCTCAGACTGGCCGCAACTTCGGTAACGCCGTGCTCTCGCGTTGGCCACTGACCGACCCAGGCGTGGTGTCGCTGCCTTACACCTCAGCCGTGCAAGGCCAACCGCGGCAGGTGGTGCATGCTGTGGCACACGTCGGTCCTATGCGCATCCGAGCCTGCAGCGTGCACACCGAGGTCGCCACGCTGAGTCCTGCCAAGCGTCGGAGGCAGTTCGCTGCCATCGGTGACGTCACCTCTGCAGGTCCAGATGAGCTACTTGTTATCGGTGGCGACTTCAACACCCTGACTCGCCGCGGGATCGAAGCCGTGACCTCGCGGCTTTCATCAATTGGTGCGCGCCGCGCGACCGAAGGTGCAGGTCCGACGTTGCGCAGGGGAGGCCGAGAATTCTCTCTCGACCACATATATACGCGGTCATTCACGCCAATATCTTGCGGAGTTGTCGCAGGCCTCAGCGCCAGTGATCATCGTCCAATTTGGGCTCGCCTTGCTCCTCAGGTCACTGCGTAAGACAGCGCATCTGTGGCGGACTGAACTTCTTGACGCCGCTGAGACACGGTAGTGGTGCTCTCGGCAATCAACTGTTCCATCTCTGAGGCGTTCGGATCTTTTCGAAGCCGCACACTGGTTTCGAGCGCTCCGCGTAGGCTCGCCACGCTGATCGACAGCGTACGCAATGCGTCGCTCAGGTTCGCATGCTCGGCGCTGTTCGCCAACGCCTGGCATCGATTCTCAAGGTCCACGGCACGGGTTCGCACGGTCTGCCAGGCAAGCTCCAGTTGCTGCACATCCGTCGAGCGAAGCACGTCAATGCTGCCTTGATCGGCTAACCAACGGCTCAGTCCAACAATCTCGCCAGCAGACCGACGGCTGGCGCTTCGTTCCGCCTGCTGCTTGTCTGAGCGACGCGATGCGGACGCGACAATTCCAGCAATTAACGCGAAACCGGCAAGCGCAATGAGGATGATTGCAAACCACTGATTGCTCGTCAGTCCACCGTCGGATTCGCCATCGTCTGGTGTCTGCGCCGGCGGCTGCTCTGGCTCTGGCTCTGGCTCTGGCGCTGGCTCTGGCTCTGGCGCTGACTCGCCACCTACGCCGTCAGCTGGGAGAGTGATACCGCCACCGACGCCATCAGCTGGGAGAGTGATACCGCCACCTTCAAGTGGTGGCGTGCCGTCACTAGAGCACGCTCCGAGCAGTGCTAACGAACCGACCACCAGGACGCAGCTACGTCGGACGCGGCACATGGCAACCGTGTTTCGCCAGCTGGTCATCGGGCACCGCCAGCACAGCCGAAGGTCTGAACATCAAATTGATCGGCTTTTAACACAGTTTTTCCTCCGTCGATGTGTTGGCGACAGCGTGTCGCATCTTCACATTTTGTCATCACACACTAAGCGAGAACCGGATCATATTCCGGGCAGTCGCACCATTACGCCCGGGATACCAAAGTCCTTGCGATCGGCCGTCGACCTAGATGTACTTCTGCTTGGTCAGCCAGTTGAATGAGAAGAACCCCAAGATCGGCGGCAGGTAGGCCGTCATCACACGGTGGATGATCGCAATTGACACAGCTTGTTCGGCCGGGACGCCAGATGCGGTGAGCAACCCGCTCATCGTGGCCTCGGCTACGCCAATCCCTCCCGGAACCGGTGCTAATCCTGCAAGAAGCCCGGTTCCAACGCTCACGAAAATGACGGCCGCAAACGGAAGAGATGCACCAAAAGCAGCCATCGTTGCAGCGAGCGAAAGGGCGCCGATCAACTTGTTCAGTGTCTCCCCAGCAAAGATCTGCCCCAGCGTGCTCGGCGACAGAACAATCTCCCTAACCGACATCACCGCCTCACGCAATACCGGTAGGACCTTTTCGCGGAACTTAGGCATCGCCAGCACAACCACCAGTCCGACAACTACAACAGCGATGGCAATCGCGATCAGCCCACCGGCGTCGAAGTTAGTCAACGAATTGGTCTCTACTTCTTGACCAATCGCCCACGCACACAGCACCAGCAGAACTACTTCGGCGAGGAAACCGATAAAGCCGATCACCGGCCCCTGCGTCGTGGCAACTGTCAACGACACGCCGAAGTTTTGGAGGAACCTAATATTCATGCCAACCGAGCCGACAACTGACGGTACTACCAGCCCGATGAAGCTCTTCGCCGACTGCAACAACATCGTCGGCGAGAATGGCAATGGCTGTGTGACAATTGCTTTGAGGCTTATGTATTCAGTTGAATAGCTCGCGATCTTGATGAGGAATGCAACCACTAGCCAAGCCAGTGAAGCGTTTTGCACTTCGTCGACAAGCGTGTCAAAGCCGACATCTGTTACCTGGCTGATTAACGCATTGGCCGCAATCACTGCCCCTAAGGCGACGAAGACCTGACTGATCTTGACGCGTTTGACGGCAGCCAGTTCAGGTGCTTCGGCGCCGAGTTGCTCCGCAAGGTCGCGCCGCAGGGTTTCAGCCTCCACGCCGGCCGCCTTGAGTTGTTTGCGTAGTTCGGGCTCCAGCGCAGCTTCCTGCACGAACGGTAACGTCGACTCCAGGACCTCACGTTCGACGACATCGACGGCCGCTGTAACTGAGCGCGTCGATCCAGCGGCGATCGCCTCTACGGCAAGCATTGAGGTCACGTCGCTGGCGATCTGCTGATCGGTAGGAAACAACGAAGCTTTACTCAATCCCAGGAGTTCAACAGTCTCTGGCAACACTCTGATTGACGCCTGTTGGAGCCCACCGTGGGTTATCCGGGCCTTGGTATGGAGGTCACGTAGTTCTCGCCAGGCTGATCGAAGCGTCGCATCGTCAGGATGATCGAACGGTTCGCCTAGTGGGCCAGCCGACACGAGCAGCACGTCGCCTTCGCCGCCTTGACCGACCCCGACGATGGCCGGAACGCACACGCCAGCGTCACGCGCAGTCAGCACGGCGAGTGCTTCGTGTTGCGCCTGCTCAGACCGTCCGCTGCGAGGTGACGGGCCCGCCGTTCGGTACCACAACGAACGCCAAACCCGTTCTGCGCTCTGTTGGCTCTCGGCGTCGATGCCATAGATCTTAATGTTCAATGGTGTTCCTTCAGGCGTCTCCGCCGTTGCCAGCCCAACCGTGCCGGGCTGCTCACTTTCGTAAGCGAGGTCAGCAACTACAATGCCGACGCCAGCGAGAGTTGCCTTGAGTCGCTCGATCGACGGCAGCCCTTCGGGTGACCCGTACACCAGCCGAACGAGCGCCACGCTGAAAAGGCCCAGGGAGAGGGACCCAGACGCTGCTGTCGGTGTCGTGAGTCCAAGCAGGAGAGGGCCAAAGATGCCAGCGGCGGTCATCCAGCGCAACAGCCGTTGTGCGTGAGAATTGACGTACCGCCCCAGAACGAGCGCAACGATGACAACAAGCATGGGTCGCAACGTCGGGTAAGGCGGGAGTTCTTTTGCCGTGACCAACTCAGGGATTAAATCCGGCCAAGCTTCCGAGACAACTCTCGTTCCAATCAAGCCGAGCGCTATCGAGACGAAGACCGACCAGAAGAGGTCCCGAAGAAGCCCTCGTCCGAGCGTCCCGCTAAACAGGCTCATGACAATCAGCGAAAGCGCCATGATTCCCGATCCGCTGTAGGCGATCCAAGAAATAGCTCGAATCCAGTCCGGGAGATCGGAAAAAAGCTCGAGTACTCGCACATCGAGTGGCGCGTTGTTCGACGCCGCCCATCCGAACAGCACGAATGCCGCAGCAGACAAAATCAACCGAGCAACATCAGAGGGGCGGCGTCGCCGAGGCACGCCAGGGTCAGACAGAAAAAGCGGCGTCTTTATAAAAGCCTCGGCACTCAGTTGACGAGAGGCGAGGAAATTGCGTTCTGCCCCCTTGGACATGTCATCAGTACCGTCGGTCATCTTCTCCACAGCAATCTCCCTTCTTGTCCGACACAGCCTGACACGTCTGATCTTCTCAATCGGCTCATTTGGCTACTCCGTCGCGACGGACTCCGACGCTGGACGACGAGTGAAGACGACCTCGGGTACCACACGGTGATATCGATCGAACATGGTGACGATCAACGTCAAGAGCAAGACGAAGAACACCGTCGCTGCTTCATTCAACCGCTCGTCCCCACTGCGAGCCAGCGCGATGAACACCAAGGCGGCGGCCAGGTTCACGACCGCCATCACCGCAAACTCCCCCGATGTCGTCGCCCAGCTTCGGCCACGCTGCGCAAACCGGAAACCCACGAACGAGTTGGCGACGATGACAAACGACACCGCCACGACCGTTCCCAGAATGTTGTTGTCGTTTCCCGGCAGCATCTGAGCAAAGATGATCGTCACCATCGACACCAAGGCAATCTTCTCGAACATGTACCAACTGAGGATCGAACGCGGTCGGTCCGGAACCTCGGCCAACTCCACTTGACGAATGGTCTTGTCAACATCCATGTTGAACGACCAGTCCGGCGCCGGTGCATCCCGCGAAATCTTTCTGACGGCGAAACCGATACCGATGCCGACAACGACAAGCAATCCGACGAACCAGAGGTTCTCGCTGATCGCTGTTCCCCACGATGTCGAGGTGGACACGCCGAAGACGTCTTCTTTCATGAAGTCGGTGAAGTCAAGTTGTGCAATGTGGATCCACCATTCCTGTGGCAGCTTGATGAAGATCCAGATGAACGCAGCCATGCCGATGACCTGACGTCGATTGAGCCGTGCCGGGTTCCACCAAAGCCGGACGACCTCGTACGCAATGAAGAAGTACTCGAAGGTGTTCGGGAAGATGATCAAGAGCGCTCGAACGTCAAAAAGTTCAAAGAGCAGCACACCGACCAACCGGTAGTACCAAAGGAACCGGGCAACACCGAACGCGAACGGATCAGTCCAGTTACGCAAGGTCGACAGGTACGCAATTGTCAGGTAGTAGATATCGAGGGCCTTGTCGTAACCCTGATAACCGGTGAGGTCGAGGTCCGTGTTGTTCTGAAAGATCGTCTGATCCGCGGCGTCGATGACCAGCGCGGCCAGGATCGCCGG
>JABJAB010000084.1 GCA_018666235.1 Ilumatobacter sp.
CCCGAGCCGGACCAAGACCCCGACCTTGATCTTGATCTCGCGTACGGCGACTACGAGGTGGGCGTGCAGACCATCACCATCACTGACACCTCAGGAGGCGATCGGGACCTGACCGTCGACGTGTGGTTTCCGCTCATCGACAGCGCAACTGACGGCGCTGGTCCACAGCAGTACATCTTCGCCCCCGGCGTCTACTACGAGTCGCCGTTTGCATTCGCGGTCGGATCGGAGTCGATAGCACCGGACGGTCCCTTCCCCCTGGTGATCTACTCCCATGGCTCGGGCGGGTTGCGATACATCAGCTCCAACTACACCGAGGCGCTGGCCAGCAACGGCTACATCGTGGCGGCCGCCGACCACACTGGTAACACCGCTCTCGAACTCATCACCGGCGCCGAAGTCGACGGGCCATCAAACGCCATCAACCGACCCAACGACGTCACGCGCATCATCGACGCCTTTCTCGACCCCGAGAGCACCGAGACTGTGGGATTCGTGGCGGCAGTGAATCCGGGGCAGATCGCGGTCACGGGCCACTCAGTCGGAGGATTCACGGCCTACGCAATGGCATCGGGGTACTCGACCGACGCCGGAGAATTCGTGGCGGATGAGCGCGTCCTCGCGCTCATCACTCTCGCACCAGCGACGGATGGTCTGACCGACGACCAGTTGCTCTCGATTCAGATTCCAGCGTTGGTGATGGCGGGCACCGACGACACCAGCACGCCGATCGATCCGAACGTCACCCGCCCATGGAACCAGTCAGCGAGTTCCCCGTCGTACCGAGTCGATCTACTCGCCGCCGAGCACCAGTCTTTTAGCGATGTGTGTGCGTATCAAGACTTTGTGCCCACGCTTCCCGATGTCCCGCAACTCTTCATCGACTTCATCGACGACTACGCCGAGGAGGGCTGCGAACCAGATGACATGCCGATCGAGCGGGCCCAGGCGATCACCAACACCTTCGCTGTGGCATTCCTCAACGAGGTGTTCAAGGGCGGCGAGATGATCCAGATCGATGAAGTCGACGAGCAGACGGACCTCGTCTTTCAAGCCGAGTAAGTCTTCCGGGCCGAGCAATAGGCTCACGTCCATGGCTGACGCTGACTTCGATTACACCGAAATGTTCCCGTTGGGGCCCGACGAGACTGAGTACCGACTCGTCTCCGCTGATGGTGTCTCGACCTTCGAGACACCCGAAGGAACCTTCCTCAAGGTCGAGCCGGACGCGATTCGCAAGCTCACTGCTGAGGCGATGCACGACATTGCACACTTCTTGCGCACCAGCCATCTTGAACAGCTGCGCAAGATTCTTGACGACCCCGAGGCCTCCGACAACGACAGATTCGTCGCCCTTGACCTCCTGAAGAACGCGGCGATCGCTGCCGGCGGCGTACTGCCGATGTGCCAAGACACCGGCACCGCGATCGTCAAGGGCAAGAAGGGAGAGTACGTGTTCACCGGCGGCGGCGACGAAGAGCAGATCGCCCGGGGCATTGCCGACACCTACCTCACCACCAACCTTCGCTACAGCCAGATGGCGCCGCTCGACATGTACACCGAGAAGAACACCGGCACGAACCTCCCGGCAGAAATCAAGATCAATGCGGTCGACGGCGATGCCTACAAGTTCCTCTTCATGGCCAAAGGCGGAGGCTCCGCCAACAAGAGTTTTCTGTTCCAAGAGACCAAGGCACTGCTGAACGAAGCCACGTTGCTGCCGTGGATCTTCGACAAGATTCAGGCGATTGGTACCTCGGCGTGCCCGCCGTATCACCTTGCGATCGTCATCGGCGGCACATCTGCTGAGATCGCCGTCGAGACTGCCAAGCTCGCCAGCGCTCATTACCTCGATGGACTCCCGACCACCGGTTCGCCGTCCGGCCACGCCTTCCGCGACCTCGACCTCGAAGCCAAGGTCTTGGAGCTTGCTCAGAGCACTGGTGTGGGGGCGCAGTTCGGCGGCAAGTACTTCTGCCACGACGTCCGCATCGTTCGCCTCCCCCGGCACGGCGCGTCGTGCCCGGTCGGCATGGCGGTGTCGTGCTCAGCGGACCGCCAGGCGATGGGCAAGATCACTGCGGATGGCCTGTTCCTCGAACAGCTCGAGACCGACCCGGCACGCTTCCTCCCGGCAGTTGGATCCGAGGACCTGCTCGACGCCGAGCCGGTCCACATCGACCTCAACCGGCCGATGGACGAGATCCGTGCCACGCTCGCTGAACTCCCGGTCACGACGCAGGTGATGCTGACCGGCCCGATGATCGTGGCGCGTGACATCGCGCACGCCAAGATCAAGGAGCGTCTCGACGCTGGTGAGGAGATGCCGCAGTCCTGGAAGGACCACGCGGTGTACTACGCCGGTCCCGCCAAGACCCCTGAGGGCTACGCGTCGGGTTCCTTCGGCCCCACAACGGCTGGACGCATGGATTCCTACGTCCCGGAATTTCAGGCGGCCGGCGGGTCCATGGTGATGCTCGCCAAGGGCAACCGTTCGCAACAGGTCACTGACTCGTGCAAGGACAACGGTGGGTTCTACCTCGGTTCCATCGGCGGCCCGGCTGCCCGACTGGCGCTGGACAACATCCGGAAGGTCGAGGTGCTCGAGTACCCCGAGTTGGGCATGGAGGCCATCTGGAAGATCGAAGTCGAGAACTTCCCAGCCTTCATCGTCGTCGATGACAAAGGCAACGACTTCTACGCCAAGGTGCGGGCCGAAGCCTCGATGCCTGTCTCGCTGCGCTGACTCAACAGGCGGCGAGCGCCTCGCCGATCGCAGCGTCAGCGGCCGTGGAGGTGACAGCGAGGACGACATGGCTGATCGTCTGATCGCCGAGTTGATTCACTCGGCCTGCTGCGCACTGGGCGGAATCGGCATCGAGACCCATCCCGAATTCGAACACGCTGACAAGTAGCCGCTCAGATTCAACGTCTCCGTGACCGAACAGAATGTCGCCGAGCTCCTCATTGGATGGGTCCCTACCCGCCTGATCAAGGAACGGGCACTCGAGCCCATCGACGGGCTGCACACCATCGAGCAGTTGACGCACGACCGCATCATTGATGCAATCTGTCGGCGCCGGAAATGCAGTGTGGCCCACGCCGTTCCACACGATGTCGACAGCGCTCTCGAGCGCCTCGGCAAAGACCGGCGCATGTTGACCCGGAGTCAACGGATCGAACTCGGTACCGATCACAAGAATCGTTGTGGCCACCTCAACAGCCTCGACCGGCGCCAACATCTCTTCGTTGACCGGAATGCTGTCGCAGTACGACCAGTCGTCGATGACGTGTCGGAAGTCGGCGCAGTAGATCACGATGTTGGCGATTTCGAACGGCTCGGCCGGCTCGTCGAGGGCATCGGAGCTGATCGCGGCGTCGGTCGAAATGAGCGATGCAAGCGCCGAGGCATCGCCTTCAGACGCGTCAGCCACGCCGGTGGCAAGCAGCTCCCAGTCGCCGGAATAGCTCATCGACGATGCGATCAACTCGGCATACGCGTCGTCATCGACCACGTCGGGAGAACCAGCAAAATCGTCGGTGGGCAAGGCTCCGATCCTCGCAACGAGCTCGTCGAGCACCGCCTCGCTGTCGGCACCCGGTACACACCGATCGCTCGCGTCGCAGAGTTCACTGAAGCGCCGGATCGCTCCCGGGATGCCGTCGGCGGCGTAGTACGGGAATCCGTCTTCGAAATAACCATCGGCCGACCCGATCAACGGGTCGGTGGCTCCATCGAGCACGAACCGTCCCACCGTGTCGGGGTACTGAGCTGCATATGCGGCACCGAGCGTGGCGCCATAGCTGTATCCGAGGTAGTCGAGCCGTAGTTCGCCGAGCGCCACTCGGATCGCCTCCATGTCGCTCGCCGAGTACGGAGCAGCGAGATGTGCGGCAAGCGGGCCGGTCGCATCGGCACAGGCCTCCATCAGGAAGTCGTCGCTGATGTCTGGGTTGTCGCCACACGAGATGGCCGGGACCGAATTGGCGACGCCACGCGGATCCCAGGACACGATGTCGAAGGCCCGCAAGATCTCGATGGGAAATGCCGACCGGATCCCCCACGCGAATTCGACACCCGACCCGCCAGGACCACCAGGGTTGATGAGTAACGAACCGCGACGATCCCCCGTCGCAGCGTGGCGAGTCAGGGCCAAGTCCACCGTGTCATCGGCCGAGGAGTCAAACGGGTCCATCGGCGCGGTCAAGGTGGCGCATTCCCACCCGTCGGTTTCGACGACGACTGACTCAGGAATGCCGAAGGCCTCGCACGATGACCACTCGATTTCACTCGCTGGTGGGATGACTGGAGCGTTGGCGGCTGACCCGATCTGGTCAGACCGTTCGGTCGTCACGTCGATTGACGGCGCGCACGCGGCAGCGGCAAGCGCCACGGTCAGGAGGCCGGCCAACCGAAACCTGTTGGTGTGCAGGAACCGTTCTGTCACCTCTGATTGCCGAGCTCAGCTGCCAATTCACCCAGGCGACGCTCGCCCTCAGGAGTCTGTCCTCCGCGGTCCATGAACGCGGCCATGGCGGCCACGGTTTCGTCGTTGCCAAGCAGTGCGCTAAAGGCGGTTCCCTCGGCGAGAAGTTCGCCTTCGATGCCCTGTTCCGAACGCAGCACGCTGGCTTTGGCCGCAGCGACGGCTGCGGGAGGGAAACTCGCAATTCGACTGGTGAGACGATCGATGAACGCGTCGATCGCATCCGGTTCGATGATGCGATTGATCATCCCCCATCGTTCCGCGGTGGCAGCATCGACGTCGTCACAGCCCAAGATGACTTCGAGCGCCCGGCCACGTCCGACGAGCCGCGGGAGCCTGACAGTTCCGCTGCCTCCGGGGATGATTCCGAGCGCCACCTCGGGTTGGTTGAAAATGGCGCTCGGCGTCGCGAAGCGCATGTCGCAGCTCATCGCCAGTTCGTTGCCACCGCCGCCGACGCGACCTTCAATGACGGCAATGGTGGGCTTTGGCATCGTGCGGAACGTCTCACACATGCGGTGAAAGTTGTTCAGCGCTGTGGGCGGTGCCGCGTCAGTCGGCATCTGCTGGATTGCTTCGACATCGAAGTGGGCGATGAACCACTCAGAGTTGGCGGACCGCAGCACAACCGCACGCACCTCAGCCGACGCCGCCAACTCTGCACCAGCCTTGGCGATCTCGATGAAGACATCGACGCTCAGCAGATTGATCGGCGGGTGATCGATGGTGAGCGTGGCGACGCCACGGTCATCGATGGTGATGGCAACCGCAGCCACGGAATCAGCCGATCAGTGAGGTGACAGCCTCACGAGTGGCTGCCGCTTCGTCGGGGTTGCCGGGGAACTCGACCGTTGCGAACTCGGTGACGCCGAGGTCGGCCAGCGCGCTGATGCGCTCGGTCACCTCTGCGGCTGTGCCGGTGATTGCAATGTCCTCCGGTCCCGCTGCGCCTTCCCGATCGAGCATCGCTCGGTATGAGGGCAGCGAGCCGTAGATCTCGAAGACCTTCGCCGCACGTTCCTTCGCTCCAGCGAAGTCGGACGTGACGCACACGGGCAGGGCTGCGACGACTCGGGGTGTCGGTCGACCGGCTGCTTCGGCAGCGGCATTGATCGTCGGCACGATGTAGTCGCCAAGCGTCTTGGGGCCGGTGCACCACGTGATCGTGCCGGCCGCCATTTCGGCGGTGATCTTGAGCATCTGCGGTCCGAGTGCGGCGACGACAGTGTCGAACGGTTGCGCTCCCTTGGCGTTGATGGCGCCGTAGGTGGTGTAGTCCTCGCCCGCGTACTGCACCGGTTGACCCTGCGAGAGCGGCCCGAGAATGCTGAGGTAGTCGCGGATATGGCGGATCGGCTTGTCGTAGCTCATCCCCATCATGTTCTCGATGACGACCTTGTGGCTGAGTCCGATACCGAGCGTGAGTCGACCTTCCGACGCCGCGCTCACGGTGAGTGCCTGCTGGGCGATCGCCATCGGGTGGCGCGGATAGGTCGGGACCACGGACGTGCCGAGTTCGATACGCGGCACCTCTCGTCCGACGATGGCAAGCGTGGTCAGTGCGTCGTGGCCGAAGATATTGGGCGCCCAGTACGAGGCGTAACCATCAGCTTCCGCTTGTCGAGCCTCGGCGACGACATCGTCGATCGTGCCTTCGTTGAGTGTTCCTCCGAAATATCCAATGCGCATGCCGACATGGCTAGCTCATTGAGACCAGGTCGAGCCAGCTCTCGGAGTAGTAATCCACGTCGCCGTCAGGCATCAGCAGCACTTTGGTCGGTTGGAGTTCACGAACGAATTCCTCGTCATGGCTGACAAGGATGATCGCGCCGGGCCAGTCGACGAGTGCTGCGGCGACGGCATCGCGCGACGGCGGGTCGAGGTTGTTGGTCGGCTCGTCGAGCAGCAAGACGTTGTTGCGACCGACCATCAGCATCGACAGTGCCAGCTTTGTCTTTTCTCCACCTGACAAGGTGCCGGCGTCTTGGAACACCTTCTCCCCAGAGAGGCCGAACATGCCGAGCAATCCGCGGAGTTGGGTTTCGCCCAATTCAACGTCGGCCGGAACAGCCCGACGAATGTTGTCGAGCAGAGACTCGTGCACCATGAGATTGTCGTGTTCCTGGGCGTAATAGCCAGCGTGCACCTGGTAGCCCCACTTAAAATCGCCGAGGTTCGCTTCGGTCTCGCCGGCCAAGATCCGCAACAGGCTCGTCTTGCCGGCGCCATTGAGGCCAAGTACCAGCAGACGTTCACCCTTGCCGAGATCGAAGCTGATGTCTTCGAAGATCGACGGGCCTCCGTACCCCTTGCACAACCCGGTCGCCGTGATCACGGTGTTGCCACATTTGGGCGGCGGCGGGAAGCGGACACTCATCGTCTTGGTCGACTGAGGTCCACGCACGCGATCGGTCTCAAGGCGAGCAATACGTTTCTCGACGCTGTGCGCCATGGCTGCCTTGGTGGCCTTGGCGCCGAATCGGTCGACGACGGTTTGGAGCCGGTCGATCTCCTTGGCCTGCAACGTTGCCTTCTTGGCGAGGCGAACCTCGTCGTCGGCGCGGGCGCGCTTGTACTGCGTGTAGGTGCCCTTGTATTCGAAAATCTCGCCAACGGCAGTCTCGGATGCACGGTCAAGGTGAATGACGCGGGTGATCGCCTCATCGAGCAGTTCGAGGTCGTGACTGATCACGAGGAGCGCACCTTTGTACTGACGCAGGAAACCGAGCAGCCATTCCTTGGCATCGACATCGAGGTGGTTGGTCGGCTCGTCGAGGCACAGCACGTCGGATCCGGCGAACAAGATGCGCGCGAGTTCGACCCGGCGGCGCTCGCCACCGGACAGCGTGCTGATCGGCTGGTCGAGCCGTTCGTCAGGGATACCGAGACCGGCGGCCATGGCCCTGGCCTCGCTTTCGGCGCCGTAGCCCCCGTTGGTACGGAACGACTCCTCGGCGTTGATGTATCGCGTGACGTTGCGCTCGTCGGGATTCTCCTCCATGGCGATGCGCAGCTTCTCGATCTTGACCATCTCGTCGTCGATGCCCCGCCCCGAGAGCACGTGCGTCACGCACGATCGACCATCGAGCGCCGAGTCAATCTTCGGATCCTGCGGCAGATACCCGAAGCCGCCCTTACGCAGGACATTGCCAGTCTTTGGTTCGGCTGCACCGCCCAGCACCTTGAACATCGAGGTCTTGCCCGCACCGTTGCGGCCGACGATTCCGACCTTGTCCCGTGGCATCACGGTGAAGCTGGCGGAGTCGACCAGCAGTCGCCCACCCACTTCCACCGAAATTGCCTGTGCTTGCAGCATGTCCTCCAGGCTAGGAGCGCTGGGGCGAGCTACGGTCGGATCTCATGGAGTCGGCGGTGTCACCTCTGGCACGCCCGCTTGAAGCGGCTCGTGCGTTTCACGACCCGCTCCCCACCGCTCAACGACCGTCGCTCCTCAGCACGGCCGCTGCCATTCCGCTCGCCTGCGCTGGGTTTGCTGCAGCCGCAGCGGTCCACGTGGTAGCCGACAACCCGGGATCCGGCGAAGGCGGGCTGACGCCGTGCCCGATTCGGGCACTCACCGGCCGGTGGTGTCCCGGCTGCGGTCTCACTCGGGCGACGCATCACCTGTTCCGCGGCAACATTGCACAGGCGTTGTCGTTCAATCTGTTCGTTCCGATAATTCTCGCGGCGCTGGTCACCATGTGGATCGTCTGGCTACGCGTCGCCACCGGACGCGGGGTGCCAGCGTGGGTGATGGCACTACGCGTACGGACCTACGTTGCCGCTGGAGCCGTGCTGACGATCTTTACCATCGCTCGCAACTTCGAGAGCGCCGGAGCACTACGCGGGGGGTAGCAGCAATCGGCAGCAGACCACCGATTGATCATGGCGTCGTCGGAGCACTGCGGGCCGTCGCGGATCAGTCGCCCGACGAGTCAGGAGGATCAGTCACCGGAGGATCAGTCACCGGAGGAGGATCAGTCACCGGAGGATCAGTCGACGTCGGAGGATCAGTCACCGGAGGAGGATCAGTCACCGGAGGAGGATCAGTCACCGGAGGAGGATCAGTCACCGGAGGATCAGTCGACGTCGGAACAGTCGTCGTTCCACCCGAGCCACCACTCGGCGACGTGGCAACAGTCGTCGTTGCTCCCGAGCCGGCGCTGGGCGTTGTGGAGACGGTCCTCGGGGTGTCGCTACTCGAGTCGTCGATATTCGGCGAACCATTGCCCTCGTTGATCGCAGAATCGTCGCGGAACTGCGACCGTATGCAATCGGCCTCGCCGGTCGGCGCTTCACCCAACGCTGCTGCGATGAGGTTGACCAGCACGAATTCACCCGCATCGTTGGGATGGAGTCCATCGGGACGGAGCACACCCGGCGTCCGAGCCGCTGTCGCCCAATCGATCAGCGTGACATTCGGGTAGTCGGCGACGAGGCCGTTGATCACCGCGGTGACGTCGGAGTAGTTGGTTCGATACTCCGTCACGGTGAACAGCAACGTTGGACGTGGCGCAAGGCGATCCAGAATCATTCGCATCTTCGTGTCGTAGTTCTCTTGGTCGCCGTCGTAGTTGCTCCCGAGGAACAGCGCGGCAGCGTCCCAGTCATTCGCATCTGCTGGCTGGAGTACCGTCGAAGGCGAGGAGCCTGCGCCAGCCGCGGCGGACTGATCCGCTGAAGGCCGGGGGACACGCTGGTTGGCAACGCTGACACCGAACTCGACGAACCTGCCAGCCTCTGCCGCCACTTCAACGGCCCAGCCGAGTGGCTCGAGCGCAGCGCACAGCTCGCCGCCGTAGCGGGTCTCGGTGCCAGCCAAGATCGAGTCACCGATCATCAACAGCCGATTTCCCGCGACTTGATCGCCGATCAGTTCGGCAATCTCACCGTCGGCCGTCAGCGGACGAGCACCAAGCGACTCAAACGCCGCCGACGGCACCGCCGGAATTGTCGCCGGGAGGACGCCGACACCGGAAACCGTAGGAGGAGGCAGAGCGCCGGAGCCGGTTGCCGAATCCGTGCTACCGCTCACTGAGCCGCCGCACGCAGCGAGCACAGTGGCCAGAGCAATCCACGGGAGGCGCATCATCGTCATTAAAGCGCAGATCCAGCCCGACCTGGCGTCGCCAGGGGAAGAATCAACGGTGACGCCATTCAGACGCCACTCAGTGGACGAACAATTTCCTGCTCAGTTGTTGGCGCGGAGCTGGTCGCGGATCTCGGTCAGCAAATCGACCTCGCTCGGCCCGCTCACTTCCTCTTCCTCCGGGCCCTTGGACTTGTTGTAGGCCTTGACCAGCAGGAACAGGATGAACGCCACCGCCAGGAAGCTCACCAGTGCGTTGATGACGAGTCCGATACTGATGAATGCGTCGCCCACGTCGAAGCCGATGGCGGCAAAATTCGGCTCACCGAAGATCGCAGAAATGATCGGCAAGATGACGCCTTCAAGTATCGCGTCCACGATCGTCTTGAAATACAGCGCGAGGATCAAACCGACGGCGATGGTGACGACGTCACCTTTGTCGATGAACGCCTTGAACTCTGCAATCATGTTCTTCATCTTCTTCTCCTGAGTTTGGTGTGTGCGGGTGTTCCCTTGCCTCAAGTAGAGCGCATCGCCACCGGCTCGATGGTTGCCCAGCACCGGCCCCCGTCGCACCCAGCGTCCCGGTGCGAACCAGAATCAGCGGGCTGTCCAGCCGCCGTCGACGATGACGCTCTGACCGGTGATGAACGTGCCGGCTGAGCTGGCGAGTAGGAGGAGGGCTCCGTCGAGTTCGTGCGTCTCGCCCATGCGAGGGATGGGTGTGTTGGCCTTGACGAACCGCTGGCTGCTCTCGTCTGTATCCATCCCATCGGTCATCTCGGATGGGAACCACCCGGGACACAGCGCGTTGACCGTGATGCCCTTGCGCGCCCACTGCACTGCAAGTTCACGAGTCAAGTTGACAACGGCCCCCTTGCTTGCGCTGTAGTGCGCCTGCTTCACTGGCGACGACGCCACATGACCAAGCATCGAGGCAATGTTGATGATCGACCCCCCGCCCGACTCGATCATCGACGGAGCACAGAGCTTCGACAGATGCCACAGTGCGGTCACATTGATTTCCATCGAGCGCCGAAAGACGTCGAGGCCCTCGTTTTCGATCGCCACCTGGCCCCCCACGCCAGCATTGTTCACGACGACGTCGACAGTGCCGTATGCCGCGAGCGTGTCGTTCACGATGCGCTCGCGATCAGCCTCGAGAGAGATGTCAGCGGTGACCACGACTGCGGAGTCAGAGCGCAACGAGTTCAGTTCAGCGGCGAGGGCCTCGAGGCGGTCCGCACGTCGCGCGGTCACGACGACGTTCGCTCCGACCGCATGCAGCACCCGGGCAAAGCGGTCGCCGAGACCCGACGATGCACCGGTCACGATCGCCACGCGATTGTCGAGTCGGAACAGGTCAAGCGGCTGGAGTGAGTCAGACATGAGGCGAACGTAGCCCTCGTCCTGGAACAGAATCGAACCACACCGGTGTGATTGGGTCACGAAACGGCGACATGGTCGTCATCGCTTCGTCATATGTTCTCGCGCGATCGCGTGACGTTCCCAACGGTCGGGTGACGAATGTGCAAAAAAGTGCGATCCACTGCCGGCCAACGCCTCAGGACAACTATGAAAGAGACATGGACATCAGCCGCCGCACGTGGATCGCCGCCATCAGATTGGCCGTCGTGATCTCGGCCGTCGCTGCACTTGCAGCCGTTGCGATATCCACGATCGGACACGTTTCTGACAGCGTCATCGTGGCAGCGGTGGTCGTGGTCGCATTCGCCGCCAGTTGGGTACAGACCGGCAGAGTCCGCAGTGGCGCCGCCCCAGCTCGCGTCGCCGTTCCGCTCCATCTGAACGTTCCCGCTCGCTGAGTCGATCGACGGACGCTCGCTGTGCGAGCATCCACACATGCCAGACGCTCGTCACGTTGTCCTTGTTCACGGCGCTTGGCACGGTGCCTGGTGTTGGGCACCCCTGCAGGCTGAACTTGACCGCCGCGGGATCCCCTCGCATGCCATCGACCTCCCTGGGCACGGAGCATCGGTCCGTCCGCTCGGCGGGCTGCACCACGATGCGGGCCACGTCACTGACACGCTCGATCATCTCGGCCTCGACGACGTCGTGCTGGTCGGGCACAGCTATGGCGGCGCCGTCATCACGGAAGCTGGCGTTGGCAGACCTGATCTCGCTCACCTGGTCTACATCGCAGCGTTCGCACTCGACGCTGGCGAAAGTGTGAACGGCGCTCTCCGTTCGTTCGAACGCCAATCCGTTGCTCTTGCCGCAGCCGTCCAGATGCAAGACGACGGCACGACCACGCTCGACCTCGACCTCGCCGCGAGCGCTCTCTACGGCGCGTGTTCCCCTCAAGCGATCAAGGCCGCACTTCGGCGTCTGTCGCCGCAGCCCATCGCCACCATGACCGAGTCGGTCGAAGGCTCTGCTCGTGACCACATCTCGTCGAGCTATCTCCGCTGCCTCCGCGACGAGGCAGTGCACCCGGACCACCAGGCCGTGATGGCCGCACGCTGCGACGAGCAGATCGACATCGACACCGACCATTCACCCTTCCTCAGCGCCACAGATCTTGTCGCTGACCACCTCGAACGGATCGCTTGCTCATGACCGACATGAAAGTTCGGATCGGTTTCGGACTCGGCACCCGAACCAACCTCAATGACGAGACCTACGGCACCGTCGTCGATGCACTTGAGTCGCACCAGTTTGATTCGCTGTGGCTGTCAGAAAAGATCAGCGGCGAAGCACCCGACCCTTTGGTGGCGATGGCTTTTGGAGCAGGCCGAACCACCAATCTCAAGTTCGGCATGTCGGTGATGGTGCTCCCGGGACGCAACCCGGTCGTGCTGGCCAAGCAACTCGCCACACTTGGGCGGATGTCGGGCGGGCGGCTCCTCCCTGCGTTCGGCCTCGGTGCGGTCGACCCGATCGAGCAGCAAGCGTTCGGTGTCGAGCGATCGGAGCGGGCAAAGATCTTCAACGAGTCACTCGACGTGATGAAGAAGTGCTGGACGGGCGAGCCGTTCGATCATCGCGGCGACTACTTCAACTATGAGGGCGTCCGTGTCCTTCCGGCCCCGAAACGCATGGACGTATGGCTCGGTGGGATCGCTCCATCTGAACTGAAGCGGGTGGGCCGGGTGGCCGACGGATGGTTGCCATCGTTCGTCACCCCCGCCGATGCCGCAGCCGGACGCGCTGTCATCGAAGAGGTTGCTGCCCAGCACGAACGATCGATCGACGACGATCACTACGGCGTCCTCATCCCCTACTCATTCGGAGTCGTCCCTGACGTCATCCTCCGCTTGCTTGCGAAACGCCGACCGGACCTCGACGATGTCACTCAACTCGTTCCGTCATCGTGGGACGGCGTTGCGCAACTGATCCAACAGTTCGTCGACGTCGGCACCACCAAATTCGTGGTGTTGCCCGTCGATGAGCCGCGCAACGCTGAGCAATGGAGCGCCCATATTGCCGAGGCGGCCGGCACCCTCCTGCCCCTCGAGGTGGGTTGAACTATTTTCGTTTCTGAATGTTCGCCCATTCGTCGCGCAAGCCGACGGTCCGGTGGAACAGCAATGGCGTTCGCTGGTCTGCCGCAAAGTAACCCAACCGTTCGAACTGCACGACCTCTCCGGCAGCGGTGTCGGCCAGGGCTGGTTCGAGCTTGCACCCGTGCAGCAGCGTCTTTGACTCGCCATTGAGGTCGTCAAACGGATCGCCCGTTTCGCTGCCCGGCACCTCGGCGGCGAAGAGACGGTCGTACAACGCGACCTCGGCCTCGACGGCGTGGGCAGCGCTCACCCAGTGCATGGTCGACTTGACCTTGCGGCCGTCGGGTGCATTGCCGCCCTTGGTGTCAGGGTCATACGTGACGTGGACCTCGACGACGTTGCCATCGTCGTCGCTCACAAAGTCGGTCGCGGTGACGAAGTACGCGCCACGGAGTCGGACCTCGCGACCTGGCGTGAGGCGGTAGTACTTCGGTGGCGGCTCGGCCTTGAAGTCATCGTGCTCGATGTACAGCACCCCGGAGAATGGGGCGGTGCGCGTGCCATCCTCGGCGTTCTCCGGGTTGTTGTTGAGCTCGACGTACTCGACCACCGGATTGCCGTCTGCGTCGGTCGGCCAATTCGTGATGACGACCTTGAGCGGTTCCAGCACGGCCATTCGCCGTTGAGCGACCTTGTTCAGCCGTGTGCGAATAAAAGATTCGAGCAGCTCGATCTCGTGGCGGCTGTTGGTCTTTGACACGCCGATGAAGTCACAGAACTCGCGGATCGCCGCGGCCGGGTACCCGCGACGGCGAAGGCCGCGCAGCGTCGGCAGGCGGGGGTCGTCCCAACCGTCGACAACACCGTTGGCAACCAGCGTCGCAAGCTTGCGCTTCGACGTGATCGTGTGCGTGAGTTCTAGTCGCGCAAACTCGTACTGCCGAGGCTGTTCGAAACGCAGCGCCCCCAGCTCGCGCAGCTGATCGAGATACCAGTCGTAGAGCGCCCGATGGGAGTCGAACTCGAGTGAGCACAGCGAGTGCGTGACACCTTCGATCGCATCGCTTTGACCATGCGCCCAGTCATACGTCGGGTACACACTCCAAGCGTCGCCGGTGCGGTGGTGCGACTCCTTGCGAATCCGATACATGACGGGATCACGCAGCTGCATGTTCTCGTGCTGCATGTCGATCTTGGCACGCAGCACGTGAGCACCCTCGTCAAAGCCACCCGCTCGCATCGCCGAAAACAGCGCAAGGTTCTCTTCGACCGTTCGATTCCGGAACGGGCTGTCGACTCCTGGTTTGCCGTACCCGCCACGCTGTTCGGAGATCGTGTCGCCGTCTTGGTCGTCGACGTATGCCAGGCCATTCGAGATGAGGAGCTCGGCCCACTCTGCGAGCTGGGTGAAGTAGTCGCTGGTGAACAATGGGTCGCGATCAAGCGGATACCCGAGCCACGCGAGGTCCTCGATGATGCCATCGACGAAGCTGGAGTCTTCGGTGTCAGGGTTCGTATCGTCGAACCGCAACCTGCACACCCCATCGAACTCTCGTGCAAGCTCGAAGTCAGCGGTAATCGCTTTCGCGTGGCCAATGTGCAGATAGCCGTTCGGCTCAGGCGGGAACCGAGTCTGGACGCGACCACCGAAGGCCCCCGTTGCGTTGTGCTCGACAACCACGTCATGGACGAAGTTTGCAGCAGTCGGCGGGTTTGACGTTTCGGCCATGTCGCCCAGTATGCCCAGCTCCGGTGCAACGAACGGCAATGCGCCAAGCACCTC
>JABJAB010000085.1 GCA_018666235.1 Ilumatobacter sp.
ACCGGAAGCTACTCCGATGATGGACCAGGTGTTTGGAGAACCATTCTCAGCAAATGAGTACGACGCTGACCCGATGGTGGCGATGAGTGAATTGGAACGAGCGATTCAAGATCGGCTCGCAGAACACGAGCTGCGATTCACTCATCTCCCGCCGGGCGATCGTCGACGAGCTGAAGTCCGCGACCGGCCCGATCACTTTGCCCGAATTGCTCGATGCCGCACCCGACCTTGCGCAGAGCTCGGCCTATCGCTCACCGGGCACCATCACCACCTGATCTGTGAGTCGTGCCGCCTGGTTCGCGATACCACGCTCGCCGCCACGCTCGAGCAGACGCTCGACGACCAGTTCGATGCCCTCGCCGACGCCGAGGGGTTCACGCAGACGCACCACTCGGTCGATGTCTACGGACTCTGCCCCAACTGTCGCTGACCCGGAACAGCTGACACGATCCGCTGCGCGACCAATGAGCGCGCCCTCTGAACGGGCCATCAAACTCGAATGCCGTCAGCGACTATCTCGCCCAAGCAATCCAATGGGTCAGGCAGGGCGACGTGTTCGAGATGTTGCACACATCGTCACTCGGCAGCGGGCCGAACGATCACCACGAGTGGGTTGACCAGCGCAGTCGAGGCGACCTCCCAGTCACCACCAACGAATCGAGCGAAGTCCAACACACAAGTTGGTTCGTCCAGGCCAATACACATCAGTGCGATGTCGTCGCCTGGGTCGACGAACGTCCTCTCGACCTCATCGGTCAGCTCATCTGCCAGCGCTTCGGCGCGAGGCGAGATGCCGAACACCTGGTACCCCCGGCTCAGCGACGCGTACACAATCGGCCAGACCGTCCAGTAGTCACCCACGACGACCTCGACGTCAAGATCGCGGACGTCCTCCGCGGCTGGCCCCGCGTTGGCGATGACCGGGATGCCGTCGTCTGTCAGCAACCGGAAGACACCGACAACGAGGAGTGCCGAAGACACCGCAAAGCCGACCAACGCCATTCGAGCAGGACGCGTGGCGAATGAACGAGTGCGGGCGGCGAGCACGTCACGCGCCCAGTTGCCTGCGATCACAGCCGCGGCCGATACCACAACGATCAGCGTCAGATACACGGGGAAGTAGTAGCGCGGAAAGTGGAGATTCCACGTGACCCATCGGTTCGCGGTGAACGTACAGAACCAGGCAATGGCGAACGGAGGCGCACCGAGTAGCACCCAACGGAGACGAGTCGGGATTTCGCTGCGTCGAACCACCAAAATGGCGACAGAAAGCACCAGGAATACAATCGTCGGCGCGAGCCGCAGACCATCAACGACGTTGGACGCCGCATCCCGCCAGCCGCTGATGAACAGTGACAGCGAGAACGTTCGATACGCCGTTTGTGCTTCGCCATCAAAGAAGATTGACGGGGCCATCGCGGCGAAAGCGAGGGCGGCCGCTGTGGTTCCAGCTGCGATTGCCAACCGTCGCCAGTCCCATCTGTCCCCAAGCACAGCAGCCAATGGGAAGAACAGCACGCTGGCCGGGACGACGACCAACGACGAGACAATGAGGATCGCCCCAATCACGAACCATCGTCGAGAACACCTGACGAGGAGCGCGAGGCCGACGACAAAGAGCACGAGTGACAGCGCGTACTGCTGCTCGAACATGAACGTGTGTGTGGCAAGCGGCGTCAGCATGGCAGTAACGAGAAGGCTGACCCCGAGCACCGTGAACACGGTCGAGCCGAGCGACCGTCCCGGGTCGACCGTCCGAGAGACGAAGACCACGATCAGCGCGATCAGCGTGTGGAACATGATGGCCTGGAGCAGCAGCAGAACGTAGAAATTCCAGTGGACGTTCTGAACCGGCCAGCCGGCGAGCGCCAGCACGTTGGCCAAACGATCCTGCCCCCAGTAGTAGAAGGTCAGCCGCTGCGCCGACATGAGCGAGTGGAGGATCGTGTCCGCGTTGGTTGGGCCGAGAAATCAGCTCATCGAGATGATGCTGAGTGCGATAACGGCCGCTGTTATCGACAAGATCTCGTTCGGCCTCACCTGCCTCACGCCGGATGGCTCCGCTGCTGGAGCAGTCACCGGCCCTGCCTGAGCACCCGCCCCAACGCTGCGGACCACCGCTTCAACCGGAACCGCTCGCCGATGGGAGAATACGCGATGATGCAGAACATCGCCTGGACGCCATCTCGCCATCCGATCTTCTTCCCCTCAGCGTAGGTCCGGCCGTCGTAGCTGATACCGACCTCGTAAATCACCACACCCAACCGTGCGATCTTGGCCGTTATCTCGGGCTCGACTCCAAAACGATTCTCTTCGATCGTGAATCTCTCAAGAACCTCGCGGCGAAAGGCCTTGTAGCAGGTCTCCATGTCGGTCAGATTGAGGTTTGTCATCGTGTTGGATGCTGTCGTGAGAACCCTGTTCCCCAGGCTGTGCCAGAAGTACAGAACGCGGTGTGGTTGGCCTCCCTGGAATCGGGACCCGAACACGACGTCGGCCTTCCCGTTGAGGATCGGCGCAACCATCACCGGATACTCGCTCGGATCGTATTCCAGATCGGCGTCCTGAATAATGACAAGCGGCATGGTCGCCGCAGCGAATCCCGTACGCAGAGCCGCACCTTTGCCCTGGTTTTCGTTGTGGTGAATGACCACGACACGGGGGTCGTCGAGATGGTCGAGGATCTCGGCGGTCTCGTCGGTAGAGCAGTCATTTACGATGACGAGTTCGCCAACAAGCGGAGACTCAAGCACCGTCTTGATGATCATACGGATCGTGCCCTGCTCGTTGTACGACGGCATGACGACCGAGAGGACCTGATGCTCAGATGCTGGCATCGAAATTACGCTATCAAGCACCCACGGCCTTCTTCCCCCGTCACCGACGGCAACGCAGCTCCAGCGCTGCGAAGACCACGTTCTTCGAGGATGATTCGTCGAATCTCATGAATCGACACCACGTCGAGACCCGCCACCGGCTCGTCGAGCAGCAACACTCCGGCTTCCTGTGCAAGTCCCGGCGCAGAAAAGGCACGCTGGCGCTGGCCTCCCGATATCTCTGCGAGGTGTCGCTTGGACAGATCTGCCACATCGAGCACCGCGGCACCGCGGCACCGGCAACGATCGCAGGTGTTGCCGTCGCTCAGTTCTTCGTCGTGCTGACGACGACCGAGGTGCGTGACCTCATTTGTCGACGGGATCTCGCGCCGTCCCACTGACCCTCGACCCGCACTGACCCTGGCCCTGCCCTTTGCCAAGAACGGATCGCAGGCCCACTTCTCGGGATCACACCGGGTTGACGGTTCCACCAATTGGGAGGCTCATCGCCGAGCCACCGAGTGCGGGCTGCGACCCTGGGTTCTGGGCGACGGCCAGGATCGAACGTCCGCTGTCATAGATCTGTTCCGCTAGAGGCCGGAGGGAAACCCCAACGAAGGGCACGATCACGAGGTCACCCGGATCGGTGTTGGCGTTGACCCAACCCACCACGTCGCTGCCACCTCGGTACTCGGTGTCTGCGGGAAAGGCGATGTCGAGCGCGGCAAGGTGCTCCGGGGCCGCGGGGCCGACCAGCAGAGGATGATCTTTCCCGGCGAAGGCGCTCGCGATCTGGGCTCCCAGCGACAGCGACAACGCGCTACCCGGCACGACACTGTGAGCGACAAGCGCAACCCGGGGGTGGGCGACGACGTCATCGTGGAGCGCTGCGATCAGCACCGGCACCGAGGTAGCCGCGATGATCTCGCTGTAGCTCGCTCCAAGCACCCGGCCTCCGATGCTGGGCTTCCCAGGCCAGGCCAAGAGCAGCAGCGATGAGTCGTGTTCGATCGCCGTGCGGTTGATCCCGGAGGAAACTGACCGATCGGCGCGGAGCTGCGTTTCGACGTCCTGGCCCATTCGCCGCAGCACAAGATCAGCTCGATTCTGTTCGGCGCGTCCCCACTCGATCAGATCTGGTGCCGTCGAGGGAACCACGACAATCGGCTGGAGGATGCCGCCGACAGGGTCTGCAAGTCGGCTGGCAAGCCCGATGACCCGCGCCAACTCTGCGTCGGGGACATCCCCGGTCGGAAGGAGAACTGCTTCGCCGGGGCGTCGCTGCAGGTTGGCCGGCACCGTGATCCTCGGCGCATAGCGGGCCGTGCCGATCGATGTGATCAGCAAGCTGACTGCGACGACGACCATGACGGCGTTGACAATGTCGTCGCCGTACAGCCCCGCCTCGAGGCCGATAATCGTCGCAGCAAGTGTCGCTGCTGCCTGCGCGACCGAGATCGAGAACATCAGACCGACCTCGGCGCGGTCGAGCCCGAACAGGCGGCCTGACAGCCATGCAGCCGCCGCCTTGCCCACCACCAGCGCGACAGCAAATCCAGCAGCCAACCGAAGTGTCTCGGCAACAAACATGACTTCGGGATCGAACAAGAGGCCGACCGACACGAGGAACGTCGGGATGAAGATGGCATTGCCAATGAAGTCGGTCACTCCCATCAGTGGCCTGGCGTTCGGAACGAGACGGTTCAATCCGACTCCCATGAAGAATGCGCCGATCAAGGCCTCGATCCCCAGCAAATCGGCGACGAGCGCAGATGACGTCAGACCAATCAGCACGATCAGATATCGCAGCGTTCGTTCCTGACCCATTCCCATGAAGAACATCCGCGCCAGGAAGGGGTAGATGATCATGCACCAGACGGCCACCCCGACCATTCCCAGCGCGATGCTCAACACCAACGCAATACCACCCGAGTCGCCAGTCTCGGCACCGATGATGACGGCCAGAATGACCAACGAGATGGTGTCAGTAATCGAACTCGCGCCAACCGTTGCCGCAACCGCCCGGTTCTTGGTCAGGCCGTACTGACTCACGATCGGATAGGTGATCAATGTGAACGACGCCCAGAACGAGCCGATCAACACCGCCGCTGTCGTGTCGATACCGAGCATCAGTCCCACCCCAACGCCCAGTACCAGCGGAATGAACGTTGAACATGTTGGGGCCGATCAATGCCCCACCCAGCAACAGACCCATCAAGCCGGGCAATCGGACCCGCTCTGCGATCAGCGGACCGAACACGACAATCAACGCGACGACAGTGAAACCGAAGGTGGATGATTGCT
>JABJAB010000086.1 GCA_018666235.1 Ilumatobacter sp.
CTCGGCTCCCCAGTGTCTCTCGACTACCGCGACAAGGCGCCGTTCAAGTTCAATGGCGCCATCCACAAGGTCCACGTGCAATACGTGACAGGCCAGTAGGTCGTTGGCCTCAGCCACCACCCGTCCACGAGGCAATCTCGGTGACAGGGCACCCAAGGTGAGCAACCCGCCTCAGGGCAGCAGGATGCTGACCGCGTCGGCGGCCGCAAGATCGTTGGGATCATGCGTGGCCATCACGCAACGAGCCCCGGATTCGGCAATGTGCTCGATGATTCGTGCACGAACTCGGGCCCGGCTGTCGACGTCGATCGCGGAGAACGGCTCATCGAGCAGCAACAATGCGGGCGTGGCCGCAATGGCGCGGGCCAGACCGGCGCGCTGACGTTGACCTCCTGACACCTCATGGGGGCGTCGTCGCGCCAAGGCGGCGATATCCACGAGGTCGAGGAGCTCTGCGGTTCGCTCACTGATGCTTGCTTTGTCGAGGCCGGCGAAACGCATCGACGACGCGATGTTGTCGGCCAGCGACATCGCCGGATACAGCATCACGCGCTGCGGCAAATATCCCCGACTCTTTGGCTCTCCGTCGGACCACGTGACGTGGGCTGCTTCCTCGAGCCCCGCAAGGCAACGGAGCGCGCTGGTCTTGCCTGCACCGTTCGGACCAGTCAGCGCCACGAACGGCACATCCGGCACGTCGAACTGCAAGCAGAGGTCACTCCGCACGAACTCGACCGATGCCGTCACCCTGGTCCCGGTCATCGCTGCACCTCAGACCGGAGCACACCAAACCAGCGGTCGCGGAGCGCCACCAAGACCGCGACGGCCAGGACGACGAGCACTGCGCTCAGGACCACGGCATCGGCCGGGTCACTTTCGAGCAGATTGAAAACGGCAAGCGGCAACGTCTGCGTACGGCCTTCCAGGCTTCCGGCGAAGGTGACCGTGGCTCCGAACTCACCAAGTGCCCTGGCCCAAGCCAGCACAGCGCCCGCTGCGATTGCCGGAGCGATGGACGGAACCGTCACCGAGGTAAACACCCGAGTCGGCGAGGCGCCATGCACGTGCGCAACTTCGGCAAACTCGATGTCCATCTGCCGGAGCGCTGCCTCGACCGACAACACAAAGAACGGCAGTGCGACGAAGAACTGAGCGAGGATGACCCCCGCAGTACTGAAGGACAATTGGATACCGAGGTCGGCAAGCCACTGGCCCACCACTCCCCGGCGTCCGAAGGCAAGCAGAAGAGCGACGCCACCAACCACCGGTGGCAGCACGATCGGCAGCAGGCAGAGCGCCCGGACCACTCGCGTCGTCACGCCGGTTCCGGTTGAGAGCATCCAGGCCAATGGCAAGCCGAACAGCACGCAGAGCGCAGTCGCGGAGACGGATGTGATCAGTGAAAGTCCCAGCGCTGACTTGGCAGCATCGCTGGTGAGCGCTCCGCCGAGGTCGCTCCATGGCAGCCGCCAGAGGAGTGCGAACAACGGAGCACCCAGCACGATCGCCGGAACGGCGGCCATCGCGATGACCCAGCGGGGCGGCCGATTCTTCACGGCGCCGAGAACCCTGCATCGGCCAGGATCTCCGCTGCCGCGGCGCTCCCGAGGACCTCGATGATGTTGGCTCCGTTTGCCTTCCCTGTGACGGAGGCAGCCCTCCCGACGACATCGACGGTGTCAGTGATCTCGACGAAACGGAGGTCGGGACGAACCTGGGCATCCGTCCGGTAGACGATGGCCGCGTCGGCCTCCCCGAGAATCACCTTGGTCAGGGTGGCACGCACATTCGGTTCGCGGCTGGCCGGCGAGAGCGTCAGGCCTGCCTGCTTCAGAAGCTGGTCGGTGGCTGCCCCACAGGGCGCTGTGCTGGCGCAGACGACCGTGACCGCATCGCCTGACGCCGCGAGGTCCGCTAAGGAGTTGATCGACTGTCCAATGGTGGTGTCGGCAGTGACGATGATCAACTCGTTGCGGTTCATCGCAATACTTGCGTCGACGAGTTCGGCAGATTCGAGTCGCCGCATCGTCTCGCCGTTCGCAGTGATCACGACCGCAGCCGGTGCGCCTTGATTCAGCTGTTCGAGGAACGTGCCCGACGAACCGAACGAGAATCTGATGTCGATGCCGAGCTCGTCTTCGAGCAGCGTCTCGAGCTCGTCGGCGACGTCGGTGTAGGACGATGCTGCGAGGACGTCAACCACGGATGCGGAGGAGCCACCGCACCCGACAATCCCCACCAGGGCGAATCCCAAAATTGCGCGACGACGCGTCGTGTCGGAGTGCCGCCTTGCCACCTTGGCATCGTACCGATGCGACCCCCAGCCAGGGCGAGCGCAGTTGCAGTCATGCGCGGACGAGAGTGCGGTCGACGCGAGTACGTTCGGTGCCATGAACCGGAGCGCTGGCCTGCTGCTGTACCGCACGAGCCCGGGCGATGCGGCAGCGATGCTTGAAGTCCTCCTCGGGCATATGGGCGGCCCGCTCTGGGTCGGGAAAGACGACGGAGCCTGGTCGATTCCGAAGGGCACGGTCGAGGCTGACGACACCGACGAATGGGCCGCCGCGCAACGCGAGTTCAATGAAGAGATGGGTCAGCAAGTGCCTGCTGGGCCCGCAATCGACCTCGGAGTGTTCAGGCAGAACCGCGCCAAGGAGATCCACATCTGGGCGCTCGAGGGCGACATGGACACCGCACAGTGTTCGAGCAACAACTTCCAGATGGAATGGCCTCCGAAGTCGGGCCGCGTCCAGGAGTTTCCGGAGATCGATCGAGCGGCATGGCTGGACCTCGATGTGGCACGAAGCAAGGTGGTCGCCGGGCAGCGGCAGGTGCTCGGCGCACTCGGCAAGTACCTGAGTTGAGCCATCCGCGGCAGGCGCGCAGTGCTGCGTGTACGACGCGCCCTGCAAAATTTGCGAGACTGCGTCGGTGAACTCTCAAATCGCTTCCGCTCTTCTCGCAGGTTCTCTGCTCTTTGTCGCTGCGTGCGGCGGCGGCAGCGACGGCGATTCCTCCGCGACCACCACGACCGTGGATCCGTCCAACGTGTCTGCGACCACGGCAGCGCCGGCCACCACCGCAGCACCTGCAACCACCACCACCGTGGCGATGGTGGTCGAGGGAGCCACCGTCATCGTGGCGAACGGCAACATCGCCGGCGGGTCAGCAGGCAGAATGAGCGATGCGCTGGCCCTCGAGGGCTTCACGGTGGGGACACCGGTCAACGGCACCGAGAAGGTCGATGACTCGGTCGTGTACCACGTCGACGATGCAACCGCGCAGGCCGTTGCCACGTCGCTCGCGGCCAAGCTCGGGGGCGTGATTGTCGAAGCTCTCCCGGAGGAGCCGCCCATCGAGGGCGAATTCACCGGTGACGTGCTCCTCCTCCTCGGCAACGCGCAAGCCGACAAATCGATCGCCGAACTCAGCGGAGCGTCAACCAACGTCGACGCCATCGAGAACGATGGCTCAACGGTTGTCGTGGCAAACGGCAGCGGCGTGAGCGGGTCTGCCGGCCGGATGACCGAGCAACTCGAAGCCGCTGGTTTCACGGTCGGAACCCCGACGAACAGCACTGCACAGGCAACTGAGTCTGTGGTGTACTACGCATCTGATGATGCGAAGGCAGACGCCGATGTCGTCGCGACAGCAATGGGTGGCCTCACGGTGCTCGAACTCCCGGACGACGTACCGACCGATTCTGGGACGCTCGACGGGGATATTCTGGTGGTGCTGGGCACCGACGAGGCCGACAAGTCGCTCGCCGACCTCGCTGGCTGATCAGCCGACCTGCTGAACTGGAGCAATGCAGGTCTCACCCGTCTCCGAATACGTCGGCGCGGTCGTTTCCGACCTCGACATCACCAACCTGTCCGGCAGCGATGTTGCTGCGCTCGATCAGGCCTGGGCAACCCACGGTGTGCTGTTCTTTCGCGAGCAAACGCTGAGCGAGGACGAGCACATTGCGTTCGCAGAGCGCTTCTCGACAATCGACGTCAACAAGTTCTTCACGCCGGTGCCGTCTCACCCGAAGATCGCCCAGGTCCTGAAAGAGGCAGACCAAGACGTGAACGTTGGCGGAGGCTGGCACACCGATCACAGCTATGACCAGATCCCAGCACGTGGTTCGATTCTGGTGGCCCGCGACCTCCCGACTTCAGGCGGCGAGACGAGGTTCTTGAGCGTCGGCGCGGCGTACGACTCGCTCTCCGATGGATTGAAGGCGACGCTCGAGGGCCTCCAGGCGCATCACACGAACGAGCACGTCTTCGGCAAGACCTCAGGCTACGCGGCAGACGACGACCGCTTCCACAACCCCGAAGCGACGGACGGCGCCGTTCACCCGGTCGTTGCCAGGCATCCGATGACCGGCCGCAAGTTGCTGTACGTCAACGCTGCCTTCACCACACACTTCGTTGGCTGGACGCCAGAAGAATCCCAGCCCCTCCTCAACTTCCTGTATCAGCATGTGGCAGAGGGTCCGTTCTCTTACGAGTTCGAGTGGGAGCCCGGGTCGATCGCAATGTGGGACAACCGGTCGACCTGGCACTGGGCGTTGAACAACTACGCCGGGCAGCGCCGGCTGATGCATCGCATCACCTTGGCTGGCGACAAATTGAGCGGCGTCGACGCAGTGGAGGCTCCATGACATCGCTTCGTGACCGTCGCGGTCGAACCGGCTTACAGCTTGGCGTCCACGTCGGCCAGCAGAACGCCACGATGGCGGAGTTGATCGCGCGATGGCAGCGACTCGATGGCGCCGTCGATTGGATCTCAGTGTGGGACCACTTGTACGAGGCGCCACCGAACGGCGGCACCACGCCCCACTTCGAAGCGGTGGCGACGTTGGGTGCGCTTGCATCAGTCACGACATCAGCCCGGATCGGATGTTTGATGTTCTGCGTCCCGTTTCGCAATCCTGCGCTCTTGGCAAAGGCGTGTGTTGCGATCGACCACATTTCGGGCGGACGCTTTGAGCCAGGATTTGGCGCCGGCTGGCACGAACCTGAGTTCCGAGCGCACGGCTACGACTTTCCGGCCTTGGGGACCCGCTTCGACATGCTGGGTGACGGGATGGAGATCATCTCGGGAATGTTCGGCGGCGGCACCACCACGTACGACGGCGAACACTCGCGGGTCGACGAGGTCACCTGTGTTCCTGGTCCGACAAACGGCTCGATGCCGATGTGGGCCGGCGGCCGCGGCCCGAAGCGGACGCCCGCGATCGCTGCCAAGTACTGCTCAGGCTGGAACGTGCCCTACGTCGGGCCGGACGAGTACGCACGGCTCAATCAGCAGATCAACGCCGCGTGCGAAGCAATCGACCGCGACCCAGCCACGCTGGAACGGTCGGTGAATCTGGCGTTCCACATGGGTGCAACGCGTGCGGCTGCTGACCGAGAGTTGCAGCGGATCATCGATCAGTGGGGCCCCGAGATGGCCGAACGCGTGACCCAGGGTGCACTGACCGGCACGGCCGAAGATGCACTCGAGCAGATTGCCCGATACCGCGATGCAGGCGCCGACATGGTCAATATTGCGCTCCGATTGCCGGTGGACGACGATGCTCTCGAGTCCTATCTCGAGCAGGTGATCCCAGCCGGTCACGCAGCCTTCGGCTGAGTCGGGCGCCGCCGATCGGACGAACCGTCGGTGACCGTCACCGCGTGCTCACGTGGCTCCGTTGCCCACTCGGATGTCGTGGATGTCGTGGATGTCGCGGATGTCGTAGATGAACAGGCCGCCCACGGCTAGGCAGGCAGATGGCACACGGCTTCAACGTTGTTGCCGTCCGGGTCACGAATAAACGCACCGTAGTAATTGGGGTGGTACTCAGGCCACACCCTCGGTTCGTGGAGTACGACGGCCCCAGCATTGATACCCGCCGTGAAGAAGCTGTCAACAGCAGCACGATCCGGTGCGTTGAATGCGATATGGGATTCCCGAAAGCCGTCGCCGGTCATATTCGGGCCAATCCAGAAATCGGGCATCGGGGGAACGCCGTAGCCGATCGTGGGGCCGTCAAACTCGAGAATTCGTTGACCCCCGACCGCAACAAGGACGGAGTCGTAGAACGCTGCACTAACGGCGACGTCAGCGCATTGGATTGACAGGTGATCGAGCATCGTCGGGCTCCTCAGTACAGGCGAGAGACCATGTTGGTCGATGAGTGCGTTCGCGGCAAGCCTCCGCTGCCTGCCTCACCGCGGATCGGTGGGTCTCGATGATTGCCAAGTGGGGTTCTGCCCGTTCAACGCCGAAAACGTATCGAGCTCCGTCGCTGGCGCGAACGGAGCTCGATCTCTGGAGGCGACGATGGGAATCGAACCCATGTACACGGATTTGCAGTCCGTTGCCTAAACCACTCGGCCACGTCGCCAGAACGGACCACGATAGCGGCCATGCGGCCAGGTTGGGTGTCGATTCAGTAGGAGTCGGCGAGGCGAGCCAGGCCGTCATCGACGCTCACCGTCGGCGTCCAACCAAGATCCAACGCCGCAGGCGCAGGGTCAAACCAATGGGCAGTACCGAGTTGCTCCGCCACGAACCGAGTGAGCGGCGGCTCGTCATCGTCGTTGCGGACCCGCTGCGGCAACCGAGGCCAGACTCGCTCGAGGATCGAACCCACGGCACATGCCGTCCGGAGCGGTACGCCACGCGGTTCGAACGGGACGCCGGCAGCGGCGCAAATTCCAGCGACGAGGTCGCGAACCGGACGGGGCTCGCCGTTGGCGATGACATAGGCCCGTCCAGCGCACTTTGCGCCGGGCGCGGTGCTGTCGACCGCTGCAATGAGGGCATCGACCGCGTTGTCGATGTAGGTGGTATCAACGAGCGCGCGACCGCCGCCCACTAACGCAAGTCGTCCCTGTCTGGAGCGCTCGACGATGCGGCCAACGAGCTGCGTGTCGCCCGGGCCCCACACGAGGTGCGGGCGGACAGCCACGACGCCCATCGTTGGCGACGACGCTGCCAATGCCTCAATCTCGGCCAATGCTTTCGACTCGGCGTACCATGCCCGCGACCTACCGGTGGTCGGTTCGTCGGCGCCAGCCCCGATGATGGCTGCGCCGCCGTGGGCAACCGATGGCGATGACACGTGGACAACTCGCCCAATGTGGTGGTGCTTCGCCGCAGTCAGCACGTTTCTCGTGCCACCGACGTTGACACTGACGAAGTCCTCTTCGGAGCCAACGATGCCGACACGAGCAGCCAGGTGGATGATGGCGTCGCAACCAGCGGCGGCCGTGTTGACTGCTTCGTTGTCACGGATGTCGCCGAGCTGTTGTTCGACACCGTCGACGCCTGCGAGCGCGTCGACGAAACGCCGTTGGAAGCACACCACAGCATCACCGCGGTCAGCAAGTACTCGTGCGACTCCCGTGCCAATGAGACTGGACGCTCCGGTGACCAGAACCTTCATGCCGCTCACCGGCGACCCGGGAGGCGCCGCGCTCCGGGCGCAGTCGCACGTCGCCCAGCGAGGACGTCGTTGGCCCACGCCGCAACTGCGGTGCGGTCAATTTTGGCGTTGTGCCGAATGTCGACGGGCATCGACCGCAGCGTCAGCACCGCCGCCACGGGATAATCCACCGTAGATCGAATACGGGCGGTGAGGTCGGTCGAGGCCAGACCGTCGTTGCTCGCTGAATCTTCGAGCACGACAACCAACTGCTGACAGCCATGCGGTCCGACGCCGACCGCGGCGACCCGTGTCAGGTCAAGGTCACGTTCCACCTTGCGTTCGACGGGCACGGAAGTGACCACACCCTCCGATGTGTGCACGTTGTGCACGGCACGCCCCTCGACCCAGAGCCGACCCTTGACGTCGAGGTGCCCCACGTCGCCCGATCTATGCCAGCACTGCCCATCGCCGACGTTGGGTCGCGCTGCCCGTTCGGTGGCCCAGAGGCCGAGGTAGCCATCAGAGACCCAGGGGGCATTGACAACGATCTCTCCGGTGATGCCGGAATCGACCGCTCGCGGAGCGGCTGCGGGGTCGAAATCGAGCGGCAGGATCATCACCGTGGCACCGGCAACAGGACGGCCGACACAGACGCCGCCTGCTGGTTCGTCCACGGTGGCAGCCTGGATGCCCGCGAGATCGATGTCGGCCACAGGGAGGACCTCGGTCATGCCGTATGGGGTGTGCATCACCGCGTTCGGGGCGAACGCGCCGATCGCTGCGAGGGTTTCGGCGGGCACGGGCGCTCCCGCCGACATGATGAGGCGCAGCCGTTCAAGCGCTGCGTCTGCCGATGTGTCGCTGGCGGTTGCGACGACGTTGGCGAGCGCCGCCGGTGATGCGAACGCCAGTGTGGCATCGAGTTCCGCGCAGGCTCCAGCGAATGCTGCTGCTGAGAGTTTGCCCGGGGTGGTGACATCGCAGTCTGGGAGCACGGTCGAGATGCCAAGCGCTGGGCCGTACAGGGCGAACGGCGCGAACGCTGCAAGCAGTCGGTCGGTGCTCGTAATGGAGTAGGCAGCTGCGAGGGCATCGCGCTGGGCCTCGAGTTGGCGGTGTCGGTAACGGACGCCCTTGGCGGGCCCGGTGGCTCCCGAGGTGAAGAGAATCGCGGCGAAGTCGTCCGCTGCAGGCGCACTGGGGAGGACCGAGGCGTCGGCAGACATGAGGTCGTTGATGTCAACGCCTTGGGCGCGCGGCGCCCACCGCAATGTCCGCGCTGCGGCGAGGGCTGACTTCGGGCCGATCACCCATGCTGGCCGGGCGCTGCGGACAGCGCGACGGAGTCCAGAGAGTCCCAGTCCACGATCAGCGACGACGGCGACGCCGCCCGCGCGCCAGACCCCGTAAATCGCGGCAGCGAGTTCGACGCCCGGCGGAGTCAGCATCGCGACGCGGTCACCGTGGCGAAGGCCGCGCGCAGCGAGTTCGGTGGCGATTCGATCGACGCGGTCGGCCAGGTCAGTCCACGTGATGCGTTTCCCGCTCGCCATGTCGGCGAAGGCAATGTCATCGTCACCGTGCCGCGTCTCCAGGGCAGACCAGAGAGATCGTCGCTCGGTCGGCGCCGCAGGGATGGCGACGGCGGCGGTCTGAGGTTGTTCGAATCGGTCGGACAGCCACAGGTCGACGGTGCCCGCCACGTCGGCTTCGGCCATCACGAGATGGTTGGCGGTCGGAAACCGTTGGATGCTGGTGTTTGGGAGACGTTCCGCGAGATCTGCTGCGAAGTCGTCGTTGAACACCGGATCGGCCGAGCCCCACGCGAGCAGGACGGGCGCATCAACAGCATGGAGTCGTTGCGCGACGTCGGCAAGTGCATCCTCGGAAGGGTGGTCGCCACCGGGTTGAAGCGGAACGTCGCCGACGAAGTCCGCCACGGCAGCACGGTGTGCCGCTGAGGGGTACGGGGCGCGGAACGCTGCGCGGTCGGCAGCATTGATCTTGCCGCGCGACAGCAGCGTGGTGCCGTTGACGAATGTCGGCGTCCGTCGACACACGAGGTCACGGAGCGCAGGAGATGCAGCAAGTCTGATGATCGACGGAGACCTGCGGCCGGCGGGAACAGCAATACCGGTGTTGCACAGCACCATGCCGGCGACCTGGTCAGCGTGGTCGACGGCCCATCCCATCGCGACAGCACCGCCCCAGTCGTGCGCGGCGAGGGTGAGCGGGATGTCGGGATCGAGGCCGAGTGCGCTGATGACGTCGTCGAGGTCGCGGACGCGGGTGGCGTATCGCCGCAGTGGGGTGCGTTCGCTGAATCCCATGCCGAGTTGATCAACCGCGATCACGCGGTAGCGGTCACCGAACGAGCGCAGAAATGTGGCCCACGAGTAGGCCCATGTCGGGTTGCCATGGACACAGACCATCGTGGCGATTGGCGCGCGTCCAGCAGCGGCCAGGGTTGGACCGGTGTCGAGAACATGCCACCGATGCGTGCCACCATCGTGGCTCGGCACATCGACACTGTTCGACCACGCCGGGTCGATCCCCCAGGCGTCCAGATCGGCAACGCTGGGCAGGTCGGGCACCCAGGACCGGCTGGAGCCGGGGCTCACCAGACGATTTCGGTGTAGCTGGTGTTCAGGCCTGAGCCAATGCCCATCAACAAGACGCGGTCGCCGGGCGCGATCTTGTCGGACACCTTGGCCAGGGTCATCGGGATGGCAGCAGGACCGACGTTGCCGTTCGTCGGGAAGGTCTGCGGCGCGCGGTTGTGGTCGATGCCCAGGCGCTCGCACAGCAAACGTGTGTGCACCGAGCTGACCTGGTGGACGATGTACCAATCCATGCCCGCTTCCCAGTCGAAGTCGCCGCCGGCATTCTTCCAGGCGGCTTCGGCCAGGTCCAGCCCGGCGATCAGCAGCGCATGTGTATCGGTGTACATCGCTTCGAGGTCGCCAATGCACAAGGTGTGGTGCTCGGTCCCTGCGCGGGCGACTCCGCCAACGAGGCGGTGGGCATCCGGGTGCTGGTCCATCCGGCACAGCAGTGCTGCTGCCGAGCCGGAGCCGAGCGTGAGCGAGGCAAACTCGGCAAAGATGTCCGATGCCTCAGTCGTGGGCTGCTGCAGGCGCTTGATCGTCTGTTCCTGTGTAAAGCGGCTGCCCTCGCCGTCAACCACGAGTGCGTAGTCGATGGCTCCGGAGTCGATGGCAGCAGCTGCGATCTGCATGCCGTTGACGAAGGCCAGGCAGGCGTTCCCGACATCGAAATTGAGACAGCTCGGAGCGAGTCCAAGTTGGTGGTGAACGGCACACGCGATCGACGGCTCAAGGTGGTGCTTGCATACCGACGTCGAAATCAGCATGCCGACCCTGCTCGGGTCGATTCCCGAGTCGTCGAGGGCTTTGCGGCCGGCCAGCGCTGCCGCCTTGTCAAAGGTGACGTTTTCGGGCCACCAGCGGCGCGACTCGATTCCTGCCAGATCGGACAGCGTGCCGGCTTTCATGCCTGTCCGCTCGTAGGTGACGGCCAATTGCTCATCGATCCACGCTGACGTGACGATCTCGGGCGCTTCGACGGATTGGATCGAGAGCACACCGACATTGCGGTGGGTCAGCACAGAATTCGAGGTCATAGGGCGTTCCTTTCGGGAGGAGAGATGAGCCTACGTGACGATCAGGCGCTGTCTGCGGTTCTCCTGCATCGGTGCCACGAACGTCACATTCACCCTCAGCAACCGCATCGTGATTGGCGTGAAAACAAGAGAAGCTCCCGGCGTGGACCGGGAGCTTCTGGAGCGGATGACCGGGATCGAACCGGCGACCTCAACCTTGGCAAGGTTGCGCTCTACCAACTGAGCCACATCCGCATGTGGAACGGCAAATCTAGCAGTCTGACGCCCGGACCGGACATCAGACTTTCTCGCTGGCGCTCAGTCGGCCGATTCGGTGCCCACAGGCTCGCCATCGGCCACATTCGCGAGCGGCATGCTGTTGGTTTCATCAGACTGGTCGATGTCGATGTGGATGTCGCTGCCGGCGGACGGCGTCCCATCAGTCATCAGTTCTGCGACAGCACGCGTGACCGACAGCGGGTCGGCACCGGCGACGGATCGGTCGCTCGACTCATGCTTTGTGTCGGACGCATGCTGCGCGCGCAGGTCGTCGAACGTC
>JABJAB010000087.1 GCA_018666235.1 Ilumatobacter sp.
GCTGCACGCGAAGACGAGACCGAACAGGGCTGGACCATGGTCGGTCGACTCGATCGAGGTACCTTCGTACGCGACGGCAGCGTCGGCCAATGGACCGAACATTTCACTAATGCCGACGTCGACGAGGTCCGACGGGTTCTCGAGGCTTGCGGCGTCGATCCCGACGACGCCATCCCGAATTAGTTTCGGCTACAGGTCACCGACGTGCAGCCAGCACTGCGTCTGCCACTTCCCGGATTGCGCCATCGCCGCCGTTAGTTTTCGTCGCAAATCCCGACACCTGCTGCACTTCACCGCTGACGACCTCGCTCGCATCGCCGCACTACTCGATCAGTGCGGCGTCAATCCGAGCGATGCGTTACCAGCCGACGCCATAACCTGAGTCAAGTCGATCGTAAGTCGACAGCCTCGAGCACTGCGTCCGCGATCTCGCGAACGACACCGTCTCCGCCCTTCCTCGTCGCCGTGTGGTCGGCGGCCGACTTCACTTCTGGATGACCGTCGGCCACGGAGATTGCCACGCCGGCGAGTTCGAGGCAACCGAGGTCGTTCAGGTCATTCCCGACGTAGGCCACGCGCTGCGGCTCGATTCCCTCCTGGAAGAGCCACGCTTCGAGCGCCGCTCGCTTGTCATCGATGCCGTGGAGACACTCGACCCCGAGCTTCTCGGCTCGGCGCGCCACGACGGCGTTCTTCTCGGTCGACAGAATCAGGATTCGCACACCGGCTCGACGCAACCGACTGACTCCCAGGCCATCTCCTCGCTTCACCCGCACTGACTCGCGCCCCGTTTCGTCAACGAACGCGGTGTCGTCGGTGTGCACCCCGTCGAAGTCGGTCACCAGCACATCGACATCGATCGGCGGGAGCATTGTGGCCTCACCGCCCCCTGCGAGCGACCGCGCAAGGCGCAGGTCGGCGTGATCATCGATTTCGAGCGAATCCTCTGCACCGACCTCCACCAGCTCAACCCGCCCGAAGAATCGGTGATTCGCTTCTCGGAACCCAGCGGTTCGAAAGACGTAGAAGGCTCCGGTCTCGAGCCACTCCGGCGGTCGATCCTGTCGGCGGAGCCGGACCGACGAGTCGTGGTTCACGCCGTACGCCTGACTGTCGGGCGAGGTACGCCACAGGAAGCCGTGTGACGGTCGCGCTGCGAACGCACTGTCCGCACCGTCTGCCACGAGATCGATCGCTCGGCGCAGCGCAAGGCTGTCGATGAACGGGCTCGTGCACTGAAGAAACGCAACGACCGTCGGCTCGGACTCGCCCGTCGAGATGGCGTCGAGCGCGTGGAGCACCGCTGATTCCGATGTCGCTGTGTCCGAGGCAAGGTCGGCCGGCCGATCGACGATTTCCGCTCCAGCCCCTGATGCCGACGCTGCGATCTGAGGGTCGTCGGTCGTCACTACCACTCGCTCGATCCCCGCCGCATGGGCTGCCTCGACGGCTCGAACGACCAACGGCACGCCGCCAACGGCCTTGAGGTTCTTGCCAGGTAGCCCCTTCGATCCGCCTCGGGCGGGAATGATCGCCACGGACGCCCGATCAACAAGGTTGCGCACGAGCAAATCCTACCCTCTGTGATCCTTCGAGCCGCTGCGTAGAATGTTGGGATGGCTCTCGGCCGATCACCGGTTCTCGAGGACGATCTGTCCGGCTTGATCCCCGCTGACACGAACGTCGGACTCCGTAGCTACTTGTCGACCATCTGGAGCCGGCGCGACTACATCCGATACACCGCGTCGAGCGAACTCCGCAGCCAACAGATGAACACGGTGCTCGGCAACCTCTGGCATATCCTCAACCCGCTGCTCCAGATCCTGGTCTTCTATGTGATCTTCGGATTGATCCTCGGAGTCACACGCGGCGTCGACAACCTCATTGCATTCATGTCCGTCGGCCTGTTCAGCTATCAATACTCGACGAAGTCGATCACCAACGGAGCGCGCGTGATCATCGGAAATCGTCCACTGTTGCGATCGGTGTGGTTTCCGCGTGCGATGTTGCCGATCACCTCCACGTTCACCCAGCTCCTGTCGTTCTTCCCGATGCTCGCCGTGATGCTCTTCGTCTGTATCGCGACCGGCGAGCCCATCCGAACGACGTGGCTGGTGATCCCGGTGATTCTCGTCGTCCAGACATTCTTCAACGTCGGGCTCGCGATGGCGACCGCGCGAGCGGGGAATCACCTCCCTGACATCCAACAGGTGCTCCCCTTCATCTTCCGGTTCCTGCTTTACGGCTCAGGCGTCATCTTCATCATCGACGAGTACGTCGAGCGAAGTGCGTTTCGTACGCTGTTCGAGCTCAACCCGTTCTTCGGGTACGTCGCGACCTGGCGGTGGGCGGTGTTGGGCTACGACCTCGAGCCGCGCGTGGTCGCGTACTCGGTCGTGACAACTTGCGTCGTTCTCATGGGCGGGTTCATCTGGTTCCGACGAGGCGAACAGGGCTACACCGATGGAACCTGAGACCTCCCCGGCGTCACGAGTCGAGAGCATGACCGAACCATCTGAACTCAGCGTCGCCGTGCGCGATCTTCATGTGCGCTATCGGGTGTATTCGGATCAGAACGCGGAAGGGCCGCGCCTCCTGACGAGGGGGTTCCGACAGCGTCGAACCACCGAAGTACACGCAGTCCGCGGCGTCTCGTTCGACATCCACCGCGGTGAGGCACTCGGCATCCTGGGCTCGAACGGCTCCGGAAAGTCGTCCTTGCTCCGCACCATCGGGGGTCTTCAGACCCCGAGCGGTGGACGCGTCCTCGTGAGCTCGCGCCCACGACTTCTCGGGGTTGGTGCAACGCTCAAACCACAACTCTCCGGGCGTCGCAACATCGTTCTGGGCGCACTCGCGATGGGCATCCGAATGAGCGAGATCGACCGGTGCATCGCGGATGTCGTCGACTTCTCCGAACTCGACGAAGCCATCGACCGTCCGCTTCGCACCTATTCTTCGGGCATGCGCGCTCGACTCGCGTTCGGAGTCGCAACACTCGACGCGCCCGAGATCATGCTCATCGACGAAGCGCTGGCCGTGGGTGATCGCCGTTTCAGGAAGAAGAGCCTCGATCGGCTCCGCGCACTGCAGGCGCAGGCCGGAACACTGGTGATGGTCACGCACAACCTCAACGAGATCCGGCAGACCTGCAGTCGCGCGATCTGGCTGGACCGCGGCACCGTCATGATGCACGGCCCCGCCGAGGACGTCATTGAACAGTACGAAGCGGCGGAATGAGCTATCTTGAGACCGATTTGAACGATCGAGACCTTGAGGCACAACTGCCACAGGTGATACTGCACCTCGGCGCGCACAAGACGGGGACCACCTCGGTTCAACGATCGCTCAGAAACTCGAGCGACGCTCTCGAACGAGAGGGCTGGGTGTTCCAGGGAAAGCGAATCGGCCCGCTCACGGACTCGTTATCGGACCTTCACCGACCCGCAGGAGCTGGTCGGCCCGATGATGATGCGATCATGGCGCACATACGAGCCAGCGCACACGCCGTGATCGCCGCCGGTCGGCGGCTCGTCATCTCCGACGAGACGTTGATCGGCCAGCCCGGCCTCCGCGACAGCTTCTACCCCGACTCCTTACGCCGGCTCGAGATTCTTGCCGGGGCGTTGTCAGGTCTGGCGGTGCGCCCACTGTTGGTCGTGCGACGCCAGCCTGACTTCGTCGAGTCGTGGTACGTGCAAACCGTGAAGCAGGGCGCAGGGTGGGCGTTCGACGACTTCCTTGCCGGCGTCGACCCGGACCGCTTGTCGTGGTGGGATCTCTCGCAGCGCATCGCGAACGCGTTCGCAACGACGCCGCAACTGGTCGCGTACGAGTGGCTGATTCGACAGGAGTACGGGTTGACCGGCTGGTTCCGACAGCAGCTCGGGCTGCCGGCTCGGTCTGAGACCGGCGTTCCGGACCTGAACAGCGGGTACGGTGACGGCGCGCTCATGGTCGCGCTCGCCGCCCATCCGTATCTCGATGCAGACGGCCGCGCCAAGCTCCGCCGCTTCCTGGAACGCAACGTCCCACCTCGCGCCGATGATCCGCTGCGGCTGCTGTCGCTCGATGGTCGACGCCGGCTCGTCGCAGCGCAAGCGGTCAGCAACGAACAGTGCTTTGCGGCTGGCGCCGTCGCAGACAGCGACGTGATTGCGAGCTACCTCGGTCATCAGCCTTCGGCCGAAGCCGAGTCGCCGCTCCACGACGAGTGCTGGTCGGCGCGCCGCGCGGCGCTCGAGACCTGGTCCGAAGTGGCCAGCTGGTCGCATAGGCCCGGCGATGACTGAACACGACCAATCAGTGCCGCCGACGGTCGCTGGCCTCAGACCCGCCGGAGACGCTTCCGGGGCTCGACTTCTCCTGGGAAGACTCGCTTCACACCATCACCGCGAGCTGACTCGATGATCCGAACGTCCCGGACGAGGTGGGCGAGAC